>NZ_LMUU01000259.1:130897-134000 GCF_009765775.1 Beijerinckia sp. L45
ATGACGGTGGCCTGGATTACGCGTGCGCCGGCCGTCGGGTGAACGGCTTCTTCGGCCGCGAGCTCGTCGCTTCCTGCTCCAACGTCGGGGCCGCGGCGCGCTCGATCTTCATGTCGTCCGGGCCCAAAGCCACCGCCGCGACGTTCTTGGCGAACGCGTCGGCCATGCCGGCCGTGATCTCGATCTTGGTCTCGCGCTCAAAAATGCGGATCGCGCCGATGTCGCCCTTTGTGATCTTGCCGCGGCGGCACAGCATCGGCAGCAGCCATTTCGGGTCGGCATTGGTCTTGCGCCCGACACTGAGGCGGAACCAGACGCCGCCTGACGTCGCGGGATTGTTGCGGTCGTAACTTTTCTGCCGTTTCGTCGCGGCGCCGGGACGTTCTTCGCGCATCGGGCGCGCGGTGCCCGGATCGGTGAGGTCTTCGGGCTGCGGCAGACGCGAGCGGTACACCCGCACCAGGGCGGCGGCCAACAGTTCGGCCGGGCGCTGCTCCAGAAGGGTGCGCGCCATCGCCAGATCGTCCTCGCTGACCTCCTCGGTCAGCATCGGGTCGTTGAGCAGCCGGTCACGGTCGAGACCGCGGATCTCGTCGGCCGACGGTGGGGCGCTCCAGCGCGCCTCGATGTTGGCCATCTGCAGCAGCCGCTCCGCCTTGCGATGCGCGGCGTTCGGCACCAGCAGCATGCTGATGCCCTTGCGCCCGGCGCGGCCGGTGCGGCCGCTGCGGTGCTGCAGGGTCTGCGCATCGGTTGGCAGGTCCGCGTGGATCACAAGGCCGAGGTTCGGCAGGTCGAGACCGCGCGCCGCGACGTCGGTGGCGACGCAAACCTGGGCGCGGCGATCGCGCAGCGCCTGAAGCGCATGGTTGCGCTCGTTCTGGCTGAGTTCCCCGGATAGAAGCACGGCGCCAAAACCGCGCTCCTGCAGCAGCGCATGGAGATGGCGCACGCTCTCGCGGGTGTTGCAGAAGATGATCGTGCTCGGCGAGTCGACCTGGCGCAAAATGTTGACGATCGCGTGGATGCGCTCGTTGGCGAGCACGCGGATCGCCCGGTACTCGATGTCGACGTGGCCGGATTCGCCGCTCGCCGTCTCGATCCGCAGAGAGTCCCGCTGGTAGCGCCGCGCCAGCGCGACGATGGCCTTGGGCATGGTCGCGGAGAACAGCAGCGTGCGCCGATCGTCCGGCGTCGCTTGGAGGATGAATTCGAGGTCCTCGCGGAAGCCGAGATCGAGCATCTCGTCGGCCTCGTCGAGGACGACGGCCTTGAGCTTGGAGGCGTCGAGCGCCCGGCGCTCGATGTGGTCGCGAAGACGCCCGGGCGTGCCGACGACGATGTGGGCCCCCTGCTGGAGCGCACGGCGCTCGCGTTGCGGATCCATGCCGCCGACGCAGCCGACGATGACGGCGCCGGTCGGCGCATAGAGCCACTCGAGCTCGCGCTGCACCTGGAGGGCAAGCTCGCGGGTCGGCGCAATGATCAGCGCCATCGGCTCGGTGCGCCGGGGTAGGCGGTCGCCTTCGGTCATCAGGGTCGGTGCGAGGGCCAGGCCATAAGCCACCGTCTTGCCCGAACCGGTCTGGGCGGAGACGACGAGGTCGCGGCCTTCGACTTCCGGCTGCAGGACGGCCGCCTGGACGGGGGTGGGATCTTTGTAGCCGCGCTCGACGAGAGCGCGTTGCAACGGGGCAGGAACGGAAAGGAAAGTCACGGAGAAGGTTTCGCTTTGGAGGAGGCCGCGCAGCGGCCGAGAGGATACGCGTGGCGCGTCGAGCGTATCGGGACCTTGCGGACGCCGGCCACGCTCATGGATGAAGGTCAGGGCAAACTTACCAGCCAGGGTTCCCGGCGGATACGAGCCCTGGGGCTTGGTTTGACGCGATGTCTCGCGGGTTGCGCACGTGGCGCGGGGCGGCCGTCGCTCCCGTGACCCAAGCTCTGATATGGCACCCGTCGATGAAAGGGAGCTCAAAGCCGCACAGTCTGGAACCAGCTGCATCGATCCGCGTCACGGACGCGACACAAACGACTATGCGTCCAATAGCACGTCACGCTCTCGTTCGAAAGCCTGCGCGAACGACGCTCGTTTTAGAAGCGTGATCAACATCTTGTGCAGGGCCGCCATGCAACGAGCGCAGCAATAGATCCATACGGGGCACGGGCCGATGGCGACACTTTGCGCGCCAGCCATATCAAGAAGCGATATTGTTGAGACATATTTGAGAGTTAGTCGACCTATCCCCGAAGCGCCGCCCCGAAGACGGCTGCGGTTCTTTGCCGATCAGACGCCAAATTGTGGCTCACAGACCGCGATTCGAAGTAATTGCCTCATCTTTACTCATGACATCAGGCAAATTGCATCATAAATACACTTACAGTGATCGATATAAGTCGAAACGGAGAAAATTTATGCGCACTGCAGCCATTATCGCAATTGCCCTCATCGCCTCGGCCGTTCCTGCCCTGGCGCAGGATCGCACGCCGCCGGCCGGCAGCATCCGGGCCCTCGAAGCCCCGATCGACGTGCGTCCGAGCCAGCTCAACACCTACTCCTACGGCCGCGCGCCGTTCGAAGGTCGTTCGGCTTATGACAATGCAGCTCCCGATGCCCGCTATCAGCGCGACGACCGCTAAACAGCGCGAATCACGAGGGCTTTAAGCTTAGGCTTGAGCCGAAAAGGGCGGCATCCATGATGCCGCCCTTTTGTTTTGCCCGGCCTCGCGCCGCGATGCCTGTAACATATCAGCAACAATCTTTGTAATAGAACCGCGGCAAGGCCAGCCTATTACCCCCCAAAACCGCGTTTTTCGGCGTATTTGCTGCTTTAGAAAGCAGAATAGAGCGTTTTGACCAAAGTTACGTTGGCTGACGCCAATTCTTTGGGCTCCAAGTTTTCAAAGCTCCCGCTTAAATGGTTCCATCACGTTATCGAGCCGGGGGGCTAGTCTATGAAATTGGCGTTGCGAACGGTCCTGTTGGGACTTGGATTGGTTGGAGCCCAGCACGCTGCATCCGCTGCCGATCTAGCCGCGAAACCCGCGCCCGTCATTTCGACCGCGCCTGTGCCGTTCTTCATCTTCCAGGACAATACGGTCA
>NZ_LMUU01000259.1:134010-134347 GCF_009765775.1 Beijerinckia sp. L45
CGACATCGTCGGCGGCATCCAGTTCTCGTTCGACGTCCCGGGCTTCCTCACCGTCGCCGTGCAGGGCTATCACGAGTGGAACCACAACGGCCTGGCCCAGGTCGGCAACCCGCTCGGCATCCCGCCCGCCTTCAATTCCGACTTCAACCCCTATACCGGCACCGTGAGCTTCCGCACGACGCCGGAATTCGAAGTCACCTACCTGCAGCCGCTGACCTTTACCAACCTGCCGCTGTCGATCAGCGGCTTCGCCAACGTCGTGATGCCCAAGGGCAAGGACGGTTTCGGCAACAACACCCGCACCGAAATCCTCACCGCCAACCGCCTGACGCTCGAT
>NZ_LMUU01000259.1:134357-134813 GCF_009765775.1 Beijerinckia sp. L45
GCTATCGCATCGAGACGAGCGCCACCGATCCCGGAAGCGCGGTGCATTTCGTCAAGAACATCGCCAACCTGACGCATGTCGATGCTTATCAGTACGGCACCAACTTCTTCTCGATCGACTTCCTGCAATCGACCAACGCCGATCCGGCCGCGCCGATCACCCAGAACGCCAACGCGCCGTTCAACTTCAGCGGCCAGGGTTCGCTGGAACTTTACGCGCTGTATCGCGGCTCGCTGAGCGGCAATGCGGTCACCCATTCCAAGATGTTCAGCTACGGCTTCCTCAAGGACGTTTCGCTGAGCTACGGTGGCGACGGCGAAAGCCAGAACACCACCTTCGCGCCGAACAAGCGTGACATCGTCGGCGGTATCCAGTTCTCGTTCGACGTCCCGGGCTTTCTCACCGTCGCCGTGCAGGGCTATCACGAGTGGAACCACAACGGCCTGGCCCAGGTCG
>NZ_LMUU01000259.1:134823-154327 GCF_009765775.1 Beijerinckia sp. L45
CTTGGCGACGTCATGTTCCACCACCCGAAGCTGCTCGACGTGTTCGTCGGCTACAAGTACTGGCTGAACAAGTTCGGCAACAACTCTCACTTCGGTGACAACAGCTACACGCCAGGATCCTACGAGAGCCAGGTGTTTGCAGGCGTCGCCCTTCACGCCTTCTAAGAACGAACCGCTACTACGAAGGCCAAGCGGCGCAGCGATGCGCCGCTTTTTTTTTGCGCTGCGCCAAAGCTGCAAGACGCAAGAGCCGAAATGTTTGTCGGGGGGCACACCATTGCCACCCCGTGCCAACGAGCCTCAGGCCGCGGCGATGGCGTCCAACCGCAGCTGCGCGATGATCTGGATCTCGCTCAAGGCACGGGCGAGTTCCATGTCGGGGTCGTTGTCGAGCCGCTCGGCAAAGGCGGCCAGGATCGCGTGCTTGTCGCTGCGCCGCACCGCCATGACGAAAGGAAACCCGAACTTTTCTCGATAGGCGTCGTTGAGGCGCTGAAATTGCGCGAGTTCCGCCGCCGTCAGGCTCGATAAACCGGAGGTCGCCTGCTCGGTCCGTGAGTCCGCCGTGAGCTCGCCGGCAAGCGCGGCCTTCCCCGCGAGATCGGGGTGCGCGCGAACGAGCGCGATCGCGGCCGCGGTCCCGGCGGCATCGAGAACCGCGACCATCGCCGCATGCAACGCCGCCATCGAATGAAACGGCGCCTGCGCCCATGCCGCTTCGGCGATCCACGCGGAATGTTCGAACACGTCGCCAAACGCGGCAATGAATCGGCTACGGTCGAGGGCGGCGAGTTCGGCGTCCGTCATCTAGTCCCGGCCTACCGTGCATTCGATCTGCCCATGGGGCTCGTCGGTCGGCAGGAACACCTCGTTGTTGTTCTGCAGACCGAAGGGCTTCAGGTTGGTCAGCAGGTAATGCTTGTTCGGACAGGCCATGCTGATGGTCGAAAGCTCCGGCACCGCGGCCAACGCCGCCATGCCCATGCGGTAGAGACTGCTCTGCACGCTGGTGCTGTAGGTAGTGGCGAACACCTGCATCATCGTATCGAGGATCAGCGTGTTCGTTGCGGCATAGTCGGCCGGCGCCTTGGCCCAGACCCAGGACGCCATCATGCTGGTCGAGCACAGACGGTCGTCGGTTTCCGGGATCGTCGTATACGGATCCTTGTAGAAATTCGACCAGCCGGACTGCGTCGTTTTCAAAAAGGTGAAGTTCTCGATGCCGGAGACGATCGCGATCTCGCCGCCACGTCTCATGACGGTTTTCGCGAAAGGCTTGCCGTTGCCGTCGAGCGTAAAACTGTGCGGATGCTCTTCGCCGTCGATGACGAGCCGCGCCCATTTGGTTTCGTATCCCTCTACCGTCGCGCTCTCGATCTGCGGATAGGTCGCGAGCAGGCGATCGGAAACGGCCTTGCAAAACAATTCGTTCGGCAGATCGAGATTCTCGTGAGAGACGACGTTGATGACGTTCTTCACCGTATCGGTCGAGACCGAGGTGCTGTTGTCCGCCGCCGTATAGGCCATGCCGAAATCCCCTTCGATCATGGCTTTGACGGTCAGCTCGCGAACTTCGTGACGCGCGCCTTCGCGGTGAACCCGCATAGTCCGCACGCGCCCTTTACCGTAACGGTTGCTGATCAGCGCCATTGTTCCAAAATCCTTTTGTTGCTGCTTGAGATCATCAGCTGCCGCGATAGGTCGCGTAGCTCCACGGCGTCACCAGCAGCGGCACGTGATAATGCGCGGCCGTGTCGGCGACGCCGAAGCGGATCGGAATGACATCGAGAAACGACAGGGGATCATGCTCGCCGGCCGCCGCAAAGTAAGCGCCGACGTGGAAGGCCAATTCATAGATGCCCGGCACCAGAGCGTCGCCTTCGAGCATGGGCGCATCGACACGCCCGTCGTGATTGGTGACCGCCGTGGCAAGCTGATGCGCAGCCCCCGCTTCGACCCGCGAGACCGTGATGTGAACCCCGACGGCAGGCCGGCCGTTCGCGGTGTCGAGCACATGAGTGGTCAGTCGTCCCATGGTCTCGCTAAGCCTTTAGACTAACGCGAAGCGCGCCGGATCTGTCGTGCCAGAGATGGCAAGCTGCGTGCCATGGGGAAAGCTGCATAACGCCGCAGATATCGCGCTCGTCCCTGGCATGGTGCTTGAATATTGCCGACTGTCCCAAGCAATTGCGGTCAGGCGGTTCCGATGTCGCAAACTCCCCACCCGGTCGATGAAACGTTTCCGGCACCGCGCCTGCTGACGCTGGGGCTGCAGCATGTGCTGGTGATGTATGCCGGTGCGGTCGCGGTTCCCTTGATCATTGGCCGCGCGCTAAAGCTGCCGCCCGAGGACGTGGCGTTTCTCATCAGCGCCGATCTTTTCACCTGCGGTCTCGCCACGCTCATCCAGTGCATCGGCTTCCCCGGCGTCGGCATTCGCCTGCCGGTGATGATGGGCGTCACCTTCGCATCGGTCGGCCCGATGCTGTCGATGGCGGCGGCGCCCGACGTCGGCGTGCTCGGAATCTATGGTTCGGTGATATCGGCCGGGATCTTCGGCATCATCGTCGCGCCGTTCATCAGCCGCCTGCTGCCGCTGTTTCCGCCGGTCGTCACCGGCACGATCATCCTGGTCATCGGCATCTCGCTGATGCGCGTCGCCATCAACTGGGCCGCCGGCGGTCTGCCGACGATGACCAGAATTGTCGACGGCGTGGCCGGCGCCTTCCCTAATCCCGCCTATGCGCAGATGCAGGGGCTCGGCATCGCGCTGTTCGTGCTCCTCGTGATTCTCGGACTGATCCGCTTCGGCAGCGGCTTCGTCGCCAACGTCTCCGTGCTGCTCGGCATCATCGCCGGCGCGATCCTGGCCGCGCTGCTAGGCCTGATGAAGTTCGGCAAGGTCGAAACGGCGTCCTGGTTCTCCCTTGTGCTGCCCTTCCATTTCGGCGTGCCGCAGTTCCATCTCGTGCCCATCGTCACCATGTGCATCGTGATGATCGTGGTGATGATCGAGTCGCTCGGGATGTTCCTGGCGCTCGGCGAGATGACCGGCAAGCCGATCGACCAGGACGATCTGACCCGCGGCCTGCGCGCCGACGGCATCGGCACCTTGCTCGGTGGGCTGTTCAATACGTTTCCCTACACGTCGTTTTCGCAGAACGTCGGGCTCGTCGGCATTACCGGCGTCAGATCCCGTTGGGTCACCGTTGCCGGCGGCGGCATCATGATCGTGCTCGGTGTGCTGCCGAAGTCTGCCGCGCTGGTCGAAGCCGTGCCGCAGGTCGTGCTCGGCGGCGCCGGCATTGTCATGTTCGGCATGGTGGCCGCGACGGGCGCCCGCATCCTCACCGCTGTCAACTTCAACAGCAACCGATTCAACCTGTTCATCGTGGCCATCGCCGTCGGCTTCGGGATGATCACGCTCGTGTCGCCGACCTTTTTCAAGAACTTTCCCGACGCGTTGCATCCCCTGCTCGAGTCCGGGATTCTGATGGCCGCCGTCGTGTCCGTGCTGCTCAATCTCTTCTTCAATGGTCTCGGCAGCGCGGAGCATGCCCGCGCGGAAGCAGCGAGCATCGCCGCATCTGCGGAACACGTCTAGCCGCCTGTTCCATCGGCGTCGGTGCAGCAAAAGCTTGGCATCGCTTTTGCGATGTCGCGAATGGCCACATGCCGCTAGCCCGAGTTCGCCCTTGCCCCTGAGCGCAGCCCCCGACCTTACGGATACGCCGCTGCTGCAACTGAGCGGCATCGTCAAGCAATACCCGGGCACGCTCGCCAACGACCATGTCGACCTCACCATCGCCCCTGGCGAGATTCATGCGCTGCTCGGCGAGAACGGCGCCGGCAAGAGCACGCTGGTGAAGATCATCTACGGCGTCGTCAAACCGAATGCCGGCGACATTTTTTGGCGCGGCGAGAAGATCGAGATCGCCAGCCCCAATGCGGCGCGCGCGCTCGGCATCGGCATGGTGTTTCAGCACTTTTCGCTGTTCGAAGGCCTGACCGTCGCGGAAAATCTCGCGCTCGGCATGAACGAGCAGCGCACCCGCAAGCAGTTGCGCGACGAGATCGCCGCGATCGGCGCCCGCTACGGCCTGCAGCTCGACCCCAGCCACAACCTCGCGGACCTGTCGCTCGGCGAGCGCCAGCGCATCGAGATCGTGCGCTGCCTGATGCAGTCGCCGAAACTTCTCATCATGGATGAGCCGACATCGGTGCTGACGCCGCAGGAGGTCGACAAGCTGTTCGAGACGCTGCGCAAGCTCGCGGCGCAGGGCTGTTCGGTGCTCTACATCTCGCACAAGCTCAACGAAATCCGCGCGCTCTGCGAAAAGGCCACGGTGATGCGCCATGGCCGCGTCGTCGCCCATTGCGATCCGCGTCAGGAAACGACGACGCGCCTGGCCGAGATGATGATCGGCGAGATGCTGACGGCACCGCGCCCGCGTCTCGGCCTGTCGCCGACGGCGCTACCCTGCCTCGAGATCGACCGTCTTACCATCGCCTCGGACCGCAAGTTTGGCGTCGACCTGAAGGGCGTCAGCTTCGCTGTCGCCAAGGGCCAGATTCTCGGGATTGCCGGCGTGGCCGGCAACGGGCAGACGGAACTGATGGACGCGTTGTCCGGCGAGGTGCCTTCGGGCAAGCCGAGCGCGGTGATGATCGAGGGCATCGAAGCCGGCCATATGGCGCCGGCGGAGCGTCGTGCGCTCGGCGCCTGTTTCGTCCCGGAAGAGCGCAACGGCCATGCCGCGGTGCCGGGCATGACCTTGTCCGACAACGCGCTGCTCTCCGGCTACGTGCGCAAAGCGCTGTCGAAACTCGGCTTCATCAACCGTCCGAAGACGACGAACTTTGCAGCCGAGGTCATCAAGCGCTTCGATGTGCGCACGACCGGGCCGATGTCGGAAGCGCGGTCGCTGTCCGGCGGCAACCTGCAGAAATTCGTCGTCGGCCGCGAGGTCTTGCAGGATCCCAAGCTGCTGGTGGTGAGCCAGCCGACCTGGGGCGTCGATGCCGGCGCCGCGGCGGCGATCCACGACGCGCTGGTGCAGCTTGCCGAAGCCGATACCGCGATCGTCGTCATTTCCCAGGATCTCGACGAGATTTTTTCGCTCTGCGACTCCATCGCGGTGATCGCCGGTGGCGTGCTGTCGCCGGTCACCCGCATCGCCGATACGACCATCTCGGACGTCGGCCTGCTGATGGGTGCCGCAGGCGGCGCGACCGAGACCGACGCCTCGTACCGGAGGAACGACGCTGCTTAGACTCGAAGCGCGCGGTCGACGATCGACCTTCTGGGCGGCCGCGTCGCCCGTCCTCGCCATCGTGCTGACCATCATCGTCACAGGGCTCCTGTTCCTGATGTTCGGCAAACCGCTGCTGCAGTCGCTCGATGTGTTCCTCATCCAGCCGCTGACGAACGACAATGGCCTGGCCGAGCTCGGCGTCAAGGCGGCGCCGCTGATCCTCATCGGGGTCGGGATCGCACTGGCGAGCCGCGCCAACATCTGGAACATCGGCGCGGAGGGCCAGTATATCGTCGGCGCGATCTGCGGCGGCGGCCTCGCTTTGGCGATGCCGAACACGCCGGCGCTCGTCCTTTATCCGATGATGCTCGTCGCCGGCGTTCTCGGCGGCATGGCCTATGGCGGCATCGTCGCGCTTCTGCGCGTCCAGTTCAACGCCAACGAAATTCTGACCAGCCTGATGCTAAACTATGTCGCGCAGCTGCTGCTCATCTATCTCGTGTCCGGACCCTGGCGCGATCCGAAAGGCTTCGGCTTTCCGCAGACGGCGATCTTCTCGCCCAACGCCGCGGCCCCCGTTCTCGTCGAGGGCACGCGCCTGCATCTCGGCGTGGTCTTCGCTCTCGTGGTCGCCGTCATCGGCTGGCTGGTTTTATCCCACACCATTCTCGGGTTCCAGCTGCGGGTCCAGGGCTCCGCCCCGCGCGCCGCGCGGTTCGCCGGCTTCAGCGACAAGAAGCTCGTGTGGCTTGCCATGCTCGTCAGCGGCGGCCTTGCCGGGCTCGCCGGTCTGTTCGAAGTCTCGGGCCCGATCGGCCAGCTCACCACCACGATCTCGCCGGGCTACGGCTACACCGCGATCATCGTCGCCTTTCTCGGCCGCCTGCATCCGCTGGGCGTCGTGCTGGCCGGCCTGCTGCTGGCGCTGTCCTATCTCGGCGGCGAGTCGGCGCAGATCGAACTGGCGCTGCCCAGCGCCGTCACCGGCATTTTTCAAGGCGTGCTGCTGTTCTTCCTGCTCGCCTGCGACGCCTTGATCCTCTACCGCATCCGCGGCGCGGATGTCGGTCGCTTCGCCGGTTTGAAGGCGCGCTTCGTTTCGCCCAAGGTGGCCCCGCTTTGACGCGCATCGGATCCCGCCCATGATCGTTCTCCTCACCAACATCATGCTCAGCGTCATCGTGACGTCGACGCCGCTGCTGCTCGCCGCGACCGGCGAGCTGGTGGTCGAGAAGGCCGGCGTCCTCAACCTCGGCGTCGAAGGCATGATGCTGGTCGGCGCGATCTGCGGCTTTGCCGTGGCGCTGAAGACCGGCAGTCCGACCATCGGCGTGCTCGGCGGCATGATCGGCGGCGCGCTGTTCTCGCTGCTCTTCAGCGTCCTGGCCCTGAGCTTTCTTGCGGCGCAGGTGCCGGCCGGACTGGTGCTGACGATTTTCGGCTCCGGCCTCAGCGCGCTGATCGGCGCCGCCTACGTCGGCATATCGATCGAGCGGCTGCCGCATCTTGCCATCCCCGGCCTGAGCGACATTCCGATCATCGGCCCGATCCTCTTCGGCGAGGACATCCTCGTCTACATCAGTTTCGTCGCGGTGGTCGGCGTGTCGCTGGTGCTGCGCTACACCCATGTCGGGCTGGTGCTTCGCGCCGTCGGCGACTCCGCCGATGCCGGCCACGCGCTGGGCTACGACGTCATCGGCATCCGTTATCTCGCGACCCTGTTCGGCGGCGCGATGGCCGGCCTTGCCGGCGCCTACATGTCGCTCGCCTACAACACCAGCTGGTCGGAAAACATGACGGCCGGTCGCGGCTGGATCGCGCTGGCCCTGGTGGTGTTCTCGACGTGGCGGCCGTTCTGGCTGATCGCCGGCGCCTACCTGTTCGGCTCGATCATGTACATGTCGTTCTTCCTGCAGGGCTTCGGCATCGCCATCCCCTCGCAGTTCGTGTCGGCGCTGCCCTACATCGCGACGGTCGTCGTGCTGGTGATCATCTCGTCGAACAAGGCGCGCATCCGCATGAGCGCGCCGGCCTGTCTCGGCAAACCGTTTCACGCCACGAGCTGACCTGGTCGGTCGTGGCGATCCTTTCCCCCAGAGTACGTCCGGAGAGCAAGCAATGATGAATCGTAGGGCCTTCAACACACTCCTCGGCGGAACCGCCGCCGCGGTCGGCTCGGGGCTGGTCACGTCGGCCGAAGCCGCGGTGCCCAAAGTGGCGTTCGTGTATCTCGGCCCGGTCGGCGATTTCGGCTGGACCTACCAGCACGAAGTCGGCCGCCAGGAAGTCGTCAAGCACTTCGGTGACAAGGTTTCGACGAGCTTCATCGAGAACGTGCCGGAAAGCGCCGACGCCGAGCGCGTCATCGCGGCGCTCGCCGCGAAGGGCAACCAGCTCATCTTCACGACCTCGTTCGGCTACATGAACCCGACCCTCAAGGTCGCGACGCAGAAGCCGAAGACGTTCTTCGAGCATTGCGCCGGCTACAAGCACGCCGACAACCTCGGCACCTACAATGTCCGCTTCTATGAAGGGCGCTATATCCAGGGCGTCATCGCCGGCAAGATGTCGAAGACCGGCGTGATCGGCTACATCGGCTCGATCCCGATCCCCGAGGTCGTCATGGGCATGAACGCGACGCTGCTCGGCATGCGCAGCGTCAATCCGAACGCCAAGATGAAATTCGTCTTCATCAACAGCTGGTACGATCCGGGCAAGGAAGGCGACGCCTGCAAGGCGCTGCTCGACCAGGGCTGCGATATCATCACCCAGCACACGGATTCGCCGGCCGCCCTCCAGGTCTGCGAGCAGCGCGGTCTCAAGGCTTTCGGCGAAGCCACCGACATGATCAAGTTCGCGTCGAAAACGCAGCTGACGTCGCCGGTGAACAATTGGGGCCCCTACTATGTCAAGCGCGTCCAGGCGCTGCTCGACGGCACCTGGAAGACCGATGACATCTGGGGCGGTCTCGACGCCGACATGCTGGTCATGGCGCCATACCGCAATATGCCCGATGACGTCATGGCGCTGGCCAAGTCGACCGAGGCCGACATCAAGGCCGGCAAGATTCTGCCCTTCAACGGCGGAATGAAGGACCAGTCCGGCGCTCAGAAGGGCACCGCCGGCAAGTCCCTCGACGACGGTCAGCTCGCCTCGATGAACTGGCTCGTCGAAGGCATCGAAGGCAAGCTGCCGAGCTGATATCGCCCTATGACCCGGCCTGACGACGAAAAACACCTCCGCCACGCGTTTGCCGTGGCTGAGACCTCTCGCCTCGGCGGCGACCACCCGTTCGGCGCGATCCTCGTCGGGCCGAACGGTGTGGTGCTGATGGAGCAGGGCAACGGCTTCTCCGCGGAGGGCGGCGATCGGACCGCCCACGCCGAGCGGCTGTTGGCTTCGCGGGCGAAGGCCTATGACAGTGCCTTCCTCGCCGGGTGCACGCTGTATTCGTCCGCCGAACCCTGCGCGATGTGCGCGGGCGCGATCTACTGGTCCGGGATCGGGCGTCTCGTCTATGGGCAGAGCGAAGCCTCGCTCAAGGCGATCACCGGCAATCATCCGGAAAACCCGACGCTCGACCTGCCCTGCCGCGCGGTGTTCGCCGCGGGACAGCGGGCGGTCGAGGTTATCGGCCCGATGTTGGAAGACGAGTCCGCAGCGTTGCAGCGGGCGTTCTGGGCCGGCGAGCCCGAGGCCTAGCCCTGTCTTTCCGGGACGCGCGCAGCGCGAGCCCGGAACCCAGGAAAACGCGGCGGCAAAAAAGGCTGCGACGATCGAGCGTTCAGGGCAGGCACAGTGTCCATGGGTTCCGGGCTCTCGCCTTTGGCGAGCCCCGGAAAGACAGGCGGCGAGATCGCTGTTTCAGTCGAAGACCCGCGCCGCTCGCCCGTGCGCTTCCAACAGCTTGCCCATGTCCAGCCCGATCACCGCGCCGTCGGCGACGCGCCAGGTGCCGCCGACCATCACCCGATCCGCGCGGTGCGCGCCGCAGATCACCAGCGCCGCCAGCGGGTCGTGATTGCCGGAAAACCGCGGCTCGTCGAGCGTGAAGAAGGCGAGATCGGCCTGAAAACCCGGCGTGATCTTGCCGATGTCGCTGCGGCCGAGGCAGCGCGCCGAGCCTTCGGTGCCCCAGCGCAGCACGTCGTGGTGGGAGAGTGCCGCCGCGCCATACTTCAGCTTGCCGACGAGCAGCGCGTGGCGGAGCGCCTCCATCATGTTGGAGGCATCGTTCGACGCCGAACCGTCGACGCCGAGGCCGACGGGACTGCCCGCCGCCTCGAGATCGCGCGTCGGGCAGATGCCGGAAGCCAGCAGCATGTTCGACGTCGCGCAATGGCAGACCCCGACACCATGCTTGCCCAGCGTCGCGATCTCGCCGGCGTCGAAATGGATGCCATGCGCCAGCCAAGTCCGTTGGTTGAGCCAGCCCGTCTGCTCCAGCAGTTCGACCGGGCGGCACTTGTAGGTCGCGACGCAGAAGGCATCTTCATCGTGCGTCTCGCCGAGGTGCGTGTGCAGCGGCGCATCGAACCGCGCGGCCAGCGCCGCCGTCTCGCGCATCAGGCGCGGTGTGACGGAGAACGGCGAGCATGGGGCCAGCCCGATCTGGATGAGGCTACCTGGCGCCGGATCATGGAAGCGGTTCAACACCCGTTCGCTGTCGACCAGTATCGTCTCTTCATCCTGGACGACGCTGTCGGGCGGCAGGCCGCCGTCTTTCTGCGAGAGGTTCATCGAGCCGCGCGTCACCGTCATGCGGATACCGAGCGCCATCGCCTCCTCGACCTCGATGTCGATGGCGCGGTCGAGCCCGGCCGGAAACAGATAGTGATGATCGGCCGCCGTGGTGCAGCCCGACAGCAGCAGCTCCGCCAGCGCCAGGCGAACACTGATGCGAAACGTGTCCGGCGTCAGTCGCGCCCAGATCGGATAGAGCGCCGTCAGCCAGCCGAACAGCTCCTTGTTGATCGCCGCCGGATGCGTCCGCGTCAGCGTCTGGTAGAAATGGTGGTGCGCGTTGACGAGGCCCGGGATGATGACGTGGCGGCTGGCGTCGAAGACGAGGTCGCACGGCGCGGCTGGCGCGCGGCCGGACGGCACGCATTCGACGATGCGTCCCGCCGAAACGACGACCCCGCCGCCCGCATCATCGGCCGATATCGCCATGGGATCGCGAATCCAGAGGCGCGCGGGCTGGGTGGTCATCGGTAGCACTCCAGGAATAGCTCAGCGACCATAGACTAGGAGGCAAGCGCGACAACAGCTTATCGAATAGGCATTCCTGCCTAGATGATTTGCATTCGCGGAATGAACTTATACTCGGACATGAAGTTGTTTCGGCAGCAATCGATCAAGGAGACTTGAGTATGATCAAGACATCAGCTGCCGTTGCTTTCGCCGTTCTCGCTTTTGGCGCAACCCTGGCCACCGCGCCGGCATCCGCTCAGGAGCGGACGCCCCCGGATAGCGCGATCCAGGACCTGACCCCGAGCATCGACCTGCGCCCCGGCCAGACCTTCATGACCCAGCGCGACCTGTATCGGATGCAGGAAGGCCGCTCGGCAGCCCGCGATCCGGATGCGCCGAACCTGCGCGACAGCGGCGCGGAACTCGACCGCTAACGCCCGTCAAGGTTCCGCTCGTCCCGTGACATCAAGAAACTGGTTGCGCCGGGGCTGGGTCATCCAGTCTCGGCGTTCCTGTGTCAGGGCCGTGGAATGGCGGCCCGGCCCCGCCCTTGCTAAGGACACTCCGCCTCCGACCGAGGCTGGCGGAGGGCGCGAGTGGACCTGAATACGATATCGGCCGTCGTCCCGCTTAACGGCCGCGCCGACCTTGCGTCCTGGAAGCCGGGCGCAGCATGGCTCGCCGGCGGCACCTGGCTCTTCTCCGAACCGCAGCCGCATCTCGATACGCTTCTCGATCTTTCCAACCTTGCCTGGCCGGCGCTGACGCTGGACGACAGCCACCTCACGATCGCTGCGACCTGTACGATCGCCCAGCTCAACGCCTTCGCCGCCCCGCCGGACTTCCGCTCGGCGACGCTGATCGAGGCCTGCTGCCGGTCGCTGCTCGGCTCGTTCAAGATCTGGAACATGGCGACCGTCGGCGGCAACATCTGTCTCGCGTTGCCCGCCGCACCGATGATCACGCTGATGGTGTCGCTCGACGGCATCGCCGTGATCTGGACCCCCGATGGCGGCGAGCGCACCCTGCCCGTGCTCGACCTGGTGCTCGGCTCCCAGCATACCGCGCTCGAGCCCGGCGAGGTCTTGCGCGCGATCGCCGTGCCGGTGCGGGCGTTGCGCCGCCGCGCGACCTACCGCCAGATTTCCCTGACGCCGCTCGGCCGGTCCGCGGCGCTGCTCGTCGGGACGCGCGACCAGAATTCGTTCGCGCTGACCGTCACGGCCTCGACAAAGCGCCCGATCCGCATCGATTTTTCCGAGCCACCTTCGACGGACAGCCTAGCTTCCGCGATCACGGCCGCGATCCCGCACGCGCTCTATCACGACGACATCCATGGCAAGCCGGCGTGGCGGCGTCACCTGACCTATCTGCTGGCGGAGCAGATCCGCGGTGAGCTTTTCGAGGGCCAGCCGACGTGACGTTCTCCGTCAACAACACGCTCTTCGATCGTGCGCCGCGTGCCGGCCAATGCCTGCGCACGTTTCTTCGCGAGCTCGGCTGGTTCGGCGTGAAAAAAGGCTGCGATGCCGGGGATTGCGGCGCCTGCACCGTCTATGTCGACGGGACGCCGGTCCACAGCTGCATCTTTCCGGCGTTCCGCGCCAAGGGCCATGAGGTGACGACGATAGAGGGACTCGCCGCGCATGCCGCGGCCCCCGATGGCACGCTGCATCCGATGCAGACCGCCTTCCTCGACGCCCAGGGCTTTCAGTGCGGCTTCTGTACCGCCGGCATGGTGATGACCGCGGCGAGCCTCAACCAGGCCCAGCGCGCCGACCTGCCCGCCGCCCTGAAGGGCAATCTTTGTCGCTGCACCGGCTATCGCGCCATCGAGGATGCGCTCGCCGGCGCCGTCCACGCCGAAGCGCTGCCGAACGGCCCGGCGCTGGGGCGCAACCTGCCGGCCCCTGCCGGCCCCGCCGTGGTGGCCGGCGCCGCGCGCTACACCTTCGACGTCGCGCCGGAGGGCGCACTCGACGGCCTGCTGTATATGAAGCTCGCCCGCTCGCCGCATGCCCATGCGCGCATTCTCGCAATCGACGCCGGCGCCGCATTACAGGTGCCGGGCGTCCATCGCGTGCTGACCCATGCCGACGCGCCGCAGATGCTGTACTCGAGCGGACAGCATGAGGTCGCGTCCTCCGATCCGTCCGACACGATGCTGCTGGATCGAACGGTCCGCTGCATCGGACAGCGCATCGCAGCCGTCGTCGCCGACAGCGAAGGCGCCGCGGAAGAGGGCATCCGCCGCCTCGTCGTGACCTACGAAGTTTTGCCGGCCGTCGTCGATCCGGAACAGGCCATGGCGCCGGGTGCGCCGGTCATTCACGACAAGGATGGCGCGGCCTGCGGCATCGCCGATCCCACGCGCAATCTCGTCGGCGAGGTCCATGGCGATATCGGCGATGTCGAAGCTGGCTTCGCCGCGGCCGACCTCATCTACGAGGACACGTTTCACAGCCAGCGCATCCAGCACACGCCGCTGGAAACCCACGGCGCCGTCGGCTGGATCGACGCGGACGGTCGCCTCGTCATCCGGTCCAGCACCCAGGTCCCGTTTCTCACCCGGCGGGCGCTGTGCAAGCTGTTCGACCTGCCGGACGACAAGGTGCGCGTGTTCTGCGCCCGCGTCGGCGGCGGTTTTGGCGGCAAGCAGGAGATGCTGACGGAAGATGTCGTGGCGCTGGCCGTTCTCGCGACGGGCCGCCCGGTGAAACTCGAATTCACGCGCGAGGAACAGTTCATCGCGACGACGACGCGGCATCCGATGCGGGTGCGGATCAAGGCCGGCGCCACGGCCGACGGCAAGCTCACGGCCCTTCAGCTGAACGTTTTGTCCAACACCGGCGCCTACGGCAACCACGGACCGGGGGTGCTGCATCACGCCTGCAACGAATCCATCGGCATCTACCGGTGCCCCAACAAAAAGGTCGACGGCCACGTCGTCTACACCAACACGCTGCCGGCAGGCGCCTTCCGCGGCTATGGTTTGCCGCAAACCGGTTTTGCCATCGAAACGGCAATGGACGAATTGGCGCGCGGACTCGGGATCGATCCGTTCACGTTCCGCAAGACGAACATGATCCAACGCGGCGACGCGGTCATCGCGGTCGAGCCCGAGCCGAAGGATATGTTCGTCGGAAGCTACGGTCTTCCGCGCTGCCTCGACATGGTCGCGGCCGCGATGCGCGACGATGTCGGCCTGGCGCCGCCGCCGGGCGACGCCTGGGTCGTCGGCCAGGGGATGGCCATGTCGATGTGCGAGACGATCCCGCCGGGCGGCCACCATTCCGACACCCGGGCGCTGCTCCACGCCGACGGCACCTATGAATTCATCGTCGGCACCGCGGAGTTCGGCAACGGCACGACGACGGTGCACACGCAGATCGCCGCGACGGTGTTAGGCGCCCAGGCATCCGGCATAAGGATCAAGCAGTCGGATACCGCCAACGGCGGCCACGATACCGGCGCCTACGGCTCGGCCGGCACCGTCGTTGCCGGACAGGCGACGTTCCAGGCGGCCGAACGGTTGCGCGACGCGATCCTCGCAGCGGCGGCGGCCGCGACGGGCACGCCGCTTGCCGAGTGCCGCCTCGCATCGGATCACGTCGTCTGCGGCCCCCGGCGTATCGGGCTCGACACCCTGGCCGCCCTGCAGCCCGAGACGGTGCTCGCTGCCGCGGGCAAGGCGGATGGCATGAAGCGCTCGGCGAGCTTTAACGTGCAAAGCTTTCGCATCGCGGTGAACCGCGATACCGGCGCCATCAAGATCCTGCAAAGCGTGCATGCCGCCGATGGCGGCCGCATCATCAATCCGATGCAGTGCCGCGGCCAAGTAGAGGGCGGCATCGCGCAGGCGCTCGGCGCGGCGCTCTACGAGGAGGTCGCGATCGACGCGACGGGGCGCGTCACGACGGCGAATTTCCGCAGCTATCACATTCCCGCCTTCGCCGACGTCCCGCGCACGAAGGTGATGTTCGCGGAAACCGACGACGCCAATGGACCGTTTGGCGCCAAATCGATGAGCGAGGCCCCGTTCAACCCCGTGGCGGCGGCGCTGGCCAACGCGCTGCGCGATGCGACGGGGGTGCGGTTTACCGCGCTGCCGCTCGCGGCGGACCGGATTTTCGATCGGTTGCGATAGCCTGGCAGCGGACAGCAACCCGCCCCTCTCCCCCTCGCGGGGAGAGGCTGGGGGGTCACGGTGTTCTTTGCTCATCGAAGAACACGCCGACCCCCATCCCTGACCCTTCCCCGCAAGGGGGAAGGGAATCCCCCTAATGAATATTCAAGTCCTTGACGAAACGATCGGTGAAGGCCGCGTGCCAATCGGTCTTGGCGCTCAGCAGATCCGCCGACACCATGAAGTCGAAGGTCTGCTTCCAATGCGCCTCGGTCATAATGCCGAGCCCCAGAATCTTGGCGTCGCCGCCGTCGACGATGTGCTTCGCGTTCATCGTGGCGACGGCGTAGTCCAGCTCGGCGCCGCTCATCTTCGGATTGTCGCGCTTGATCAGCGCGTTGCCGGGCGCGGGGTTTTTCATGTAGTCGCGCCAACCCTCCAGCGTCGCCTTGACGAAGCGCGCGACGACATCGGGATGGCTTTTCGCATAGGCGTCGGTCGTCACGATGGTCGTGCTGTAGGGCGAATAACCGTACTCCGACAGCAGGAAGAACTTGATCTTCGCGCCGTGCTGCATCGCCGAGAACGGCTCCGACGTCAGATAGCCCTGCTGCGACAGCGTGGGATCGGCGAAGAACGGCTGCAGGTTGAACGTGTAGGGCCGCGCCTGGTCGTCGGTGTAGCCGAACGTCTTCTGCAGCCACGGCCAGAAGGTCTGACGTGCCGCCGACCCGACCAGGATCGGCTTGCCCTTCAGTGCAGCCAGACTGTCCACGTCGTCATGGGTCATGATGCCCTGGATGTCGGACTGGAACGAGGTGGCGACGGTGACGAAGGGCAGGTTCCGCTCGCGCGCCTTCAGGATCTGGAAATCGTAGCCGATGACGAAATCGGCATCGCCAGCGAGCAGCAACTGCAGCGTGTTGATCTGCGGGCCGCCCATCGTGATCGTGACGTCGAGCCCGGCCTTGTCGTAAAGCCCCTCCGCCTTGGCCTCGTAGAAACCACCCTGCTCCGCCTCGGCGTACCAACTGGTGAGAAACCGCACCGGGTCCGCGGCGCGCGCCGGCATGGCGAGCGCCAAGGTCAGCACGGCCATCCCGATGGCACCGACGATGTGACCTGCCTTGCTCATCATCTCTCCCGCTGTCCGATGGCACAGCCCTTTGACTTGCCTTCTAGCGCCCATACGGCGCAAACCGGTACGTCGATTCCCGAGGGTTCTTCGCATGCCGGATCACGATCACGATATCATCATGGGCACCCGGCACACGAGCCTGCGCATTCCGACTTTCGCCGACGTCGCGACGGCGGCAACCCGTATCGACGGCATCGCCCATCGCACGCCTGTGCTGACCTCGCGCACGGCGGATGCGCGCAGCGGCGCCAGCCTGTTCTTCAAGGCGGAAAATTTTCAGCGCGCCGGCGCCTTCAAGTTCCGCGGCGCCTGCAACGCCATCGCCGCGCTCACGCCCGACCAGCGCCAGCGCGGGGTCGTCGCCTATTCCTCCGGCAACCACGCCCAGGCGATGGCGCTGGCCGGCGCTGCAGGGCGTCCCCACCACCATCATCATGCCGCTCGACGCGCCCGCGATGAAGGTCGCGGCAACCAAAGGCTATGGCGCCACCGTCGTCACCTACGATCGCTATACCGAGGATCGCGAGGCGATCGGGCGCACGTTCGCCGAAGAGCACGGGCTGACCCTGATCCCGCCCTACGACCATCCCGACGTCATCGCCGGCCAGGGCACGGCGGTGAAGGAACTGATCGAAGAGGTCGGCCCGCTCGACATGCTGTTCGTCTGCCTCGGCGGCGGCGGCCTGCTCGCCGGCAGCGCCTTGTCCGCCGCAGCGCTGGCGCCCGGCTGCGAGGTCTATGGCGTCGAGCCGGAGGCCGGCAACGACGGCCAGCAGTCGTTCCGCTCGGGCAAGATCGTCACCATCCCGGTGCCGCGCTCGATCGCCGATGGCGCGCTCACCACGTTCCTGGGCGCCCACACGTTCCCGGTCATCCGCGCGCTGGTGCAGGATGTGGTGACGGTGTCCGACCCTCAGCTGATCGAGGCGATGCGCTTCTTCGCCGAGCGGATGAAGATCGTCGTCGAGCCGACGGGTTGCCTTGCGGCAGCGGCGGCGTTCAACGCGGTGGTCCCGGTCGCCGGCAAGCGCGTCGGCGTGATTTTGAGCGGCGGCAACGTCGACCTGCGCGCCTTCGCGGGCTTCGTCGGCGGCTAGCTGTTGGAACGAGACGTGCCAGTTCGTCCAAAATGTCTCCGTTGAAGGCCGTCATGATCGATCCCGCCGCACTCCAGTCCGTTGCAAAACTCGTCAATCTCGCGTCGCCGCGTCTCGGCGCCAGCGCGCCCGAGGCGTCCGACTCCTTCTTCGGTGCGCCGGAGCGGATGATCCAGGACAGCGAGCCGGTTTTTTATCCAGAGAAATTCGACGCGAACGGCAAGTGGATGGACGGCTGGGAGACCCGCCGGCGGCGCGGCCTCGGCCATGACTGGTGTCTGGTCAGGCTCGGCGTGCCCGGCGTGCTCTCGGCAATCGAACTCGACACCCGGCATTTCACCGGCAATTTTCCGCCGGGCGCCATGGTGGAAGGCTGCGCGACGCTCGACCCGCCAGGGCCAGATACCGTCTGGCGCGTGCTTGTCCCGGCCAGCGCGCTGGTTGGCAACGACCGCAAGCTGTTCACCGTCGACGATCCGACGCCGATCGCCTGGCTGCGCCTTTCCATCTTTCCCGACGGCGGCATCGCCCGACTGCGCGCCTACGGCACGCCTTTCTTCGATCCCGCCGATGCGGACGCGAACGCCGAGCTGGAACTCTCCGCGATCAAATACGGCGGCCGGATTTTGGGCTACAGCGACGCCCATTACGGCGCGCCCTGGGTAATCCTCACCGAAGGACGCGGCGCGACGATGGGCGATGGCTGGGAAACCCGCCGCCGCCGCGAACCGGGCCACGACTGGATGGTCATCGCTCTCGGCATCCCCGGCACCATCGACCGCATCGAGGTCGATACCGCGCATTTCAAGGGCAATTTCCCCGACAAGGTCTCGCTGCAGGGCTGCGCCATGGCGGCGATGCCCGACGACGCCGTGATCTGCCAGTCGATGTTCTGGGCCGATCTGATGACGCCGCAGCCGCTCGCCGCCGACACGATCCACAGTTTTGGCGCGGAGCGGCTCAACCCTTTGGGCCCGATCACCCATGTCCGTCTCAACATCCACCCCGACGGCGGCGTGTCGCGGTTCCGCGCCTTCGGGCGGGCGTGGTGACACGCAATATCGTCATCGAGCCGCTGACCAAGGCGGCCTTCGCTCGCTATGGCGAAGTGATCGAGCGCGATGGCGCCGAGCTGCGGCTGATCAACGAGGGGACCACCGACCGGCTGCATCGGCTCGCCAAGGTGGAGGTCGGCGCGGGCCGCGCGATCGTCTCCATCTTTCACGGCCGGCGGCGCTCGTTTCCGCTGACCATCGCGATGATGGAACGCCATCCGCTGGGCTCGCAGGCCTTCGTGCCGCTGCACGCCGCGGACTGGCTTGTCGTCGTCAGCGACGATCCCGGCGCGCCGGAGGAAAAAACCCTGCGCTGCTTTCGCGCGCGCGGCGACCAGGGCGTGAACTACCGCGCCGGAATCTGGCACCACCCGCTTCTGGTTCTCGCGCCGACCCAAGACTTTCTCGTCGTCGACCGCGAGGGCGAAGGTGAGAATCTGGAGGAAATCTGGTTTGCCGATCCGGTCGTTCGGGTCGCGGCTGCAGACGCGCAGGCATCGTTAGCGAAGCCGTAATCTAAAACAGACACTTTGCTGCCATTGTCGGGACAAATGTGCGTCTTGATTGCTTGATCGCAAACAAGGCGTCGCCCCCTGCCTCACGAGGAGGGCCTGTGTTGTAACGGCAACAGGCCCGACAATGACGGCTAGGCTCGGTGGCCCCGGCGGGTGCGATCGGGTAGGTTCCGGGCGGATTGGTGGGGCAGCATTTGACTCGATATGACCGGAAGCCGCGTGGGGCTCGCCTGATGCCGCGCTTGCTCGGGGCGGTGGCGTGCGCGCTGGTGCTGAATGCCTGCTCGACGGTGCCGGGCGGCGGCCCGACCCGGCAGTCGGTGATCGATGTCGGCACCCACGAGGGCGCGCCCTATCTGCTTGTGCCGATCTCGAATTACGTGCTGCAGCAGCTGTTGCGCTTTCCCGGACCGAGCCTGTTCGGCCGCTTCGGCGATTATCGCGGCCCGGTCGAGCAGCGCATCGGCGTCGGCGATACCGTCGAGGTCACCGTCTTCGAGGCGGCGGGCGGCGGCTTGTTCTCCCAGACCATTGTGGGCGCCAACTCGCCCGGCTCGCATTCGGCCGTCATCCCGCCGCAGGTGGTGGCCAACGACGGCTCGATCACGGTCCCTTACGGCGGCCGCGTCCATGTCACCGGGCAGACCCCGCCGGAGGTCGAAAAGACCATCGTCGAACGCCTGACCGGCAAGGCGATCGAGCCGCAGGCCATCGTCACCCTAAGCAAGAACGTCTCGACCAGCGTCACCGTGACCGGCGAAGTGGTGCAGGGCGGGCGCATTCCGCTGACCGCCCGCGGCGACCGGATTTTGGACGTCATCGCCACATCCGGCGGCCTAAAGTTTCCGGTGCACGAGACCTTCATCGAGCTGTCGCGCGCCGGCAAGACGGTGCGGGTGCCGATGCAGGCGCTGCTCGCCGACCCCAAGGAAAACATCTATGCCCGCCCGGGCGATACGCTCACCGTGGTGCGCTATCCCCTGAGCTTCACGGCGGTCGGCGCGACGCTGCGCAACGCGGTGATGCCGTTCGAGGCCAAGGGCATCTCGCTGGAAGAGGCGATCGGCCAGTCCGCCGGCCTCGTCGACGAGCGGGCCGACCCCGAAGGCGTGTTCGTGATGCGTT
>NZ_LMUU01000259.1:154337-159144 GCF_009765775.1 Beijerinckia sp. L45
GTGCCGTTCGAGGCCAAGGGCATCTCGCTGGAAGAGGCGATCGGGCAGTCCGCCGGCCTCGTCGACGAGCGGGCCGACCCCGAAGGCGTGTTCGTGATGCGTTACGAGCCGATCGCGGTGGCCAAGAGCTATGCCGGGATCACGCCGGAGCAGGCGGCGCTGCCGCTGGTGCCGGTGGTGTATCTCATCAACATGCGCGAGCCGGCCTCGCTGTTTCTGGCGCGGCGCTTCGCGGTGCACGACAAGGACATCTTGTACGTCTCGAACTCGCCGTTCAGCGACCTGCAGAAGGTGTTCGGGTTGGTGGGCACCCTGGCGTCGCCGGCAATCCAGGGCGCGTCGACGGCCAGCGTCATCCGCTAGCATACCCGCGGCGTTACGCCGTGGCCGGCTGAAGGAACCGCAGGCATGCGCCGGTTGTGGCTCTGGTTGTTTCAAAACCGCGAGACCGGCGCAATCACGATCGCCCAGGCGCCGAACCTGCTGCTCTGGATCGTCATCATCGGGAGTGCCGTCGATTGGGCCTGGCATCCAGCCGGGCGCCCGCACGTCGCGCTCGCGATCGTCGTCAAGGGCGGTCTCATTCTCTGGGCGCTCGACGAAATACTTCGCGGCGTCAATCCGTGGCGCCGCTGTCTCGGTCTCGGCGTTCTCGCCTATGGGATCCTGACCCTCCCGATCTGATCGGCCCGCGTCTTGCTTATGATTGTGCGCAATCTAAACGCGGAGTGACCCCCAGATGGCCGAAGCCCTGAAACCTGCTCATATCGTGAGCAGCATGATCGAACTTGGCTGGGCCAAGACTACCATGCCGGTCGGGCAGCTTCTTGTGCGCTCGGGTCTCGCCGGCGCCTTGCTCGGCGTCGCGACCACGCTGGCCTTCGCGGCCACCGCCCAGACCGGCATTCCGCTCGTCGGCGCGCTGATCTTCCCGGTCGGCTTCGCGATGATCGTGGTTCTCGGCCTCGACCTTGTGACCGGCAGCTTCGCGCTGCTGCCCATGGCGGTGATGGCCGGCCGCGCCACCGTCCGTCAGATGCTGGTCAACTGGGTCCTCACCTTCGTCGGCAATTTCATCGGCGCGCTCATCCTCGCCGTGCTCATGTATGTCGCGCTGACGAGCGCGGGCCATGATGCCGGCGGCCCGATCGGCGACAAGATCCGGGCGGCTGTGGCGGCCCGATCGGCAGGCTACGCCGCCATCGGCATGGACGGCCTGATCACCGTCTTCGTCAAGGCGATGCTCTGCAACTGGCTGGTGTGCCTTGGCGTCACCATGGCGATCGCCGCGCCCACGGTGGCCGGCAAGGTCATCGGCTGCTGGCTGCCGATCCTGACCTTCTTCGGCCAGGGCTTTGAGCATACCGTGGTGAACATGTCGCTGTTTCCGCTGGGCCTGATGATGGGCGCCAAGGCGACGGTCGGCGAATACCTTCTGTCGAACGAGATCCCGGTGACCATCGGCAATCTCGTCGGTGGCTTCCTCTTCACCGGCCTGGCGCTGTTCCTGGCCTACCAGAACCGCGAAGCCCGCGTGGCGCCGATGCCGGAGGCACGGCCCGTCCTGTCCTGACCGCCACGCGCGAGGTTCCGCGGCTTTGGCCGCCGGACGACAGCCCGAGAGGCACGCTACTGGGTCGGCGTGCCGCGGATACCAAGACCCTGCGCGGCCTTGACCACGGCCGAGGGCCGATACGGCTTCATGATCAGAATGCTGTCGGGAACCTGCCGGGCCGGTTCGCCGCTGTAGCCCGTGACATAGATGACGGGGAGTGTCGTGAATCGCTCGCGCGCCCGCTCTGCGACGCCCCACCCGTCGAGCAGCCCGGGAAGACGGATGTCAGTGAGAAGCAGGTCGACCGCCTGGTTGCCTTCCAGGATCGCGACGGCTTCTTCGCCCGTCGTCGCCTGCAAGACGTGAAAGCCGGCATCGTTCAATTCATCGGCGACGATGTCGAGAATCAAAGGCTCGTCCTCGACGACGAGGACGGACATGCGGGACGACTTAACCATTTGCCAATTCCAAGGAGCACAATCTCCGCCGACGAAAACCGCGGTTTCATCAACCACGCTATGAAACCGTCTCTGCGGCAACGCTTACGTTTTCAACAAATCGTGGCAGGTAAACCCGAACGCTCGTTCCATGGCCGATCCGGCTTGTCATCGTCGTATCGCCGCCCGATTGCTGGGCAAATCCCAGAACCTGGCTCAGGCCCAGGCCAGTCCCGTGCCCCAGCGGTTTCGTCGTAAAAAACGGATCGAACGCCCGCAGCGTCAAATCCGGTGGCATTCCCGTCCCTGTATCCGCAACTTCGATCGCCACAAATTCCGCATCGGCTGAAAGGTGGTTGGACTGTTCGCTTTGACCCGCTTGGATATTACGCGTCGTCAGCCGAATGGTTCCGCTTCCCGTCATGGCATCCCGCGCATTGAAAAGAAGATTGAGGATCGCGTTCTGGAGCTGGTTCGGATCGACCCGCACGGACCAGACATCCGGATCGAGTTGCGCGTTCAGTCGGACGTTCGTCGGAAGCGTCGGCCGGGATATCGACAGCGTATCGTTGACCACGTCGTTGACGGAAATGACCTTGGTCTGCAGCGGCTGCTGCCGGGCGAAGGCGAGCAGCTTGTGGGTGATCCCGGCCGCGCGTTCGGCACCGGTCATCGCCTTGGCGACGGGGTCGCGAAGCGCGCTGTCGTCCGGCAGCCGGCGCTCCACCCGCTCGAGATTGGCGACGACGATGTTCAGCATGTTGTTGAAGTCATGGGCGAGGCCACCGGTCAGCTTGCCGATGGCCTCGAGCTTTTGCGATTGCCGCAGCATCGCCTCCGTCTGGTCGCGCTCCGCCGTCGCGCGCTCCAGCGCTTCGAGGGCACTGTCGCGCTCGGCGATTCGCGCGACAAGGGTGCGGTTCGCCTCCTCAAGTTGCGCCTGCGAGGGCAGCGCCACGGCCTTGGGCAGCAGCGGCCACAGCGCACAGGCGGTGAACAGCGAGATGAGGGCAGCGCCCGCCTTGACGATGGCCTCGATGCCGTAATCCGGCACCCAGAGCGTCCAGATCGAGAGGAAATGCGTGGTGCCGCAGGCGAGGATGAACGCGGCGAAGCACCAGACGACCCAGCTGAAGCGAACGTCGCGGCGCTGCATGACGAAGCTGACGAGGACGAGCGGGATCGAGAAATAGGCCAAGCCGATGACGGCGTCGGAAATGGCGTGAGTCCAGACCAGTTCGGGACGCCAGAGCAGGCAGATCCCGTGCGGCGACAGGCTGTCGCTCTGGATCAAGCTCCGGAAGAAATCCAACACGGCGCTACCCTTCGGCGACGGTTCGCCCGCGTGGCAGATCGACTCGCGTGCAGCCAATGAAACCGAATCTGGACCTTACCGATCCAACGCTAAAGCTTTCATCGAATTGACGCGAATAGCAAGGCGGCGCATCCGAGCCCCGCGGATCCGCCATGTCCGGAGTCAGGCGAGGCTCGCCTCCTGCGTCGGTCGCTCGATGATCCGGCGCCCGAACAGGCTCGCGACCAGTTCGACGAGCACCAGCGCGCTCTTGCCACGCTCGTCGAGGAACGGGTTGAGCTCGACGACATCCAGCGAGGCTACCAGCCCGGAATCATGCAGCATCTCCATGATGAGGTGAGCCTCGCGAAACGTCGCGCCGCCCGGCACCGTGGTGCCGACGCCCGGCGCCAGCGTCGGATCGAGAAAATCCACGTCGAGGCTGACGTGAAGAAAGCCGTTCGCGGCCGCGACCCGCGCAAGAATGCGACGGAGCGGCGCGACCACGCCGAATTCGTCGATCGAGCGCATGTCGACGACGTCGATCTTGCGCGCTTCGAGCAACGCCCGCTCGCCGTCGTCGAGCGAGCGGATGCCGATCAGCGACACGTTGGCCGGGTTGACGCGCCGGCCGGGTTCGCCGCCGAGAACCGCTTCCAGACCCGGCTCGCCGCAGAGCGCGGCCAGCGGCATGCCGTGCACATTGCCCGACAGCGAGGTTTCCGGCGTGTTGAAATCGGCATGGGCGTCGAGCCAGAGGACGAACAATTCGCGGCCCTGCGCGGCGCAGTGGCGCGAGACACCGTCGATCGAGCCCATGGACAGGCTGTGATCGCCGCCGAGCACGACCGGAAAAGACCCGGCATCGAGGATCGCGTGGACGGCGTGGCTCAGCGCCGCCGTCCAGGCGGTGATTGCCGCGAGGTTGCGCGGCCCCGGGGACGGCGGCAACACGGTTCGGTGTATGCCGGCAATCGACAGATCGCCCTGGTCTTCGACGCTATGGCCGAGCTGTTCCAGGGTGCGGACGAGGCCCGCGGTGCGCAGCGCCGCCGGTCCCATCAGCGCGCCGCCGAGGTTGGTGCCGGCTTCGATTGGGGCGCCGATGACGGCGATCGGCACGCTGCTCGCTTGGCTTGGCTTCATCGGCATGGGCACTTCGCAAGACGGAGGTCAGCTTTCGCGCCGATGGGAGACACGGATTGCCCGGCTTTTGCAAGCAATTGTGCGCCTGCGAGCAAGCCCGTGGCGGGGGGCGTCCCTAAGGTGACGGCGTGCGGCGAGGCATGGTCAGGCGCCACTGGTCAGCAGCTGCAATGGAGCTTGTTCGATGTTGAAGACGCTTATCGAAACCGTGCGCCGCCGCCACGCCGCGCCGCTCGCGGCAGGGCTTGTCTGCATGACGGCGGCGCTGGCCGTGCCGCAGGCCGCGCAGGCCGCCGCCTCCCCGGCGCCCGCAGCCTGCACAGCCCTGCAGGCGAAATACCCGCAGTTCAAAGGCAAGGCGCTGGTCAACGCGAT
>NZ_LMUU01000262.1 GCF_009765775.1 Beijerinckia sp. L45
CCCATGGCTTGTTTGCCCATGGCCGACTGGTAGGTATTACGAGGGGACTGGAAACACTATTGATCAGTCCTTACGCAACTTAATAAATCACTTACTTGGTTATGATCGGGGAAAGGTATAATGCTCGCACATATGCCCAAGATCATGCTAGGATGGATTTCGCAGTGAGTCCATGTGTGAGCGTTGATCCCTGCCTTGAGGCGAGCTGCGGGGTCGAAATCGGCATCACTTGCATGTGGATCTACCCCGCTCTGCTGTAGGCGGGAGTTTTCTAGGT
>NZ_LMUU01000264.1 GCF_009765775.1 Beijerinckia sp. L45
CACACCGATCATTTTGGGAAGAACAAAAGGTAACAAATCCAAGACTACCTGATGAAGAGTTAAAATGGGAGAATAATCTGCTAGACTTATAATAATTCCCTTAAAGAGCTTTAAACTCAGGTTGGATGGCTTTTAGCAGGAGCTATTCCTATTAAGGTTACTTAGTATTTGTCTAGCTTTATTCCTGAAGGCCAAGCCTGCGG
>NZ_LMUU01000180.1 GCF_009765775.1 Beijerinckia sp. L45
CCCATGGCTTGCTTGCCCATAGCGGACTGGTAGGTGTTACGAGGAGACTAAAAGGCGTCAGCAATGTGGGGGGGATAAACAACTGATTTGGACATACCTGGTTGTGGTCGGGGAAGGGGATGATACTGGCACAAATACCGAGGATCATACTAGGATGAATCTCGCAATGCGTCCAGGTGTGCGTGTTTGCCATAGTGTGAGCGACCTTGGTGGCAGTCATGTCGACTTCCTCCTCAGCTTGCTGAGCAGCGCGCTCTTCCGGTGTCATCCTCGAATTCTCCAGGTCCTCGGGCGTCATAGCGATCATGACGGTCTCCTCTTCCTCGGCATCCAACAGCTCGATGATACCTTGCTTGACCAGCGAGTCCCACTTCGCGCCTTGCGTCAGAGCGTGC
>NZ_LMUU01000040.1:0-5322 GCF_009765775.1 Beijerinckia sp. L45
GCGCAGCTCGGCCTCAAGGTGGCTGTCGTCGAAAAGCGCGCTACCTTCGGTGGCACCTGCCTCAACATCGGCTGCATCCCCTCGAAGGCGCTGCTGTACGCGTCCGAGCGCTTCGACGAGGTTTCGCACGACTTTCCAGCGCTGGGCATCAGCGTCGGCGCGCCAAAACTCGATCTCAAGGCGATGATGAAGCACAAGACCGATACGGTCGCGGCCAACGTCAACGGCGTGCAGTTCCTGTTCAAGAAGAACAAGGTCGAGACCTTCATGGGCCTCGGCACGATTTTGGGCGCCGGCAAGGTGGAAGTCACCGCGGCGGACGGCTCGAAGCAGACGCTGGACACCAAGGCGATCTGCATCGCCACCGGCTCCGACGTGGCGAAGCTGCCGGGCGTCGAGATCGACGAAAAGACCATCGTGTCCTCGGAAGGCGCGCTCGAACTGGAGAGCGTGCCCAAAAAACTGCTGATCGTCGGCGGCGGCGTGATCGGCCTCGAACTCGGCTCGGTGTGGAAGCGCCTCGGCGCCGAGGTCGTGGTGGTCGAGTATCTCGACCGCATCCTGCCGGGCATGGACGAGGAGACCGCCAAGCAGTTTCAACGCATGCTGGAGAAGCAGGGATTTGCGTTCCACCTCGGCCAGAAGGTCGCCGGCGTGGAAAAGACCAAGAAGGGCGCCAAGGTCACGATCGAGCCGGCGCAGGGCGGCGATCAATCCACTCTAGATGCCGACGTCGTGCTGGTGGCCATCGGCCGGCGGCCGCACACCGAGGGGCTCGGTCTCGAAGCCGCCGGTGTCGAACTCGATCGCGGCCGGGTGACGATCGATGCGCATTTCGCCACCAACGTCCCGGGCATCTACGCCATCGGCGACGTCGTGCGCGGCCCGATGCTGGCCCACAAGGCCGAGGACGAAGGCGTCGCGCTCGCCGAGATTCTCGCCGGCCAGCATGGTCACGTGAACTACGGCGCCATCCCCGGCGTCGTCTATACGATGCCGGAGGTCGCCGCCGTCGGCCAGACGGAAGAGGAGCTGAAGGCCGCCGGTGTCGCCTACAAGGTCGGCAAGTTTCCCTTCACCGCCAACGGCCGCGCGCGCGCCATGCGCCACACCGAGGGGTTCGTGAAGGTGCTGGCTGATGCCGAGACCGATCGCGTTCTCGGCGTCCACATCATCGGCATGGGCGCGGGCGATCTGATCGCCGAAGCGACGCTGCTGATGGAGTTCGGCGGCTCGTCCGAAGACATGGCCCGCACCTGCCACGCGCACCCGACCCTGTCGGAAGCTGTGAAGGAAGCCGCCATGGCCGTGGAGAAGCGCGCGATCCATATGTAGAGCAGGCATCTGCAATTGGATCATATGAGGCTTTTCATGTCAGCGATGCGCGCTCTGGCCCTGGTGGGAGCGTTCGTTCTGCTCTCCGCCGGGACCGCTTCGGCTCAGGCCTGGACCACGGAGTCCGCGCAAGGGATCACCGAATACCGCGTCGATGACGCCCAGGGCGACGAATTCACCATCTCCTGCGATGTCGAGGCGTCGAAGAACGGTGGCGACGGCACCGCCATCCTGGTGACGATCGGCGGCAAGGACCCCGAACCGGGTTCTGCCGTGAAGGTGGTGCTGGACAGCGAGACGTTCGCTCTGCAGGCCAACCAGGCGAGCATGATCGGCACAGACTGTGCCGCCTGTTCGGAACGCTTCAAGACCCTGTGGGCCAAACTCCGCACGGCCAAGACGATGAGCGTGCAGCTCGGCAAGACTCCGCCGGCGAGCTTCAGCCTCGACGGCGCGAGCACCGTGCTGCCGGCGACGCCGTGCAAGACCGGTTTCAACGGATAAAGGACGTCATATGGTCGATCTCGCCTCGGTTCCTACCGATCTTCCCGCTCCGGTCGATGACGGCGGCTGCGATCATCTCGTCGGCATGGCGATGCCGGCCCTCACCTTGGGCGCCACGCTCGGCGACCCGGTCGATCTCGCCGCTTTGCCGGCGGGGCGTACGGTGCTCTTCGCCTATCCGATGACGGGCAAACCGGGGGTGGCGCTGCCGGACGGCTGGGACGCGATCCCCGGCGCCCGCGGGTGCACGCCGCAAAACTGCGCCTTTCGCGATCAGCACGCGGCCTTCGCGGCGCTGGGCGCCGGCGTGCTCGGCCTCAGCACACAAACGACGGCCTACCAGGCGGAAATGGCCGAGCGGCTACATCTGCCCTACGCCGTGTTGAGCGACGTCGACTTCGCGCTCACCGATGCGCTGCGCCTGCCGACCTTCGAAGCCGACGGGATGCGGCTGCTGCGCCGGGCGACGCTGGTGATCAAGGACGGCGTGATCGAGCACGTGTTCTATCCCGTCTTCCCGCCCGACCGCAGCACCGAGCCGGTCCTCGACTGGCTGCGGGACAACTAAGGCAGGCCCTGGCACGACGCTTGCGGTATACGCGAGCGACCAAACCCGCGTGCCAGGACCAATTCATGATGCCCGTCATATCATCGCGCTTCCGCTACACGATCTTCGTGATGATGATGCTGCTGACCGTGATCAACTACGTCGATCGCGGCGCCATCGCCTATGCGGCAAGCGCGATCATCGGCGAGTACCACCTCGACAAGGCGCAATGGGGCGCGGTGCTCGGCTACTTCGGCTACGGCTACATGGTCGGCGCGGTTTTGGGCGGCACGTTCGCCGACACGGTCGGGGCGCGCCGGGTGTGGTGGATCGCCGGTACCGCGTGGTCGCTTTTCGAGATCGCCACGGCCTATGCCGGCAACATCGGGATCGCGCTGTTCGGCGGCGGCTCGGCGCTGGTCGGATTCGCGATGATCCGCATCCTGTTCGGCCTGTCGGAAGGACCGGCCTATGCGCTGCTCAACAAGACGGTCGGCGTGTGGGCGACGCCGCGCGAGCGAGGCTTCGCGGCGAGTGTCGGCCTGCTGAGCACGCCGCTCGGGGCGCTGCTCACCGCGCCGATCGCCGTCGGACTGCTGACGCTCACCGGCGACTGGCGCATCATGTTCTTCGTGCTGGGCGGCACCGGCCTCGTCGCGCTCGTCGTCCTCATGGTTCTCTTCACCAACACGCCGGAGGAGAATCCGCGGGTCAGCCCGGCGGAGCTCGCGGAAATCCGCGAGGCACAGGCCACCGTGCTGATGCCGGAGGATCATCCGGACGAGCCGGTGCCGCCGCTGTGGAGCTTCTTCACCAATCCGGCGCTGGTGCTCAACACGATCGGCTACTTCGCCTTCATTTACGTGACGTTCCTGCTGCTGACCTGGACGCCAAAGTATCTCCAGGACCAGTTCCACTTCAGCCTGACGTCGCTGTGGTACATCGGCATGATCCCGTGGACCGGCTCGTGCTTCACCGTGCTCATCGGCGGGCGGCTGTCGGACTGGCTCTACCAGCGCACCGGAAAACTGTACTATGCGCGCAGCTGCCTCGCCGCGACCTGCCTGCTGCTGACCACAGTCTGTTTCTACTTCGTCTCGCAGGCCGAAAACATCGTCGTCGCCATCGCCCTGATGACGGTGGCCAATGCGATGAACACCTTGCCCAATTCGGTCTACTGGACGGTGGTCATCGACTCCGCGCCGCGCAGCCGGGTCGGCACGTTCAGTGGCATGATGCTATTCTTCGCTTTGATCGCCTCGGTCCTCGCGCCGACGGTCACCGGCTCGCTGACCATGGCCTACGGATACCAGGCGATGTTCATCGCCGCCGGCATCACCACTGCCGTCGGCATGACCGCCATGCTCTTCGTCCGCCCCGGCCGCAAAGCGGCGGCACTTGCGCCGAGACCTGCCTACGCCGCCTGACGATCGCGTGATGAGCGGCGGATAAGCTCGCTCATCACGTTGACCGGATCGGGGTGGCTCACGACAGTGCCCCGTCACGGCACGATGATTCCCGACACGGGGGCGGGTCGCCGTCGTCTCATGGTCGGGGTCAAGATGTCTGCTAATCCACCGGATGCCGGGTTTTTCGCTGCCTACACCGTCAAGGAGCTGGCGCAAGGCCTTCGCGATGGCACGTTCACCGCAGCCGAACTGGTCCGGGAAGCGCTGGCCAGTATCGATCGCCTCAATCCGGTTCTGAACGCCTTCGTGCTGGTGGACCGTGAGGGCGCCGCGCGCGCCGCCGCGCAGGCGGACGCCGACTTCAAGGCGGGGACCGATCGCGGTCCGATGCAGGGCATTCCGGTCGCCGTGAAGGACAATATCGATACGGCCGGCCTGGTCACGACCGTCGGCTCCGCGCACTTCAAGACGCATGTGCCCAAGGAGGACGCCGAGTGCGTGCGCCTGCTGAAGGAAGCCGGCGCGATCGTCATCGGCAAGACGCTCACCCATGAATTCGCCTATGGGCCGACGGCCGACCGTTCGCTGCAAGGGGCGGCCAAAAATCCCTGGGATCCGTCCCGCATGTCCGGCGGCTCCAGCGGCGGCAGCGCCGTCGCGGTGGCGAGCGGCATGGTGCCTCTAGCTCTCGGCACCGATACCGGCGGCTCCGTCCGCATTCCCGCGGCGCTCTGCGGTCTCACCGGGTTCAAGCCGAGCTATGCCGCGATCTCGGCCAGCGGCGTGTTCCCGCTGTCGACGACGCTCGATCATGTCGGCATTCTCGCACGCAGCGCCGAGGATGCGGCGGCCTTGTTCCCCCTGCTGCGCGATCCGGCGCCGCAGCCCAAGCACAAGAAGGCGCGCACCTCGACCTTGCTGACCGGTTGGATTCCGACGGGCAGCTTCGGCGCGAGCGATACCGCCGTCGTGACCGAGGTTCGCCAGTTCGCCGAGGCCTTGTTTGGCCAGGCCATGCGCGATGTCGCGCAGGTGGCCGCGCTCACCGAGGTCTTTGCCTCGGCCATCGCGGCGATCCAGTCCGCCGAAGCCTACGAGGTCCACGCCGAGCGGGTTGCCGCGCATCCCGAGCTGTTCGATCCCGAAGTGCTGGAGCGCCTGCAAAGCGCCGGCATGGTCAAGGGATGGGAATACGTGCGGGCGCTGAAGCAGCGCAAGCAGCTGCAGGCGACGCTCGCCGTGTTTTTCGAGCGCTTCGATCTCCTCGCCATGCCAACGATCGGCATCGTCGCGCCGCCGCTGCAGGAGCGGACGCTGACGCTCGAGGGGCAGGAGGCGCCGGTGGCCCGCACGCTGCTGACGATGACACGGCCGTGGAACGTGGTCGGCTTGCCCGCGATCACCATTCCCGCCGGCCAAGTCGACGGCCTGCCGGTCGGCCTGCAGCTCATTGCCCCGATGGGCTGGGACGCCTGGCTGCTCGACGTCGCGGCGACGCTGCAGGCGCGCGATCTGGCTTAGTAGGTT
>NZ_LMUU01000040.1:5440-21263 GCF_009765775.1 Beijerinckia sp. L45
AAGCCCGGCCATGACGCTGAGAGATTGACGTTCAAGGCTCATTGAACGCGAACGGCGAGATGCCCCGCGTCGTCTCGTCGACCCGCAGCGGGCGCAGCACCGGCGGGGCGGCGCGCTGCGGGCAGTTCGGACGCTCGCACAGCCGGCAGCTGATGCCGATCGGCATGACGTCCGGAGTCGCCAGGTCGAGGCGGCGGGCGTAGACGAGGCGGTTGGCGTATTTGATCTCGCAGCCGAGAGCCACCGCGAAGCGCGGCGAGATGGTGCCGTGCGGGGTGATCGAGCGGCGCACGGTCCGCGCGATCGAAAACCACTGCGAGCCCTCCTGCAGCTCCACGATCTGCGTCAGAATCTTGCCGGGCTCGGCGAAGGTGGCGTGCAGGTTCCACAGCCCGCAGGTGCCGCCGGCATGGGAAAACGGGAAGCGTCCGGCAGAAAACCGTTTCGAGACGTTGCCGGCGATATCGACGCGCACCAGAAAGAACGGCACCCCGCGAGCGGTCGCTCGTCCCAGCGTCGTCATGCGATGCGCCACCTGCTCGAAGCTGGCGCCGAAGCGGGCCGCCAGCACCTCGACATCGTAGCCGGTCGCCTCCGCCGCTTCGTGGAAGCGGGCATAGGGCATCATCACCGCACCGGCGAAATAGTTGGCGAAGGTGACGCGCAGCAGCCGGCGCGCGACGTCGTCCTTCGCCTCCAGCTGACCGGCGAGCGCGTTGAGCAGCGCGCCGTGCTCGCTGACGGCGAGCTGGTAGGCCACCTGAAACACCCGGCCGGGCTGGTCCATCACCTCCGAAATCATCAACTGGCGGCGATGGAGGTCGTACCAGCGCAGCCGGTCGCTCATCACGTCGACCGGCAGCACGCGTACCCGGATGCCGTGGCGGCTGCGGAGCCGCTCGGCCATGGTAAAGAATGGGTCGGGGCCTTCCAACGTCAGGTCTGACGCAAATTTTTCCGCTGCGTCGTCTAGCGCGGGAAAGTGGTTGCGCGCCTCCTGCAAGATGGTGCGCACACGTTCGACCGGGCTGTCGCCGAGCTGGGTTTCGGTGCGGTCGGGGTCGGCTTTGACCAGCACCTGCGCTTCCGTGGTCTCGCGCGCGGCGGCGTAGGCGCGATACAGCCGCTGCATCGCGACGAGCAGGGCAGGGGCGTATTCCGCGGCGTCGTGCAATTCGGCGCGGCCGACACCCGATTCGCGGAACAACGGGTCGGCGAGGATGTGCTCCATGTCCTCGACCGCGATCTCGGTCCGATCCTCCATGAAGTCGCGCGGATCGACGCCGTAGATATCGGCCAGCCGGATCAGCACGGGCACCGTGATCGGCCGCTGGTTGCGCTCCATCAGGTTGAGGTAGCTCGGCGACACCGCGAGCTCCTCCGCCATGCGGGCCTGGGTGAGGTTGCGCTCGCGCCGCAGCCGCTTCAGCCGTGGTCCGGCGAAGATCTTTCGTGCAGGGTTGATGACATCTGTCATGTAAATATAGTTACCGATTTACAGAGACTGTCTGTCAACTTTACACAGGGTGACCCGATTATGCCAAGAGGAATCTTGTATTTGCACGGTGGATGAGGATCTTAGGGCCATCGATCGCGCCGCCCTATTGTCGGCGTTTGTTAAGAAATGTGAACACAGCGGGAGAACGACGTGGCGTATCAGGACCATATTTCGCAGTTGGAACAGCTGATCAAGGCCAAGGACGGCACCTGGGCCAGCATCAATCCTGAATCCGTTGCGCGCATGCGGCTGCAGAACCGCTTCCAGACCGGTCTCGACATCGCCCGCTACACCGCCGCGATCATCCGCAAGGACATGGCTGCCTACGATCAGGATTCCAGCAAGTACACGCAGTCGCTCGGCGTCTGGCACGGCTTCATCGGCCAGCAGAAGATGATCTCGATCAAGAAGCATTTCGGCACGACGGATCGCAGCTACATCTACCTCTCCGGCTGGATGGTCGCGGCGCTGCGCTCCGACTTCGGGCCGCTGCCCGATCAGTCGATGCACGAGAAGACATCCGTCCCCGCGCTGATCGAAGAGATCTACACCTTCCTGCGTCAGGCCGATCAGCGCGAGCTCGGCGGCCTGTTCCGCGACATCGACGCGGCCCGCAAGGCCGGTGACGCCGCGAAGGAGCAGCAGCTGCTTGCGGCCGTCGAGAATTTCCAGACGCACGTCGTGCCGATCATCGCCGACATCGACGCCGGCTTCGGCAATGCCGAGGCGACCTACCTGCTCGCCAAGAAGATGATCGAGGCGGGCGCCGGCGCCCTGCAGATCGAAAACCAGGTCTCCGACGAGAAGCAGTGCGGCCATCAGGACGGCAAGGTGACCGTCCCGCACGAAGACTTCCTTGCGAAGATCCGAGCCTGCCGTTACGCCTTCCTCGAGCTCGGCGTCGAAGACGGCATCATCGTCACCCGCACCGACTCGCTCGGCGCCGGTCTCACCAAGCAGATCGCCGTCAGCAATCAGCCCGGCGACCTCGGCGACCAGTACAATTCCTTCCTCGACGTCGAGGAGATCACGCCCGAGACCGCGCGCAACGGCGACGTCATCATCAACCGCAACGGCAAGCTGGTGCGGCCGAAGCGCCTGCCGAGCAACCTTTACCAGTTCCGCGCCGGAACGGGCGTCGACCGCTGCGTTCTCGACAGCATCACCTCGCTGCAGAACGGCGCCGACCTGCTGTGGATCGAGACGGAAAAGCCCCACATCGGCCAAGTCGCCGTCATGGTCGACCGCATCCGTGAAGTCGTGCCGAACGCCAAGCTCGTCTACAACAACTCGCCCTCGTTCAACTGGACGCTGAACTTCCGCCAGCAGGTCTACGACGCGTGGGTCGAAGAGGGCCGCGACGTGAAGGCCTACGACCGCAAGGCGCTGATGAGCGCGTCCTACGACACGACCGAACTCGCCCGCGAGGCCGACGAGAAGATCCGCACGTTCCAGGCGGACGCGGCGAAGCGGGCAGGGGTGTTCCACCACCTCATCACGCTGCCGACCTACCACACGGCGGCGCTGTCGACCGACAACCTCACACGGGACTACTTCGGCCCGGCCGGCATGCTCGGCTACGTGCTCAACGTGCAGCGCAAGGAAATCCGCGAAGGCATCGCCTGCGTCCGCCACCAGAACATGGCCGGCTCCGACATCGGCGACGACCACAAGGAATATTTTGCCGGCGAAGCGGCGCTGAAGGCGAGCGGCGCGGACAACACGATGAACCAGTTCTCTGGCGTCGAGGACGCCGCGCACAAGCCGACGATCAGCGCCGTCGCCGCCGAGTAACCTATCGATGGCGGCCAATCGGCCGCCATCCCTATGATCGGACGGAGATGGCGCGTTAGACGCCAGGGGTCACGGCGGCTTGCCGCCGATCACCCGACCGGACGATACGGGAGGAGAGGCGCCCGAAAACCTTTCCATCCGAAAGGCGCTTGCGTAGATCCCCTACGCACGTGGCCCCGGTGCAGCGATGCGCCGGGGTTTTTCCGTTCGATTTATCGAGGCTTTTGCGCTGAAGGCCGGATAATTGGCGCCGGAGGGGCAGGACGCACTTGGATCTGGGATGGTGCGGCGTTCTTGCCTCCTTTGGTAGAGGTGCCTTCAGTCAGAGGGCGAATGCTGCCACGACCGCGCTGCTCAACGAACGACTGATCCGGTGCCATCGGCCTTGTGTTCATCAGCGTTCTCCATGTCTGCTCCCGCAATATATGGGAACTCGATTGTCATCTTGTCCATCGCTCTTGCAAGATAGATACGCGGCGTCCGGTAGGCGGCGGAGCCGTCGAGGCTTGTTACCACGACATCGCGCAGAACGATCTCTCGTGCTTGCCCGGTTTCGGAAAATAGCTCGACCCATCCCGAATAGGTCAGTTCGTTTTCGAAATCACGAAAGTGAATATATTCAACTTCAGCGCGACGAGAATTAAAGGTGAAATCCCAGACATCCTCGTCGCCGTAGCGCTTCGTGGCCCGCATGAATTGCATGAAACGGACTGGAAGCTTGTGGTTCGTGATGTAGAGCCACAGGAACGAGCAAACCAGCGCAACCCCAGAAGCAAGGATGATTTCGTTCACAACCGCTTTGTCGAGCGTATAGGAATCCTTTTGAAAGGATGCCATCTTGAACGTGATATATTGTTGGTAACTGGCAGGAGCGAAATCCTTTGCCAGCGCGAGGAGCAGGACCAGAATTACGTAGGAAGTAAGCCCGAAACAAAACGCTCGTCGAAGGATATCGAATTGCGATGTCGGACGATTGATACCGAACCGATTGTCGATCCGCTCCCAAATTATTCCGGGAATGAAGATGATAACGATCTCAAGGAACAGAATATCCATCAAGAGCCTGCTGCGAATAGAGCGTGGCTTTATAAACCGCAGCCGGTGGGTTCTGTCTAGGAATCACGCCATGTCCGGCCACAACCTAGAGATCGCCGAGGCGCAGGACGGCTAGCTTTACTCCGGCCGCCCAATTGTATACGCCTCGCCTGCAAATGGCTCCTGCGCTTGCGCGGGGGCCTTTTTCGTTTCGGGCGCGCTCTGTCCAGGGCTCGTCCGCCTGAAGGTGATTGAGATCGATGGCAAACGTGGTGGTGGTCGGCGCCCAGTGGGGCGACGAGGGCAAGGGCAAGATCGTCGACTGGCTGTCGAACGAGGCCGACGTCGTGGTGCGGTTTCAGGGCGGCCACAACGCCGGCCATACGCTGGTCATCGACGGCAAGGTGTTCAAGCTGGCCCTTCTCCCCTCCGGCATCGTGCGGCCCGGCAAGCTGTCGGTGATCGGCAATGGCGTCGTGGTCGACCCGCATCACCTGATCGAGGAGATCGCCAAGATCGAGAAGCAGGGCGTCGTCGTCACGCCCGAGACCTTGCTGATCGCCGAGAACGTCACCCTGATCCTGTCGCTGCATCGCGAGCTCGATGCGCATCGCGAATCGACCATGGCGGTCGGCGTGCAGATCGGCACTACCAAGCGCGGCATCGGCCCGGCCTACGAGGACAAGGTCGGCCGCCGCGCCATCCGCCTGTCCGACCTCGCCGAGCCGGATACACTGGATGAGAAGATCGCTCGCCTGCTCGCCCATCACGAGCCGCTGCGTCGTGGCCTCGGCCTCGAACCGGTGACGGCGCAATCGATCCGCGACGACCTGCTGGCTGTCGCCCCCCAAATCCTGCCGTTCATGGGTTCGACGTGGGACAAGCTCGAGACGCTGCGCCGCGACGGCAAACGCATTCTCTTCGAAGGTGCGCAGGGCGCGCTGCTCGACGTCGACCACGGGACGTATCCCTTCGTCACCTCGTCGAACACGGTGTCCGGCCAGGCCTCGACCGGTTCCGGCCTCGGCCCGCGGGCGATCGGCTACGTGCTCGGCATCGCGAAGGCCTACACCACCCGCGTCGGCGGCGGCCCGTTCCCGACCGAACTGCATGACGAGATCGGCCAGCGCATCGGCGACCGCGGCCACGAATACGGCGTCAACACCGGTCGCCGCCGCCGTTGCGGCTGGTTCGACGCGGTGCTGGTGCGCCAGACGGTGAAGACGTCCGGCATCGACGGCATCGCCCTGACCAAGCTCGACATCCTCGACGGGTTCGAGACGATTAACGTCTGCACCGGCTACAAGCTCGACGGCCAGCTGATCCACCGCTTTCCCGCCAGCCAGGCGGCACAGGCGCGGGTCGAGCCGGTGTACGAGGTCATCGAGGGGTGGCAGGGCACGACCGCCAACGCGCGCTCATGGGCTGATCTGCCCGCGCAGGCGATCAAGTATGTCAGGCGCATCGAGGAGCTGATCGAGGCGCCGGTGGCCCTCTTGTCGACCAGTCCCGAGCGCGACGACACGATACTTGTGCACAATCCCTTCCGGGATTGACCGGAGCCCCGGCAATCGCGGCTAGACCGTGGTGGCGGATTGACGCCAAAGACAAGGGATGCTCTGAAACCGCATGGCTGAATACTATCCGCTCCTGGCGAAAGCTGTCGCGAGCTTGCCGAATTCGACTCCGGATTCGCGCAAGGTCGTCTATGAGCGTGCGCGCAAAGCGCTGATCGGCCAGTTGCGCACGCTGCATCCGCCGGTTCCCGACGAAGACATCGAACGCGAATCCGTGGCGCTCGATGGCGCCATCGAGCGCCTCGAGACCGAGCTCGCGAGCGTCGTGGCTCCGGCCGAGATGCCGCTGCCCGAACCGGAATCCGTAGCGCCAGCGCCCGAAGTGCCGGCGCCCAAGCCAGAGCCGAGCCGCTTTCCGGCCTCCGGCGGCGCGCTCGGCCCCGCGCCGAGCAAACCGTTCCCCACGTTGCGGACCAAGACGCCGACGAAACCGCCTGTTGTGAACCCAACGGTTGTGGAGGCCGTGTCGAACGACAAGCCGGCTGTCGACGCTCCCGGCCCGGAACCCGTGGTCGCACCGGTCGCCGAGACTGCGCCCGTGTCGTCGGAAATCGCCGCATCGGCCGTACCGCCGATCGACGACGCGCCGGACAAGACGTTGCGAATCAAGCCGCGGTCCGAGCAGAAGCAGCGCCCCATCGCACCGCAGCCGCCCGAACCCAAGCGCGCGAAGCGGCCTTTATGGATTATCCCCGCGGGCGTCGGTGCCGTCGTGCTCATTGTGGCCTTCGCCGCCTTCAAGTTGCGCGATCGGCCCGAGGCCCTGCACACCAAGACCGCCGAGCAGCAGTCGCCGGCCGACGCCGGTAAGAGCGTGGAGCGCGTCGGCGGTCAGCCGTCGTCGGACGACAGCCGGCCGCAGCGGACCGCAGATCAAGCCGCGGCGGCCTCGGGGCAGGCGGCATCGCAGCAGCCATCGACGCCGCCGGCCAATCCCGCGGCGCCCGTCGCCGGGCGCGCGGCGATGCTCGTGGAAGCGCCGGAAGAGCAGAACAAGGTCAAGACCTACCTCGGCACGGTGGTGTGGCGGCTTGATAACGTGAGCGACGGTCAGAACCAGACGGTCGGCCTCGCCGTGCGGGCGGACATCGATCTGCCGGACGACAAGATGAAGGCCTCGGTGATCTTCCAGAAGAACACCGATGCGTCACTGCCCGCGTCGCATACGCTGAAGATCCGCTTTATCCTTCAGCCCGGCAGCCCCTCGGGCAACGTCAAGGACATCAACGTTCCGCAGATGCGCCGCGAGGATAGCGGCAACGGCGATCCGCTGGATGGCGTCCCCGTGCCGATCGTCGAGAACTCGTTCCTCATCGGCCTGACGCCCGGAAATTCGGAGACCGCCAACCTTGATCTGCTGAAGTCGCGGGAATGGATCGATATCCCGATCCGCCTGTCGAGCGGCAAGATCGCCAAGCTGACATTCGAAAAGACCGACGTTGGTCAGCGCGATCTCCAGGAGGCGATCACCGCCTGGGCGAAGCCTTAAGACGTCTCATCGTCCGAAACATAGCATCACCAGCGCAATCCCATTGTACATCGCGTGGAAGCTCATCGACGCCTTCAGGCTGCCGGCGCGCTCGCGGATGAAGCCGAGCGCCATGCCGACGGGAAACACCACCAGCGCGTAGAGATGCGTCGACTCCCAATGCGCCAGGGCGAACAGGATCGACGAGAGGACGAGGCTCGGCCAGATCGACAGTTTGGCGCGTAGGCCGGTGTAGAGCCAGCCGCGAAACATCAACTCTTCCGTCAGCGGCGCCGCGATGACGGCGACGACGAAGAACAGGGCGACAGACCAGGCGCCGGTGGGAAGCGTCACCCATTCCTGCGACGCCGGATAGAAATAGGCGAGCGCCTCGTTGGCGACGAGGCTGTAGACGAAGGTGCCGACGACAATTGCCCAGAACAGCCGGGAACGATGGCGCGCTTCCCAGGGATGCCAGGCGATGAGATCGCGCCAGCGCGCGCCGCCGCGAAAGCGGGCGAAGGTGACGACCATCAGCGCGATCGCGAGATAGATGAGGATCGACAGGCAAAGCGCAACGAATTCGCCGGCATGCGGGTCGCCCTTCATCGCCTGGAAGAGGCCGGACGCGCGCACGACCGCCGCGTGCCATCCGACCAGCGCCACCTCGACGCCGAACGCCGTGCCAGAGACGAGTGCGGACACCGTCATGCCGAGACCGACGATGGCCATCAGGCTGATCGGCAGCCCGACCCACCCATAGGGTTTCGCGCGCGCAAAATCGTCGGCCCGGATGTCGAGGTCAGTCATCGCGTGTCCCGGCAAAAGAGCGGCGCAAGGCCTTCAGGTCGCACTCAAAAAGCTGTCCAGCACCATCTTGCGGCCGGCCTTGTCGAAGTCGACGGTGAGCTTATTGCCGTCCACCGAGGCGACGACGCCGTTGCCGAACTTTTGGTGGAACACCCGGATGCCCTTGGCAAACGCCGAGCCGACGCTCGACTTGGCGACGAGGTCGCCTTCGATCTGCAACGGCCCGCGCCGCGCCGATTGCTGACCAAAGCCGCCGGCGTTGCCGCTCGGCTGGCTCTCGTTGCGACGCTGCGCTCGCTGCCATCCCGGTGTGGAATAGGTCGAGGTATAGCTGTCCATGTTGGCGAAACGCGATTGCGCGTAGCCGCCATAGGCGTTGCCGTTGGCGGCTTCCGTGACTTCGACGTGCTTCTCCGGCAGTTCGTCGAGGAAGCGCGAGGGGATTGTCGTCTGCCACAGACCGTGGATGCGACGGTTGGTGGCGAAGTAGATCTTGGCGCGGCGCTTGGCGCGGGTGATGCCGACATAGGCCAGGCGGCGCTCCTCTTCGAGCCCGGCGCGGCCGGATTCGTCGAGCGAGCGCTGGTGCGGAAACAGGCCTTCCTCCCAGCCGGGCAGGAACACCGTCTCGAACTCCAGGCCCTTCGCGGCATGCAGGGTCATGATCGAGACGCGCTCGCCGGTGCCCTTGTCGGCAGCTTCCATGACAAGCGAGATGTGTTCCAAAAAGCCAGTCAGATCAGGGAATTCCTCCATCGAGCGCACAAGCTCCTTGAGGTTTTCCAGGCGCCCTGCCGCTTCCGCCGTCCGGTCCTTCTGCCACATCGCGGTATAGCCCGACTCGTCCAGAATCATCTCGGCGAGCTGGCCCTGCGGCTTGCTGTCGATCAGGCTCGACCAGCGCGCGAAGTCCGCGACGAGCGCCCGCAAGGTCTGGCGCTGCTTGGGCTTCAGCTCTTCGGTCTCGACCATCACCCGCGCCGCCTGGATCAGCGGGATGCGCTCGCGGCGGGCGTATTCATGCAAAAGCTGCAGCGTGGCATCGCCGAGGCCGCGCTTGGGATTGTTGAAGATGCGCTCGAAGGCGAGATCGTCGGCCGGCTGCGCGACGCAGCGGAGGTACGCCAACGCGTCCCTGATTTCCGCGCGCTCGTAAAACCGCGGGCCGCCGATCACGCGATAGGGCAGGCCGAGGGTGATGAAGCGCTCCTCGAACTCGCGCATCTGGAACGACGCGCGCACCAGGATCGCCACCTCGTCGAGCGTATGCCCCTGGCGCTGCAGCTGCTCGATCGACTCGCCGACGGTTCGGGCTTCCTCTTCGGAATCCCAGATCCCGGTGACGGTGGTCTTTTCGCCGTCCTCGCCGTCGGTGAACAGCGTCTTGCCGAGCCGACCTTCGTTACGCGCGATGAGATGCGCGGCGGTGGCGAGGATATGCCCGGTCGAGCGGTAGTTCTGCTCCAGGCGGATTACCTTGGCGCCAGGAAAATCCTTCTCGAAGCGCAGGATGTTGTCGACCTCGGCGCCACGCCAGCCGTAGATCGACTGGTCGTCGTCGCCGACGCAGCACACGTTGTGGCGCCCCTGCGCCAGCAGCTTCAGCCAGAGGTACTGGACGGTGTTGGTGTCCTGATACTCGTCGACCAGCATGAAGCGGAAGCGCTCCTGGTAGGTCTTGAGGATGTCGGGATGTTCGCGGAACAGCCGCACGCATTCGAGCAGAAGGTCGCCGAAATCCGTCGCGTTGAGGGTTTTGAGCCGCTCCTGGTAGGCGCGGTAGAGCTCGATGCCCTTGCCGTTGGCGAAGGAACTGCCTTCACCCGCCGGCACCTGGGGTGGCCCGAGGCCGCGGTTCTTCCAGGCGTCGATCTGATTGGCGAGCGCACGGGCCGGCCAGCGCTTGTCGTCGATGCCAGCTGCTTGGATCACCTGCTTCATCAGCCGGATCTGGTCGTCGGTATCGAGAATGGTGAAGCCGGATTTCAGCCCGACCAATTCGGCATGGCGGCGCAGGATCTTGGTCGAGATCGCGTGGAACGTGCCGAGCCAGGGCATGCCCTCGGCGACCGGCCCCGCCAGCATGGCGACGCGCTCCTTCATTTCGCGCGCGGCCTTGTTGGTGAAGGTTACCGCGAGGATTTCGTGGGCCCGGGCGCGGCTCGAGGCCAGAATATGGGCGATGCGTGTCGTCAGCACGCGCGTCTTCCCGGTGCCGGCACCGGCCAGCACCAGGACCGGGCCGTCGATCGCCTCGACGCCCGCGCGCTGCTCGGGATTGAGCCCGTCGAGATAGCGGCTTTCGCCTTGGCGGGCTCTGGCGCGATCGGCGATGCCGCCGGCGCGCGGGGTCACCTCGTCGAGACCGGCGTCGTCGAGGGAGCTAGGCAGGGCCATGGCAGGCCTGGAACAAAGTGCGAATCATGAAACCAATGTGGGGCCGCCATGCCGCGATGTCGACCGTTGGAGACAGCGGCTCCAAACTTGAGGGCTTGCGCCTTTGATTCTGCATCCAGCTGATGCATTGAGAGAGGCCAATCTCGTCTGGCTGCCGACCCCCTCCTTCTGGGCCGAACCGAACCCGTGCGTGAAACCCTAACCGCGCTTGCGATCCTCCTGATCCTCCTGCTCACGGCGGCGCTCGCCGCGCCGTATTTCGTCGACTGGAATTCGCAGCGCGCCTTCGTCGAGGCGCGGCTTTCGCACGCGCTGGGCCAAAAGGTGACGGTCGGTGGTTCGATCGATCTGAAGCTGCTGCCGACGCCCTATCTCATCCTCGATCAGGCCGTGATCGGCGGCGACGACGGCCCGATCACCATGGGCATCCGCCATCTCGATCTCGAACTGTCCGTGACGCCCTTGCTGCATGGCGAGTTCGACGTCGTCGAGGCCCGGCTCGAGGAGCCGACGATCCGGGTGACCCTGCAGCACGATCGCACGCTGCCGCCGCTGCCCGATGCGCCCGCCTTCAAGGCCGATGTGCGGTTCGACCGCATCGCGGTGATCGACGGGACGCTCGCCATCGCCGATCCGCAGAGCGGGCGGACGTTTGCTTTGGAGCATCTGGATTTCGAGGCCGAAGCCGAGTCGCTGGCCGGTCCGTTCAAAGGCAATGGCGCCGCTGGTGCCTCCGACAGCCGGACGAAATTCCGCTTCGCGGCCTCGGCGGCCGACCATGGCAGGGCGCGGACCAAGCTGGTGGTGGAGGAGACATCGGCGCATGCCGGCGTCGATCTCGACGGCACGGTGACGCTGACCGACGTTTCCGGCGGCAGTATCCGGCAGAGCTTCGATGGCGCGGCGATCCTCTCCGGCCGTCTTTCCGGCCGGGAGGACCTGCCGCTGCCCTGGCGCCTGTCGGGCGCCGTGCATGCCGATCCCGCGCAGGCCAAGCTCGACAGCGGTGAGCTCCGTATTGGCGGCGAAGAGCACAGTCTCGTCCTGGCCGCGACCGGGGACGCCGATCTTGGCGACACGCCCGCGCTGCAGTTGAACCTCGTCGGCAAGCAGATTGACGTCGATCGGCTGTTTGCGCCGAGCGCTGCGACCGATGGCGACGCCGCAAAACCGCGGCTGCCGGACCTCGCCGGCCTTCGCCGCGCGCTGGTTCCGCCGTTGCCGACGACGGTGAATCTTTCCGTTGCGACGGCAACCTACGCCGGGCAAACGCTCAGCAATCTCGACGGGAGCTTTGCGCTCGCAACCGATCAGGCTTCGGCCCTTCGTTTTGCGGGCGACGGCCCGGGTAGGGTGCATCTTGCCGTCGACGGCAAGGCGGCGCCGGCGACCGGTCGCGCGTTCGAGGGCAAGGTCGCCCTGTCTGCCGGGGATCTGCCCGCTACACTTGCCTGGCTCTCCACCGTCGTGCCCGGTTTCACCAGGCCGGACCTCCCGGTCCGGGCGGTCGATGCCAGAGGCAACGTGACGGTCGGGGATGACGGGATCGATGTCGCCGCCCTAGCGCTCCGCCTCGATCGCTCGACGATGACAGGCGCGGTCCATTTCGCTGCGGCCAAGGGCAGCGAGCCGGCCGCGCTCAAGGCGGATCTCCGCGCCGATGCACTCGATCTCGACGCGCTCCCGGACCTGAGCGCGCTTCGGACGCAATCGGCCGCGACCGACCTCGACCTGAAGCTGGATGCGCGCGGCCTCAAGGTGGCGCGCGTCGGCGACAGCGCGCTCGACGCCGGGCGCCTCCGGGTCGCGTTGACCAAGACCGGCGGCCATTTTGCGCTCGGCACCTTCCGCATCGAAGGTCTCGGCGGCGCGACGATCGACGCGACTGCGACGCTCGATCCGCGCGGTGGCCGCCTGGATGCCACGTTGGACGCGGATCGCCTGGGCGATGCCGCCGCTCTGTTTCACCGCGTGGCGCCGAGCGCGTGGAGCGATGCCCTGGTCGCCCGCGCCGCCGCGCTGACGCCGGCCAAGCTCACGATCTCGGCGGCCTTGAAGCCGATCGATGCGCCTTCGGGTCCATTGCCGCGGGCGATGACCGTCGTGGGTCTCCTCGGCGCCACCAAGCTCGACGCCACGCTCTATCCCGACCCATCCAACGACAAGACGATCATTGCGACCGGTTCGGCCAGCGCGCCGGAAGGCAGCGTGCTGTTGCGCCAACTCGGCATCCCGGCGCTGCCGCTGAACACGCTCGGCGCGAGCCGTATCGCGCTTGACGCCAAGGGACCGCTCGACGGCGCGCTGACAACGACGGTTCACGCCGCGTTCGGCGCGACGACGCTCGATCTTGCCGGCCAGCTAAGCCTGGCCAGCGCTCCGAGCGGCTCGGGCACCGCGAAGCTGGCGAGCCGAGACATCTCGACGCTGCTGCAATCCACGGCCGTCGCTTTCCCCGATCTCACCGGACGCATTCCCGTCGATCTCGGCGCCGGCGTCGCCTGGACGCCGGCCGGCCTCTCCTTCGCCGACCTGAAAGGCCAGATCGACGGGGTCGCGACCAGTGGGTCGCTGATGTGGCATAGCGCCGCCAAGGCCGAACCGGCGCTCACCGGGGCGCTCGCCTTCGACCGCCTGTCGCTGGCGACCTTGCTCGGTCTGTCGCTCGGCCCCGCGCAGCAGCCCGCGGCGGGCGCGCTGTGGTCGGCGACCGCCTTCGGCTCCGGCCTCATCGATCCCCCCAAGAGCGCGGTCGATCTCACGGCGAAGGCTTTCGATTTCGGGCAAGGGTTGAGCGGCAGTGATGCAGCCGTCACGGTCAGCGTTTCCCAGGGGCTCGTCGCGCTGAAAGGTCTGACGGCGGGGCTCAACGGCGGCCGCGTCGGCGGCGATCTCACCCTGCGCCGCGACGGCGTCGCCGCCGCCGTGGAAGGCAAGCTCGCCCTCACCGACGTCGCGCTCGATCTTCCCAGCGCGACCGGCCGGTTCAGCGGCCATGCCGATGTCGCCGGCAGCGGCCGCTCGCCGCTGGCGCTGATCGCCAGCCTTGCCGGCACCGGTGACGCGACGATCGCGGATCTTCGCGTGCCGCGCGCGGATCCGGCGGCGTTGTCCAAGATCTTCGACGATGTCGAAGGCGACCGCCTCAGCGTCGACGAGGATTCGATCGTCCGCGCTCTGGACGATGCCGCGGCGGCTGCCCTCGACGCGGGATCCCGGCCTTTCACGCTCAGCCTCGCGTCCGGCATTCTGCACCTCGATCCGAAGCCGGATGCCGCGTCGAAGGGGCCGGTGTCGAGCACCGTTTCGGCGTCCGTCGATCTGCGCAAGCCTGCCATCGACGAGCGGGTCGCCCAGACGCTGCAGGCGCTGCCGAAAAGCTGGACGGGCGCACCGCCGCAGATCGTCATTCTCTACGCCGGGCCGCTGAAAAGTCCCGCTCGAACCACGGACATCAGCGTCTTCATCAATGCCCTTGCGACACGGGCCTTGGCCCGCGAAAGCGCGCGAATCGAAGCCTACGAATTCGACGTTCACGAACGCGCCTTTTTCAACGCGCGGCTGCAATCCGACCGGCGCCGCGAGCAGGAGCGCCTGCAAGCGGAGGAGCAAGCGCGCCAAGCCGTCGAAGCGGCGCGCAAGGCGGAAGCCGAGCGCCGTGCCAGGGAAGCGGCGGCCAAGGTGGAGAAGGCGCGCAAAGCCGAGGAGGCCGCGCGAGCCGTCGAGGAGCAGCGCGCGGCACAGGAGGAGGCTGCCCACAACCGCGCGATTGCGGAGCAGCAGGCGCGCGATCGCGCGGCCCAGCGGCGGCAGGATCAGGAGCAGCGCGCCGCGCCGGCCCCGAGCAGCCTCGATCAGCCAGCCTACCAGTCGCCGGGCAATCCGACCGATCCCAGCGCGGCCGGGCGCTACTGATAGCCTTGCGATATTGGACTATGCCTCTACTACTACGGTATTTCATTCCTTTGTATAAATTGCTTAACTTGTAATATCGGCCGATAAATCACGTGATCACCCTTGATATTGTCAAAGCAGGTGTCGCGATGGACGTTCTTGCCAATCAAACGAATTTTCAGAGTCTCTCGTTCAAAGATCTTCTCGAGGCTCGAGACCAGTATCACTGGCACCTCATGAACAAGGCGAACGTGATCGGCACGGCGGTCGGTCTCTATCTGATCCGCAACGACGATCCCTGGCCCAGCGACCACGCCTCCGTCCGGACGTTGAACAGCACCCGGCGGAAGAAGACACCGCGCACCTTCGATAATTCCGAGGTCAGGCCTTACTCCTGGCCGTGTATCCTGGTGCTCGTCGACAAATGGGCGGATGCCTCGCACTTCGGCGGCGAGGGCCCCGACCCGAGTTCCATGGTGCCCCGGACGCTGTTCCTTCCGGACGGGCGGGCAGCACCCGTCTGCGTGGTCGTGGTGAAAGAGGGCGTGCCGCAATCGAGCGCCCCCGTCGATACGCGCTGGCCGCGCAGTTATCTCGGCGGCGGCTGCCCGCTCATCGTCGATGTCCAAGGCGCCGAACGGATCGCCAGCGTGGGCTGCCTCGTCAGCGACGGGCACAAGACCTACGCGTTGACGAACCGACATGTTTGCGGCGACACCGGCTCCATCGTCCGGGCCAAGGTTCGCGGCAACATCGTCCCGGTCGGGCGAAGCGCGCCGAAGCAGCTCACCAAGGAGCCCTTGTCCGACGTCTATCCGGCGTTCCCGGCGCGGCGGACGTTCCTGACGCTCGACGTCGGGCTTGTCGACGTCGACACCGTCGACGACTGGACGAGCCAGCCGTTCGGGCTCGGCCATACCGTCGGCGATGTCGCCGATCTCAATGAATTGAACCTCGGGCTGCAACTCATCGATCAGCCCGTTTGCGCTTTCGGTGCGGCCTCCGGAAAATTGGAGGGCACCGTCAAGGCGCTCTTTTATCGGCACAAGTCCCAGGCGGGATACGACTACGTTTCCGAATTCCTCATCGCGCCGACGCATGGCGCGTCGCAAACGGCGCCCGGCGATTCCGGAACGATTTGGCATCTGGTCACGCACCAAATCCCCGACCAGCCGCATTCGCCGATCGTCCTCAGGCCTCTGGCGGTGGAGTGGGGCGGCCAGACCTTGCTCGGTCGCGGTAAGGCGCGCCTGAACTTTGCCCTGGCGACGGGTCTGAGCACCGTGTGCCAGCTGCTCGAAGTCGATCTCGTTACCGATCATAATACCGGGCCGCATGCCTACGGGGGAC
>NZ_LMUU01000040.1:21337-23026 GCF_009765775.1 Beijerinckia sp. L45
ATTTCGGTGGTGCAGAACGCGAACCTGAAGGCGCTTCTGAACGCCAATATCGAGCGGATCAGTTTTCTGCCCGACGAACTGACGCCCGACCAGATCCGGCAAAAACTCTCGAACGGGGATTTCGTCGAACTGGCCGATGTCCCCGACCTGGTCTGGAAGAAAGTCCCGGCGAAAGTCCCCGGCGGCCGCGACTATGCGCAAAATGCGGGGCCCGAGCACCCGAACCACTATGCCGATATCGACGCGCCCGACGCGGGCGGCGGGCCGACGCTGCGCGACCTGACGCTGCAATCGATCGCCAATATGGATGTCGCGGCGTGGCAGCGGTGGTACCAATCCAACGGGCACACCCAGTCTCGCGACGAAGGCCTGCTGCCGTTCCGCGTCTGGCAGTTCTTTCAGGAAATGATCGAAGCACTCCAGCAAGGCGACGTGCCGCGTTTCATCTGCGCCGCCGGCATCGTGTCGCATTATGTCGGCGACGCCTGCCAACCGTTGCACGGATCCTATCTCGCCGATGGATTCAAGGATCCGTCGGATCCCCATGCCAAGAAATGGCCGGGAAAAGGCGTCCACGCGACCTACGAAGACAAGATGGTCGATCGCTTTTCCAAGCAGCTTCTGCCGGCCATCGGACCCGAGGCCCAACAATACGCCGGTCCGATCCCGTCGATCGCCTCGGGGCGCGATGCGGCTTTTGCCACGGTCACGCTGATGAGCCAGGTGGCGACGATCCTGCCGCCGACCACCCTCTGCAACGAATACATCCGGCTCGGCGGCGGCAGTTCGGTCAGGGTCGTCGACGGTCTGTGGGCCGCGTTCGGCGACAAGACGGCAACGGTCATGGGCGCCGGGGCGCGATTCCTTGCCGCGATGTGGGACGCGGCCTTCGCGACGGCCGATACGCCTCTTCCACCCGGCGCGGGCGCTATACCCGAAGCGGCGCTTGCTGCGATCTATCAGGATCCCAAGTTCGTGCCTTCTCTGACTCTGGACAAGATCGGACCTGTTCTGCGCCCATAGCGTTCCGGGCCTCAAAACGCCTTACGGCGCCCGATCCCGGGCCGCGTCGTGGAGCAATGTCACCCGGATCGCGGACGAGAGATTGGCGCCGTCGCGTGTCGCGTCGATCTCGGCGACCAGCGCCGCGACGGAGAGGCCGCGGCGTGAGGCCGTGGCCTTGAGCGCCTGCCAGAACGCGTCTTCCAGCGAGACGCTGGTGGCGTGGCCGGCAATCAGCAGGGAGTGCTTGACGACGGCCGTCGGCCTGCGCTCGGGGTCAGTCATCGCCCGGCGCTGACGGACCGAGGCGGTGGCCGTCGAGATGGCGCGAGGCCTTCGCCTCGATATCGGCCTGGGTCTGCCGGTCGGCCAGCGTGCGGCCGAAGCGGACACGGTTTTCGGCGGCCTTGTCGGCATGGTCGGTGCGCGCCTTGGCTTTCCGCACCCGACGCAGATTGACGACCTCGCCGCTCACGTCTTTTTGCGGAACGCGTCGATCGAGACGACCTTGGCTTCGGTTGGGCCGTCCGTTCCGTCCTGCTCGGCACTGGCCGCGACAGATTCGGAGCCCGCTTTGGCCTTGGAGGCACCGCCGCCGATCGCCGGCAGCGCGGCCGGGCTGGCGAGCAGGCCGATCGCCTTCGATGCGGCGTTCGCGCCCGATTCGGCCGGTGGCAGGCCGGTATC
>NZ_LMUU01000040.1:23151-36205 GCF_009765775.1 Beijerinckia sp. L45
AAGGGTCGAAGAAGCCGGTCAGGGCATCGAAAGGAATCAGCAGCATTTCGGGGATGCCGCGGAACGACAGACCGACCTCGAAGGCATGGTCGGTGACGCTCAAGTCCTCGAACTGATGCTGGAGGATGATCGTCATCTCCTCCGGATACTGCTCGCGCATCCGCGTCGACAGCCGGACGCCGGGCGCCTGGGTGCGGAAGGTGATGTAAAAATGATGGTCGCCTGGCAGACCGTCCCGCGCCGCCTCTCCGAGCACCTTCTTGACGACGCCGCACAAGGCTTCCTGCACAAGAAGGTCATAACGGATCATGTCGTTCGGCATTCAGTATGTGTCCAACGGTAAGACGAAACCCGGTGAGCCGTGACCGGTCGAGAATGAAGTGGAGGCTTCTGTTGCCAGGTGCCTCCGAACCCCGCCTTAGAGTGCAACCCCTAAGGACTTGTTTCTCGGTACCAGAACCGCATTACGCGGCGAGGGCCACCGAAGCGTAGTTGTCATTGGCAACTATAGGATTAGCCCGATAACGGCGGAACCATGCCGAGCAAAAGACAGTCCTTTACACTTCCCGTCGAACCTATTTCGCCCCCGCCGAAATGCGCATCGCCTTGAAACAACACGACAACACGCCCTTGGGTGGAGGCGCCGGGTACCGCCCCCGGGTCCGAAAAGCTTCATTTCGACGCCGTTTATCGCCATAGCCGTCCGAGGACGGCAGCCCCAATATAGGGGAGGCTTCGCGACTTAGGAAGATGGCTTCGTAAAGGACCTGTGATGGATCAACAGACCAAGCACGATGTCCTGGATGTCCGGTCGGGCGGCGCGGAGCCTTATGGCCTCGCGGGCCTGGTCGTCAGCCTGGTCGCCATCGCTGCCATCGCCGCGGTTCTGGCGGCGATCGTCGCCGGCCTCATCCTCCTGGGGCAGGGCGCCTTGTGGGGCGTGGACGAGACCCGCAGCTTCTATCTCTCCTTGCGCTTCGATATTCCGACCAAGACCAAGCTCAGCGCCCTTGCCGTCACCCTAGTCTATGCCGCTCTGGCCAGCGCCACGGTGATCGTGGCGCGCCACAAGCAGCGGTTTGCGTGGCGCGATCTCGTCGCCCTGCGCCCCGTCGGTCGCGGCTGGCGCCGTATCGCTTCCGTCGCGGTGATGGTTTTGATCTATGCCGCGCTCGCCAGCCTCGCGCTCGCCAGCCTGCGCGAGCGGCACATCGCCCTCGATGGCCCCACCGACACGCTGCTCGTCGGGACCCTCGTGCTCAACTATGTGGTCTGCGCGCCGATCACCGAGGAGCTGATATTCCGTGGATGGCTCTACACCGGCCTGCGTCGCCGCTTCGGCTTCGGGACCACGCTGTTCGCCACGGCATTCCTTTTTGCCGCGATCCACTGGGAGCCGCGCCACATGGTGCTCGTGCTGCCGCTGGCCTTCGCGCTGGGCTTCATCCGCGAGCAGACCGGCAGCATCAAGCCGACGATTTTGCTCCACGCCTCGTATAATCTCGTCGTCGTCAGCATCGCGCTGCTGACGCTGTAGGCGGCACGGTCAGCAGATGTCCATGCCCGCGATCCGTACAGGTTTCACCCGTGTAGGCCCGACGCGGTATTACGGCTCTCGACACAATGGCGTCGGCCGCGGCGGTGGCGCCGGATGGCTGTTCTTGTATGCGGCCAACAGAGGCTCGAGCGTTTCCTTGGCCCAGAATTTGGGCGAGCGGATCTGCTTGAGACATGACGCGTTCCAATATGCCCCGGATGCCGGTCGGCCCGCCGCGACCGCGCGCGCCACGGCGCTGACGTCGGCGGCGTCTGGATAGATGTAGAGCGTCGTCGGGTCTTCCTTCACCATCGCAAGAAGTTGCGGCGCGTCTTCCGGCGACCAGCTGGTGCAGCCGTTGCTGCGGCCGCCGGGATAGTCCGCGCGCTTGCCGAAGGGGACGTAACCGCCTTGGTCCGCATATGGACTCTGCGGATCTTTGCGCAGACACACACCTTTCAGCACCACGGCGGCATGGCCGCCGATGGCGCGCGGTCGCGCGTTGGCCGTCTCGCCTTCGCCGTCGAACTGGACGAAGGATCGGACCAAAGCGGCATCGCGGTCGGCAGACGCCAGGTAGTAGCCCTTGAAAGAGGTCTTGGTCTCGGCCGTCACGTAGGCGCCGCCCGTCGTCAGTTCGGAATCCATGGCGTTGCCGAAATTCTTCGCGCATTGCCTGCCGTTGGCGAAATCCGCCACGCCGGGCAGATCGCGCCCGCTGCCGTGTCCTGCCGAAATCGCGCGGAACGACTGTTCGCCTTCGCAGACGATATAGAAGCGGCGTCCGACCGAGCCGTCGCCCAGGATGTTGGGGCGCGTTGCATCCATGGCGAAGTAGCAGGCATTTCGGATCGCCCCCTCGCTGATCTTTCGTCGATAGAGGGCGCGCGCCCGCTGCAGCACCGGACCGGCGATCTGGCCTTCGCCTTCGCCGACATGGGACTTCAGCCAGGCCGGAACCTCCGATGACGGTTCTGCCGAAGCCGAGCGCAACGCCGAAAAGGCGATGACCATGCCGATGAGGCCGAAGCGGGTCAGAGACAGGGATCGTGGCCGCATGAAGCTTGTTCTCCGGTCGAAACGTCCGGTCTTGGTCGCAACGCATGGCGAGAAGACGTTCATCGGCCACGCGCGGGCGGGGGCCGACAGCGATGCTAGCATGCTGGGCGAGATATCCCGGGACTTGCCTGAGGACAAGCCATCGGCGCTAACGGATCGGCCCGCGACCAGCCGACTGGCCATCGCAACATGGTGGCACCGCCGGGGCCGCGGAAAATTCACGCCGCCTCGTTGGCCAGCCACTCGTCTTCGCGCACGACGACGCTGCGCAAGATATCGAGCAGCTTGTCGCCGGCTTGCGTTTGGCCGGAGAAGGCCGCGGACAAGACAGCCTGACCGAAAGCCGAAGCATCGGTCGACCCGGTGAAGGCCATCGACCAGGCCGGGAAGTCACGCGTCGCGATAGGGCCGGCTTCGAGCACCGTGACGTCGCGATGCCGCATGTCGCACTGGATGCGCTCGAACGTCTCTTCGACCTTTTCGGCGGGACCTTCGAGGACCTGGGCAAAACACTGGTTGCTGAAAAACAGACCACCGGTGATGTCGTCCCGCGCGTTGTTGGCGCGGGACTTTGCGAGGATCTGCCGGATCTCCTCGGCGCCGGCCGCAGGCGAGTCCGCAAGTTCGCTGCGGCTGCAATAGAGAATGCGATAAAGCGTCATGTCGCGGCTCCCTCAGGCAGCTTGCGGGGTGGCAATAGGATGGCGCGCTGCGAAGCCCGCGATGAGCCCATCGACCTGCTCGATTGGGAGCGGCCTGCTAAAGTGATAGCCCTGGACCGAGGTGCAGCCATTGGCGCGGATGCGGGCGAGCTCTTCCGACGTCTCCACGCCTTCCGCAATCGTCGCCATGCCGAGGCTGATACCGAGCGCGGTGATGGCGCGGACGATCGCATTCTGGTCCTTGCAGTCCCCCTTGCTTGTGACGAAAGACCGATCAATCTTGATTTTGTCGAACGGAAAGCTGCTGAGCTGGCTCAGGCTCGAATAGCCGGTCCCGAAATCGTCCATTGCGATCCGGACGCCGAGCGCACGCATGGCGTGGAGCGCTGAAAGCACGGCGCTCTCTTTGCGAAGCAGCACGCTTTCGGTGATCTCCACCTCCAGCCGGTTGCCAGGCAGCCCGCTTGCTTTCAAGGCTTTCTCGATCGAGGTGACGAGGGCTGCGGCGTTTTCGAACTGGCAGGGCGAGACATTGACGGCAACGGAAATCGACTCCGGCCAGTGGACCGCGTCCCGGCAGGCTTCGCGCAGGACCCATTCGCCGATGGCGACGATCAGGCCGATCTCCTCCGCCAGCGGGATGAAGTCATTTGGCGGGACCAGGCCGTGCTCCGGGTGGCGCCAGCGGACCAGCGCCTCGAAGCCAGTGATGGTGTTGAGGTCGAGATCGATCTGCGGCTGGTAGTGCAATTCGAACTGGCGCAGCGCGATCGCCTTGCGCAGATCGATTTCCATGGCACGGCGCTTGTGAGCGCGGGCCTCCATCGCCGGATCGAAGAAGCTGAATGTATTGCGTCCAGCCTTCTTGGCGGCATAGAGCGCAAGATCCGCGTTCTTGAAGAGATGGTCGTGTTCGCTGATATCCTGGCTCGACGCGATCCCGAGGCTGGCGCCGATATGAATCAGGTGGCCTTCGATCAGATAGGGCCGCCCGAGGACATCGATCAACCGTCGTGCTACGGTGGCGACGGCTTCGGGCTCGGGCCGGCCGCGGATCAGCAAGGCGAATTCGTCGCCACCCAGCCGCGCCACCTCATCGCTATCCCGCATGGCGGAGGTCAGGCGTCGCCCGACAATCTTGAGCACGGCATCGCCGATCGGATGACCGAGCGTGTCATTGACCGTTTTGAACCGATCGAGGTCGACGAGGATCATCCAGACCTGCGTCCGGCCGATGACCGTCGCGACGACATCCGCGATGCGATCGTTCAGATGTTTGCGATTGGGCAAACCGGTCAGCGGATCACGGAGAGTCTGGGGGATCGCTTCGCTTTCCGCCGCCCGCCGGGCCGTGACATCTTCAAAGAGCACCATCCAGTGGTCGGACCCGCTTTTGCTGATCTGCAGGTTGAAGGCCGTTTTTGCGTCCCCCGGCGAAAGGGCGATGGGCGGGTGCCGCGGCTCGTTGGAAGCCGTTGCGGCAAGGACCGCCCCGCCGACGCGTTGCGCGGTAACGTAATCGAGGCCTTTGCAGGCCGCCAGCAGGTCGAACACCGTCGAGCATTCGGCAAGCTGCTCGGGTGCCGCGCCCAGCAGCGTGGTGACACGATCGTTGGCGAAGATCAGGTTCAGGCTCTGGTCGAAGGTGAAGATCGCGGCGGGAACTCCATTGAGAGCCGCCTGAAGATGATCTGCCAAGTGGGCATCGTCAGAAGGCATGGGTCTCGGCGCATCGCCCGGCGGTTCAACCCGCATTTCATCCAACATTCCCGCCCCCATTCGTGAGGTCCAGTATTGCAACCACGGCTTAATGTTTTGCTAGCCATAATCGCCGATCCGACATTTATTACAGTGGGATAACGGCAAGCCGATGGCGATTAACATGTGACAGAGTCGTCGGGCGCAGTTTCCCGACCGCTACTGTCGGAAAACCTAACTTTCGTAAGATGATATCTCGACGAGATTGCCATCGGGATCGCGGCAATAGACCGAGCGCAACGCGCCGCGCGCGCCCTGCTTGCGGATCGGGCCCTCCTCAATGGCAACGCCGCACGCCTGAAGATGCGCGACAACGGCCGGTGGCTCAGCCTGCGTGAGAAAACACAGGTCATCGCTGCCCGGCGTCGGACACGCGCCGGTGAACCATTCCACGAGGTCGGCGCCGGCCGGGCGCAGGTTGATTTTCTGCTGCCCGAACGTGATGGACGTCCGGCGCGCCTTGCCGTGGCCGGGATCGAAATCCTCGCGGCCGAACCCGAGAAGCCTCTGGTACCAGGCCGCCGACGTCTCGACGTCGCTCACATTGAGGACGATATGGTCGATCGCGTCGATCGTCAGGCCCATCCACTTGCCTTTCAAGGGTAATACACCGGACCCGTAAAGCTCGCGCGACGGCAACAGTTCCCGTCGTTGCGGACGCGACACCCGGTTCCGAATCAAAGCCAGATCGGCTTAGCGCTTGACCTGCTTCGAGGGCACCGTCCACGGCGTCGTCGGCGAAGCCTCGAGCAGCCCGGCCAGCTGCAACGCGCTCACCTTGCCGGCGGCAAGGATCATGTCCGACTCCGTGCGGCTCGTGACGATCCGCGACATTTGAACGGCGCCGACGACCTGGGCGAGGATCGCGTGGGCGCGGCCCGCCCGCTCCTGCTCGTGAAGACGGTCGTCCGTAAGCGCCGCGCCGATCTGGCCGACGAGTTCCTGGACCTTCTTTGTGACCGCCAGGCGGGTGTCTTTGGGCCGGCGGGCGAGATCCGAGCCGATCGCGGCGAGTGGACACCCCTTTTCCGGATGATCGCGGTGCTGCGGCGAGGCGTAGACTTCGATGAAGGCTCGCAGATCGAACGGCGTCTCGTCGTCCTTGAGCATCGCATCGGGGCTCGCCCCGAAGGCAAACAGCGCCGCTTCCTTGACGAGCGCGTCTTTCGAAGCGAAGTGCGCGTAGAAGCCGCCATGGGTCAGGCCGACGTCGTTCATCAGCGTCGCCACGCCCACGCCATCGACGCCGTCCTTGCGGAAGCGCTCCGATGCCGCCTTGACGACCCTCAGATGCGTCTCTTCCTTCCGGCCCTTTTCGTATCGCGCCACGTCAGCCGTCTCCAACAATCGCCGCCGCCGTCGGTCGCGGCCTCATCCCACCGGACGTATATGGTATGTCGAACGCAATTCTAAAGAGGAAGTTCGATCGCCGACAGTGCCATTAAAGTATCGGCATGCGGCGGAAAGCGCGGCCCTCTTCCCCCGGATGGCGGAAAGGCTTATGGACCCCGGGACCAGCGCGCCCGAGCCGATCGGGCTGACCGCTTCCGCCGGAGCCGCATCGCGCCGCTCCCGCTTGATCCTCTCGTATCCCGCCTCAAGGAGGCCCAGTGCCGCCGATCATCTCCGTTACCGGTCTGACGAAGACCTACAAGTCGGGGTTTCAGGCCCTGCGCTCCGTCGATCTCGACATCCACCAGGGCGAGATCTTTGCGCTCCTTGGACCCAACGGGGCGGGCAAGACGACGCTGATCAGCATCATCTGCGGCATCGTCAATCCCACCTCCGGGACCGTGCTGGCTGACGGTCATAATATCATCCGCGACTATAAGGCCGCGCGGACCAAGATCGGACTGGTGCCGCAGGAACTCTCGACCGACGCCTTCGAGACGGTTTGGACGACGGTCAGGTTCAGCCGCGGCCTGTTCGGCAAGCCGCGCAACGACGCCTACCTCGAAAAGGTGCTGAAGGACCTGTCGCTCTGGGACAAGAAGGACAGCAAGATCATGGCGCTCTCCGGCGGCATGAAGCGCCGGGTGATGATCGCCAAGGCGCTGTCGCATGAGCCGCGGATCCTGTTCCTCGACGAGCCGACCGCCGGCGTCGACGTCGAATTGCGCCGCGACATGTGGGCGATGGTGCGGGGGCTGCGCGCCACCGGCGTCACCATCATCCTGACGACGCATTACATCGAAGAGGCCGAGGAGATGGCCGACCGCGTCGGGGTGATCCGCAACGGCGAGATCATCCTGGTCGAGGACAAGGTCACCCTGATGCAGAAGCTCGGAAAGAAGCAACTGACGCTGCATTTGCAGACCCGCCTCGATGCCATTCCGCAAGGCCTGCCGATCGACCAGCTCGCGCTCTCCGACGATGGCTTGGATCTCGTCTACACTTTCGATGCGAAGACCGAGCAGACGGGCATCGCCGGCCTGCTGCGCCAGCTCAGCGCCGCCGGCGTCGAGTTTACCGACCTGCAGACGCGCCAGAGTTCGCTGGAGGATATTTTCATGAGCCTGGTGAGCGTAAGATGATGATCAACATCCATGCCGTCGGCGCCATTTACAAGTTCGAGTTCATGCGCTGGGTTCGCACGTTGACGCAGAGCATTCTGGCGCCGGTGATTTCCACCGCGCTGTATTTCGTGGTGTTCGGCTCGGCGATCGGCTCGCGCATGAGCGCGGTCGACGGCATCAGCTACGCCGCCTTCATCGTGCCCGGCCTGACCATGTTGTCGATCCTGACGCAGAGCATCTCCAACGCCTCGTTCGGCATCTACATTCCAAAATGGTCGGGCACGATCTACGAGCTGCTGTCCGCCCCGGTGTCGTGGATCGAGGTGGTGATCGGCTATGTCGGCGCCGCCGCGACCAAGTCCATCCTGCTCGGGCTGATCATTCTCATCACGGCGCGGCTGTTCGTCTCCTACGAGATCATGCATCCGCTCTGGATGCTGGTATTCCTCGTGCTGACGGCGACGACCTTCAGTCTGTTCGGCTTCATCATCGGCATCTGGGCCGACGGGTTCGAGAAGCTGCAGATCATTCCGCTCCTGGTGGTGACGCCGCTCACCTTCCTCGGCGGCAGTTTCTACACCGTCAGCATGCTGCCGAAGGCCTGGCAGGCGGTCAGCCTATTCAATCCCGTCGTCTACCTCGTCAGCGGATTCCGCTGGAGTTTTTATGGCACCGCCGATGTCGATGTCCGCATCAGTCTCGGCATGACGCTTCTGTTCATGGGCCTGTGCTTCGCCGTCATCTGGTGGATCTTTCGCACGGGCTACCGCCTCAAGGCCTGAGAAAGCATACCCCGCGCCCGCAAATGCCATCGGCGTTCTCGGATGGATGTCGATCGACATTCCAAGAATGCCGATGGTGGCGCTGCGCCTTCAGAACAGCCGCGATCCGTTCGGCACGCCCTGATCCGGCGCGAACAGCACGACCTCGCCGGCATCGTCGGGAAAGCCGAGGGTCAACACCTCCGACATGAACGGCCCGATCTGCCGCGGGGCGAAATTGACGACGGCGGCGACCTGGCGTCCGATGAGGGTTTCGGGCTGGTAGTGGCGGGTGATCTGCGCGCTGGAGCGCTTGGTGCCGATACCCGGTCCAAAATCGATCGTCAGCTTGATCGCCGGCTTCCGCGCCTGCGGAAATGGCTCGGCCGCGACGACGGTGCCGATGCGGATGTCGACCGCCAGGAACGCGTCGAAATCGATGGTCGTTTCGGCCGGGCTCGCGGGGTCGTGAAACTTGTGCATGCGCGGACTCCTATGGCGACAAAGCGACATCGTATTCGAATTGACGAATGGCCGTTGAGCTAGCGCCGAAGCGTCCCCACCTCAACGCTGCCGATACTGCAATGGCATACGAAAAGGGTGGTCCTATGAATAATCCTGTCGTGTTGATTACGGGTGCGCTGACTGGAATCGGGCGCGCAACGGCGCTCGCCTATGCGCAAGAGGGTGCGCGTCTCGTCGTGTCGGGCCGTCGCGAAGACGCTGGCCGCGCCTTGGCCGACGAACTTCGCAAGATCGGCGCCGAAGTCGAATTCATTCGCGCCGATGTGCGACACGAAGACGATGTCCGCAACCTTGTGGACGCGACCGTGGCGCGCTTCGGCCGCCTGGACATCGCCGTCAACAATGCCGGCACCGAGGGGACGCCAGGACCGGTCACCGAGCAGAGCGCCGAAACCTATGCAGCCGTCTTCGATAGCAACGTGCTTGGCGTCGTGCTGAGCCTGAAGCACGAGATGCGGGTGATGCTGGCGCAAGGCCACGGCAGCATCGTCAACGTGTCCTCCGTCGCGGGCAAGAAAGGCTTTCCCGGGGCGTCGATCTACGTTGCCAGCAAGCATGCGGTCGAAGGCCTGACGAAATCGGCGGCGCTCGAAGTCGCGGCATCCGGCATTCGCATCAATGCGGTGGCACCGGGCCCGATCGAGACCGGGATGCTCGACCGCTTCACCGGCAACAGCGCCGAGGCGAAGGCCGGGTTCCTGTCGACGATTCCCGCCAAGCGCGCCGGTACGGTGGCCGAGGTCGCGCAGACCATTCTGTTTCTCGGCTCCGACAAGGTGCCCTTCATCACGGGACAGTCGTTCGCCGTCGACGGCGGTGCGATGGCACAGTGACTGTAGCGAGGAAAGGATCACGTCCATGACAGCAACGAAAACGGTCAAGATTCCCGGGCCCGACCATCCCATCAGCATCGAGCATCACAAGGAACGCGTGGTCGTCTCGGTCGGCGGTCATGTCGTCGCGGACACGACCGCGGCCTTGACCCTTCGCGAGGCCTCATATCCGCCGGTGCTCTATGTTCCGCGCGCCGATGTCGACATGGCGCTGCTCGAACGTACCGATAACGCCAGCTATTGCCCCTACAAGGGTGATTGCTCGTACTTCAGCATTCCGCTTGGCGGCGAGCGCGCGAAAAATGCCGTCTGGACCTACGAGTCACCCTTCGAGTCTGTCACCGCGATCAAGGACTATCTGGCCTTCTATCCCGATCGCGTCGACTCGATTGTCGAGACGCCGGCGATCTGAAGGCGCCACATTGTATGCCGCGCTCGAACGGTGGGTGCGGCATCTGCGCAAGATGGCGTCGTGATTTTGCACGACGCCCCGCAATGTGTTTGCAACGCCAGCATTCTTGCGCTGTGCGCCATTCGGAAGCCTGTTGTTCCGCCCTGTCGATGCGTAAGCCAACAATGCACGTGTCACGATAGTTTAGACTTTGTTTGCATAAAAATCTGACTCTGGCGCCGGTTCTCTGAACAGAGCGCTAGGGAATATGATGATCTCAAAACTTATTTCGCGCACAACCGTTTTGATTGTCGTTGCTTTATCGTCGTGCCGCCCCAGCCGCGTAGTGCATCGATGAACGATATGTCGGACTTCGCCAAGCCGGCCGCGCCGCTCGATGCCGGCCTTCGCGCCCTCTGCGGCATCGCGGCCTTCTACCGGATCGCGGCCGATCCTTCGAACCTGCAGCGCGAACTCGCCCTTCACGATCAGGCCAGCGCGCGGGACATCATCCGCGCCAGCGCGACGATCGGATTGAAGGCGCGCCTCGTCACCCGGCGCACCGAGAAAGAGCTCGCCGCGACGCCCACGCCGGCGATCGCCAGGCTGAAGGGCGGCGGATTTGTCGTCTACGGCGGGCGCACTGGGGATGGCCTGTTCCGCATCATCGATGCCTTGACCAATATCGACAGCCAGTTGTCGGGCCCCGATCTGCTGAACGCGATCGAGCCGCAGTTGATACTCGTCGGCCGGCGCATCAACGGCGAAGGTTTTAATCCCAAGACATTCGGCTTTCGCTGGTTCCTGCCGTCGATCTGGCGCTATCGCCGGCCGCTTGCGCACGTCCTGCTGGCGTCGCTGTTCATCCAGATCTTCGCCCTCGTGACGCCGCTGTTCTTTCAGGTCGTCGTCGACAAGGTTCTGTCGCACAAGGGCTATTCCACGCTGTTCGTGCTCGTTATCGGCATGATCGTTGTCGGGCTGTTCGACGTGCTGCTGCAGTACCAGCGAAGCTACGCGCTCTCCCACACCACCAACCGCATCGACGTCGAACTCGGCCAGCGCCTGTTCCGTCATCTGCTGCGCCTGCCGCTCGGCTATTTCGAAACGCGCGCCGCCGGCCAGACGGTGGCCCGCGTCCGCGAACTGGAAAACATCCGGGCCTTCTTGACGGGGCAGGGGCTTTTCTCCGCGCTCGACCTGATGTTCACCTTCGTCTTCGTCGCGGTGTTGCTCGCCTACTCCTGGAAGCTGACTTTGATCGTCGTCGGCTCCATCCCCTTCTACATCCTCATCACCGCGCTGATCCGGCCGCCGCTGCAGGATCGCGTCCGCGAAAAGTTCAATGCCGGCGCTATCAGTCAGCAATTCCTGGTCGAGGCGGTGGTTGGCATTCACACCGTCAAGTCGTCGGCGGTCGAACCGATCATGCAGGCCCAGTGGGAAGAGCGGCTGGCGTCCTATGTCAGCACCGCCTTCGACGTCACCAAGCTCAGCGTGATGGGGCAGAATGGCATCCAGTACGTCAGCCGCGTCACGACGGCGTTTCTGCTGCTGTTCGGCGCCAAGGCGGTGATCGACGGGGAGCTGTCGATCGGCGGCCTCGTCGCCTTCAACATGATCGCCGGCCAGGTCACCCAGCCGGTCTTGCGTCTGGCGCAGCTGTGGCAGGATTTTCAGCAGGTCCAGGTTTCGGTCGAACGCCTCGGCGATATCCTCAATGCGCCGACGGAACCGATCATCCAGGCGCGCACCGTTCTGCCGCCGCCGCGCGGCGCGATCGACTTCAACAACGTGACGTTCCGCTATCGGCCGGGGAGCGCCGACGTCGTCAAGAATCTCACGCTGCAGATTCAATCGGGTGAAGTCATCGGCATCGTCGGGCCGTCCGGCTCCGGGAAGTCGACGCTCGCCAAACTGATCCAGCGGCTGTACCTGCCGCAGGACGGGCAGGTGCTGCTCGACGGCGCCGATCTCACGCAGGTCGATCCGGCGTGGCTGCGCGCCAACGTCGGCGTGGTGCTGCAGGAGAACCTGCTGTTCAATCGCACCATCCACGACAACATCGCCTTTGCCTCACCGGCGATGCCGCGCGCGCAGGTGATGGCGATCGCCAAGCTCGCCGGCGCCGACGAATTCGTGTCGCGGCTGCCGAGCGGCTACGACACGATGATCGAGGAACGCGGCGCCAATCTCTCCGGCGGCCAGCGCCAGCGCATCGCCATCGCCCGCGCGCTCGCCACCAATCCGCCCGTTCTGATCTTCGACGAGGCGACCAGCGCGCTCGACTACGAGAGCGAGCGCGTGATCCAGAACAACATGCGGCAGATCGTTCGAAATCGAACGGTCATCATCATCGCGCATCGGCTCGCAGCCGTTCGCGTCTGCGATCGCATCGTCGGCATGGAGGACGGCCGCATCGTCGAGGTCGGCCCCCACGACGAGCTGCTGCGTCGGAGCGGCGGCCTCTATCGCAGGCTGTGGGAATTGCAGAACGAGCAGGTGCACGCATGACGGTGCTTCAGACCTTCAAGCGGGCGCGCAAGATCTCGATCAAGACCGCGAAACTCAGCCAGGGCGATCACGAATTCCTGCCGGCTGCGCTGGAAATTCTCGACACGCCGTTGTCGCCGATCCGCAATGTGCTTTCGGCGACGATCTGCGCCTTCGTGCTGGTGGCTTTGGCATGGTCCTATTTCGGGCGCATCGACATCATCGCAGTGGCGCAAGGCAAGATCCAGCCTGTGGGCCGTACGAAGACCGTGCAGCCGCTCGACACCGGCAAGGTTCTGGCGCTGCACGTCTCCAACGGGAGCAGGGTGCATGCCGGCGACGTGCTCGTCAGTCTCGACGCCAGTGACGCCAAAGCGGACGAATCCTCGCTCACCACCGAGCTGCAGTCGTTGGAGGGCGAACGGGTCCGCCGCAGTGCGGCCCTGGACATCGCCGCAAAGCGCACCCCGGAAACGTCGCCCGATCTCCAATGGGAAGCCGACGTGCCGACCGCCATCC
>NZ_LMUU01000029.1:0-12870 GCF_009765775.1 Beijerinckia sp. L45
AGAATCCGATCGACCCTGTTCTCATCGAGGATCGTCCCGGCGCGCTGGGCGCCTTCACGACCGGTTCGACGATGCGCCACGTGCTAGTGATGACGGCAGCGGGGTCCGTCGGTCTGATCGCGGTGTTTTTCGTGGATCTCTTGTCGCTGCTTTATATCTCGCGGCTGGGCGACACCAGCCTCACTGCCGCGGTGGGCTATGCCTCGCAGGTTCTCTTCCTTTTGATCTCGGTGAACATCGGCCTGTCGATCGCCATCGGCGCGGTCGTCTCGCGGGCGCTTGGCGCCGGCGACCGACCGCGCGCGCGCCATCTTGCCGTCTCCGGTCTGCTGCATGTCGCCGTGATTTCGGGCACGTTGAGCCTGCTGGCCTGGCCCTTCGCCCACGACATCCTGCGGCTGTTCGGCGCCCAGGGCGAGGCGCTCGAGGTGGGCACCGTCTATCTGCGGATGACGCTGCCGGCGTCGGTGTTTCTCGGCGTCGGCATGGCCTTCGCCAGCATCTTGCGCGCCGTCGGCGATGCCAAGCGGTCGATGTACGTCACCCTCGGCGGGGCGATCATCACCGCCTGTCTCGACCCGATCTTCATCTTCGGGTTTCACCTGGGCATCTATGGTGCCGCCATCGTGCTGGTCGCCTCGCGCTTCGTTCTGCTGCTGGTCGGCTGGCACGGCGCGGTGCGGGTGCACGATCTCGTCGCCAAGCCGCATCTGCGCCCGGCGCTGCTGGACCTGGCGCCGCTGATGACCATCGCCATCCCGGCGATCCTCACCAATCTCGCCAACCCCGTCGCCAACATCTACGCGATGCGAATCTTCTCGCGCTTCGGCCAGGAGACGGTCGCGGCTTTCGCCATCATGGATCGCGTGACGCCGGTGGCCTTCGGCGTGCTCTTCGCGCTGTCCGGGTCGGTGGGGCCGGTGCTTGGCCAAAACTACGGGGCCCGGATCATGGGACGGGTGCGCCGCGTGCTGACGGACTGTCTCATCGTGTCCATCGTCTATGTCGTGGTGATCACGGTCGTCCTGTGGCTTGCCGCGCCGCTGATCATCGCGCTCTTCGGGGCGACGGGCGAGACGGCCAAACTCCTCGGCTTCTTCTGCACCTACGGCGGCGGCCTGTGGTTCTTCCTCGGCGGCATCTTCGTCGCCAACGCGGCCTATAACAACCTTGGCGCGCCGTTCATGTCGGCGGTCTTCAACTGGGGGCGGGCGACGCTCGGCACCATGCCCTTCGTCACCATCGGCGCGGCGCAATACGGTCCGGAGGGCGGGTTCATCGGCATGATCGCCGGCGCGGCCCTGTTCGGCACCCTGGCGGTCGGCGGGGCCTATGTGGTCATCGCGCGTCTATCGAAGCGCATTTCTGGCCAGCCGGACGATGTCATCGATTCGCGAAAGGCGCTAAACGCTTGAACAGTCCTCTATGTCGCGGGTTGGCGGCAGAGGCATAGCAGGAGACCGAGATGTTCAACCTTTACCAGATTATCCAGGGCGCGCAGGGCGGCCAGGCCATCGACAATCTGGCGCAGCAGTTCGGCCTCTCCAGCGAGCAGGCCGATGCCGCCGTCAAGTCGCTGATCCCGGCGCTCTCGACGGGGTTCATGACCAAGGCGGCGCAGCCCGGCGGCTATGGCGAGATCGTCGGCGCGATGGGCGACGACCAGCATCGCCAGGCCTATGCCGATCCCAACACGGCGCAGGATCCGACGACCCAGCAGAAGGGCGGCGACATCGTCAGCAGCATTTTCGGCAACAGCGCCATCATCAATCAGGTAGCCGAACAGGCCTCGCGCTACACCGGCATCCCGGCCGCGACGCTCGTGCAGATGCTGCCCGTGATCGCCTCGATGGTGATCGGCGGCGTCGCCACCACGATGCAGAACCAGGGCATGGGCGGCCTGCTGGGCCAGCTCGCCGGCAGGGCGGCTTCGGCAACATTTTGGGGCAACTGACCGGCGCCCAGTCCGCTGGCACGCCTGGCGCACCCGCGGGCGGCGGCCTCGGCGGGATGTTCGGATCGATTCTCGGAAGCTTCCTCGGTGGCGCGACCCAGCCCGGTGCGACGCCGGGTGCCGCTCCGGCCGGTGTGCCGCCGGCGATGCAGGCCGGCATGGATGCGTTGAGCAAGATGTTCCAGCCGGGCGTTCAGCCGTTGCCGGGGCAGACGCCGGATGGCGATCTCGGCGATCAGATCAGTTCGATCCTCGGCGGCAAGTCCTAGCGGCTTGGCACCAGCGCGCCCTAGGGCCCGCGTGTTTTCATCAGTCCGTTGAGCCAGCTGGCTGATGAGATCGTCTCGCGCTACGCCCGCTTTTGTTGGCGGGATCATAGTTGCCGCGTGCCTATGAAAGCGCGGTTGCCACCTTGTTGATGTATTGTGCCGACAGTCGCGTGCCGATCGACTGGACGCCGGCAATAATCAATATTGAGATGCCAGCGGCGATCATTGCGTACTCAATCGCCGTCGCGCCGCTCGCATCGTTGAGAAATTGCCTCAGCTTGGTCATCGCGTCCTCACGGGGCATCGTTAGCACCATGAAATGATCGTAATCTTAACATCGACGCATAATCAGTCTGAAGATTTTTAGCCTCGGCGCGCCGAAATCGATCACGGCGGCTGCGGATTGCGTGCCGGGGCGCGGCCAATTATGAAGCCATGCCGGCAGCTGAGCCGCTTGCACGTGCGCGCCGAGGTTTCGGCCGTGCACGCGCGCGCGATCAGGGCCCTGTATGATGATGAAAACGAAAGCTGACGATGGCTCGCGACGTTTCGGATACCACGCCCCTCTCCGGGCGCGACGAGCTCGTGGGCTGGATCGAGGCAGGGTGTAAACCTGCGGATCAGCACCGCATCGGCACCGAACACGAGAAGGTCCCGTTCTATCGCGCCGACCGCGCGCCGGTGCCCTACGAAGGCCGCGACGGTGTCGGCGGCATCCGCCACCTGCTGGAAGGCATGCGTGACACGCTTGGCTGGGAGCCAATCCTCGACGGCGAGCACATCATCGGGCTGGCAGACGGGGTCGGCGGTGGCGCGATCTCACTCGAGCCCGGCGGCCAGTTCGAGCTCTCCGGCGCGCCGCTGCAGACGATCCACGAGACCCACGACGAACTGATCGGGCACTTCGCCGCTTTGACCCCGATCGCGGAAAAACTCGGGATCGAGTTTCTGTCGCTCGGCATGAGCCCGAAATGGACGCTGGCCGAGACGCCGGTGATGCCGAAGAGCCGCTACACGATCATGGCCGGCTACATGCCGAAGGTCGGCACCCGCGGGCTCGACATGATGTTCCGCACCTGCACGGTTCAGGCGAACTATGATTTTTCCAGCGAAGCCGACATGGTCAAGAAGCTGCGCGTGTCGATCGCCTTGCAGCCGCTCGCCACGGCGCTGTTCGCCAACTCGCCGTTCAAGGACGGGCGACTCACCGGAAGCCTCTCCGAGCGGGCCGTGATCTGGCGCGACACCGACAACGCCCGCGCCGGGATGCTGCCGTTCGTCTTCGAGGACGGCATGGGCTACGAGCGCTACGTCGATTATGCCCTTGCCGTGCCGATGTATTTCGTCAAGCGCGGCGAGCGTTACCACGACGTGGCGGGTGCCGACTTCCGCGACCTGATGGCCGGCTCCTTCGCGCCGCTGCCGGGCGAGACGGCGGTCCTGTCGGACTGGGCCAATCACCTCTCGACGATCTTTCCCGAGGTGCGGCTCAAGCGCTTCCTCGAAATGCGCGGCGCCGATGCCGGGCCGATGCCGCTGCTGGTCGCCCTGCCGGCGCTGTTCACCGGCCTGCTCTATTCCGCCTCGTCGCTCGACGCCGCCTGGGATCTGGTAAAAACCTGGACCGCGGCGGAACGCGAGACGATGTGGGCCCAGGTGCCGTCGCGCGGCCTCGACACGACCATCGCCGGCCGCAGCCTGCGCGACGTCGGCCGCGAGGTGCTGAAAATCGCCCGGGCCGGTCTCGCGGAGCGGGCCTTCCGCGATGCGCAGGGCCGTGACGAGACGATGCATCTCGACGTGCTCGATGCGATCCTGGCGGGACGGACCGAGGCCGAGCGGCTGATCGCGCTGTTCAAGGGGCCTTGGGGCGAGAGCGTCGACCCGAGTTTTGAGCAGTGTGTGTATTAGGTCTTTGAGCGAGGCGATCGGTATCGCGTGCAGCTCGAGCGAACCGTTGCCAAGAAGCCATGGCGCGTTATGCTCTGGTTTCGATGCGGCAGATCTTTTACGGCAAAGACGCTCTCAAGACGCTGAGCCGCATCTCGGCAAATACAAAGGCTTCTCATAAGGTCCAAGATTGAAGCTTACGCGTTGGATCCGGCTTCGCTGGCGAGCAACGTGAAGGCGCTTGAAAGGGCGAACCGGGATATTTCGGCTTCGTGTCGGGGATTGGCGGGTTCTCCTCAGCGAGACCGTCGCCGTGCTGGCTGTCCTCAAGGTCGCGCCGAGGAGCGGTGCTTATGACCGAACGCGAAACGGCGGCAGGATCCATGGGTGCGCAAACGATCACCACATCATCTGGGGAACGGCTCATCGTGTTGACCGAGACGGATTACAACCGCCTCGTCGAGGCCGTCGACGATATGGCGGATCGTGCCGCGGTCGACTCCTTTCACCGAAAAGTCGCGAGCGGCGAAGAAGAGCTGGTTTTGGCCGAAATCGCCGACCGCATCCTGAATGGCGAGAACCGTATTCGGGTTTGCCGCGAGCATCGTGGACTGACCTCGCAAAGCCTTGCCGACAGAACCGGGGTCGCTCAGGCGTTTCTTTGGCAGATCGAGACGGGCGCGCGCGAAGGTACGATCGAGACGCTGCGAAAAATCGCGGCGGCTCTTTCCCTGACCATTGACGACTTGGTGGGTTGAGGAAAGATCAACCATGAGCGCGCTGCTCTCAGCACTTGCGACTCCTGACGCGCGCCGCCTTGCAATCCGCAATCCCGTCCTCCTGCTGCTTTGCGTCGTCGCAACCATCGCCCTGGTTGCGGCCGGGTTCCTCAGCACGGCGCCGAACCGGTTGGCCGATGGCGTGTCCCTGCCGCTTTGGCAGGCGCCCCCCGCGCTGGCGGTGCTGGTCGCCGCCTGCCTCGGCGGGCTCGGGTGTCTCGCGATCCGTGACGCTCGGATGAGCGACTGGGCCGCCTTGGGCCTGGCCGCGGGGCTCGCCGTCGCCCTTCTGCTCACCGCGTCGTTTTTCGCAAAAACCCTAATTGTGGCCGGTCATCCCGCGCAGCGCCAGGCGCTCGGCCCAGCGTTCTGGATCGCGTTCGGCGTCGCTGGCTTCGCCATGCTCGACGCCATGCAGCGGCTGGCGCTAGGCTTTCCCGCCAGAGCCGCCTGCCTGTTTCTGCTGCTCGGCCTGTTCGCCGGTCTGGCCAGCGCCGGCACGTTCGACGCCTTGTCGCTGACCCGCGAGTTCGTCAGCCACCGCACCCTGTTCGTGACGGCGCTGCTGCGCCACATCGCGCTGGTCGGCGCGGCCCTCGTCGTCTCCATTCTGGTCTGTGCGCCGCTGATCGCGGTGGTACGCCGCGGCGGCCGAACCCGGGCGGCGATCTATTCCGTCTTGAGCCTCCTGCAGACGATTCCGTCGATCGCACTGTTCGGCCTTCTCATCGCCCCGCTGACGTTTCTCGCCGGACACGTGCCGCTGCTCAGGAGTCTGGGCGTGTCCGGCCTCGGCGTGACGCCGGCGCTGATCGCGCTGGTGCTCTATTTCGCGTTTCCCCTGGTCCGGATGACGGATGCCGCCTTTTCCGCCGTGCCGACCGAGGTCGCGGATGCCGCGCGCGGCCTCGGCTTCGGCGTCCGCAAGCGCTTCGTCGCGGTCGACCTGCCGCTGGCGCTGCCTGTCCTGCTCTCCGGGCTCCGGGTGGTGACGCTGCAGGCCATCGGTCTTGCCACCGTGGCGGCGCTGATCGGCGGCGGCGGCCTCGGCACCTTCATTTTCGAGGGCATCGGCGAATACGCGCTCGACCTCGTTCTCGTCGGCGCCATTCCCGTAATCCTGCTTGCGCTCGCGGCGGACTTCGCTTTTCGCCTCGTGCTGGCCGCCGTCGAGACGCCGCGATGATCGAAGATCACGCCGCGATGATGGAGATCACGCCGCGATGATCCAGATCGACCACGTCTCGAAAACCTTCGCCGGCACGCAGGCTCTCGCCGACTGCACGCTGACCATCGACGACGGCGCCTTCTTCGTCCTGATCGGCCCGTCGGGCTGCGGAAAGTCGACGCTGCTGCGCACGATCAACGGCCTCATCGCGCCCGACACCGGGACGATCCGGGTGCGCGGCAAGGACATCGCGACCGAGGATCCGGAGCGGCTGCGGCAGAGTATTGGTTACGTCATACAATCCGTCGGCCTGTTTCCGCACTGGACGGTGGCGGCCAACATCGCGGCGGTGCCGCAGCTGATGCGCTGGGACAAGGGCAAGATCGCGCGCCGCGTGGACGAGATCGTGGCGCTGCTGCGCATCGATCCGGCGTTGCTCCCGCGCTATCCGCATCAGCTCTCCGGCGGCCAGCGGCAGCGCATCGGCGTCGCCCGCGCACTCGCGGCCGGCCCCGACCTCATTCTGATGGACGAACCGTTTTCCGCGCTCGATCCGGTCAGCCGCGTCGAGCTGCAGGCGGAGATGCGCCGGGTCCATGCGGAGAGCAAGACCACGATCGTCATGGTGACCCACGACGTCGGCGAAGCGCTGAGCCTGGCGACGACCCTGGCTATCATGCGCGCGGGCCGGATCATCCAGATCGGCACGCCGGCTGCCGTCGTCGGCGCGCCGGCCGATGATTTCGTGGCACAGTTCCTCGGCGGCCCGGAGCGGTTTCTCCATCTGCTCGACGTGCTGTCTGTTGGCGCGGCGATGAGTGCCGAGCCGCCGTCGGGCGCGATGCCGCGCATCGCCACTTCGGCCAGTCTGCGCGCGGCGCTCAGCCTTATGATGGCGGAAGGGGCGCAGGCGCTCGCCGTTGGGGATGGCGACGGAGCGTCGGTCGGCACGTTGCGCCTCGACGCCATCGTGGCCGCGTCGCATGCCTGAGCGCAGCGGGCGACGGGGTCGGCTTGCGGCCGCCGGCGCCTTTTCGCTCGCGCTCATCGCTCTGGTCGTGGCGATGCCCGCCTTCCGGCCCGGGCTGCACCAGCTGTTTCCCGAGCTCCGCGAACCGATCTACGCCCGGGCGAGCTTCGTCACCCTGACGATCGCGCATCTCCAACTCGTCGCTATCGCGACGGGCTTCGCCGCAGCAGCGGGCATCGCGATCGGGATCGCGGTGACGCGGGAGGCGGGCCGCGCTTTCGCGCCGCTCGCCCGCACGGTCGGCACCATCGGCCAGACCTTTCCGCCGGTCGCGGTGCTGGCGCTTGCGGTGCCGCTGCTGGGCTATGGGTCTGCGCCAACCTTGGCGGCGCTGTCGATCTACGCCGCCTTGCCCGTTCTGGAAGCGACCCTATCGGGTCTTGGCGCCGTGCCGGCCGATGCCCGCGACGCCGCCAAAGGCCTCGGCTTTTCCGCCTGGACAATGCTGTGGGTCATCGAGCTGCCGCTGGCCTGGCCGCTCATGCTGACCGGTCTGCGCAACGCAACGATCATCAATGTCGGCACCGCGACGATCGGATCGAGCGTCGGGGCGCTGTCCCTGGGGTCACCGATCCTCGAGGGGCTGTCCGCCTCGAATCCTGCCTTCGTCATCGAAGGTGCCGTCGTCGTGGCGCTGCTCGCCATCACCATCGACCGGTGGTTCGATGTCCTGGAAGACATGACCCCCGTCATCTGATCGCGGCGTTACTCGTCGTTTGCGGAGTTCATGCCGTCGACGGGCTCGGCACGGCCGCCATCGACGGCGGTCTTGTAGTTCGGCGCGTCCTGCTTCTCGGACGATTTGTCCGTCGGCGTGCGCTTGTCGTCCGGCTTCGGGGCATGGTCGGCGGCATCGTCGCCGCGCTTTACGTCGTTCATCGCAAAATCCTCAGAAGCTTGTGGGGACGCCATAAAAATCGTTCACGCGCCGGCCTTCAGCGCGGGAAAAATCGTAGACGGCTTCATCGGTGAATTTTGGGGCGCCGCTCAGCTGGTCATCGCTGATGTCGAGTTCGTAGGCATCGAGCATCTCGTTATATTTCAACCGGTCCCACGGCACGGGGTAAAAATCCTCGCCGACCCCCAGGAATCCGCCGAAGCTCATCACGACATAGGCGACCTTTCCGGTAATTTTGTCGATCATCACCCGGCGGATCGTGCCGAGGTGCGCCCCGTCAGGCCGCCGCACTTCCGTCCCTTCGACCTTGTCACTGCCGATGAGTTGAAGGGTTTCGTCGAGGCGCGGATCGGTTGACGTATCGCTCAAGTGCATGTCCTTGCTGGTCTCTTCAACAAACGTGCTGGCCCAAGCGTGGTTCCTCGTGGAACAATGGCGCGTCTACGGCCAACCAGGAGCCTCGCGTCATGAAATCGATCCTCGTCCCGGTCGAAGATCATGATCGGATGACCGAAGTTTTGCAGACGGCGCTGCTGCTGGCGCGCCAGTTCGACAGCTACATCGAGGGGATTCCGCTTGGCCCCGATCTCGCCGAGATGGTTGCCGCCGATTTTTCGATGAGCGGCGTGATCTTCGACGACCGCACCCGGCGCGAATTCCTGCGCCATGCCCGCGAAACCTTCGAAGGCTTTATGGCCGCCGGCGGCATTCCGCGTCGCTCGGACGATGCCAAGGGGCTGACCTTCGGCTGGAACGGGGAAACGCTGGTGTCGCCCAACAGCGTCGGCGAGTATGGCCGCGTCTTCGATATTCTGACCGTTGGCCGTCCTGGGCCCGCCTCCAACGAGCCGCACCGGGCCACGCTCGAAGCCGCGCTGTTCGAAAGCGGCCGGCCGATTCTCATCGCGCCGCCCAAAGCGCCCCCGACGCTCGGCACCGTCACCGCCATCTTCTGGAACGGCAGTTCCGAAACGGCACGGAGCGTGGCTTTCGCCATGCCGCTTCTGCTGAAAGCACGGGACGTCGTGGTGCTGGCCGTGCCCGGCGTGCGCTGGCCCGGCCCCAGCGATGCGCAGCTTGCGCGCAGCCTCAGGCGCCACGGCATTCCGGCGCGGGTCGTCGAGTTGAAGCCGGGCAAGGCGCCTGGTCTAGCGCTGCTGGACAAAGCGGCAATGCTCGGGGCCGACCTGCTGATCAAGGGCGGCTACACGCAAAGCCGGTTGCGCCAGATGATTTTTGGCAGCGTTACCAGCGAAATTCTAGCCGAGGCCACCCTGCCGGTCTTCATGGCGCATTGACAGCGTTCTGGTTCGAGTTGTGACATTCCCGCGCTGCGCCACAGCCTCTCATCGGTCCGCTCCAAGCCACCAATCGTCATGAAAAACATACACCCCGTGCACTAACATCTCGGTTCTGGAGCATGTAGTGCCGAAGATTGGGGCCGGCTTTCACGCGCTCATTCGGCTGGACACCTTAAAGACGCTCCGTGGCGCGATGCCGGGCGGAGAGTATGCGGAGGCCGTCGCATTCGCCGAAGAGCATCTCGGCGAACTCAAGGCGGAATGGAGTAGGCTCAATGAAAGAGATTGAAGACGTGGTCTCTGCTGGGGACCTTCTTCCGACCATCGCGTCGGTGGCAAAGGCGAACGGTCCGTTCAGCCTGATGGTCGCATGGAGCAAAGGATCACGCGAAGGCAGAACAGACGTTATCGACGTAGCACCCCAAGTCTTTACGTATAAGGTATACCGGCCGCTCCGCGACGACGACGATCTTTTTTCTCAGGTTTCCGTCAGTGACGACCGGACTGCTGATGTCTGGCCCGGGAACGCGGATCTTGAGATTTCAGCGGATGCCCTTGAGGAACTGGCTGAATAAACAATGACGAGTGCTGCCTTCGCGGACTTCGTTAAATCCAAGGGTTGGACCCTTGACGCTGCCGCGGCTCATCTCGGTATAAGTCGGCGACTGGTGGCTTATTATTCGAAAGAGCGGGAAGTACCGCGGTACATCGCGCTCGCTTGCCAAGCTCTAGAGCACCTGTAGAGCACGGAATCTGTCTAAAAAGGACAAGCGCGGCCGCCTCAGCGATCTAAGCTGCGTTCTCGGATTCATTGCCGCACACGTTTACGTTACAGATGATTGCTTCATCGACGATAAGGCCGATCTGGCCCGCGCTAAACCGCGAACTCTTGAACCATTCCAGAGTGCCGGCGCCGGCTTGTTTCTTGGCTTTCAAACGATCATAAACGCCCGACAAAAGTTCGGTCGGAGACCAAGGCATTGGTATTTTCTTTCTTCAAAGCAAAGGTTTGGCTGGCCTTGAACCGCTCAGGGTTTCCGCTTTTTCCCGTCGCTTCGAGGGCGATTTTCCCGATCGCGCTGGTGACGTGTCTGGCCGGATCGGCCGGCCTGGTCGCAGCGCAGACCCCGTCACCGGCCGCCCAGTCCACACCAGCCGCACCGACGCCAGCTCCTGCGGCGCCGCCCGCAATGGTGCCGTCCTCCTCCTCGTCGATGACGACCAGCGTCCCGGCGACCGGCCCGGCGATCGCCACGCCGGAAGCCTCGCCAACGGCACCCAAGATGACGGTGACGGGCACAGGCGCTTCGATGCTGCCGCATGATCTCTCGCCGTTCGGCATGTTCATGGCCGCCGATATCGTCGTGAAGGGCGTGATGATCGGCCTCGCCTTCGCCTCGCTGGTCACCTGGACGATCCTGCTGGCCAAGACGGTCGAACTGCTCGGCACCCGCAACCGCGCCTCGAAATCGCTCGCCGATCTTGCCGGCGCCCAGACATTGCGTGACGCGGCAACTCTGATGCCGAACGCCAAGGCGCCTGTCGCCCGCCTCGTCAATGCGGCGCTGGCCGAAGCCGAGCGCTCGCGCGGTCTTCCCGCGGAAGGCGTCAAGGATCGCGCTGCGGCGCTGCTGTCGCGTATCGAGGCGCGCGCCGGCCGCTCGATGGGCCGGGGCACCGGCATCCTCGCCACCATCGGATCGACATCCCCCTTCGTCGGGTTGTTCGGCACCGTCTGGGGCATCATGAACAGCTTTATCGGCATCTCGAAGACGAACACGACCAACCTCGCCGTCGTCGCGCCGGGCATCGCCGAAGCTCTCCTCGCCACGGCCTGCGGCCTCGTCGCCGCCATTCCCGCCGTCATCATCTATAATCTGTTTGCCCGCGGCATCACCGGTTACCGCAGCGTGCTCGGTGACGCCTCGACCGAAGTGATGCGGCTGCTGTCGCGCGACCTCGACCGGGCCGACGCGACGCGCACCGACGGCGTGCGGCGCCAGGCGGCGGAGTAGGCCATGGCCTCCCGCCTCGCCTCGTCGGACAGCGACGACCTCGTCGAAACCCACGAGATCAACGTCACGCCGTTCATCGACGTGATCCTCGTACTTCTCATCATCTTCATGGTGGCGGCGCCGCTGTCGACGGTCGACGTCAATGTCGATCTCCCGGCTTCGACCGCGCAACCGGTGCCGCGGCCGGACAAGCCGCTGTTCCTGACGCTGAAGGCGGATAACACGCTGACGCTCGGCAACGATGTCGTGACCCGCGACGGCGTCGGCGCCGCGCTCGACAAGGCGGCCGAAGGCGACAAGGACAAGCGCATCTTCGTGCGCGCCGACAAGGTCGCGAGCTACGGCGAGGTCATGGAAGTGATGAACCTGCTGCGCAGCGCCGGTTATTTGAAGATCGGGCTCGTGGGGCTTGATGCCAGTGCTGTGGCGCCTGCTGCCGCAGCCGCACCGCCGACGAGCGCGGGCAAGCCGTGACACTGGCAACACCGTCAGACTACAGCGAGCCGCCGCGCCGCGAGCTGCCGCGTTGGCTGATCGCCGCCATCATCGTGGTGGCTGTGCATGTGGGACTCGCGGCTTATCTGCTGCAGCGCCAGCCGCCGGACGCGCCGGGCGTGTCGGTTGACGCCGTCGAAATTGACTTGAATCCGCCCGAGGCGCCGGCGCCGCCGGCGCCAGAAGTTGCACCCGCACCGCCGCAGGAGGAGAAAGCCGAACAGACGCCCGCGCCGCCGGTCGAGCAGCCGACGCCCGAGCCGAAGGTCGAAACGCCGCCGCCGCCGCCCGAACCCACACCGCCCCCGCCGCCGGACCCCACGCCGCCGCCGCCCGAACCGACACCACCCCTGCCTGCAGAACCGCCACCGCCGCCTCAGGCCGTCGTGCCGCCGCCGCCTGAGCCCCCGCCGCCGCCGGTCGAGCAGCCGGTGGTGCCGGAGACGCCGGTTCTGCCGAAGCCGGAGGTGGTTCTCGAACCGCCAAAACCCGATCCGGCGATCGAGCGCCAGCGCGTGCAGATGATCGAGATGCAGAAAGAGCAGCGCCGCGAGGCGCAGCGTCGCGAGGCCCAGAAGCAGGCGAGGCTCGAAAAGCAGCGCGAAGTGCAGCGCGCCGCCCAGGCGCAGAAGGCGCAGGCCAAGCGCGAGGCGACCGCCCAGGCGCGGGCCGCGGCGTCACGGCAGCAGTCGGAGCAGCATGCGGCCTCGTCGGAGTCGATGGGCGATTGGAAGGGGCAGGTCTCTGCACGCGTCAACGCCGCGAAGCCGCGCAACATGTCGACAGGCGAGTCGGGTGCTGCGACGATTGCCTTTACGGTCGATCGGGGCGGTCACATCGGCGGCGTCCGCGTCAGTGGAAGCTCTGGATCTGCGGCTTTGGACAGCGCTGCCGTTTCAACGGTTCGCAGCGTGGGCTCGGTCCCGCCGCCGCCGAGCGGAAGCGCGACCTCGGTGGTCGTTCGGGTGCGATTCGGGTCTTGATCGGTGCAGGCCAGAGTTCAGGGCAACGCAGCGCGCTCACCAATGCACTTTCGGATCATGGTCTCCAGTAGCGTTTGATCAAGCCCGG
>NZ_LMUU01000029.1:13019-17651 GCF_009765775.1 Beijerinckia sp. L45
AAACACCATTCGGGAGCTTGCTTTTGTATCTGGCTCGTGACGGCCATCACGACGATATCAGGCCGTACAGCGTTGTAGCGCTCGCAATTGATGACAACTGCGGGACGTCGTCGTGAGCCGCGTCTTCGAGATTATCCCAGACGCGTTCAAATGCCGGCGTGCTCAAGGCAGATATGGCAACAGTCAACGCATGTTCGACCGAACGCGCTTTTTCGTTTTCACGCTTGCTTACAAAATCGAGGAATCGCCAATTTCGGCCACACGATCCGGCGGCAGGCGTTCGAGTTGCGCCTGGATCCTGTCTCGAAGTGCCTGCGTATCGGAGTCCATATGACTTCCCGCCGGTCCAAGCGGTTTGCATGCCATCAGCCAATCATAACACGCCCCGGCTCCACCCGCAGCACCTGAGCCTGGCCGGTGATTGGGGCAAACGCGGTCTCGTCGGCGCCGGTCATCCAGACCTGGCTCGCCAGGCCGGCCAGCGCCTCGAACAGGGCCAGCCGGCGGGTGGCGTCGAAATGCGCGGCGATCTCGTCCAGGAGAATGAGCGGCGCGAGGCCGCTCAACGCTGCCACCAGCCGCGCATGGGCGATCACCAGCCCCACCAGCAAGGCCTTCTGCTCGCCCGTCGAGCACAGCCCCGCCTCGATATCTTTGGGCCCGTGACGAACCAGCAGGTCGCTCGCCTGCGGGCCGATCAGGGTGCGGCCGGCGGCTGCGTCTCGTGGGCGACTGTCGCGGAGGATCGCGCGGTAGCGGTCCTCCGCCTCCAGAGCGGAGTGCGTGGCGCACAAGGCTTCGACGTCGCCGTGAAGCGCGACGTCGGCCCAGGGAAACGGCGAGCTTGCATCGTGCGTCTCGCCGATCAGGGTGGCCAAACGCGTCACCGTCTCGCTGCGCGCGGCGGCTACCGCCACCGCGAGTTCCGCGACCTCGCGCTCGATGGCGTCCAGCCAGGCGCGGTCGCCGCTTTCTTCCAGCACCTTGTTGCGCTGCCGCAGCGCGCGCTCCAGCGCCGCGACCCGTGTCCCGTGCTCGGCATCGACGGCAAGCACGAGACGATCAAGAAAGCGTCGGCGCTCGCCGGGCGAGCCGGCGAACAACCCGTCCATCGACGGCGTCAGCCAGACGAGGCGCAGATGGTCCGCGAAGGCGCGGGCGGAGCCGACCGGCTCGCGGTCGATGCGGTAGCGTCGTGCCGCCGGCTGCCCGCCCTGGGCCGGCTCCAGCCCGGTGCCGAACTGGCGGATGCCGTCGCCGGTGTCGAGTTCGGCCGAGACGGCGAAGCCGCCGCTGCCGCCGACGCGGGCGCAGGCGCCGAGTTCGGCCCGGCGCAGGCCGCGGCCCTGCGCCAGCATCGAGATCGCCTCGAGCAGGTTGGTCTTGCCGCTCCCATTCTCGCCGGTCACCACGATGGTCTGCGCGCCGATGGCAAGATCCAGCGCCGCGTAGGAGCGGAAATCGCCGAGCACCAGCCGGCGGATTTTTGCCGGCGCGGCGACGGCGTCCGCCGCGCCATCAGGCAGCGCGGCGCCGGTCACCGCATGCCACGGATCGGCAGCTGGCCGTCCACGCTGTCTCCCCAGATCAGGCTATGCGGAACGCCGCGCGGCGGTGCCGGGAAAGGGCCGGCTTGGCTGACGGCGTTCATCGCCATGCGGTCGATCTCCGGGTTGCCGCTCGTCTGACCCAGCCCCATCGTGAGAATCCGTCCGCTGTCATCGATATGGAACAACACGGTCACCTGACCGCCTTCCTGATAGCGGTTCAGGCGCGGCAGGGCTCTGACCTTTTTCATGATCATGCCCTGAACGATCGAGAGAAAACGCACGTCTTCCGTGCCGCCGGCGACCGGGACACGGGGCGCCGGCGCCTCGATGCTGAAGCTCTTCAGCCCGGACAGGCCGGCGAGTGTCTGCGCAGCGTCCGGCTTTGCCGTCTTCGTCTTGGACTTGGCCTTCGACTCCTTGGCCGGCGGCGTCTTCTTGACCTCGGGCGTCGCCTTGTCGAGGGCCTCCGCATCCGGTTTGTCCTCGGCCGGCTTCGCCGTCGTGGCCTCTTTGGCGGGCGAGGGCTGCGCCGGCTCGGCCGGCGGGGTCGGCTGCTTCGGTCCCTTGGGTTCGCTCTTCGGCTGCGCCTGCCTGGTGTCGACCGTCTTCTTGTCTTCGACGGCGCGCGGCGCGTCCTTGGCGGGCGACAGGTCTTCCTTCACCTCGGGTGGCGGCACTTTGGGCGGCTCCGGCGGCGGCGGTGCCTTGGTCGGCTCGGGTAACGGTTTCGGCTTGTCCTGCGGCGCCGCGGGCGGCGGCGGCGGCTCGACCACGATCTCGATCGGGGTTTCCTCGGCCTGCACGACCTCCTGCGTCGCCTTGGTGTCGCGATACAGGAAATAGACGAGCAGCGCGGCGTGGATGAGCAGGACGAGGACGAGGATGGCGATGAAGCGCGAGCGCGACCAGAACGGCGCGCGCTTTTCCCGCGCGAAGAAGCGCTGGTCTTCGCGGGCGGTGAGGGCAGTTGCGGCGGCGGTCGGTTGCGTCATGGCCATACAAGAAACGTCACATCATGGACGCTGCCGCCCATGCCAGCGAAAAGCGACGCAGCGTCTTGTTCCGCCCCGGGAATTCGACGACGCTGGGTCTCCTGCCACATGGCATGGGACTTCGGGGGTCACCGGGGCGATTCTGAGGCACGGACCGCAAAGGCGAAAGAATCGTGGGCGACCAGCTGATCCTGCGCCCTTTGCGGCCCGCCGACATGCCGGCCTTGGCCGACCTCTGGGTGCGCTCCTGGCAGGAGACGATGCCGGCCATCGATTTTGCCGCGCGTCGGGATTGGATCGTCGGGTTTCTGGCCGGGCCGGAGGCGGGGGCGCGGGCGACGCTCGTGGCGGAGCGGGATGGCACGCCGGTGGGGTTCGTGACGACCGAGCCGGCGCGGCGGTATCTGCATCAGCTGGTGGTGGCGTCATCGGCGAAGGGCGGCGCGTCGGGGAAGGCGTTGCTGGATGCCGCAAAGCGGGACGCCGCCGACGGCCTGATGCTCGACGTCAATCAGGACAACGCACGCGCCGTGCGGTTTTATGAGCGCGAAGGGTTTGTGCGCGAGAGCGCCGGCGTCAACGCGGCGTCGGGGTTGAAGACATGGCGGATGGTGTGGCGGCTGCCCCTTCTCCCGCCTGCGGGAGAAGGTGTCGCGGCGAAGCCGTGACGGATGAGGGCGGTGCTGGCTGCACCGCAGCCTTCTCACGTCGATGCCCTCATCCGATCCTCGCTCACGCGAGGACCACCTTCTCCCGCAAGCGGGAGAAGGGAAGCCACCTCGTTGCCGGTGCGGATGGCGGCCGCTAAGTTGTCCGTACTCAGCGTCATTCAGGATCGTACATGTCCCTCTGGGCAAAGCTTTTTGGACGCGCGTTTCCTTTGAAACCCAGTCCGAATATGGTCCGGATCTTCGTCGAGCGGGCCGCCGCAACACGTGCGCTCCTGGCAGACGAGGCCAGCAAGCAGGTCGTGCGCGGCGCGTTGCAGCGGCTCGGGGCGGCGGGGTTGCGGATCCGTCCTACGCTGGACCGGGATCTCAACGTCGTCCGCTGCCTGCGCGTTCTCGCCGATCGCTGCGAGCCCGACAAAATCACCGCGCTCTTCAAAGGGCGGGCGGGACGATCCATCGACCGGGACGTGTTCTGCGGGTTGGCATCCGAAACGGACACGTTTCTCGACGTCGAGGACGTCGATTCCATTCTTCCGCAATTTGCAGAGCTCTCCGACGAAGAGTTGGGCGCGATGCTCGATGTTCATTCCTATTCGATCTTCGCGAACGCGGTCATGATCTCCATCGTCAACGACGGTGACGCTGACGAATACGTGCGGCGCCATATCGACGAGCTGGCTGGCTTGGCGTTCGGCGATTTCGAGATCGAGTCGGTCGAGGCATCGCGGGATGCCGATCGGATTGTCGGGCGCATCACGTTGGTTACTGGCCAATCGGTCTCCTTCGCGTTCAGCGCTGCAAAGTGGCCCGACCTGACGCCGTTTTTCAAGGCGATGAATGGTTTGGTGGAGCCTCTGGGGACGGGGCGTTTTGTCGCCTTCGTCACGGGCTGCACCGAAAACCTCGTCGCGATCTATCTGCGCCCGGGCGAGCAGGTGGCTTTTCGCGAATGGGAGGACCGGAACTGGGCGCGCGGATCGTCGCCGGTCGATTGGTTCGAATAAGCCCGTTTCCCCCTTCTCCCGCTTGCGGGAGAAGGTGTCGCGGCGAAGCCGTGACGGATGAGGGAGGTGCCTGTTGAACCGCAGCGTCCCCACGTCGACGCCCTCATCCGATCCTCGCTGACGCGAGGACCACCTTCTCCCGCAAGCGGGAGAAGGGAGGCTGTACTACTTCGCGAACTTCCGATCGCGCTTCGCCAGCGTGCGCAGCCGCAGCGCGTTGAGCTTGATGAAGCCTGCGGCGTCGCGGTGGTCGTAGGCCACCGCCCCTTCCTCGAAGGTCACCAGATCCTGGTCGTAGAGCGAGTTTGGGGACGACCGCCCGACCAAAATCGTGTTGCCCTTGTAGAGTTTCAGCCGCACCTGGCCCGACACGTAGGCCTGGCTCTTGTCGATCAGCGCCTGCAGCATCTCGCGC
>NZ_LMUU01000029.1:17730-41964 GCF_009765775.1 Beijerinckia sp. L45
CCGCGATGCGCCACCGCCAGGATGGTGCCGCCGGGGGTCTCGTACATGCCGCGGCTCTTCATGCCGACGAAGCGGTTTTCAACGAGGTCGAGCCGGCCGATGCCGTTGGCCCGCGCCAGCTCGTTGAGCTTGGCGAGGAGCGTCGCCGGCGACAGCGGGTTGCCGTCGATGGCGACGGGGTCGCCGTGCTCGAAGTCGATGGTGATGTAGGTCGGCTGATCCGGCGCGGACTCGGGGGAGATGGTGCGGCTGTAGACGTACTCCGGCACCTCTTCCGCCGGGTCTTCCAGCACCTTGCCCTCGGAGGAGGCGTGCAGCAGGTTGGCGTCGACGGAAAACGGCGCGTCACCACGCTTGTCCTTGGCGATCGGGATCTGGTTCTTTTCCGCGAAGTCGAGCAGGGCGGTGCGCGACGTCAGATCCCACTCGCGCCAGGGCGCGATGACCTTGATGTCCGGCTCCAGCGCGTAATAGGCGAGCTCGAAGCGCACCTGGTCGTTGCCTTTGCCGGTGGCGCCATGGGACACCGCGTCGGCGCCGACCTTCCGTGCGATCTCGATCTGTTTTTTGGAGATCAGCGGCCGGGCGATGGAGGTGCCGAGCAGGTAGAGGCCCTCGTACTGCGCGTTGGCGCGGAACATCGGAAACACGTAGTCGCGCACGAATTCTTCGCGAAGGTCTTCGACAAAAATGTGCTCCGGCTTGATGCCGAGCATGATCGCCTTGTCGCGCGCCGGCCCGAGCTCCTCGCCCTGGCCGAGATCGGCGGTGAAGGTGACCACCTCGCAGCCATAGGTCGTCTGCAGCCACTTCAGGATGATCGACGTGTCGAGCCCACCGGAATAGGCGAGGACGACGCGCTTGATGGATTCTTTGTTTGGAGCGGACATCAAAAACTCATGCGTTGGCGATGGGCGGCCGGGGCACGGCGACGTGCAAGGACGGTGCCCCGGCTCTTAGGGGCGGGACGGGGGGATGACAAGGTGGGGCGGGCTGCGATCAACGCTTGGCGGCGAACAGCTTTGGCAAGTCTCGCTTGCCGGGGAGAATTGCGAGGACCACCCGCTCCTCTTCATCATAGGCAATGATGTACTGAGACGGATGCACGGCAATGAACTTGACGATCACTCCTATTTTAACATCGTCGCGGACGTGACCGAGCGAGGCGCCGTCTTCGATACGACGGAAATGATTCAGCAGCGTATCGCGAAAGCTTTGATAGGTGCCGGGCCATCGCGTTCGGCTGATCTCAAGAATGTGGTCGAGATCGGATAGCGCCGCTCTCGTAAGATTTCCCGGGACATCATCAGCCGGGAACGTCTCGTTAGGCATTAACGCCGCGTGCTCCGAACGGCCTCTGTCTTCACAAGAAGGTCGGCCTTCTGCTGTTCTGCGTGAAGCTGATCATGCTTCGTGAGAACGGCGGCCACGCTGTCACGCGGCGCGGGCCCATTGGCACGAAAGTCGTCTAAAGCGTATCCTAGGCGGGCCGCCAGACGTTCCGCTTCTTCAGCCAGCGTCAGTTCGCGTTCGGTCATTATCGAACTCCATTGCCGGCAAAATGCGCCTGAGCGCATCGCCAATCAAGGTTCTATCCCTTTATGTCCCGCCTCCGAAGCGCTGACCACCATGACTTACCGCTGCCGGTACATCAGAATTCGGCCTTCGGGCCAGAGCTGCAGCATGTAATCGAAATCCACGATGTTCCGGCTGAGAAGCACGAAACCGCCTTTTTGCGCCTGAAGGAACAGAATACAGTCGTGCAGCGCCTTCATACGCTTGTCCTCAGCATAGCTTAGCAGCCGGCACATCAAACCAGCCATCAAGGCGGCCTTGGCGAGCGTGTCGGGATCGGGGGCGAAAATCCGGTGCGCCGGCATCGCCCTGATGAGAGCGCTGATCGTTTTGACAACGCCAGCGGTCCGTTTGTCGCTCGGGTCGAGCCGGCCGATCGTATGCATAAGTTCCTGAAGCGCGATTATGGAATGGCAAAGATGGCGCTTTTGGAACAGGTCGTCCAAGATCTCGGGCGTCTTGTCCTGCAGTTGATCAATATAGACGCAGGTATCCAACAGCAGGGTCGGGCCGACGTCGGCCTCAAGCTTTATAAAAGGCAGATCGCGGTCGTCGCGGCGCGACAGCGTGGTCGATTTGGCGCCGCGAAACCACCGGAGCGAAGCGTCGAAGTCAAAGGCCGGCAATTAGAAATCAAGCGTCAAAGCAGGGTCGACCGTACCACGAGCCTTGACCAGGGCTTCGCCAAAATGGTCGTCGACGGCAAGGTTGGCGAGAGCATATTCGATCAATGCCGTATCAGCTTCGATGCCTGTCGCCTTTTTTGCCCGATCAACGAGGGCTGGGCTGACGCGGCCTGTGATGCGCCCGGTTTTATTCGCCAGCAGGCCATCCTTTGCCGCGGCATCGAGGATGGCGGCGTGTCGTCCTCGGCTGAGTGTGACCATGTTCCAACGTCCTAACCGCTTGCGCCGGACCTGAAGACGGCCACGTGTACAACAAATTCTAGTTTTGGACAACAGCTGAGGCTTAGGATCTCACAGCTCCCGCTTCCGCAGCACCACCCACCGCGCGAAAAACACCGACAGCAGCGTGAAGAACGCGGCGCCCAAGACGTCGGACAAGAAGTGGCCGCCGAAGGCGATGCGCAGCAGGCCGGTGGCGGCACCGAAGAGGATGGCGGCGGCGATCGCGACGCCGCGCCAGGGCAGGGGCACGAGGCTCGCCGGGGCGATCGTCCACAGCGATCCCGCCGTCTCGCCCGAGGGGAATGAACAGGAGTGGGTGCAGGCGCCATCGAAGCGGGTGAAGGGGCGGAATGTATCAGCGCCGCCCAGTTCGACGACGCTGTGCGGCCGCGGCCGATGGGCGAGCGGCTTGAACGTGCCGTAGACCAGCAGGCCCGGCGACAGGGCGAAGGACAGGACGAGGAATACGAGACTGCGCGGGCGGGGCGCCCAGCGGAGCGGCCAGACGCCGGCGTAGGCCGCGATGCCGGCCATCGTCAGACCGACGACGAGGACGAAGGGCCCGATCCAGGCGGCATAGCGCGCGACGGTGCCGGCCGGCGTGTCGGCGACGAAATGGTGCGGCGGCTCGTAGAACTGCCGGGCGACGTCGAGGTCGAAGGCGGGATAGAGCGCGAGAACGAGGAGGGCGGCGGCACACAAAGCCGCGCCGATCAGAAGCGTTTTGGTCATAAACCCTTGTCGTCGAATGCTGCGGGAGCGCCAAGTCTCGACGGCGGCGATCCTCTCCTAGGCGCAGCCGTGGGGGAGGGGGACCATGCGGAGCATGGTGGAGGGGGCGCCGCGTCGTACGGCCCGGATAGAGCCCTGACAATTTTGCCTCGCCGCAGCCCATCGGACCCCTCCGCGACGGGGACACGTCAGGTTGCCCCGATCGCGGCGGCCTGCGGCCCTTGATGCGTCATGGTGCAGCGCTCATGTTGGCGTGCTCCGGGCGTCAATAAAAGGGTGACGCGTGACGCATGGTGACGCGAAAATGATGGGTCTGCGTTCGCGATTGTATCCGAAAGGACACAGGACCCCCTCCACCGCCTTCGGCGGTCCCCCTCCCCCCTCTCCGAGGGTGAGGATAAAGCCCGCGCCTTCCCCCAGGCCCCTCGATCCGCTAAACCCTTGCCCATGCTGACCCCCCAGGAAATCGAGCGCTACGCCCGCCACATCGTGCTGCATGGCGTCGGCGGACCCGGCCAGAACAAGCTGCAACAGGCCCGCGTCCTGGTCATCGGCGCGGGGGGGCTCGGGGCGCCGCTGCTGCAATATCTGGCCGCGGCCGGCGTCGGGACGCTCGGCCTCGTCGACGACGACATCGTCTCGCTCTCCAACCTGCAACGGCAGGTGATCCACGGCACGCCCGACGTCGGGCGCCCGAAAATCGACAGCGCCGCGGATGCGATCGGCAGACTCAACCCGCATGTCGTGGTCGAGACACGGTCTTTGCGGCTTAGCGCCGCGAATGCCCGGCAGCTGGTGCGCGGCTACGACATCGTCGCCGACGGGTCGGACAACTTTGCCACCCGCTACGCCGTCTCCGACGCCTGTTTTTACGAGGGCAAGCCGCTGGTGACCGCTGCCGTCGGCTCGTTCGATGCCTCGCTGACCACGCTCCGCCCCTTCGAGGCTGGCACAAGCGGCGCGCCGAACCCGACCTATCGCTGCCTGTTTCCCGAGCCGCCGCCGGAGGGCAGCGTGCCGAGCTGCACCGAGGCCGGCGTGCTCGGCGCCTTGACCGGGATGCTCGGCGCGATGATGGCGATGGAGGTGATGCGCGAGATCGTCGGCTTCGGCGAAGGGCTCGTCGGGCGGCTCCTGCTCATCGACGCGATGGCGATGCGCTTCGAGACGCTGCGCTATGGCTGGGACCCGGACAATCCGTTGAACGGGACAACGCAAAACGATGGCGAGGGCCGCCTCGCACAGGCCTGAGAGCATGCGCGTTTAAGCATCGCTCCTTTGCCGGACGGTCGCCACCCTTGGCATTTGCCACGGGGCGCGACATAGAAGGTCGATCTCCCGACCTGGAAGCATTATAAACACGCCATGACCGATGTGATCCAGACCGAGACCGACCCGATCGACCCAGCCGCCAAGGCGAAGCGCAAGACGAACGTGCGCACGCTGCTGCCGATCCTCCCCTACGCGCTCCGCTACAAGGGCCGCATTTTCGGCGCCCTGATCTCGCTGACCGTCGCGTCCGCCGCGACCCTGGTGGTGCCGGTCGCGATCCGCCGCATCGTCGATTTCGGCTTCTCGCAGGACAGCGCCGGGCTCATCAACTCCTACTTCCTGGCGATGATCGGCGTCGTCGCCGTGCTCGCGGTGGCTTCGGGCGGCCGCTATTTCTTCGTCATGACGCTCGGTGAGCGCATCGTCGCCGACCTCCGCGCCGACGTCTTCCAGCATCTCACCCGGCTGGACGCGGTATTTTATGACACCGCGCGGACCGGCGAGCTAGTGTCGCGGCTCACCGCCGATACGACGCAGATGAAGTCGGCCTTCGGCTCCTCGGCCTCGCTGGCGCTGCGCAACCTGTTCCTATTCCTCGGCGCCATCGGGCTGATGATCTATACCAGCCCAAAACTCTCGGCTTTCGTGCTGGGCGTGCTGCCGCTGATCGTGCTGCCGCTCGTCGCCTCGGGCCGGACGGTCAAAGGCCGGTCGCGTGCCGCGCAGGACACGCTGGCGGAGGCCACCGCCTATGCCGCCGAGAGCCTCGGCGCCGTCCGCGCCATGCAGGCCTATAATGCCGAGGCGACCACGGCCGCGCGCTTTGCCGCTGCGGTGGAGGACGCCTTCGCCGCGTCCCGCAACGCCATCGCGGCGCGCAGCATTCTGACCGGCGTGGTCATCATGCTGATCTTTTCCAGCGTCGTCGGCGTGCTGTGGCTCGGCGCCCATGACGTTCTGCTCGGGCGGATGACCGGCGGCCAGCTCTCGCAGTTCGTGCTCTATGCCGTGCTCGGCGCCAGCTCGCTCGGCCAGCTGAGCGAAGTGTGGAACGAGGTATCGACCGCAGCCGGCGCGGCCGGCCGCATCGGCGAGCTTCTGGCGGTCCGGCCCGTCATCGTCGCGCCGACGCCCGTCGTGGCCCTGCCGGCGACGGCGCAGGGTGCCGTGAGCTTCGAGGGCGTCGTCTTCGCCTATCCCACGCGCGGCGAGGATCGCGCGCTGCACAATCTGTCGTTCAAGATCGCGCCGGGCGAGACCGTCGCGATCGTCGGGCCGTCGGGGGCCGGCAAGACCACCCTGTTCCAGCTGCTGCTACGCTTCTACGATCCGCAGTTCGGGCGCATTCTCTACGACGGGCTCGATATCCGCACGCTCGACCCGGCGGATCTTCGCCGCCACATCAAGAGCGTGCCGCAGGATCCGGTGATTTTTGGCGCCAGCGTCACCGACAACATCCGCTACGGCATGCCGGAGGCCAGCGACGAGGCGGTGCGCCGCGCCGCTGAACAGGCCGCCGCCGATGGGTTCATCCGCCTGCTGCCGGAAGGCTATGCCACGATGCTCGGCGAGCGCGGCGTGACGCTATCCGGCGGCCAGCGCCAGCGCCTCGCCATCGCCCGCGCCATCCTGCAGAGCGCTCCGGTGCTGCTGCTCGACGAGGCCACCTCCGCCCTCGACGCGGAAAACGAGATCCTGGTGCAGGGCGCGCTGGAAAAGCTGATGGCGACGCGGACCACGCTGGTCATCGCGCATCGGCTGGCCACGGTGCTCAAGGCCGACCGCATCCTGGTGATGGACGCCGGACGCATCGTCGAGGAAGGCACACACCGTACGCTGGTGGCCAAGGACGGGCTTTATGCGCGCCTGGCCCGGCTGCAGTTCGAGACCGGGGCTGAGGCGATGCGCGAAGGCCGCGACGCGGCGGAGTAGTTTTATCGCGTCGGGACCGGCGTGCCGCTGCGGTAGTCGTAGAAGCCGCGCTGGGTCTTGCGGCCGAGCCAGCCGGCCTCGACATATTTCACCAAAAGCGGGCAGGGGCGGTACTTCGAGTCCGCCAGACCCTCGTGCAGCACCTGCATCACCGAGAGCAGGGTATCGAGGCCGATGAAGTCGGCGAGCTGCAGCGGGCCCATCGGGTGGTTGGCGCCGAGCCGCATGGCGGTATCAATCGACTCGACCGAGCCGACGCCCTCGTAGAGCGTATAAATCGCCTCGTTGATCATCGGCAGCAGGATGCGGTTGACGATGAAGGCCGGGAAATCCTCCGACACCGTCGCGACCTTGTTGAGGCGCACGATCAGCCCCTTGGCGGCTTCGAAGGTCACGTCCTCGGTCGCGATGCCGCGGATCAGCTCGACGAGCTGCATCTTGTAGACCGGGTTCATGAAGTGGATGCCGATGAACCGCTCCGGCCGGTCGGTGACCGAGGCGAGGCGGGTGATCGATATCGACGAGGTGTTGGAGGCGAGCATCGCCTCGGGTTTTAACGACGGACAGATCGCGGCGAAGATCTTGCGCTTGACGTCTTCGTTTTCCGAGGCCGCCTCGATGACGAGGTCACAATCGGAAAAAGCCTTGAAGTCCAGGGCCGGCTTGATGCGGGCCAAGGCCTCGGTGCTGGCGCTCTCCTCCAGCTGCGTCTTCTCGACGAGCTTGGCGAGCGCACCGGCGATCCAGGCGAGACCCTTCTGAATCTTGTCGTCGCTGACGTCGTTGAGGAGAACATCGATCCCGGCCAGCGCGCAGACCTGCGCGATGCCCGCCCCCATTTGACCCGCGCCGACGATGCCGACCTTTTCGATGTTCATGGGTTCAGTCCGCTTCAAGCTCGATACGCAACGCCACATTGGGAGCGCCAAAAGCTAAGAAAGACTTCCGCGCGACCCTGTAGCTTGATCTAGTGGATGTTCCGGACAAATTGAACGAAATTTCTCCGGAAGCTTCGAACGCGGTTTACGGCGGCGCTCTCAGCCCTTCTTGCCGAGCGCCTCCGTCAGCGCCGGGACGATGGTGAAGAGATCGCCGACAAGCGCGTAATCGGCAACCTGGAAGATCGGCGCCTCTTCGTCCTTGTTGATCGCGACGATCACCTTCGAGTCCTTCATGCCGGCGAGATGCTGGATGGCGCCGGAAATGCCGACGGCGATGTAGAGATCCGGCGCGACGATCTTGCCGGTCTGCCCGACCTGCCAGTCGTTCGGCGCGTAGCCGGCATCCACCGCCGCGCGGGAGGCGCCGACGGCGGCCCCCAGCACATCGGCCAGCGGGATAATGAGGCTGGTAAAGTTTTCCGCCGTGCCGACGGCGCGGCCTCCGGAGACGATGATCTTGGCGCCGGTGAGATCCGGGCGCTCGGAGTGCGCCAGCGCGTCGCCCTTGAACACGGACAGGCCGGCGTCGGTCGCGCCGGAGACGGGCTTGATCGGCGCCGCCGTGCTGCCCGCGGCGGTCGCCTGGAACGAGGCGGTGCGCACGGTGATGATCTTGATCGCGTCCGCCGACTGCACGGTCTGGATCGCGTTGCCGGCGTAGATCGGCCGCTCGAACGTATCCGACGACACGACCTTGATGATGTCCGAAATCTGCATCACGTCGAGCAGGGCGGCCACGCGGGGCAGCACGTTCTTCGCGGAGGCCGTCGAGCCCGCGACGATGGCGCCATAGTGAGGCGCCATGGTCACGAGCAGCGCGGCCAAGGGCTCGGCAAGGCCATGGGCGAGCGCCGCATCGTCGGCGACGAGCACCTTTTCCACGCCGTCGAACGCGGCAGCCGTCTTGGCCGCTTCGCCGATGTTTTGGCCCGGGACGAGAATATGGACGGGCGCGCCGAGCGCCTTCGCGGCGGTCAGCGCCTTTGCGGTGACGTCGACGAGCGCGCCGTCCTGGACTTCGGCGAGGAGGAGGGTCGTCATGACAGCACACCTGCCTCGTTGCGGAGTTTGTTCACGAGTTCGTCGACGCTCGCCACCTTGATGCCGGCCTTGCGCGTCGGCGGCTCCGTGGTCTTCAGCACGGTAAGCCGAGGCGTCGTGTCGACGCCATAGTTTGCGGGCGCGGTCTCGGCGATCGGCTTCTTCTTGGCCTTCATGATGTTGGGCAGCGAGGCGTAGCGCGGCTCGTTGAGGCGCAGGTCGGTAGTGACGATGGCCGGCAGCTTCAGGCTCAGCGTCTGCGCGCCGCCGTCGACCTCACGGGTGATCTCGGCGGTGTCACCGTCGATCGTCAGCTTGGAGGCAAAGGTGCCCTGGCCCCAGCCGAGCAGCGCCGCGAGCATCTGGCCGGTCTGGTTGCAATCGTCGTCGATCGCCTGCTTGCCGAGGATGATCAGACCGGGCGCTTCGGCGTCCGCGATGCCCTTCAAAATCTTGGCGACGGCGAGCGGCTCGACCGGGCCGTCGACCTTCACCAGGATGCCGCGGTCGGCGCCCATGGCGAGGCCGTTGCGGATGGTTTCGGTCGCCTGCTGCGGGCCGATGGAGACGATGATGATCTCGCTGGCCTTGCCGGCTTCGCGCAATCGCAGCGCTTCCTCGACCGCGATCTCGTCGAACGGGTTCATCGACATCTTGACGTTGGCAAGCTCGACGCCCGACCCGTCGGCCTTGACCCTGATCTTCACGTTGTAGTCGACGACGCGTTTAACAGGGACCAGGATTTTCAAAATGGAGGCTCCACGAGGGGCGGCTGAGCCGCAGGCTCGTCACGCGGGGTTCGTAATCAGGGTATCGGGGCAAGTCAACGCGGGTGGGACGCGGCGGGCCCTCGTCCTTCGGCCGAAACCATAATTCTATCAGCGATTGATCCGCCCAGGAGCGCCTTGCCGCGCTAGATCGAGGAACGCTACCTTGACTGCTGCGAACAAGCCCGGCGGAATGTAGCCATAGGCGAACGTCTTTGATGACGCTGCAGACAATCCTGCATTAGGCCATTCATCGACGTTATACTCGGAGACGACAACCCAGCTTGGCTGTTCGTCCAAACCTATCGCTCGGCCGATCTTTGACGGAATGGCGATGCCGATCGTCGGATGTATGGGCTGCGATTGCGTTATTGGCAGCAGGACAACATAGTTCGGTAACGCGGCGCTTGCGGCTACGAGGCAGACCGGTCGATCTTTCCCTTGAATTCGCCCCGCGATTGCTTCGCGCGACCAAAGATAATCGTAACGCATGACAAGACCTGGCCTCGGCTCTGGAATGACCATTGCCAATCGTCAGATCAGTAAATCGTCCAGACCCTTGTGAGCCGGGTCCATTTCTGCACGTTCGACCGCGTCGATGATGCTGGCCGATGCGTCTCCAGTTTTATGCGAGCGCTGCGCGGATGCTTTAAGCCAATCATAATGCTCTGCCGACATCAGGATCAAGTCGCGCTGTCCGAGGCGCGATATCTCCAACGGCTCGCGGCGCGCCTGATTCCTAAATTCGTCGAAACGACGTTGAAACTCTGGTGCGCTTGTTTTCAGCATCATTGTCACACTTTGCTACTGGGGGGCGGGTCATACCCCAGTGTATGCCATCCCACGGCTTTTTCAGGGTGCCGTCTACCGATACTTCCCCGGTACCCACAGCACGTCGCCACCCTGCTTGTGGTTGGCGTAGCGCGCCGCGACGAACAGGAAATCCGACAGCCGGTTCAGGTATTTCAGCGCTGGCGCGCTGACCGGTTCGTTCGGCGTCGCGATCAGGCCGACGAGCAGCCGCTCGGCGCGGCGTGCGATGGTGCGGGCGAGATGCAGGTTGGCCGCCGCCGGCGTGCCCGCCGGCAGGACGAAGGAGCGCAGCGGCTGCAATTCGGCATTGAGAATGTCGATATCGGCCTCGAGGCGCTCCACCTGCGCGTCGATGATGCGCAGCGGCTCGTAGCCCAGGGGCTCGCCGCGATCCGGCGTGCAGAGGTCGGCGCCGAGGTCGAACATGTCATTCTGGATGCGCAGCAGCATCGCGTCGAGATCGGCGAGCGCCGGGTCGGCTGCGGTGGCCAGGCGAGCGATGCCGATCGCGCTGTTGGCCTCATCGACGGTGCCGTAGGTCTCGATGCGCAGGTCGTTCTTCGGCCGGCGTTCGCCGCTGCCGAGCGCGGTGGTGCCGGCGTCGCCGGTCTTGGTGTAGATGCGGTTCAAAACGACCATGACGTCCTCAGTTATGGCGGAAGAACAGCACGCCCATGATGATGACGATCGCGACGAACTGCAGCGCGACGCGCCAGCGCATGAGCTTCTGCGACAGGTTCGGATTGCCGCCGCGCAGCATGTTGCCGAGCCCCATGAAGAGCACGATGGCGACGGCCGCGACGGCGATGGCGACAAGGATGCTGCCGGGGGAATGCATGCGAGGTCTTTTCTCTAAAGCCGCGCCTGGCGCGATGTCGAAGGGCTAGCACGGCCCGCGCGCCCGGCGCCAGACCGGCACTGGTCGGAGGGCCGGGACATCATGCCTCAATAGGGCCGGAGCAGGCGCTCCAGATAATCCGTTTCCTCCCGGGAGCGTGACGGATCGCCGAGGCGGCGGCGCAGCTCCTCGAGCACGCGCTGGGCGCGTTGCGCGGCCGGCTCGCCCATCGGGTCGAACTTCGATTTGCTGTTGAATGGGTTGCCGCCCCGGGGCCGTCCGAGCGGATCGGCATCGCCGGCCTGCTGGCCCTCCTGCGACCCCTTCTCGCCTTGGCCGTCCTTGTCGACCTCGCCTTGGCCCTGGCCTTCGCCGTCCTCGCCTTTCTGCATCGCCTCGGCGAGCTTTTTGGCGCCTTTGCGCATACCCTCCAAAGCCTTGCCCTGGTCGTCGACGGCTTCGCCGCGGCTGCCCTGGCCCTGCGCCAGCGCATCCTCCGCCTCCTGCATCGCCTTGTTGGCCTCGTCGAGCCCGTCCTGGCCCTGGCCGGCCTGCTTCAGCTTCTTCTGCACGCTGTCGAGGCGGTCGCGCAGGTCTTTCTGGCGCTTCTGCAGCGCGTCCTTCTGGTCCTGGCTGGGGGCCCCGGGGCGCGGCATGCCGCTCGGGTCGCCATCGTCCGGAGCGGCGTCGGCCTGATCTTCGGCGTCGTCGGGATTGTCGCCCTGCTGCCCCGGCTGCTGGCCGCGCTGCGCCTGACTGTTGGGCGGTTTGTTATGGCGCGGCGGCGGCGGCAGCTGGTCGGCGTTGTCCTGGCCGTCCTTAAACGTCTGGTCGCGCAGGTCCTGCTGGTCGCGGGTCATCTGGTCGAGTTCGTTGAGCGCCTGCGCCATCGCGCGCGCCTTGGGATCGGGTTTCTGGCGCTTCGCGGTTTTGAGGTTTTCCAGCAGGTCCTGCAGCTCTTCGAGAGCCTTCTTCGCCTCTTCCTTGTTGCCGGAGCGCGAAGCCTCCTTCAGCTTGTCGAGAAGCGCCTGCAGCTGCTTCTGCGAGATCGTCTTGCCCTTGCCCGGCTGGGCATCGGCATCTTTCTGGTCGTCGCGCTGCTGCTGTTGGGCGAGTTCGCTTAGAAACTTGTCCATGGCCGCTTGCAGGTTGTCCGTCAGTTTCTTGATTTCCGCCTCGGGCGCCTTGCGGTCGATGGCGTCGCGCAGGTCCTTTTCGGCGGCGCGCAAGGCGCGTTCGGCATCGGAGAGATCGCCGTTTTCGAGCTGCAGCGCCATGCCCCAGAGGAAATCCGCCACCGCGACGAGATCCGCCTTGCCGCGGGCGTTGGCCAGGCTGTCGCTCGCAAAGCGCAGGCCGAGATAGACGGCGGTCGAGGTCTTGAAGGCCTCGGGCTCGATCATCAGCGCCGCGAGCGCCGCTTGCACCGTGGCGCGGTGTTCGGGGTCCAGCACGAGATTGCGGCGCTGCTCGACAAGCGCACGCGCGAGTGGGTTGGCGAAGGGCTTTTGCGGCAAGGTGATCTCGACGGGTTCGCTGCGGCCTTCGTTGCCGCCCTCGTCATGGGCGACCAGCGTCATCGTTACCCGTGCGCCGGCCCAGGGGTGCTCGGACAGGTCGCCCGTCGTCTCGCCATCGCCGAGTGCGTTCTGCGTCGCGGGAATCGACAGCGCCATCTTCGGCGGATCGACGAGCGAGGGGCCTGGCGCCGGGACGCCGTCGATCTTCGGATCGGCGAAGACCGCTTCCGCGGCGGAGACGCCATAATCGTCGCCTGCGGTATAGGCGAGCGTCAACGAGCCGCGGGCGTTGGCCTTGGGGAGTTCCCGCAGCATGATCACCGGTGGCTTGTCGGCGATCGCGGTCAGATCGAAGGTGCCGCGTAGTTCGCCGCCGTGCCTCAGAACGATATGACTATCGCCATGCAATATGAAGCGCTGGTCGGTGTCGCCGGCGACCTGGGGTGCGGGCGCCTTGTCGCCGGGCTTGGCATCCTTGACGGGCGGCGGCATCAGCGGCCCGCTGGTCTCCACCTCGGCGCTGCCGCCGGCCGAGCGGACGATCACCGTCGAGCCCGCCGGCGCCTCGATGCGCAGCGGATGCTCTTCGTCGCGCGCCGCGGCGGAGGCGAGATCGAGCAACACCGGCGGCTTGCCGGTATAGGGCGGCGGGTCGATCCAGGCGTCGAGCCGATAGCCCGGCCCTTCGGCGCCCGTCAGACCCCAGTCGAAGGCCGCCACGGTCCGGGCGTAACGCTCGGACCCGGCCACGAAGCCGCAGGCGATCAGGGCGACCAGGATGCCGGCGCGCAGGGCATAGCGATCGACCTCGACCGCGCGGGGCGACGGCCGTCCGGCTTTGAGATTCTTCGCTTGGCCCTCGGCGCGGCGGCGATGCAGCGCCCATAAAGCCGCGGTTGCCGGATCGGTCCCGGCATTGGCGAGCCTGTCGTCGAGCACCGAGGCCGGACGATGGCCGAGGCCGGAAGCCTGGTCGATTCGCTTCAGCGCAGCGGCGCGGGACAGCGGGGCGACATGCCGGAGACCGATGAGCGAGGCGAGAAGCAGCAGGCCGAAAAGGCCGACGCCGAGGAGCCGCGCGACATGCGGCATCTCCATCCATACGCCGAGCCAAGAGACGCAGAGGAACAGGCCGACGACGACCAGCGGTGGGATCAGCGCGCGCCACAGCCGCTCCCAGACGTGGGTGGCCATGGCGTAGCCAACGAGACGATTGAGCCGGACCTGCGCCGGATCGCGGGAGGTCTTCACGATCTTGGCCTTATCAGTCTTCGGCGTCGCGGCCTTATCGGCTGGGTCTGTCAATCCAGGAGCTCCGGCCGGTCCCTCGAAGCGAAGGCCGACGCTGCATCAGTTATCGCAACCAAGCCGGAAGTTTGTCGAGCCCGATCAAATCGTCATAGGAGGGCCGCGGCCGGACGACGCTGTAGTCCGCGCCATTGACCAGCACCTCCGGCACGAGGAGCCGCGTGTTGTAGGTGCCGGCCTGCACCGCGCCATAGGCGCCGGCCGACATCACGGCGAGCCGTTCGCCGGCTTGCGGCAGCGGCATGATCCGCCCCTGCGCCAGATAGTCGCCGGTCTCGCAGACCGGGCCGACGACGTCGACGGTGGCGCTCGGGCGGTCGGCCGGCGCCTCGGTCACGGCCACCACCTCGTGATGCGCCTCGTAGAGGGTCGGGCGGATCAGGTCGTTCATCGCCGCGTCGACGACTACGAAGGTCTTCGCTTCGCCGGCCTTCACCAAGATGACGCTCGTCATAAGAATTCCGGCGTTGCCGACGATCAGCCGGCCGGGCTCGAAGATGAAGCGGTAGGGCAGGTGGCCGAGCCGCGCCTTGACCACCGCCGCATAGCGGTCGGGATGGTAGCTGTCGGGGTCCTCGCCTTGCCGATACGGAATGCCGAGGCCGCCGCCGAGGTCGACGTGATCGATCGGGTGGCCGTCGGCGCGCAGCTCATCCAGAAAGGATGCGAGGATCGTGAAGGCCGTGTCGAAGGGCGCGAGATCGGTGATCTGCGAGCCGATATGCATGTCGACGCCGCTGACGAGAATGCCCTGCAGCTTGGCCGCCTCGCGATAGACCGCGCGGGCGCGCTCGATCGGGATGCCGAACTTGTTCTCGGCCTTGCCGGTCGCGATCTTGGCATGGGTCAGCGCGTCGACATCGGGGTTGACCCGCAAAGCGATCCGGGCCGTTCGCCCCTTGGCCGAGGCGATCTCGGAGAGCATCGCCAGTTCCGGCTCCGACTCGACGTTGAAGCAGAGGATGTCTTCGTCGAGCGCGTAGGCGATTTCCTGCGCCGTCTTGCCAACGCCGGAGAAGGTAATGCGATTGCCCGGGACGCCGGCGGCGCGGGCGCGGCGCAGCTCGCCTTCGGACACGACGTCCATGCCGGCGCCGAGCCTTGCCAGCGTCGCCAGCACCGCCTGGTTGGAGTTGGCCTTGACGGCGTAGCAGACCAGCGTGTCGAGCGCGCCGAAGGCGGCCTTGAAGACCTCGTAGTGCCGGGTCAGGGTCGCGGTGGAATAACAGTAGAACGGCGTGCCGATCGTGTCGGCCAGCACGGACAGATCGACGTCCTCAGCGTGGAGGACGCCGTTCTTCAAAGCAAAGTGGTGCATGGCGGCCGATCAGAGCAGGGGATCGAGGAGAAAGGTGCTGGCCTTGGCGGGGCGGGGCGCGTTGATCGCGCGCTCCGGCGGCTGGGCGGCGAGCTGCGCGCTCGTCTTGTCGACCTGCACGACCTGGTTAGGGCTCTGGATGACGCCGGGCGGCGCCGCTTCGTTGAAGGCGGCGGCCTGCTTGTCGGCGAGAGTCGTCGTGTTCTCCGCGGCCGGCTGACCGGGCGTACCTGGGGGCAGCTCCAAAGGACCCCGGCGGCCGCAGCCGCTCAGCGCGACGCTTCCAAGGAGAACCAGGACGAAAAACATGCGAGATGGTGACGCGTGACCCAATGAACCGACTCCGATGCCGGTCAGCTATACCGGAAACCGACCTATATCGAAATCGGACGCTGAGGCGAAGATGCGATGGACATGATGCTGAACGATGTTGCGCCAGCGCCGCTCGACCGACCTTTCACCGAGCAGGGCATCACCGATCGCCTGTTGTACCGCGACGGGCTGATGCTGGTGATCGACAAGCCGGCCGGCATCGCCGTGCACCAGGGCCCGCGCGGCGGTCTCAATCTCGAAGATTTGTTGGACGGCCTGCGCTTCGGCCTGCCGCGCCGCCCGGCCCTGGCGCATCGGCTCGACCGCGACACCTCCGGCTGTCTCGTGCTCGGCCGCCACCACAAGGCGACGGAAAAGCTCGGCCTGCTGTTCAAGCAGGGCAAGATTTCCAAGACCTATTGGGCGGTGGTCGAGGGCGGCCCTGAAACCGACGCCGGGCTGATCGACCTGCCGCTCGGGCGGCTCGACGCCGAGCGCGGCTGGTGGATGAAGGTCGATGTCGCCGGCCAGCCGTCGCAGACCCGCTTCACCGTACTCGGCCGGGCGGAGGGTCTGACGCTGCTGGCGCTGGAGCCGCTGACCGGGCGTACCCACCAGCTCCGGGTCCACTGCGCCAGCCAGGGCTTTCCGATCCTCGGCGATCCGATCTATGGCAGCGGCACCGCCAGCGCCCCGCGCCTGCATCTCCATGCGCGCTCGATCGTCGTGCCGCTCTACAAGAACAAGGGGCCGATTGCGGTCGAGGCGCCGGCGCCGGCGCATATGGCGGCGGCGCTGGCCGCGTTCGACGGCGTTTAGCCCCGCAGAACCCGGCGCTTTCGGTTCCGCTCGCGCTGATGCACAGTCATCGGAACGATGCCGCCCAAGGCATCGACTGGGAGGCCCACCATGCCGATGTTCAAGCTGCCTTTTTCGGGCGACGTCAGTCAGCAGATCAGCCCGTTCACCTCGCTGTTCAGCCCGGTCGGAAGCCAGTACGGCCTGATCAACATCACCATCGGCCAGTCCTCGGAGCCGAAGGTCGAGGGCGAGGCGCTGACCGACGTCGCCTCCTACGGCAAGCAACTCGGGCGGATCGGCGACGCGCTGATCGTGCTGCTCAAGCATTTTCATCCGCCGACGGATCTGACCGAGGTCGAGCACAAGGCCATCGACGATCTCTACAAGATGCTCGATGCGATCGCCGACGTGAAGGACAAGCACAAGCGGCCGTGTATGCGGCCGCATCGGCGGTAAGGGTTGCCGCAATGTCATCCCGGCGGGAGCGAAGCGGAGAGCCGGGATCCATGAACACCGGCTGGACGGCAAGACCACCACGATGCAGCCCCTTCCTGCATCCACGTTTTCATGGATCCCGGCTCGGCGCGTTGCGCCGGCCAGGATGACATTTGTGGCCCCCTACGTCGCGCCCGCCCGCGGCAACCCCACGCCGCCGATCAGCCGCGTGATCTCGGCCGCGCCCGCCGTGACCATCGGGCCGAGCCGCGCCACCGCGGCATCGTCAAGCCGCGCAACGGGGCCCGAAATCGAAACGCCGGCGACGGGATCGCCGAACTCGTTGAACACCGCGGCGGCGATGCAGCGCATGCCGGCGTTACGCTCTTCGTCGTCGAGCGCCCAGCCGCGGACATGGGTCAGCGCCAGGTTGGCGAACAGCGGCTCCGCCGCGACGATGGTTTTTTCCGTGAACCGCGCCAGGCCCTTGCTGGCGACGATGGTTTCGACGGCCGCGCGAGGCATCTCCGCCAGCAGCGCCTTGCCGATCCCCGAGGCATGCGCCGGCCGTCGCTCGCCCGTCCGAAAGAAGGCGCGGATCGGCTCCTGGCTCTCGACCTGGGAGACGAAGACGATCTCGCCGTTTTCAAAGATCGCGATATTGGCGGTCTCGCCGGTCGTGTGCATCAGCTCCTGCATGATGCCGCGGCCGACGGTGGCGATGGAGTAGCGGCGGGGAAAGGCCATGCCGGTGCGGAACGCCTCGACGCCGATCGCCCATTGCTGGTCGCGCTCCAGAAACTCGACGAAGCCGCGCGCGGCGAGCGTGGTCAGCAGGCGATAGGCGGAGGACGGCGCGAGTTTGGCCCGCTGCGACAGGTTGGAGAGCGCGATGCCGTCGGACTGGGCCAAAATTTCCAGAAGCGCCAAAGCGCGATCGAGCGCCTGGACCGAGGTCGGGTCGGCGGCCTGCACCGCGCGCGGGCGGCCGCGAAGCCGCGGCGCCGCGGGGTGCGAGGCAAAAGAGGCAGGCAAATCTTTTTCCATTCTGCCGAGGATCTCTAAAAGGGAAAACCAAAACCTGAGCGGGATCAAGCTCTAGCATTATTTCGACGGTATTTTGGAAAACGTTTTCGGAAAAATTGACAGCGCTGCGCGCCAGCGCCATTTTGGCGGCGCGCGGCGGATTAAGGTCGCCGCTGGGAGTTGGCTTGCATGACGATGATCGAAAAGAATGGCCTGCGGATCGAGCAAGCGCTCTATGATTTCATCGTGACCGAAGCGCTGCCGGGATCGGGCATAGAAGAAGCCGAATTCTTCGAAGGCTTCGCCGGCATCGTCGCCGACTTTTCGCCGAAGAACCGGGCGCTTCTCGCCGATCGCGACCGGCTGCAGGCCAAGCTCGACGCCTATCACCGCGAGAACCGCTCGAAGCCCGTCGACCAGCCCGCCTACATGAAATTCTTGCGAGACATCGGTTATCTCCTACCGTCGCCCCGGCCGCAGCAGATCCTCACCGACAATGTCGACGAGGAATTCGCCACCATCGCCGGTCCGCAGCTGGTCGTGCCGATGTCGAACGCCCGCTACTCCCTCAACGCCGCCAACGCGCGCTGGGGCAGCCTCTACGACGCGCTTTACGGAACGGACGCGATCCGCGACGAAGGCGGCGCCGAGCGCGGCCCGGGCTACAACAAGGTGCGTGGCGCGCGCGTCGTTGCCGAGGCCAAGGCGGCGCTCGACCTCGCTGCGCCGCTCTTGCGCGGCAAGCACGCGGACGTCACGGCCTATCGCATCGAGGCCGGCCGTCTCGTCGCCTCGACGGCGCAATCCGGCGACACTGGCCTCGTCCATGCCGATCGCTTCGTCGGCTATCGCGGCATGGGCAGCACGCCCAACGCCATTCTGCTCGCCAACAACGGCCTGCACATGGAGATCGTCATCGATCGCGCGCATCCGATCGGCAAGACCGATCCGGCCGGCGTGTCGGACGTGGTGATCGAGTCCGCGATCTCGACGATTATGGATATGGAAGACTCCGTCGCCGCGGTCGATGCCGGCGACAAGGTGCTGGTCTACCGCAACTGGCTCGGCCTGATGAAGGGGACGTTGCGCGAAGAATTCGAGAAGAACGGCGACATCGTGCATCGCACGCTTTCTGGCGACCGCGTCTACAAGAGCGCCAAGGGCGGCGAGCTGCGCCTGCCGGGTCGCAGCCTCATGCTGATCCGCAACGTCGGCCACCACATGTTCACCGATGCCGTGCTTGACGCGCAGGGCCAGGAAATTCCTGAGAACTTGCTGGATGCTGCCGTGTCGTGCCTGATCGCCCGCCACGACCTGTTCGGCAACCAGCCGTTCCACAACAGTCGCGCCGGCTCGATTTACATCGTCAAGCCGAAGATGCACGGGCCGGAAGAGGTGGCTTTCGCCGATGCGCTGTTCGAGCGCGTGGAAGACGTCGTCAAGCTCGACCGCTACACGATCAAGATGGGCATCATGGACGAGGAGCGCCGCACCAGCGCCAACCTGATGGCCTGCATCCAGGCGGCGACGCATCGCGTGGCTTTCATCAACACCGGCTTTCTGGACCGCACCGGCGACGAGATCCACACATCCATCGAAGCCGGGCCGATGGTCCGCAAGAACGTCATGAAGTCGACGCCGTGGATCGCGGCCTACGAGGATCTCAACGTCGACGTCGGTCTCGCGTGTGGGCTGCCCGGCCGGGCGCAGATCGGCAAGGGCATGTGGGCGGCGCCCGATCAGATGGCGCTGATGCGCGCGATGAAGAAGGCGCATCCGGAAGCCGGCGCCAACACCGCCTGGGTGCCGTCGCCGACCGCGGCCACGCTGCACGCGCTGCACTATCACGAGGTCAACGTCGCCGAGCGGCAGCTGGCGCTGCGCGCCCGCAAGCCGGCCGAACTGACCGACCTGCTGACGATTCCCCTGGCGAATTCCAACTTCGCGCCGGAAGAGGTGAAGCAGGAGCTCGACAACAACGCGCAAGGGTTGCTCGGCTACGTCGTGCGCTGGATCGACCAGGGCGTCGGCTGTTCCAAGGTGCCCGACATCAACGATATCGGCCTGATGGAAGACCGCGCGACGCTGCGGATCTCCTCGCAGCACATCGCCAACTGGCTGCTCCACGGCATCGTCACCGAAGACGAAGTCATGGAGGTGCTGAAGCGCATGGCCGCGGTGGTCGACAAGCAGAACGCCAAGGATCCGCTCTACACGCCGATGGCGCCGAAATTCGACGGACCGGCGTTCAAGGCGGCCTGCGATCTGGTGTTCAAAGGCCGCGAGCAGCCGAACGGCTATACCGAGTTCATTTTGCACGCACGCCGTCGCGAGGCGAAGGCGTTGAAGGCGGCTTGACCGAACATCAAACGGTGCGTGTGAGACCAGTCCATGCGCGCCTTGACTATGGCGAGGTCCGGATCGTCACCGTCGGGTTTCTCCGCGGTCGAATGGTGATCGTCGTCTGAAGCTGACAGACGCGTTATTCGATAACGCCGTGCTGCATGAAAATGGCAAACCCGTCAAACGCGGCCGCCCTTTTGGGGAACACCCGAAAGAAAGAACGACGATGCGGCTTGATGCCGACGTCGTTGCTTTTTATCGCGCGACTGGCTCGGGATGGCAGGGACGCGTCAATGGTCTTCTGCGTCAGGCGGCGAAACTACAAACGAAGGCTTGAGCGGTGATTGCGCGAACCGTCCGCACAAAATCCCTCAGCCGGTCGCATCGTGCAACGCCAGGCTCACGAAATTCCGCACCGCGAGCGACGTGTCGCCGCGGCGGCGGGCGATGGCGAGCTTGATCGAGGGGACGTCGTCGGGCAGGTCGCGGAACGTGACCCCGTCATGGTGCAGTTGCCGCATCGACGACGGCACGATCGAGACGCCGAGCTCCGCTGCCACAAGGGTGACGATCGAGCCGATGTGGAAGGCCGGCTGGCCCAGTACCGGCTCGAACCCCGCGTTGCGGCACGCCGACATCACCGAATCGAACAGCGGTCCGATGGTGCGCGGAAACAAAATGAACCTGTCGTCACGCATGGCGCTTAGGCTGAAGTCGGGACGTTGTGCTGCGGGATGACCGGCCGGGAGAACGGCAAGTAGCGGTTCTTCCGACACGATATCCATCTGCAGGCCCGCCACGGGTTCCGTTCCCGGCCGCAGGAAGACGACATCGAGCTCGTTGTCGCGCAGCCCCTTGATCAGCTCGGCGCTGTTGCGTTCCTCGAGGCCGACCTCGACGCGCGGATAGCGGTTGCGGAACGCGCGGATCACGGCCGGTACCAGCGTGCTGAAGACGCCCGAGCCGCTGAGGCCGACCTGCAGCGAGCCCATCTCCCCGCGCGAGGCACTCTGCGCCGCGAATTTTGCCCGCTCGGTCTGGGTGGGAATCGTCTCCACCATGGCGAGGAAGGCGCGGCCGGCTTCGCTGAGTTCGACGCCGTGCGCCACGCGGTGAAACAGCAGGGCGCCGACTTCGGCTTCAAGGTCCTTGATCTGCTGGCTGAGCGGCGGCTGGGCCATGCCCAGTTTTGCCGCGGCACGCGTCATGTTCAGCTCCTCGGCCACGACGAGGAAGTACCGGATATGACGCAATTCCATGAGGTGAGACCGTGGTTCGAACGCCTGCCTACCCGAGCGGTCGCATGGCGGCGTGCGCGCAGTCCTAACGCAAAAGAGCCGCCCTTCAAGGCGGCTCTTTTCTGTTTTACCTGAGTTCGGTTAGCCGCCGTTCGGGCTGCCGGCGTATGGGCCGCTGCCGTCACCCGACGACGTGCCTTCCAGCAGGCTTCGCGTCGAGTTGAAGTTGCCGTCCGGGGTCTTGGTAAACCGCCCAAGCGACGCGGAACGCCCAGTATAGACCGCGACATAGTTCGCGCTGTACGGAATAACCGAAACGCGGTCGTTGCTTGATGCAGCGTTGGCGACAGCGGCACCGCCGAACAGGATGGCAGCAGCTGCGGCAGCAGTGATGATGGTTTTCATGTGTCTCTCCTCGTCTTGTAGACAGGAGATAAGGAGGGCGGAGCCAGCAAGCCAATACGCCATTCAAGCTCTGATCAGACGATTTGCGTATGGCGCGCGGCACGGAACATTTTGGCCGCGCGTCCGATTTTCAGCCCTTCTTGATGACGACCGTGCCGCTCATGCCCGGCCAGTCCGAGTAGCCGGTCGCGCCGCCGCCATACCAATAGGCCTTCGGGGCGTCGGCGAGTGGGGCACCGGACCGCAGGCGGTCGACGAGATCGGGATTGGCGATATAGGCCCGACCGAAGGAGAACAGGTCGGCTTCGCCGGCGGCCAGGCGCTTGGTCGCAAGATCGAGCGTCAGGTTGTTGTTGTCGATGAAGGCGCCCTTGAAGCGATCGCGCAGATTGTGGAAGTCGACGTCATCGCTGCCGCGGCTCTGCTGGGTGATGCCCTCGATAACGTGAACGTAGAGCAGGCCGAGCTTGCTCAGTTCGTCGACATAGGCGCCGTAAGTTCCCTGCGTATCGCTGTCGAGCGGGGTCTCGCCGGGCATGGTCGTCGCGGGCGAGATGCGGATGCCGACGCGCGCGCCGCCGCCCCAGACGTCGAGCACTGCACGCACCACGGCGAGCGGAAAGCGCAGGCGATTCTCCACCGACCCGCCGTACTGGTCCGTGCGCTTGTTGGTCGAGTCGCGGATGAATTGCTCCAGCAGGTAGTTGTTGGCGCTATGCACCTCGACGCCGTCGAAGCCGGCGCGCTTGGCGTTGGCCGCAGCCTTGCGATAATCCTCGACGATGCCAGGGATCTCGTCGGTCTCCAGCGCGCGGGGCGTCACATGATCCTTCATACCGGTTTCGGTGAAGGCCTGGCCGGTCGGCTTGATCGCGGAGGCCGACACCGGCAGCTGATGGTTCGGTTGCACGTCGGGGTGCGAGATCCGGCCGGTGTGCCAGAGCTGCATGAAGATGCGCCCATCGTTGGCGTGAACCGTCTTCACCACCTGCGTCCAGGCTTCGACCTGCGCGTCAGACCAGATGCCGGGCGTCAGGGCGTATCCGACGCCCTGGGGCGAGATGTTGGTCGCCTCGGTGATGATCAGGCCGGCGCTGGCGCGCTGCGCGTAGTAGTCGCCTGCGAACACCGGCGGCACACCCTGCGAGGAGGAGCGGCTGCGGGTCAGCGGCGCCATGACGATGCGGTTCTTCAGCGCAAGGTCACCGATGGTGACAGGCTGCAAGACGGGACTGGTCGACGACATGGAAATCCTTGATGTGGGGGACGTTTTCGCCTGCGGCTCATGCGCTAGCGTCGCGCTCTGGTGGCGCTCGGAGGCACAACCCCGCGGCGCCGGTTCGGTTGCCACCGTCAAGCTCGAGGCGGATGGCACCGCGACCTCGCCCTTCGCTCATCTTGCCATTGCCTTGGGGAAGGTGCATTCCAGCCGTTCAACCGCGGGCCCTGCCATGTCGCTTATGATGCCTCTCCCGGAAGCCGCGATCCTCGACCAGCGCGCGACGATCGTCGCGCGTCTCGAGGCGATCGTCCGGCCGGGCAACGTGCTCTCGGACGAGCGACAGATGCGCCCCTACGAGTGCGACGCGGTGACGATGTACCGGCAGCTGCCGATGGTGGTGGTGCTGCCGGAAACCGTCGAGCAGGTTTCGCAGATCATGGCGGTCGCCGCCGAGCTTAACGTCAAGGTGGTGCCGCGCGGCGGCGGGACCTCGCTGTCCGGCGGGTCGCTGCCGCTCGAAGACGGCATCCTGCTCGCCATGGGCAAGTTCAACAAGATCTTGGAAATCGACTACGCCAACCGCTGCGCCGTGGTGCAGCCGGGGGTCGCCAACCTAGCCATCACCCGCGCGGTCGAGGGCGAAGGCTTTTACTACGCGCCGGACCCGTCGTCGCAGATCGCCTGCTCGATCGGCGGCAATGTCGCCGAAAATTCCGGCGGCATCCACTGTCTGAAGTATGGGCTCACCACCAACAACATCCTGGGCATCGAGATGGTGCTGATGGGCGGCGACGTGATCCGTCTCGGCGGCAAGCACCTCGACACCGACCTTTACGACCTCATCGGCGTGATGACGGGCTCCGAAGGCCTGCTCGGTGTCGTCACCGAGGTGACGGTGCGCATCCTGAAGAAACCGGAAGTCGCGCGCGGCGTGCTGCTCGGCTTCCCGAGTGTGCAGGCCGGCGGCGACTGCGCCGCCGAGATCATCGCCCGCGGCATCATCCCCGGCGGCATGGAGATGATGGACCAGGCGTCGATCCTCGCCACAGAATCCTACCAGCCCTGCGGCTATCCCAGGGACGCCGCCAGCCTGCTGATCGCCGAGCTCGACGGCACGGCCGCCGAGGTCGATCATCTCATCGACCGCGTGTCGGAGATTGCCCGCGAGATGGGCGCGACGACCATCAAGGTCTCGACCAGCGAGGCGGAGCGGCTGCAATTCTGGCAGGGGCGCAAGAACGCCTTTCCGGCCGTCGCCGCGATCGGCCCGGATTACCTTTGCATGGACGGGACGATCCCGCGCTCGCAGCTTTCCAACGTGCTGACGCGCATGGACGAGCTCGCGCAGATCCATGGTCTGCGCGTCGCCAATGTGTTTCACGCCGGTGACGGCAATCTGCATCCTTTGATCCTCTATGATGCCTCGGTACCCGGCGACACCGAGCGGGCTGAAGCCTTCGGCGCCGACATCCTTCGGCTCTGCGTCG
>NZ_LMUU01000267.1:0-3303 GCF_009765775.1 Beijerinckia sp. L45
CCGCGGCGCCGTCGCGCAGATAGATGAAGACGCCCCTGCCCTCTTCCTGAAATTTTGCAAAAATCTTGCGGATGGCCTCACCGCCGGTAATCACGTCGGCAACGATGTCGACGCGATGCAGGCGGGTCGGGATATCCCGGCCGCTGCCGATGTCGCCGTGGACGAAGGCAAAGTGCTGCACGGAATCGAACGGCGTGACATAGGCGTAGCCGGTGAGCGGTCCGCTGGTGCCCTCGACCGGAAAGGTCGCAACCCGCTCGACGAGCTTTTCGCGGCTCTGCCGGTAGGCGATGAGATCGGCCACCGAGATCCGCTTGAGCTGGTGCTTGACCGCGAAATCGGCGATCTGCTGGCCCGCCATCACCGTACCGTCGTCATTGGCGAGCTCGCAGATGACGCCGACCGGCGGTACGCCGGCGAGACGGCAGAGATCGACCGCCGCCTCCGTGTGTCCGGAGCGCATGAGCACCCCGCCCTCGCGCGCGATCAGCGGAAACACGTGGCCCGGACGCACGAAATCGCCTGCCCCCATGTTGCCGTTGGCGAGCGCGCGGACCGTATTATTGCGCTGTTCCGCGGAGATGCCGGTGGTCAACCCGTGCTTGCTGTCCACGGTGATGGTGAAAGCGGTGCCGAGCGGCGCATCGTTCGAAGCCACCATGGGCGACAGATGCAGGCGCTTGGCGTCGTCGGCGGTCACCGGGACGCAGACGATGCCGCAGCAGTTTCTTATGATGAACGCCATCTTCTCGGTGGTGCAGAGCGAGGCGGCGCAGACGAGGTCGCCTTCGTTCTCACGGTCGTCGTCATCGGTGACGATGACGAGTTCGCCGCGGGCGATGGCCTCGATGGCCTGGGTCACCGAAGTGTGGGCGGCCGTGTTATGGCCGGCCGGCTGGGCGATAGGTGACAAGCTTGGTCTCTCCGCGATGCAGACGCGGGGCACGAGCCTCGCACGGTCTGTCAGATAAGATCGATGCGCGCGGCATGCATCGGGCGACGTCTCGAAGTCCGACACGCCAGGCATGCCACGAGGAAACGCGCATCCCACCGCGGAAGCGAAGGGCGTCGGTTAAACCAAGCCGAGGCTTTTGGCAAAGCCGGCCGCCCCCAAACGGAAAGGGCCGCCCGAAGGCGGCCCTTTGTCTCTTCTATGTGACCCCGCCTACCAGGTGACGCGGACGCCGCCCTTGCCGCCGTAGACGCGCTCCAGATCGGAGAACTCGCCGTCGAAGTTGGCGAACAGGCCGACGCCATGGCCCATGTCGAGTTCGAATCCGGCCTTGGTCTGCGCCGCGTTGGTCGACGGTCGCGCGCCGGAGACGAGGAAGGCCGAGCCCGGCAGGGCGATAAAGCCGTTCTGCAAGTTCCGCTGCGGCGCGAACTCATGCAGATAGGCCAGGCTGACCATCGGGCGCAGCACCATGCCGGGTCCGACCGGGTAGACCGATTCAAATCGGGCGCCAACGAAGCCGGGGACATCGGCGGTCGACTGGCCCTGGCCGGCGAGGCCGAGCACATTGCCGGCGCCGTTGGTGTTGTACTCGGCAAAGCCGTTGGTCCGCAGTTGGGCGATCTCAAGCGCCACGAACGGCGTGATCTTGAGGTTGGTGAAGCCGTAGACGTTGCCGTATTCGAGCACGCGGCCGAACTCGGCGCGGGTGCGGATGTCGAGCGAGCTGAAGGAGGTCTTCTCCGTCGCGGTGGCGAGGCCCCCGAAACCGGCGACGTTGCGCGTGGTATTGTTGGAGAAAGACGACGCCGTGACCGAATTGGTGGCGTAGAACGGCCCGAAATCGACGAGACTGTAGACGCCGCCATGGAAACCGGTGACGTCGCCTGAGGTCGAGCGCCCCGAGACGTTGAAGTTCGACTCGCTGCCACCGGCGGCGATGCCGACCAGGATGTTGGGCTGGACCTGATAGTCGAGCCCCAAAACCCCGCCGTAGAAGTTGCCGGTTTCACCGGCCACGTTGGCATTGCCGCTGATCGACACGCCGCCGCCGAAGCCCGTCGACCAGACGCGATAGGTGCGGGGCGCCAGGGCCCGGTCGACGACGATCGGGGAAACCATCGCCTCGTTCTGCGCGTAACCCAGCACGCCGGCCGGCAGGCCGTTGCCGACGGTGATGCTGTTGACGGCGCCGAGACCGCCGGTCAGCCAGGACGTCGCCTGATCGTTGATCGCCCCGGAGAAGACGCGCGCGGCACGGATGCCGGCGTTCTCTACGGCGACGATGCCCTCGCCCGAAATGTTGTCGAAAGCCGCGCGGGCCTGCTGGGTGCTGCCGAGACCGAAGATGGCGTTCGCCAGCGTGCCGCCGGCGCCGGTCGCGGCGCCCGCATTGTTGCCGAGGGCAAAGGCCACGTTGCGCTGGTTGGTGGTCGCAGCGGCCGCGGCCAGGGCCTGGGCGTTGCGGTTCACCGAGACGAACACGTCGTCGGCGTCATAGGAGAGCGCCGCCGAGAAGAACGGCAGGCTCGAAGTCGCCCCCGTGAACGTGCCGGCGACGCCGCCTGTCGCGGTGAGGATCGTAAACCGGGTCGATGGCGCGAAGGCAGCGCCGGCCGCACCCTGCACGGCGACGGTGCCGCCCGCGATCGTCGTGGCGCCGGTGTCGGTGACCTTCGTCGCCTGCGTCGGCGATGCGACGATGGTCAGCGTCGAGCCCGCCGCGAAGGCGAGAGGCCCCGTGACGGCGAGGCCTGTGCCGGCGACACCCGTCGTACCCGACAGAAGCGCCGTCTGGGCGGCGAGGCTACCCGGCGCGAGCGTACCGCCGCTCGCCACCGTGACGCCGGCCGTCGTGCCGGCGCCCGACAGCGTACCGCCCGTCGCGACCGTCGTCGTTCCGGTGATCGCGCCGTTGGCGTCGAGGACGCCGGTCGCGCCGACGGTGACATTGGTCGTCAGGAGGTCGGTGGAGGCCATCGACAGCGTGCCGATGACATTCTGGAAGTAGCCCGAGGCCGTGTAGAGATCGATGCGCGTCCAGTAGCTCAGGGACGTGCCGTAGAAGGCCGCAAGCGCGTTGGTCTCGGTGTTGACGATGATCTGGTTGATCGTGTTGGTCGACAGCGTGCCGTTGAGGCCGCCCGTCGGCGCGATCGCCAAGGCTGCGGCAGTGCTGCCGCCGAAGATCGGCGCGAGCAGAATGGACGCGTCCGGACCGCCGACGGGGGCGGCTTCATGAGGCGCCTGCGCTAGAGTCAGGGTCGGCAGGCCGTAGGTCAGTTCCGACTGGTAAAGCGCCTGATTGGCGGCCGATGGGACATAGGGATCGCCAGCGGTGTTGGCGGCGC
>NZ_LMUU01000267.1:3404-6529 GCF_009765775.1 Beijerinckia sp. L45
GGCTTCGCGGCATTGTAGCTGGCCGGCAAATTGACGGCGACCCCGGTCGTCGCAGCATTGCTCATATAGGCCGCGTTGGTGAACGCCTGCGAGAGATCGTAGCTCGCCAGCGCGCGGCTGGCGATGATGTCGAGCGGGTAATGCACGCCGAGCACGATGCGGCTGTTGGCATAGGTCGCGGCCCGCAGAAGCATGTTCTGATAATCTTGCGGCACGAGCATCGCGAGCAGGATCGAGTCGGTGTAGGCGTAGGTCGTATGGCCGCTCGGAAACGACGGGTTGGTGGTGAGACCGGCGATCGACGTCGAGTCGAACTGGTTGATGCCGGTCGGCGTCACCTGCACCGGGCGCGAGCTGCCGAACACGTCCTGGTTCGGATCGGTGTTCTTCACACCATAGGCGATGTCATAGACGCTGTTCGTGCCGTTCGGCAGGCCGTTGGCGGTCGGCAGCGTGAAGCCGGCCGGCGCGACGTCGGGGGTGGTGCCGTTGATCGTGCCGTTGGCGAAGTAGAATTTCGCGGCACCGAGATCGTTACTCGTAAAGTTGGTATAGGCGCCGGTCAGCAGGGCAACCGTATTGGCGAGGATCGGTGTGCCGCCTGCAACTGGCGCCACGCCCCGCTGATAGATGGGGCCGAGAACCGCGCCCAAACCGCCGACCGGCTGGATCGGCGTGATGCTGCCGTCTGTCCCGGTCACCGGGGTCTGCGCCGGCAGGCCGCCCGCGAGGTTGGCCGCGACGCCGACGTTGCCGACGCCCGCCACAGCGTTTGATGCGGCGTTGAGCAGGTTCTTGTCACTGATCGCGAGTTGTTGCTGGGTCGCCGTGGCGTTGTTGTTGATGGCGATTGCCGTCGCCAGGTTCTGCTGCAGCGTCGTCTGACCGATCGTGGTCGAATTCAGCGCCAGAAACGGCGACAGCAGATTCAGGATGTTGACGCTGGAGGGCGTCACATTGGCTGCCTGGGCGTAAACCGCCGATGTCGGCAGCGCGCCCGCGGCGACGATCGCCAAGGTCGAAACAGTATTGAGCAGACGCATAGATACCCCCCGTATGTAAGCCACAGGCGGCAGGGGTAACGGGGGCACGCAAAGCGATTGTGTCAGAACTATTGCGGGAGCGTCTTTAATCGCGCGGTGATAAATTTAGAACACTATTGATGGTGTCTTTTTAAAGATGAGATGACACTGCGACATAACGCCTACGTCTAAAGTCACCCGAACGACGCCCTAAGGCGCGTGGGAATTATTTACACTATCGAAATACTTAGGCTCAATGCTAGCGCGCTGCGATTTGCGCGCGATGGCGGAGAAATTGGTCGGCCAAAACGCAGGCGACCATGGCTTCTCCAACCGGAACGGCGCGGATGCCGACGCAGGGATCGTGGCGCCCTTTTGTCACGATCTCGGTCTGCGCGCCGTCGCGATCGATGGTAAGGCGCGGCTTGAGGATCGAGGAAGTCGGCTTGACCGCAAAGCGCGCGACGATCGGCTGGCCGGTGGCAATGCCACCGACGATCCCGCCGGCGTGGTTCGACAGGAACAACGGCTGTCCGTCATTGCCCATGCGCATCTCGTCGGCGTTCTCTTCGCCGGTCAGCGCCGCCGTGGCGAAGCCGTCGCCGATTTCGACGCCTTTGACGGCGTTGATCGACATCAGCGCGCTGGCGATCTCCGCGTCGAGCTTGCCATAGAGCGGCGTGCCCCACCCGGCCGGCACGCCGGCGGCGACGATCTCGAGCACGGCGCCGATCGACGAGCCGTCCTTGCGGATCGCGTCGAGATAAGTCTCGAAGACTCCTGCGGCCTTGGCGTCGGGCGAGAAGAACGGGTTGCGATCGACTTCGTCCCAGTCCCAGCTCGCGCGGTCGATGATCTTGGTGCCCATCTGCACCAGCGCACCGCGGATGGTGACGCCGGGCACAACTTTCCGCGCGATAGCGCCGGCCGCGACGCGTGCCGCGGTCTCCCTGGCGGACGACCGCCCGCCACCGCGATGGTCGCGGATGCCGTATTTGGCTTCATAGGTGTAGTCGGCATGACCGGGACGGAACTTGTCCTTGATCGCGTCGTAGTCTTTCGACCGCTGATCCTCGTTCTCGATCAGCAGCATGATCGGCGTGCCCGTCGTCACCATGCGACCATCGCGGTCGGCCACGGTGCCGGACATGATCCTGACCCGATCGGATTCCTGACGCTGCGTGGTGAAGCGCGACTGGCCCGGCCGGCGCTTGTCGAGAAAGCCTTGGATGTCGGCCTCGACCAACGGGATCAGCGGCGGACACCCATCGACCACGCAGCCGATCGCCGGCCCGTGGCTCTCGCCGAAGGTGGTGACCCGGAACAGGTGACCGAAGGTGTTGTGCGACATTTTATGGGCGCGGCTTTGACGCCGCTCCTTCTCGCTCGCGCGTTTGCTACTCGCGGATCAGAGCGCCCATGTCGGGCGCCGCCGGATTCTTCATGCCGACGATGTGGTAGCCGGCGTCGACATGGAGGATTTCGCCGGTGATGCCGCGCGCCATCGGCGACAGCAGGAAAGCCGCGCTTTCGCCGACTTCCTCGGTGGTGACCGAGCGGCGCAGCGGCGCGTTATACTCGTTCCACTTCAGGATATAGCGGAAGTCGCCGATGCCGGAGGCGGCCAGCGTCTTGATCGGACCCGCGGAGATGGCGTTGACCCGGATGTTCTTCTCGCCGAGGTCGGCGGCGAGGTAACGCACGCTGGCCTCCAGCGCGGCCTTGGCGACGCCCATGACGTTATAATGCGGCATCCACTTTTCCGCACCGTAATAGGTGAGGGTCAGCATCGACCCGCCATCCGGCATCAGCTTTTCCGCGCGCTGCGCGACGGCCGTGAAGGAATAGCAGGAGATCAGCAGCGTGTTCTTGAAGTTTTCCGCGGTCGTGTCGACGTAGCGGCCCGTCAACTGGTCACGGTCGGAGAAAGCAACGCAATGCACGATGAAATCGAGCGTGCCCCATTCCTCCTCGACGACCTTGAAGATCGCGTCGATGGAGGCTTCGTCGGTGACGTCGCAGTGCCCCAGCACCTTGGCGCCGAGTTCCTGGGCCAGCGGACGGACGCGCTTTTCCAGCGATTCGCCCTGATAGGTGAAGGCG
>NZ_LMUU01000267.1:6600-8036 GCF_009765775.1 Beijerinckia sp. L45
GGCGACACCGAGCACCAAGCCACGCTTTCCCGCCAGGAGACCCGAGCTTTTCGCTGATGCGGGGATGCTTCCCGGTTGCGTCATTCTAATTCCGGTTCAAAAAAAGGCATCGGCGCCGAAAGCTTCGGCCCGATCTGATGCCGCGTTTAAGCGCAGAGCCTCCGCAAGTGCAAGCCGCAAGGCCCCGCGGACGGCAGAGTCCCTCCGATTTGACCATTGGCAGACGCGCGGTTGGTTGTTACCTTTTGGTTAACAGAACGTTTTCTCACGACTCGTGTTGGAAGCGGCGAGGGCCCAAGGTGAAACTGCGCGAGGACCTGAACGCCCTGACGCCGCGTCTGCGGCGTTATGCGCGAGCGCTGATGTCGGGCGATCCGGGCGGTTCCGAGCGCGCGGACGATCTCGTCCATGCCACCCTGATTCGAGCACTGGGGTCACGCAATCTTGGCGTACACGCCGATCTCGTCATCCGCCTCTACGCGACCCTGACCCAGATGCATCGCGACATCGCGGACGAACAGCCGGGTCGCGCGCAATCGAGGTCTGCGGTCTTCGGCGCCCGGACAGGCGCGAAGCCGGCGTCCGCCAATGTCCGGCAAAGCAAACTCACGATCGGCCTGATGAGCCTCGCTCTGGAAGACCGGGAGGCCCTCCTTCTGGTCGCATTGGAAAACTTCGATCATGACGAGGCTGCGCGAATCGTTCACGTGACCAAGACCGTTCTGCTGACGCGTCTGACACGGGCACGCATGACACTGGAAGCCCAGTTGCAGATCCATCCTGGGGCCACGCGAAACGCGGACCAGGGACACGTCTCGTATCTTCGGCTGGTGAAGTAGTGGCTTACGGCGCCCCGCCATCCGCCTTCAGCGATGCCGAGCTCAACGGCCTGGTCGACAGCCAGCTCGATACGATGCGTCAGGCGGAGGTGACCGAACGTCTCAAATCGTACGCGGCCGAGCGGGCGCGCGTCGCGGCATGGCGCGAGCAGAACGACCTGCTCAAGGCCAGTTTCTCGGAAGTCGAAAACGAACTTATTCCGCTGTCGCTCAGTCTGACGCCACCGCCACGGCTCAAATGCATCACGAGCGACAGCTGGTCGGGCCCAAGGCCCGCGGCGATCGTGGCGCCGCAGGCGTCGTCCGGAACGGCACCTCGATCGTGGCGCGGCATTCTCACCTTCGGCGTTCTTGCCTGTTTCGTCGGGGCCGTCGGCTGCTGGCTCATCGCCGAGCACGCGGCTTCCGTCGAATTGCCGCTCGTTCTCACCGCCACCGGTCGGCCCGACGGCCTGCTTGTCACGCCCGGCTTCGAGGGATTCGACAACGCCCCACGCGAGAAAGGCGCCGGGCCAGGCACGTCACGCACGCTCATCCGCGAACTGCCGACGCCGACCATTCCCGACCTCGGGAATGCGGGCTTCAGCTTCACCGGGG
>NZ_LMUU01000268.1:0-690 GCF_009765775.1 Beijerinckia sp. L45
CCACAACGCAGGTCTCCGGTCTGACCGGCACCCAGGTCGCCAGCCTCACCGCCGCGACCTTGGGCGAACTCGGCACCGACAACCTGCAGGCTCTGACCTCGACGCAGGTCGGCAGCCTCACGGCAGCGGCGCTGGGTGGTCTGACTTCGGACAACCTGCAGGCGCTGACGACGACGCAGGTCGCCGGCATCACCTCGACGCAGGTCGCCGGTCTCACCACGACGGCGCTCAACAACCTGTCCTCGACGGAAGTGCAGAGCCTCAGCACGACGCAGCTGAAGGGTCTGACCGCGACGCAGCTCAACGGCCTCGCCTCGGCGACGCTGAACGAGCTGACCACGAGCCAGGTCTCGGCCCTGACTTCGACGCAGGTCAGCAGCCTCACCGTGACGACGTTGAGCAATCTCGGCACCACCAACCTTCAGGCCCTGACCTCGACCCAGGTCGGCAGCCTCTCGGCGACGGCGCTGGGCGGTCTCAGCTCCGACAACCTGCAGACCTTGACGACGACGCAGGTCGCCGGCATCACCTCGACCCAGCTCGCCGGCCTCACGACCACGGCGCTCAACAACCTGTCGTCGACGGAGGTGCAGAGCCTCACCTCGACGCAGCTGAAGGGTCTGTCCGCCACCCAGCTCAACGGCCTCGGCTCGACGACGCTGAACGAGCTGACCACGGACCAGGTCGCCG
>NZ_LMUU01000268.1:870-21661 GCF_009765775.1 Beijerinckia sp. L45
ATCGCCGGCCTCACCACGACGGCGCTCAACAACCTGTCCTCGACGGAAGTGCAGAGCCTCAACACGGCGCAGCTGAAAGGTCTGTCCGCGGCGCAGCTTAACGGCCTGACCTCGGCCACGCTGACCGCGCTGACCACCGACCAGGTCCCGGGCCTGACCTCGACGCAAGTCGCCGGTCTGACCGCGGCGACCCTCGGCAAGCTCGGCACCGACAACCTGCAGGCTCTGACCTCGACCCAGGTCGGCAGCCTGACGGCGACGGCGCTCGGCGGTCTGACATCCGACAATCTGCAGGCGCTGACGACGACCCAGGTCGCCGGCATCACCTCGACGCAGCTTGCGGGTCTCACGACAGCCGCTCTGAACAACCTGTCGTCGACGGAGGTGCAGAGCCTTACCTCGACGCAGTTGAAGGGGCTGTCCGCCACCCAGCTCAACGGCCTCGCCTCGGCGACCCTGACCGAACTGACGACGAGCCAGGTCTCGGCCCTGACCTCGACGCAGGTCGCTGGTCTCACTGCGGTTGGCCTCGGCAAGCTCGGCACCGACAACTTGCAGGCGCTGACCTCGACGCAGGTCGGCAGCCTGACGGCGACGGCGCTGGGCGGTTTGGGATCCGACAACCTGCAGGCTTTGACGACGACGCAGGTCGCCGGCATCACCTCGACGCAGATCGCGGCCCTGACCACGGCGGCGATCAACAACCTGTCGTCGACGGAGGTTCAGAGCCTCACCTCGACGCAGCTGAAGGGACTGTCCGCGACGCAGCTTAACGGCCTCGGCTCGGCAACCCTGACCACGCTGACCACCGACCAGGTCGCCGGCCTGACCTCGACGCAAGTCGCCGGTCTGAGCGCGACGGCTCTGGGCAATCTCGGCACCGCCAACTTGCAGGCTCTGACCTCGACACAGGTCGGCAGCCTCACGGCGACGGCGCTGGGTGGTCTCACCTCGGCAAACCTGCAGGCGCTGACGACGACGCAGGTCGCCGGCATCACCTCGACGCAGCTGGCGGGTCTCACCACCACGGCGCTCAACAACCTGTCGTCGACGGAGGTGCAGAGCCTCAGCACGACGCAGCTGAAGGGTCTGTCCGCGACCCAGCTCAACGGTCTCGCCTCGGCGACGCTGAACGAACTGACCACGGATCAGGTCTCGGGTCTGACGTCGACGCAGGTCGCCGGTCTCACCGCGGTGGGCCTCGGCAAGCTCGGCACCACCAACCTGCAGGCCCTGACCTCGACGCAGGTCGGCAGCCTCACGGCAGCGGCGCTGAGCGGCCTCGGCTCGGACACGCTGCAGGCGCTGACGACGACCCAGGTCGCCGGCATCACCTCGACGCAGATCGCGGCGCTCACCACGGCGGCGCTCAACAACCTGTCCTCGACAGAAGTGCAGAGCCTCAGCTCGGCGCAGCTGAAGGGGCTGACCGCAACCCAGCTCAACGGCCTGACGACGACGACGCTGTCTGAACTCACCACGGATCAGACCACGGCGCTGACGACCGGCCAGATCGCTGGTCTGACCGCCGCGACGATCCAGAACTTCTCGACGACCGATCTCGATGCCTTGACCACGACTCAGGTCAACGCGATCAACGCAACGGTCTTCGGGAAACTGAGCAGCGCCACGCTCGCCTACCTCGACAACTAAGATCGAGGCAGGCCTAGCTGAACGACAATAGCGCCGGCCGGGTTGTCGACCCGGCCGGCGATTCACGTCATCGACGGTGTGACGCTCAGCCGCCGAGACGGTTTGAACGCCACATGATCTTCCCGGCAGATCCGCGTGCCGAAACCGTCCAGCTCCCAGACAGCTTCGACCAATACACCTGTCGATGATCGGCCGCCGCGCCACGCGCGTGGCTTTTTGAACAGGGAAGCAGAATGCATCGGCATTCGGTCATCATCACCACGCACAAGCGGCCGCTCATGTTGGCACGCGCGATCCAATCCGTGAAAGATCAATCGTACGGCGCCATCCAGCTGGTCATCGTGTCCGATGTCGCCTGCGCCGAGACCTATGGCGTGGTCACGTCCATGCTGACCGCAAGCGACGTCTTCATCCAGCGTAGCGGCGTGCCGGGACCTGCGGCCTCGCGGAACGTCGGCCTCAAGCTCGTCGATGCCGCCTTCGTCGCATTCCTCGACGACGACGACGCCTTCACCGAAGATTTTTTCCGCACCATCGATCCCGATCTCGACGATGGCAGCGTTCTCTACACGGACTATCATGTCGTCCACGAGCGCGCCGAAGGCGCCGGCTACGTCCCGGTCTCCGCGGAGAAACGTTCGCTGGCAAACAAGGCGCTCGACGATCTCCACGTCAAGAATTTCATCCCGCTGCACTGTCTGGTCTACCCGACCGCAGTCGTCCGGAAGCGTCTGTTCGACCCCAGCCTCAGCCTCAACGAAGATTGGGGATTTCTGCTCGACGTCGCGCAGGACACGCCGTTCCGCCACGTCCCGATCGAGGGACCGATCATCTATACGCGGGAGCGCGCCGACAACCGCGGCCGCAGCAACGACCATCTGCTGGTCGACACCTACCGCCGCATCTACAGGACGTTTCCGGCCCCGACGCCGTCGATCAGGATCGCGCGCCAGGCTTTTCTGCAGGACAACGGCATCGGCTCTTCGCTCGACGATCTCTGATGCGGGACGGCTCGAAGCGGCTCACACCGCTTCGAGGAATTCCAGGTGCATCGCGTCGGCAGCGCCGTCGCGCAAAGCCACGGCCTGGAACGCTTCTTCGAGGTCCCGGCAGAATTCCGGCGTATCGCCGAGCGTGCGCAGCCAGAGTTCGGGCGTCACGCGGTCGCGGAATGCCTTGTAGCGCACGGGATCGGTCGCCAGAGCCACCGCGAGTTCGACGTAGGCCGCCTGGTCGTAGACGATGCCCTCGTCGAGACCCATCGCCGTCAGCAGGCTGCCGGCCATCCGCGAGGTGAAGGATTCGCCGCTGAGCGTGATGAGCGGCAGCCCGACGCGCAAAGCGTCGCTGGCGGTCGTGCCGGCATTGTAGGGGTAGGTGTCGAGGAACAGATCGGCGAGCGCCAGGCGTCCGCGATATTCCGAGGCTTCGACGCGGCCGGCGAAGATCAGCCGGTCCTCGGCGATGCCCGCGCGCAGCGCCCGCGCCTTGACGTTCTTCAAGGCATAGTCATTGTCGATGAACAACCAGAGCACGGAATTCTCGACCCGCTGCAAAATGCTCATCCAGCCGTCGAAGACCGTTTCGGTCAGCTTGTAGGTGTTGGAAAAACTGCAGAAGACGAAGCGGTCGTCCGGCAGACCGGCGTTGGCGCGCGTCTGTTGCATCGCGATCGGAAGCTTGCTGTCGTTCACCTGATAGCACTTCGGCATGATGAGCGGCGTCGGCCGATAGGACGCCACTTTTTCCGGCGGGATCGTGAAGCCGTCCGCAATGATGTAGTCGAGTTCGGGCAGCGGGATCGGCCCGTTGTAGCCGAGATAGGTCATCTGCACCGGTGCCGGCTTCCAGCGCAGCGCGCCGAGACGCGTGCCGAGCGTCAGCCCGTTGAGGTCGACCAAAATGTCGATTTCATCCGCGCGGATCCGGTGCGCGATCTGCTCGTCGCTCAGCGTACGGACGTCGACATAGCTGTCGAACGCCGCGAGAACGCGTTTGCGCACCGCGCTGCCGTCATCCTTCGTCGAGCAGTAGCCGTAGATCTCGAACCGGTCGCGGTCGTGCTGCTCGAACAATTCGGCGACGAGATAGGCGATCGGGTGCATGCAGAAGTCGGAGGAGATGTAGCCGATGCGCAGCTTCGCGTGGGCGTAGCCGCGGACGGGACTCAAACGAACCGCTGCCGGCGGAATCTTTTCCGCGATCCACGACGCGTTGCCGCGATCCTGGATCGCGATGTCGTCGAAGAGGGCGAGCATCGTGAGCGCGCGGGTGGCGGCTACCATCGCAGGGTAGGTCACGCCCGGGACGGCCGTGCCGTAGATCGGCCAGGTGCACGTCTTGGTCCGCAAGCCGACCCAATGGTGAAGCACGTCCGCCTGCAGCGGGTTCGTCAGAAGGCTCGTGGTGAATTCCTGCTCGGCCTCGCCCAGTTTCTTGACGTTTTCGAGCAGGCGGCCGCGATTGTTCAGCAAGGCGATGCGGGCTTCGTCCGGCTGCAGGGATTTGGCCCACAACGCCAGCGCCTTGTCGGTCTCGCCGGCGGCCTCGTAGGTCAAGCCCAGGTTGAGGGCGGCCTGATAGAGATCGGGTTTTTCCGAGAGGGCGTTCTTGTAGGCGATGATCTTGTTCGTCGTATCGCCATAGGCGCCGTACTGGATGGCGATGTTGTACCAGATGGCATAGATGCCTTCCGATTTTCCGATCCAGAGCTCGATCCAAAGTTTGTAGAGATAGATGTTGAGCGGCGAGCCGACGGGATAGGCGATGGTGTCGACGACGGCGATGATGTCCGAAGCGTTGAAGCGGCGCAGAGTCTCGACGAGAAACGCGTCCGGCCCGACGAACGCGTCTTCCTTCCGCTCGTCCAGGAAAGACTGCAGCGCAGCCGCTTCTTCTGGCACGGAACGCAACGGGCGAACGGCGGATTGCGGCATGGGTCTGGAACCTCGGCGTGACTTTGCCAGTGAACCCTAGCGCCATAAGCTTGCTTGAAGCTGGTTCGGCGGCGTCACCACGCCACCGCGCGGCGACGCCGCGTCGAGGCTCACGTTTCACGGTGACAGGCATTCCGGAGATCACCCGATGGTAACGTTATAATAGAGTACTAATACTACGCTCAACCTATACTAAAGGTGTTCTGACGATAATTCATGGCATATGCAACAAATCGGTGTGATCTCTCTATCGCGCTATGGAGAGACTAAAGGCGTACGCGCCGGAAAGCGATTTCATGGAATATCCTCTTGAGGTCTTTTTATCAAAAGATACAATCTGGTGATTCAGAGGCCACTCCCATGATCACTGTCACCAGCGTGCGCACCGATATTGCTATCGATGTGATTGAAGGCGCCATCTTTGATCCCGACCAAGCCGCGATTCTGAAGCTGGCCTATGATCGCGCCGCCGAGGCGCTCATCGCCGACTACGATCTGACGAGTCAGGCCAAAATCAAGCTCGCCAAGGCGGTGCTGCGCATCGGACGCATGAGCCTCGCCACAGGACGAAGCCTCACCTACGATCCGGACGTCCAAAATATCGCTTCGGCGGCAAGCGTCCATCTCCTGTCCGTCAACGCGGATCACAGCAACAGGCTTCTGACCCCGACGCCGCTGTTCCAGGCCGCGCCCCGTATTCCCGTCAGCCTGCGAAAGCGCAGCGACACGGATGTTTAGGCTTTCGCGGCTCCACGGAGCGGTCGGCGCTCAGAGCCGCCTGAGATCGCCGTAGGTCACCCGCACGCGGCCATCCTCCATAAGGCCGGCGTCGTAAAGCGCGCTGGCAACGCGCTCGATTTTGTCGCGATGCCGTTTGAAGCACGCCACATCATCGTCGAGGATGGGGTTTTCGAAAAAATCAAGCACCTCGGAATCGACGGCGATCAGGACGGTCTTGCCCTCCTCATCGAACATGACGAGTTTTACGCCGATTTCAAAGCTGACCCAGCCGCTCGGGCCACTGCTTCTCAAAGGCATCTTTGTTGGCTCTCTTCCCGCGGTGGATGGTCAAGGACGGCTCAATCACTAGCTTTTAAGGCAAAGCCGAGGCGATGCGACGACGTAAAGCAGTAAAGTGCAAGTCGCGCGCCGCTATCGGGCGTAAAGAGCCGATCGGCGTTTTGGTTTCATCGCGTCGCCGCGGGGCAAACCGGAACCGCCGCTCCAGATCGTTGAAACCGCGGCGTTTGTGTCGAACGGCATCAACGGCTAGAACCTTGAGCGTCGCCTTTGCCCGCGAATGGGATCGCCCGACTGTGCCATGCTGAGCTCTCCAAAGACCTGGGAGATGATTGCCGATCCCATCGTACAGACGGGCTCGCTGGCGATGATCGGAGTGCTGATCACCCGCGTCGCGCTGCGCCATCATCCTTCGCTCCGTCTCGCCGCGCAGGTCGGCTTCTTCACGGCGCTGACGATCCTGCTGCTCTATCACGGCATCGAGCCCTACGAGGCCGGACCGCCTGGCGCGACCATTCTGCAGCGCGTCTTCGTCGGCTTCGCCAAACTGATCTGGTGGATGAACGCCGCCTGGGCGTTGGTCAGCTTCGTCCGCGTCTTTCTGATCTTCGAGCGCCAGCCGCGCGAGGGGCGGCTGATCCAGGACCTCGTCGTCGGGATGATCTATCTCGGCGCCGCGCTGTCCGTGGTGGCCTACGTCTTCGCGGTGCCGGTCGGGACGCTCATCGCGACCTCCGGCGTCTTCGCCATCATCCTCGGTCTCGCGCTGCAGAACACGTTGAGCGACGTGTTCTCCGGCATCGCCCTCAATCTCGGGCGGCCGTACGGCCTCGGCGACTGGATCGTCCTCAGCGACGGCATGGCAGGCCGCGTCGTCGAGACCAACTGGCGCGCCACCCACCTGCTCAACGGCACCAACGACCTCGTCATCCTGCCCAACAGCGTGCTGGCCAAGGTCAGCCTGGTCAACCTGAGCAGCCCGGACCGCAGCCACGGCCTCAACCTGACGATCCGTGTCGTGCCCACCTGGTCGCCGGCGACGATCATGGAGGTGATGCAGACCGTTCTCATGAGCAGCAACGCCATCCTGCTGACGCCGGAACCGACGGTCCAGATCAAGGCGATGGATGCGCAGGCGATCGAGATCGAATTGTCCGTCCGGGTCAGCGACATGGCGGCGGCGCCGGCGGCGCGGAACGAGCTCTTCGACCTCATCTACCGGCACGTCATCGCCGCAGGCCTGACGCTGGCGGCGCCGGTCGGCTCGTCCGCGGAGCCGCATGGCGCGCGCAGAGGGCAGGAGGAGCGTGCGACGCCGCTGCGCCTGCTCGATGCGCTACCTTTGTTCGCCTCCCTGACCGAAACGGAAAAAGTCGCGCTGGCCGGCACGATGACACGGCGCACCTACCGCAAGGACGAGGTCATCGCCGAACAGGGCACCAAGCTTTGCTGCCTCGTCATCATCCGCAGCGGGGCCGTCGTCGTCACCCGCAAGGAGGATGACCGCACCGTCGAACTGGCGCGGCTCGCGCCTGGCGACTGCTTTGGCGAGAGCGGTCTATTGACCGGCCACGGCGAGCTCGGCACCTCGCGCGCGCTGACGTCCGTCGTGGTCTACGAGATCGCGCAATCCGGGATCGGGCCGTTGATGCAGCAGCGGCCCGCCATCGCGGAAGAGCTGGGCATGACCTTCGCGCGCCGCGCCAAGATGGAAGGCCATCTGATGGGGGCGAACGAAGACAGCGCCGAACAGGGCTCGGTGCCGCGCCTGGTGGCGCAGATCCGCCACCTCTTCAACGTGCCGCATATGTGAAGGCCGTCCGGCGCCGAAAGGGTCCTTGAGGCCGCGCGCCTGCGATGGTGAGATGCCTTGGGCGTCATCGGCGCCGACGGAGACCGTCATGACGCGCGTTGCGCCGACCACCGATCTCGGTACCCACGCGGTGTTCAACCAGCCGCCGGCGTTTGCCGGTCTCAACCTCTATGCCTGCGACCGCGCGCTGCGCGAGGCGGTCCGGCGCGAGGCCGGCGATTGGCTCGACCGGCGCGCCCAGGCCCTCGGCGCGGCCTGTGGTTCCGACGAGGTTTTGGCCTGGGGCGAAGAAGCCAACAAAAACCCGCCGCAGCTCGTCGCGTTCGACCGTTACGGCCAACGGCTCGACGAGGTTCGGTTTCACCCGAGCTACCACGCGCTGATGACGCTCGCGATGGAGCACGGCATTCACGACGTCGCCTGGCGGCACGACGGGTCCGGGCGCCATGTCGCGCATGCCGCGCTGCTCGCGCTGTTCACCCAGACCGAGGCCGGCGTCATGTGCCCGATCAACATGACCTATGCCGCGGTGCCGGCATTGCGCGCTCAACCCGATGTCGCCGCGCCTTGGCTTAAAACGCTGATTGGCGGCCGCTACGACGCCACGCTGCGCCCGCTTGCGGAAAAAATCGGCGTGACGCTCGGCATGGCGATGACGGAAAAGCAGGGCGGCAGCGACGTCCGCGCCAACACCACGCGCGCCCACCCGCTCGGCGGCCGCGCCTATCGTCTCACCGGCCACAAGTGGTTTTGCTCCGCACCGATGAGCGATGCCTTTTTGACCCTCGCCTATGCCGAGGGTGGGCTGAGCTGCTTCCTCGTGCCCCGCGTGCTGGACGATGGCGTGCGCAACGGCATCCGCCTGATGCGGCTGAAGGACAAGCTCGGCAACCGCTCCAACGCCTCGGCCGAAATCGAGTACGTCGACGCCACCGCGTTCCGGCTCGGCGCGGAGGGCGGCGGCATCAAGACCATCATCGAGATGGTGCATCATACCCGCCTCGGCACCATCGCCGCGACGCTCGGCATCATGCGCATGGCGCTGGCCCAGGCCCTCCACCACGCGGCGGGCCGCCGGGTGTTCCAGAAACCGCTGATCGACCAGCCGGTCATGGCCGGCGTGCTCGCCGAGCTGAGCCTGGAATACGAGGCGGCGGTCGTGCTGGTGATGCACGTCGCGCGCGCTTTCGAGGCGACGGACGAGGCCGGCCGCGCCTACGCCCGCCTTGCCGTGGCGCTGGCGAAATACTGGCTGACCAAGCGCTGCGTTCCCTTCGTTGCCGAGTGCATGGAGTGCCTGGGCGGCGTCGGCTACATCGAGGAAACGATGCTGCCGCGCCTCTACCGCGAAGCCCCGCTCAACGCGATCTGGGAGGGCTCGGGAAATGTCATTGCACTCGACATCTTACGAACCCTGCGCAAGGAGCCGGCGGCCCTGGAAGGTTTTGCCGCCGTGATCGCGCCGGCGGCCGGCCTCGACGCGCCCTTCGACCGCGCGGCCCACGCCACGCTGGCGTTGACGCGAGCCGGCGTCGCCTCGGATTTCGAGGCGCGCCACGTCGCCGAGCGGATGGCGCTGATACTCCAGGGCGCGCTTCTCGCGCAGCATGCCCCGGCACCGGTCTGCGAGGGCTTCTTCATCATGCGTTACGGCGCCAATGCGGGTCTGACCTTCGGGGCGTCGGCCGCTCGCCTCGACGTCGCCGCGATTTTGGCGCGGCAGCGGTTTGGTTGAGATGATGAGCATTATCTAGGACCACGTCATCCCGGGGCGCGTCGCGGGCGCGAACCCGGGACCGGCGCTCCTCGACTTGTTTTCGAAGAACACCGGTTCCGGATCCGCGCTGCGCGCGCTCCGGAAAGACGGCGGTGGTTACCCGAACGTCGTCGGGTCCGGCCCGATCCGCCCGTCGGCGCGATCGACCCCCTCGATCGCCGTCCAGTCGTCCTTGTCGAGCGCAAAGTCGAACACGCCGAAGTTTTCCGCCATGCGCTCCGGGGTCGACGACTTCGGAATGACGATCAGGCCGAGATCGAGGTGCCAGCGCAGGATGATCTGCGCCGGTGAGCGGCCGTGTTTTTTCGCGATTGTGCCGATCGTCGCGTCCTTCAGCCCGGCGCCCTGGCCGAGCGGGCTCCAGGATTCCGTGGCGATGCCCTGCTCGGCGTGGAAGGCGCGGAGGTCCGTCTGCTGAAAGCTCGGGTGCAGCTCGATCTGGTTGACGCTCGGCACGACGCCGGTGGCCTCGATGATCCGCGTCAGATCGTCTTTGGTGAAGTTCGACACGCCGATCGAGGTAGCGAGGCTTTCGTCGCGCATCGCGATCAGGCTCTTCCAGGTCGCGACGATGTCGCCTTTGCCCGGCGCAGGCCAGTGAATGAGGTAAAGGTCCACGGCTTTGAGCCCAAGCTTCTTCAGGCTCGTCGCCAACGCGGCCTTGGCGGCGTCAGGCGCATGGCTGTCGTTCCACAGTTTGGTGGTGATGAAGAGATCGTCGCGCGCCACGCCGGCGGCGGCGATCGCGGCGCCGACCCCTTCCTCGTTCCTGTAGATCGCGGCGGTGTCGATGGCGCGATAGCCGGCCTTGATCGCCGCGCCGACGATTTTTGTCGCATCGTCCTGGGGAACCTTGAACACGCCGAAGCCGAGCTGCGGGATCGAGCGGCCGTCGTTCAGGGTGACTGTGGGTTGGGACATGTGGAGCATCCAGGATCGAGAAAAGGGCGGCGCCACCGGGCGACGAATGCGCCGGGGCGAGGGTGCATGCAACGTGCGGACGCATGGTTCGATCCACCGCGGCAGCCATGCAACCCCGACACGCCAATGGCCGGCCCTTTCTTTTGGCTTGTGCGGGAACAAAATAGGAACATATTGGCTCGGACATCGACCTGTTGATGGCGACGACGCGCGCGTTTCCTCGCGCGGTGGAAGCGCCTAGGGTCGGCAGAAGCACAAGAGGCGGACATGTCACGCGAGAACAATCGGGCCTGGACGGCAAGCGCGGGCAAACCGCCGGCCCCGCCGCGTGCCGCGCCGCAGGCCGGCTTCATCCATCTCCACGTCCACTCGTCCTACTCGCTGCGCGAAGGCGCGATGTCGATCGGCAAGCTCGCGACCTTCGCCGGGGCCGACGGCATGCCGGCGCTGGCCATCACCGACACCAACAATTTGTTCGGCGCGCTCGAATTCTCGGAAAAGCTGGCGAAGGCCGGCATCCAGCCGCTCATCGGCATCCAGCTGTCGATCGCCTTCGGCGATGGCGCGCAGCTCTCGGCGCGCGGTGGCGAGGAGGACGCGGGTCGCGCGCCGCTGGTGCTGCTGGCCCAGGACGAGACGGGCTATCTCAACCTCATGCATCTGGCGTCGCGGGCCTGGCTCGATCCTGCGCCGGGCGAGCCGCCGCACATCACCCTGGAGCGCTTGGCCTCCCGCAGCGCCGGCCTCATCGCGCTGACCGGCGGCCCGAGCGGGCCGCTCGACGCCAGCCTCGGCTTCGGTCGGCTCGACGTCGCGCAAAGCCGGCTGGCGCAGCTCGAGCCTGTCTTCGACCGGCGTCTCTACATCGAACTGCAGCGCCACGGTATCGCGTCGGAACGCGACATCGAAGGCGTGCTGATCGACATGGCCTACGACCGCGGCTTGCCCGTCGTCGCGACCAACGAGCCGTATTTCGCCGCGCTCTCCGACTACGAGGCGCATGATGCGCTGATCTGCATCGCGGAAGGCGCCGTCGTCGGCCAGGCCGAGCGGCGCCAGCTGACGCCCGAGCATCGCTTCAAGACCCGCGCGGAAATGCTCGACCTGTTCGCCGATCTGCCGGAAGCGACGGCATCGACGGTCGAGGTCGCCCAGCGCTGCGCCTATCGCCCGCGCACACGCAAGCCAATCCTGCCGGGCTTCGCCGTCGGCGCGCTCGACGAGGCCAGCGTGCTGGTCAAGGAGGCCGAAGCCGGGCTCGCGGCGCGCATCGCCGCGCGCGGCATCGCGCCGGGCATGGTCGAGCAGGCCTATCACGACCGCCTCGCCTTCGAGCTCGACGTCATCAAGAAGATGGGCTTTCCCGGCTATTTCTTGATCGTGTCCGACTTCATCAAATGGGCCAAGCTCCAGGGCATCCCGGTCGGGCCGGGCCGTGGTTCGGGTGCCGGGTCGCTGGTCGCCTACTCGCTGCTGATCACCGATCTCGATCCGCTGCGCTTCGGTCTGCTGTTCGAGCGCTTCCTCAATCCGGAACGCGTGTCGATGCCGGATTTCGATATCGATTTCTGCCAGGATCGCCGCGACGAGGTGATCCGCTACGTCCGCGATCGCTACGGCGCCGACCGCGTGGCGCAGATCATCACCTTCGGCTCGTTTTTGGCGCGCGGCGTGATGCGCAACGTCGGCCGCGTGCTGGAAATGTCGCTCGGCCAGGTCGACAAGCTCGCCAAGCTGGTGCCGCAGAACCCGGCCGCCCCCGTCACGCTGAAGCAGGCCATCGACACCGAAATCCGCTTGCGCGAGGCGGCCGAGGCCGACCCGCGGGTGGCGCGCATGCTCGACATCGCGCAGACGCTCGAGGGCCTGTACTCCAATGCCTCGACGCACGCCGCCGGCATCGTCATCGGCGACCGGCCGCTCGACGAGCTCGTTCCGCTCTATCGCGACCCGAAATCCGACATGCCGGCGACCCAGTTCAACATGAAATGGGTCGAGCCGGCCGGGCTGGTGAAATTCGATTTTCTCGGCCTGAAGACGCTCACCACCCTGGCGACGGCGGTGAAGCTGGTGGCGCAGCGTGGCATCGTTGTCGATCTCGAAGCCATTCCGCTCGATGATGCCAAAACCTTCCAGATGCTCGGCAAGGGCGAGACGGTCGGCGTGTTCCAGCTGGAAAGTGCGGGCATGCGCAAGGCGCTCGTCGAAATGCGCGCCGATCGCTTCGAGGACATCATCGCGCTCGTCGCGCTGTACCGGCCGGGCCCGATGGCGAACATCCCGACCTATTGCGCCTGCAAGCTCGGCGACGAGGAGCCGGACTACCTGCATCCCAAGATCGAAGTGGTTTTGAAGGAAACCTTCGGCGTCATCATCTACCAGGAACAGGTGATGCAGATCGCGCAGATCCTGTCGGGCTACTCGCTCGGCGAGGCCGACATGCTGCGCCGCGCGATGGGCAAGAAGATCAAGGCGGAGATGGACGCGCAGCGCGACCGCTTCACCTCGGGGGCGGTGAAGGGCGGCGTCGAGGCCAAGCAGGCGGCGGACATCTTCGACCTGCTGGCGAAATTCGCGGACTACGGCTTCAACAAGAGCCACGCCGCCGCCTACGCGCTGATCGCCTACCAGACCGCCTGGTTCAAGGCGAACTACCCCGTCGAATTCATCGCGGCGTCGATGACGCTCGACAAGCCGAACACCGACAAGCTCTCCGAATTCGCCAACGAGGCCAAGCGCCTCGGCATCGTCGTGGAGCCGCCGTCGATCACCCGCAGCGGCTCCGACTTTGAGGTGCATCCGGGCGAAGGCGAGACGCTGGCGATCCGCTATGCGCTGTCCGCCGTCAAGGGCGTCGGCGACGGCCAGGCCCAGGGGCTCGTCGCCGCGCGGGGTGACAAACCGTTCCGCGATCTCGCCGATTTCGCCGGCCGTCTCAACCCACGCGACGCCAACAAGCGGGTGCTGGAAAGCCTGTGCGCGGCGGGCGCTTTCGACGGCCTCGACCGCGAGCGCGCCAAAGTCTTTGCCGGCATCGAGACGCTGATGGCGCTGGCGCAGCGCCGCACCCAGGAGCGTCTCGCCGGCCAGAGCGCGCTGTTCGCCTCCGACACCGCAGAGACCCTGGCGCTGGCCAAGATTCCGGATTGGCCGCTCACCGAACGGCTGCGTCGCGAGTTCGACGCCGTCGGCTTCTTCCTCTCCGGCCATCCGCTCGACGCTTACACCAGCGTGCTCGCGCGCATGCGGGTGCTGCGCTGGACCGATTTTTGTCGCTCGGTCAAAGGCGGCGCCTCGGCCGGCCGCCTCGCCGCGACGATTCTGGACAAGGCGGAGCGGCGTACCCGGTCGGGCTCAAAAATGGGCATCGTCAACCTGTCGGACCAGTCCGGGCAGTACGAGGCGATCCTTTTCGAGGAGGGGCTCAACCAGTTCCGCGATCTGCTGGTCAAGGGCGCCTCGGTGCTGGTCGGCATCCAGGCGCAGCTCGAGGGCGAGGACGTGCGCGCCCGCATCGTCTCCGTCGAGCCGCTCGATCAGGCGGCACAGCGGGTGCAGAAGGGGCTGCGCATCTTCATCCGCGGCGAGCAGCCGCTCGGCTCGATCGCCAAGCAGCTCTCCGCGAAAGGGGAGGGGGAAGTCTTCATCTGCGCGATGAACGGCGCGCGCGAAACCGAGATCCGGCTGCCCGGCCGCTTCCAGGTCTCCTCGCAGATCGCCGGCGCGTTGAAGGCGATCCCGGGGATCGTGGCGGTGGAGCATATTTAGGGACCGTCGTTGCGAGCGTGGCGAAGCAAGCCAGGGGCGCTGGACGCGACGTCAACGGAAACAGCCGCTCTGCATTGCTTCGCTTCGCCCGCAGATGACGTGGCAAAGCGAGCACGATCCGACGCCGTTATTCCAGAACCGCCCGTGCAATGGCCGTCTGGATGAAATCCTGGAGCGGGACGCCGGAATCCGTGGCCTTGGTCCGAGCTTCGTCGACGAGATGCTTGGGCAGATCCACGCTGAGGGGGACGGCGCTTGGTCTCACCGTGAACTGCACCGGGACCATGGCCGAAAGATCATATTCGGTCAGATCCAAGGTCGAGACGAAAGTCTCGGCTTCCGCATCCCTCTCCAGGGTTGGCAGCTTCTTTTTCATAAGCGGTAACCCCCTCGATCCGACAAGCGATGGTGTGGACAGCGAATCAGTCCTGAGCTCTGAATGCGCCGGTTTGGTGCCAATCTGATGACGGGTCGAAAAGGCTCCCGAACGCCTCGGTGGCCGCACCGTTTCGTCGCTATCGCGCCAGACGCCGGAGGGTCTCCATGATGCAACTCTACTGGGCGCCGCGCACCCGATCGCTCCGCGCGCTGTGGATTTTGGAAGAGGCCGGCGTGCCGTACGAGCGCATCCGCCTCGACATGGCGACCGGCGCGCATCGCACACCCGCCTTCAAGGCGATCAATCCGATGGCGAAGGTGCCGGCGCTGCGCGATGGCGACGTCTGCGTCGCCGAATCCGCGGCCATCTGCGCCTATGTCGCCGAGCGCGTGCCAGCCGCCGGCCTCGAGCCGCCGCGTGGCGATCCCAAGCGCGGCCGCTATCTCCAGTGGCTGGCCTTCGCCGCCGGCTGCGTCGAGGCGGCGTTCATGCACAAGTTCCAGAACCTCACCGTCTCAGAAGTCTCGGCCGGCTACGGCAGCTTCGACAAGACCATGGCCGTCCTTGACGAGGCGCTGCGCGACGGCCCGTGGATCCTTGGCGGCAGCTTCTCCGCGGCCGACGTGATGCTCGGCTGCGACCTGTTCCTCGGCGTACACGTCTTCAAGATCGTCGAGCCGACGCCGGCTTTTTCCGCCTACCTCGAACGCTGCCTGTCGCGCCCGGCGTTCCAGCGCGCGCAGGCCATCGACGCAGCGGCGACTTAAGGAAGCCTCACCAGCCAAAATCTCCCGGTTGCCACCATCCCCTCATGGGGAGGAGCAGCGCAGCCGCGTCTCGACCACGAGGGCTCCAGAATGCGCGATCTCGGGACCGCCTCGTGGTTCGAGACGTCCGCTTCGCGGCCTCCTCACCATGAGGCTGATCGGTCCTGGGACGCAGTGAGCGGGCTTGCGCACAGCCATTCCCTGCGGTCGGCACGAAGGTTTTCCTTGTAATTCTCAGTCCCCCGCCGTATGGAGCCCAAATCCCACACACGGATCGCGCTTCCCTGCTTCAAGGGCAGCATCCCGGTGGCTCTCGCGAGCCTCATTGATCCGTGGAGGTTTAACCGGAGACGTCGTACCCATGGCCCTACCAGAATTCTCGATGCGTGGACTCCTCGAGTCCGGCGCGCATTTCGGTCACCAGTCGCATCGCTGGAACCCCAAGATGGCGCCCTACATCTTCGGCGCGCGCAACAACATCCACATCATTGATCTCGCCCAGACCGTGCCGCTGCTGCACCAGGCGCTGAAAGCCGTGTCCGATACCGTCGCCCGCGGTGGCCGCGTGCTGTTCGTCGGCACCAAGCGCCAGGCGCAGGATGCGATCGCCGACGCGGCGCGCCGCTCGGCCCAGTATTACATCAATGCCCGGTGGCTCGGCGGCATGCTGACCAACTGGAAGACGATTTCCGCCTCGATCCAGCGCCTGCGCAAGATCGACGACCTGCTCGACGCGGGCGCCATCGGCCTCACCAAGAAAGAGCGCCTGATGATGACCCGCGAGCGGGAAAAGCTCGAAAAAGCGCTCGGCGGCATCAAGGACATGGGCGGCGTGCCCGACCTGATCTTCGTCATCGACACCAACAAGGAGCAGCTCGCGATCAAGGAAGCCGGCCGGCTCAACATTCCGGTCGCGGCGATCCTCGACACCAACTGCGATCCCGACGGCATCACCTTCCCGATCCCGGGTAACGACGACGCCGGTCGCGCCATCGTGTTCTATTGCGATCTGATCGCCCGCGCCGCCCTCGACGGCATCTCGCGTAGCCAGGGTTCGGCCGGCGTCGACTTCGGCGAAGCGGAGACCCCGGTCGAAGAGCTGCCGCCGGAAGTGCAGCAGTCGGCGTCCGTCGAGCCTGCGGCACAGGAAGATTCGAAGCCTGAGCTCGCCGAAGTGTTCGAGGCGCCCGCCGAGACCTTCGAGATCCTCTCCGCGCCGCGCGGCGCGCCGGACGATTTCGCCAAGCTCCAGGGCGTTGGTCCGAACATCATCAAGAAGCTCAACGAAGGCGGAATCTTCCATTACTGGCAGATCGCGGCCATGACGCCGGAAGACGAAGCCAAGGTCGACGCCGACCTGAAGCTCGGCGGCCGCGTCGTTCGCGACGGCTGGGTCAATCAGGCCCGCGGTCTTCTCGCGGTCTGATTTCGGCCGTCGTAATTCTGATCTATAGCGGACAGCGACAGCTGTCCGCTTTCTCGTTTTAAAAGGACCAAATGCAATGGCAATCATCTCAGCCGCATTGGTGAAGGAACTTCGCGAGAAGACCGGCGCCGGCATGATGGACTGCAAGAACGCGCTCACCGAAGTGGCGGGCGACATCGAGGCCGGCGTCGACTGGCTGCGCAAGAAGGGCCTCTCCAAGGCCGCGAAGAAGAGCGGCCGCATCGCCGCCGAAGGTCTCGTCGCGCTCACCGTCAAGACGACCGATGCCGTGATCGTCGAAGTGAATTCCGAGACCGACTTCGTCGCCCGCAACGAGGACTTTCAGGCGCTCGCCCGCAACATCGCTGAAGTCGCGGTGACGCAGAAGCTGACCGACGTCGAGGCGATCAAGGCGTCCGCCTATCCGGCCGGCGGCACCGTCGAGACTGCGATTGCCAACGCCATCGCCACCATCGGCGAGAACATGACGCTGCGTCGCGCGGCGCTGCTCTCGGTGACCCAGGGCGCCTTCGGCAGCTACATGCACAATGCGGTGTCGCCCGGCCTCGGCAAGATCGGCGTGATCGTGGCTCTGGAATCGACCGGCAAGGTCGACGTCCTGCAGACCCTCGGTGGCCAGATCGCGAAGCATGTTGCGGCGACCAATCCGCAGGCGCTCGATTCCAGCGCGCTCGACCCCGAGGTCGTGGAACGCGAGAAGAAGGTGCTTGCCGAGAAGAACGGAGCCGGCAAGCCGGCGCACGTCGTCGAGAAGATCGTCGAGTCCGGCCTGAAGAGCTATTACAAAGAGGTCTGCCTCGTCGATCAGCCGTCGATCATTCCCGACCACGCCAACAAGACCATCGGCCAGGTCGTCAAGGACACTGAAGCGGCGGCCGGCGCCCCGATCGTCCTCAAGGGGTTCGTGCGTTACGCGCTCGGCGAGGGCATCGAGAAGCAGGAATCCGATTTCGCGGCGGAAGTCGCCGCTGCGGCCTCCGGCCAGGCCTGATCCGCTTCGGCCAGGTTTGATCCTGGCCGGTCGCTAACGAAAAACGTCTCGGCGGGGAACCCTGCCGGGACGTTTTTATGCCGCGGCCGCCAACCGCACCGCGGCCTTCTTGCGGCGTCGGCTCGCCAGCAGGGTCTCGACGGTGACCGGCTGAAAATTCCAGAGATCGACGCCGACGTCGAACTGGCGGATTAGGGGCTTCAGCTTGCCGTGCGAATGGCCGTGGAGGTCGAGCGAGCCCTTGCCCATGCGGAACCACGTGCGGAATGCATAGTGGCAGAGCACGCAGGTCACCTCGTTCAATTTCAGCTCCGCATAGGCGCCGACGCTCGTCCAGCCCGAATGGCGCCGGGTGACGTCGTCGTCGTTGTTGCCGGTGATGAGATGCTTGCGCCCGGGTAGCGCATCGAGCAAAGCGCCGACCATCGCGGCGCTGTAGCCGGGCGCGAAATCGCCGAGATGCCAGACCTCGTCGTTCGGGCCGACAGCCTCCTGCCAGCGTTCGATCAGAGCGTGGTCGTGCGCGCCGATGGTCTTGAACGGGCGCTTTGCCGTGTTGAGGATTCGCGTATCGCCGAAATGCGTGTCGGCGGTGAAGAACACGGTCATTGTTGTCGTCCTGCGGCGAAGTCCCGACGCTGAATGTTTCGCTGGCGCAATCGTTCGCGGGGATCGCGTTTCGGGCTCGATCGGACCGGGGGACCGTTCAATCGTCCGTGTTAGGCCCCGACCCGTCGGCCGAGGCCTCGACAGTCGCGACCCGATCGAGGTTTGCGATCAGGCGCGTCAGCAGGGCAGCAAGCAGCCCGGCTTCCGCGTCGGTGAAACCGCGCAGGACGTCGCAATTGCCCCGGATCAACACGGCAATCGCGTCCGGCAGGCGCGCTTCCGCAGCCGGCGTCAAAGTGATGCGGCTGCTGCGCCCATCGGCGGGGTCGGGCACCCGTCGAATCAGCCCGTCCCGCTCCATGCGGGCAAGCATCTGCGCCATCGGCGGCTGCTCGACCTTGGCGAAGCGGGCGAGATCCCGCTGCGTGCTGGCCTTGCCGTCCCGAAGCGCGACCAGCACGGGGAGATGGCCCACACCGAAGCCGAGCGGCTTGAGCCGCGCTTCGCTGAGGCGGGCGAACCCGCGCGCCGCGAGGCTGATCAGGTGCCCCGGCGTCGAAAGCACATCGAGATCCATTGCAGCTTACCCCTTGAACCGATCGAGATCCATATATATACGTGCATATGTAAATGCTCTGAGCGCGAGCTCATTGCAAGCGCGATGCAAGGGAAAACCCAATGACCGATGACGTCAAAGTTCTTGAAGGCCTCTACGACCGCTTCAATGCGCGCGACATCGATGGCGTGCTGACGGCGCTGACCGATGATGTCGCCTGGGCCAACGGCATGGATGGCGGCCATGTCCATGGCCGTGAGGCTGTCCGCGCGTACTGGACCCGCCAGTGGGCCATGGTCAGTCCCCACGTCGAAGCCGTGGGCTTTCATCGGACGGCGGAGGGCGCGATCGTCGCCGAAGTCCGGCAGTCCGTCTTCGATCTCGAAGGCAAACCGCTCCAGGGGCAGACGCACGGTCTCAAGGACAAGACGGTGGGGCACGTCTTCCATCTTCGCGAGGGCAAGGTGGCCCGCTTCGACATCCAGGACGCTGCCTAGCTAGAGCATCGGACGCAAAAGTTGCAGACTTTTGCGTGCGACCCGATGCTCTAAGTCTTTGAAAAAAGGGCGACGGCTTATCGCTTGAGTGCGTCCACTTAAGCGGCCGGCGCTCTAGCTCAGCAATCCCACCACCGCCCCGCTCATCAGCGTCGCCAGCGTCCCGGCGATCATCGAGCGCCAGCCGAGCGCGACCAGCTCGTGCCGGCGCTCCGGCGCCATCGCGCTCATGCCGCCAAGCATGATGCCGAGGCTGCCAAAGTTGGCGAAGCCGCAGAGAGCAAACGTAATGATCAGCCGCGAGCGTGGGCTCAGCGCGGCGTCGGGCAGATGCGACAGGTCGATGACGGCGACGAACTCGTTGAGCACCGTCTTCGTGCCCATCAGGCGCGAGGCTACGTCGGACTCGTCCCAGGGAATGCCGATGAGCCAGACCAAGGGGCGGAACCCGTAGGCGAAAATACGCTGCAGGGTCAACGGCGCACCCGCCAAGCTTATCAGCCCCAAAGCCATGTTGAGCAAGGTGACCAGGCTGACGAGCACGATCAGCATGGCGACGATGGACGCGATCATGCCGACGCCGTCGGTCGTGCCCTTGATGATCGCCTCCATCGAACTTGTCGGCCGCGCACTGTCGTCGAGCGTGGCGTCGTCCGTTGTGTCGACGCGGAACGGTACCATGATCGCGGCGACGGCCAACGCCCCGGGTGTCGAGAGGACGGACGCGACCAGAATGCTGCTGAACGAATCCGGCAGGACTTTGCCGAGAATCGCGCCGTAGATCACCATGACGGTGCCGGCGATCCCGGCCATGCCGCAGCTCATCAGCGCAAAGAGTTCGCCGCGGCTCATCGTCTTGAGATAGGGCCGCAGCAGCAGCGGCGCCTCGACCATGCCGACGAAGATATGGACGGCCGCGCCGAGGCCCAGCGCACCGCCGATGCCGAGCGTCCAGCGCAGAAGCCCGGCGAGCAGGCCGACGATCCGCTGTAGGACGCCCCAGTACAGCAGCAGCGAGGCCAGCGCGCTGATGACGAGGAACAGCGGAAAGACCCGGAAGGCGAGGGTGAAGCTGCCGCCGGGCTGCGTCTCCGCGTAGGGCAGGGGACCGCCGCCGAGAAAGCCGAATACCAGCGTGGTTCCCGCGTCGGTCGCGCTCTGCAGGGCGCCGACGCTCTTGTTGAGAAGGACGAGGGCCTGGATCGCCGGCGGAAATTTCAGCAGCAGGACCGCCAGGCCGACCTGAAGCAGGACGCCGCCGATGACCACGCGCCAGCCGATCCCGCGGCGATTTTCACAGAGGACGAACGCGATCGACAACAGGACCAATAACCCGACAAGCCCACGCATTCGCTTTCCCATCCTCGATCCGACGGCGGAGTCTTACGACTAAAAACACGACGGCTCTGCGACAAATCGGCCCGACGCAAGGGAACGTGAACTGCGGGCGCGCCGTTGAGGGCTCGACGAACAACGGAGACCGTAATGGCTGTAAATTCAATACGTAGCATCATTCTGCGCTCGGCTGCCACGGCCGCTTTGGTGATCGGCTCGACCGTGGCGATGGCCCAGGCGCCCGGCGGTGGGGACCATGGTGGCGGCGCCGGTGGGGGCGGCCCTGGCGCGGCGCATGGCGGTGGCGCAGCCGCCCCCGGCG
>NZ_LMUU01000266.1 GCF_009765775.1 Beijerinckia sp. L45
CCCATGGCTTGTTTGCCCATAGCGGATTGGTAGGTATTACGGGGCGACTGATTGTGATCTGGGAAGGGAATGATGCTGGCACAGATACCCAAGATCATACTCGGGTGAATCTCGCAGTGAGTCCATGTATGCGCGTTTATTCCTGCTTTGAGACGAGCAGCAGGATCGAATTCGCCATCATTTGCGTGGGGGTCAACTCCAGATTGTTGCAAACGAGAGTTTTCCAAGTCTTCAGGCGTCATGGAAATCATCACCGTTTCCTCTTCTTCCGCATC
>NZ_LMUU01000270.1:0-1456 GCF_009765775.1 Beijerinckia sp. L45
GACGCCCATGACGACGCTCATGTCGTGCTCGATGAGCAGCACGCCGATGCCGTCCTCCTGGGTCAGGCGCCGGAGATCTTCGGCCAGTCCCGCGGATTCTCGTGGGTTGAGGCCGGCGGCGGGCTCGTCGAGGCAGAGGAAGCGCGGATCGAGGCACATGGCGCGGGCGATCTCGAGCCGCCGTTGCAGGCCGTAAGGCAAGGTCCCCGCCTCGTCGTTGGCGCGGTCCGTGAGACCCATGCGGGCCAGCCAGCCCATCGCCTTGTCGACGGCCGCGTCTTCGGCGCGGCGATAGGACGGCAGGCCGATGAGGCCTTGGAGCTGCAGCAGGCCGGAGCGGCTCAAGGTGCGATGCTGCGCCACTAGGAGGTTTTCCAGCGCCGTCATGCCGGCGAACAGGCGGATGTTCTGGAACGTCCGGGCGATGCCGGCGCGCGAGACGATTCTGTGGCCGGGGAGCGTGTCGACGCGCAGCGCGCCCGCGCCGTCGCGGATGGTGATCTCGCCGGCCGTCGGCTTGTAGAAGCCGGTGACGCAGTTGAAGGCCGTGGTCTTGCCGGCGCCGTTGGGCCCGATCACCGCGGTGACTTGGCCGGTGCGCGCACCGAAATCCAGATTGTCGACGGCGAGAATGCCGCCGAAGCGCATGGTGAGTCCCCGAACGATCAGGGCAGGACTGTCGGCGAAGGTCTCGCTCATCCCGAAACCTTGGGCGCCAAGGTTTTAGGGGCTTTGAGCTTGCCGAGATCGACACGGATCGACGGCGAGCGGCCGGCGATGAGGCCGCCGGGACGCCACACCATGATCAGCACCATCGCGAGGCCGAACACCAGCATGCGGTATTCCGCAAAACTGCGGCCGAGCTCGGGCAGGCCGACGAGCACCGCGGCGGCGATGACCACGCCGAGCTGGTTGCCCATGCCGCCGAGCACGACGACGGCGAGGATCACCGCGCTTTCGCTGAAGGTGAAGCTGTCCGGCGAAATGAATCCCTGGCGGGCGGCGAAGAAGCAGCCGGCGAAGCCGCCGAGCATCGCGCCGAGGGAAAAGGCGGTGAGCTTGATCACCGTCGGATTGAGGCCGAGCGCCTGGCAGGCGATCTCGTCCTCGCGCAGCGCTTCCCAGGCGCGGCCGATCGGCAGCCGCCGCAGCCGCGCGGTGAAGGCGAAGGTGACGAGCGCCAGCGCCAGGATCACATAGTAGAGCCAGGCGATGCGATGCAGCGGCGAAAACGGAATGCCGAACAGCTGGGCGAAGGTCGTGCCGCCCTCCGGCGCACGCGCGGTAAACGGCAGACCGAAAAAACTCGGGCGCGGAATGCTCGACACGCCGTTGGGGCCGCCCGTGACGTCGGCCCAATTGATGATGATGATGCGGATGATCTCGCCGAAGCCAAGCGTCACGATGGCGAGGTAGTCGCCCTTGAGCCGCAGCACGGGGAAGCCGAGCAGCAGCC
>NZ_LMUU01000270.1:1579-63012 GCF_009765775.1 Beijerinckia sp. L45
GCCGAGATCGAGCAGGCCGGCGAGACCGACCACGATGTTCAGCCCGAACCCGAGCATCACGTAGATCAGGAAGGTGGTCGCGAGGTCGAGTTCGTAGCGCGTGACGAAGGGTGTGAAGGGATACACGACGGCGAAGCCGAGGATCACGACGAAGGCTGTCGAGAGCTTCCGGCGTTTTGGGATTGGCAGCCGCATCGTCTTGAACGAAGCCGGCACCGCGAACCGGCCGCCGCCAAGCTCCATCGCAAACCGGCCGGCGAAGACAACCGCGACCGCAATCGCCACCCAGAGCGGGCGATAGGCCAGGCCGTTGCGCCCGTCGACATCTTCGAGGCGGACGCCGATGAAGGGGATTGCCAGGACCAGCGCGACGAGCGCCGCAAGCCCCGCTTTCTTCACGGCCTCTGCCGACGTCGACGCGGGAGGCATGCTCAAACCTTCTGCAAGTGCGATTTGCCGAGCAGGCCGGTGGGCATCACGGTGAGGACAAGGATGAGGACGGCGAAGACGGAGACGTCCTTGTAGGCGCCGGAAACATAGCCGCCCCAATAGGCTTCCACCAGCCCGATGAGCAGGCCGCCGAGCATGGCGCCGGGGATCGAGCCAATGCCGCCGAGCACCGCCGCGGTGAACGCCTTCACCCCGGCCAAAAAGCCGATGAAGAAATCCACCGAGCCGTAATACAGCGTCACCATCAGGCCGGCGCCGGCGGCCAGCGCGGCGCCGATGACGAAGGTGAGCGAGATCGTGCGGTCGACGTCGATGCCGAGCATCCCGGCCATGCCCATGTCCTGCTCGCAGGCGCGCTGCGAGCGGCCAAGCTTGGTGTATTCGATGAGCACGGTGAGCACGCCCATCAGGCTCACTGTAAGCAAAATGATCGCGATCTGGATCGTCGAGATGCGGACGACGAAGCCGTCCTGCTCGAACAAGGTGACGCCGCCGGTGACGGTGATCGGCAGGGTGCGCAGCTTTGCGCCCTGCAGCAGCTGCACGTAATTCTGCAGGAAGATCGAGACGCCGATCGCCGAGATCAACGGCGCCAGGCGGAACGAACCGCGCAGCGGCCGGTAGGCGATGCGCTCCACCGCCCAGCCATAGGCGGCGGTGAAGAGGATCGCGATGAGCAACACCAGCACGATGGCGAGCGGCGCCCAGGTGATGCCGATCAGACCGAGCGCGGTGAAAGCGATGAGCGAGATGAAGGCGCCGATCATAAAAATCTCGCCGTGGGCGAAATTGATCATGCCGACGATGCCGTAGACCATCGTATAGCCCAGCGCGATCAAGCCGTAGATCGAGCCGAGCGTCAGGCCGTTGATGGTCTGCTGAAGAAAATAGGCCATGAAATCCGTTTGCTGCGTTCGAGTCCCCTCCCCCTTGCGGGGAGGGGTTAGGGGTGGGGGTCCTTCAACAACGCTGAGGAACACCTGGACCCCCCACTCCCAACCTCGCCCCCGGAAACAGGTCAGGCCTGCCTGACTTGTTCGCTTTGGATGCTCAACAAGGGCAAGCCCTTGTTGAGTGGGGAGAGGAGTAGATCGAGGCCGACGTCCGCGCTACTTCATCGGCGTATATTTGCCGTCCTTCCAGACGTAGACGACGAAGGGCTCCATGTTGGGGTCGCCTTTGGCGTCGAAGGCCATGGTGCCGAGCACGGTGTCGTAGGATCCCTTGTGCAGTTCGTCCGTCACCTTGCCGCCGTCGGTCGAGCCGGCGCGCTTGACGGCATCGGCGTAGGCGGTGACGGCGGCATAGGTGTAGAGGGTATAGCCTTCGGGCTCATACTTGGCGTCGCGGAAGGTTTTCACGATGGCCGCGGCGCCGGGGTTGTTGCGCGGGTCGGGGTAGAAGGTCATGAGAAAGCCGTCGGAGGCCGGGCCGGCGATGCTGCCGAATTCCGTCGCCGCGACGCCGTCGCCGCCCATGAACGTGGCTTTAAGCCCCTGTTCGCGCGCCTGGCGAACCAGCAGGCCGGCCTCGGCGAAATAGCCGCCGAAGAAGACGAAGTCGACGTTCGCCGACTTGAGGCGGGAGATGATCGTCGAAAAATCCTTGTCGCCCTGGGTGACCGTATCGTCGAGCACCTGCTTGACGCCCTTGGCGTTGAGCGCGCTGCGCACGCCGTCGGCGAGCCCCTTGCCGTAGGTCGACTTGTCATCGACGATGGCGATCTTGCTGCCGAGTTTTTTTCCGACAATGGCGGTCGCCGCGATCGCCGCCTGCTGGTCGTCACGCCCGCAGGTGCGGAACACGCTCTTCATGCCGCGATCGGTCAGCTTGGGATTGGTCGAGCCCGGGCTGATCATCGGAATGCCGGCCTCGGCGTAGACTTCGGAGGCCGGGATCGAAGAGCTGCTGCAGAAGTGTCCGATGATGCCGCCGGCGTTGGCGCTGGTAACCTTGTTGGCTGCGGCGACCGCCTGCTTGGGGTCGCAGGCGTCGTCCTCGAGTTCGAGAACGATCTTCTGGCCCTTGATCCCGCCGCTGGCGTTGATCGCCGCGATGGCGGCCTGGGCACCGTGTTTCATTTGATCGAAGAAGGACGAATACTGTCCGGTCATCGGGCCGACGAGGGCGAGATTGACATCGGCGTTCGCAACACCAGACAGCATGACGAGGATGGCCGTCGATGCATAGAGAGTCTTCAACATGATGATGGCTCCAGCCCCGGTGATGTGGGGCCCGTTGGTTCTACGTCTTCCTATAGATCTACGCGAACCTGCCAAGTGGCTGGCCAGCGCGGCTCAACACGACGACGGCATATTGGGCTCAGCAGGAAATGTTCCACGCACGGCGTGTCGGCCAGGGGACGAGCATCGGAACCCGCCGGCGATAGGCCGCATAGGCGTCCTCGCCCAACTGCTCGCCGAGGAACTGCTCTTCGACGCGTGCCTTGAGCCAGAAACCGCCGACGAGAGCGGCGAAACTGACCAGCGCCGGAAGATTCGCCGCCGCGATATCCGATGTCAGCGCGGCCCAGAGGATGCCGGTATAGATCGGATGGCGCACGAGGGCGTACGGGCCGGTGTCGATGACGCGATGATTCTGCTTTCGCGTGATTGCGGGGGACCACAACGGGCCGAGGTGCAGCCGCGCCCACCAGGCGAAGAGAAATCCGGGGATCGTCGCGAAGGCCAGCGCATAGGCGCCGCCGCGACCGACGTTCCACCAGCGCGGCGAAGCCATGCCGGCCTGATGCCAGGCCAGAGGAAAGACGATGGCGAGGACGATGAGCGCGTAAGGCAGCCATACGGCTCGCCAGTCCCGCCGTTCGACGGCGGGCGCCGACCAGAACGCTGCGAGGATCCACGACAGCGCCCATAGGCTCCACGTCGTGTCGAAAACCACAGACGGCGTCATGGGCTTGTCCTCGGGTGATGGTTCCGGAGCCGGTTTTCGCGCAGCCTTGCATCCAATTGCCGCCTCGCACGGTTAAGCTGAGGACGGCATGATTAAATGCGCGATCGAGGAGTAAAACCGATGACCATGACCGGAACGATGTGCGCGATCGGCACGATCCTCATCATGGCCGCGACTTGCCAGCCGGCTGCGGCGGCGACGCGCCACCACGGCCATATCCGCCACTACAGCCATGCCCACGTCTACAGCCGTTTTGGCCGCGTCGATCCCGACAATTACGGCGTCTACGGCGGCCCGGAGACCGGCTTCTTCGCCGGACCGAGCTATGGCCGCACCAACGGCTACGTCTATTATTGAGCCGTAGCGAACCGGACGCGCCTAGCCGCCCAGCCGCGCCATCAAGGCGTCCGAGATCTCGAAATTGGCATAAACGGTCTGGACGTCGTCGTTTTCTTCCAGATTGCCGATGAGCTTCAAAATCTTCTCGCCGGCCTCGTCGTCGACCAGGATGGTGTTCTGCGGCTTCCAGCCGAGCACCGCCTTGCGCGGCTCGCCGAGCTTGGTCTCCAGCGTCTGCGCCACGCTGCGCAGGGCCTCGATCGAGGTGATGACTTCATGGCCATCCTCGCTGGAGGCGACGTCGTCGGCGCCCGCGTCGATGGCGGCTTCCAGCATCTGGTCTTCGCTCGCTACTTTGGCATCGAATTCGATCAGCCCGATGTGGTCGAACATGAAGGCGACCGCGCCGCTTTCGGCCAGCGCACCGCCTGCCTTGGTGAAGTAGGAGCGCACTTCGCCCGCCGTACGGTTGCGATTGTCGGTCAGCGCCTCGATGATCACCGCGACGCCGCCGGGCGCATAGCCCTCGTAGCGCACTTCGTCATAATTCTCGGCATCGGCGCCCGACGCCTTCTTGATGGCGCGGTCGATGTTGTCCTTGGGCATGTTCTCCTGCCGCGCGGCGATACAGGCGGCGCGCAGCCGCGCGTTCATCGCGGGGTCGGGAAGGCCCATCTTAGCGGCGACGGTAATTTCGCGGGCAAGCTTGGAGAAGAGCTTGGAGCGGATCGCGTCCTGCCTGCCCTTCTTGTGCATGATGTTCTTGAACTGACTGTGGCCCGCCATTGCCGCTTCCTCGATGCCCCTCTGATTGATCAGGAACGCTCCATACGCCGCGCGGGCGCAGAAGGGAAGATTGGCGATCGGCGCCTCCGCCCTGACGCATGCTGGTTTCCTTTACGGAAGGAATTTTACCAAAACGGCTCGATAGTGCCGAAAAATCCATCATTTGCGTGAGAGTCTGTTTAGATCTGCGCTGTATTGATGGGCGATACGTTCACGTCTTTTAAGGGCTACGGCCTTGCTGTTTCGTATTTTCGACCGCTTGACGGTCGACCAGGCAGACTCCCGCGACGCCGCAAGCGACGCGGAGTTGACGGCGGCGATCGCGGCATCCTTGTCGAGCGGCAAGGGGACGGCCCGGTTTTGCCCGCTGCTCGCCGCGCGATTCGAGACGGATACGCGAGCCCAGCGCGTGCATCATCTCCGGCGGATGATCTGGCTCGGCGTCCTGGTTTCCAACGTCTACAATCTTTCGGGCTTCATCACGCTCCCGCATTATGCGTGGCTGAACCTCTGTCTCCGGGTCCTGTTGCTGACGCCTGTCGCAATCGGCCTCTCCGCCATGGTCGACAACGTGAAGGACAAGTTCCGGGAGGGGCTTTGCGCCATCGGCATGATCGGCACCACCGGCATCCCGATGCTGCTGTTCTTCCTCAGCAGCGATCCGTTGGCGCCGTTTACCACCGGCGAAATCATGCTGTGCGTGCTCTATGCGAACACCACCATGCCGTTGCGCTTTCCCTGGGCCTGCATCGTGTCGGCGACCGTCCTGGTCGCCCTGGCCGCGTGCGTCTGCAGCAAGCCGGAACTCGGCTGGGGCCTGTCGGCCGCGATCATGCTGAATATGATGACGACCGTCATCTATAGTCTGGCGGCCAATTACCGAATCGAGCGGAGCGAGCGCCGCGACTATCTCCTGACCCTCCGGGAGACCCTGCGGGTGAGTTCGCTGACCGCCGACAACACCGCCCTGACGCAGCTGTCGACGACCGATGCCCTGACGGGCCTGTCGAACAGGCGCTTCCTGGAGGATCGCACGAACGCTTTCGACCATGCGATCGTCCAGGGCCGGCACATGGCGGTCATCATCGTCGATGTCGATCACTTCAAAACGTACAACGACTTCTATGGCCACCGGGCGGGCGATGAATGCCTTCGGCAGCTGGCAGCGGTGTTCCGCCAGAATCGTCGGGACGAAACCGATGTGACGGTTCGCTATGGCGGCGAGGAATTCGTCGTCGTCCTGCAGGATCGAAGCACCGCGGAGGCCATGATCGTCGCCGAACGGCTGCGCCTTTCCGTGCAGATCCTCGCGCTTCCGCATGAAAACCGCAGCGACGGGGTCCCGCGGGTGTCCATCAGCCTTGGCGTCGCAGGAACCGATCTCTGCACCGGGCTGGCGCTTTCGGCGCTGATCGAGAGCGCCGATACCGCCCTGTATCAGGCGAAGTCGGCCGGTCGGAACCGGGTGCAGCATGCGACCGGCAGCACGAGCGCGATGCAGACCAAGCTCGAAACGCGGCTCGACTCCGGCACGCTGCCCGCCTCCGTCTCGCGCCCGGCGCCGGTGATCGGCAGGCGCCGGACCGAAGAATGGATCGAGGGATAGGTCCCTGCGCCGCCGCCGTCCGAACCCACCGCTGTGAACCCACCGCCTGTTGCGTGATCTTGCGCCCTATCGTCGGATCGCAACGCTGCCCGCGCGGTGTCCGATCGCGGCGTGGACCAGACCGCTCAGGGTTGCGCACAAAAAAGCCGTATGTTACGGACCCGTCGCCGTGCGGAGCGGGCTGCCGAGAGGCACCGCGCCCTAGCCAAGCATCATTTGCTCTCGAGTCGCGGATCTCTGGATCTGCCTGATTTTTCGAGCCTGTGAGCGGGTCACGAGAGCGTTTTGCGACCGGGTTGCTTTATCCTGTCGTCGGCAGACCGCTCTAAATCGACAAGATGGATCGTGGTGTCTCGGAAGTCTCCCGGCTTCGGAACGCGCTCCAAAGGTTCAGGGGCAGGGATTGGCGAAAGAGGAAACACTCGTCTCCGGGATGGCTGGGCGCTATGCGCAGGCCTTGTTCGAGCTCGCCAAGGAATCCAAGACCACCGATCAGGTCGCCAAGGATCTCGTCGCGTTCCGTGGCCTCGTTACCGAGAGCCCGGACTTCGCCCGCTTCGTCAAAAGCCCGGTCTTCACCGCCGAGGAGCAGGTCGCAGCGCTTAACAGCATCCTGACCAAGGCCGGTATCGCCGGTCAGGCCGCAAAATTTCTCAAGCTGGTCGCCACCAAGCGCCGGCTGTTCGCTATCGACGACATGATCGCCGGCTACCAGCGCCTCTATGATGCGTCGCGCGGCATCTCGCGCGCCGACGTCACGGTCGCCGAGCCGCTGAAGGACGCGCATGTCGCCGCCCTGAAGAGCGCCTTGGCCGAAGTCGCCGGCGGCACGAACGTCGAAGTCACCGTCACGGTCGATCCGTCGATCATCGGCGGCATGATCGTCAAGCTCGGGTCCCGCATGGTCGACTCGTCGCTCAAGACCAAGCTCAATTTGATCCGCACACGCATGAAAGAGGTCGGCTGATGGATATCCGCGCCGCTGAAATTTCGTCGATCCTCAAGAACGAGATCGCCAATTTCGGAAACGAAGCTGAAGTCACCGAAGTCGGGCAGGTTCTGTCCGTCGGCGACGGCATCGCCCGCGTCTACGGCCTCGACAACTGCCAGGCCGGCGAGATGGTCGAGTTCGAGTCCGGCGTCCAGGGCATGGCCCTGAACCTCGAGAGCGACAACGTCGGTATCGTCATCTTCGGCTCCGATCGCGAGATCAAGGAAGGCCAGACGGTCAAGCGCACCGGCGCCATCGTCGACGTGCCGGTCGGCAAGGGTCTGCTCGGCCGCGTCGTCGACGCGCTCGGCAACCCGATCGACGGCAAGGGCCCGATCGAGGCGGCGCACCGCGCCCGCGTCGACGTCAAGGCGCCGGGCATCATTCCCCGCAAGTCGGTGCACGAGCCGATGGCGACCGGGCTCAAGGCGATCGATGCCCTGATCCCGATCGGTCGCGGCCAGCGCGAGCTGATCATCGGCGATCGCCAGACCGGCAAGACCGCCGTCGCCCTCGACGCGATCCTCAACCAGAAGTCGCTGAACCAGGGCACCGACGAGAACGCCAAGCTCTATTGCGTCTACGTCGCCATCGGCCAGAAGCGTTCCACCGTCGCGCAGTTCGTGAAAGTGCTCGAAGAGCAGGGTGCGCTGGAATATTCGATCATCGTCGCCGCGACGGCGTCGGATCCCGCCCCGATGCAGTTTCTGGCGCCGTTCGCCGGCTGCGCGATGGGCGAATTCTTCCGCGACAACGCCATGCATGCCCTGATCGTCTATGACGATCTCTCCAAGCAGGCCGTCGCCTACCGCCAGATGTCGCTGCTGCTGCGTCGTCCGCCCGGCCGCGAAGCCTATCCCGGCGACGTGTTCTACCTGCATTCCCGCCTGCTCGAGCGCGCAGCGAAGCTCAACGACGCCCGCGGCGCCGGTTCGCTGACCGCTCTGCCGGTCATCGAGACCCAGGCCAACGACGTGTCGGCCTACATCCCGACCAACGTGATCTCGATCACCGACGGCCAGATCTTCCTGGAAACCGACCTGTTCTACCAGGGCATCCGTCCGGCCGTGAACGTCGGCCTTTCGGTGTCGCGCGTGGGATCGTCGGCGCAGACCAAGTCGATGAAAAAGGTTGCCGGCAAGATCAAGGGCGAGCTCGCCCAGTATCGTGAAATGGCCGCCTTCGCCCAGTTCGGCTCGGATCTCGATCCCTCGACGCAAAAGCTGCTGGCCCGCGGCGCCCGCCTGACCGAGCTTCTCAAGCAGGCGCAGTTCTCGCCGCTGAAGATCGAAGAGCAGGTCTGCGTGATTTACGCTGGCGTCAACGGCTACCTCGACAAGATGGCCGTCGACAAGATTCGTCCTTTCGAGGACGCGTTGCTGGCGCAGCTTCGCACCAAGCACACCGCTCTGCTCGAGACGATCCGGTCCTCCAAGGATCTCTCCGACGACTCCGCGTCGAAGCTGAAAAGCCTCGTCGAAGAGGTCGCCAAGAGCTTCGTCTAACTCCAACGGGAGCGTGTTCTCCTCGAAAAAGTCTGCAACTTTTTCGGAACACGCTCTGACTGTCCTGCAGCTCAATGACGGCATCCGGCGTGGCTGAACGCGCCGGACCAGCCTTCGAGACGGAAGCACAATGCCCTCGCTAAAGGACCTCCGAAACCGCATCTCCTCCGTCAAGGCGACGCAGAAGATCACCAAGGCGATGCAGATGGTCGCCGCGGCCAAGCTGCGCCGCGCGCAGCTGGCGGCGGAAGCCGCGCGTCCTTACGCCGAGCGCATGGAAAAAGTGCTGGCGAGCCTCGCCGCCGGTCTCGGCGCCGGCTCGAACGCGCCGGCCCTGATCAGCGGCACCGGTTCGGACCAGACGCATCTGCTCATCGTCTGCAGTGCCGAACGCGGCCTCTGCGGCGGCTTCAATGCCTCCATCGCCCGCCTCGCCCGTGACAAGGCCAACGCGCTGCTGCGTGAAGGCAAGACGGTCAAGATCATCTGCGTCGGCAAGAAGGCCTACGATGTCCTGCGCCGCCAGTTCGGCGACAAGATCATCGAGCTGATCGAGCTGCGCGGCATCAAGGCCCTGAATTTCGGCGTCGCCGAGCCGATCGGAGCCAAGATCATCGACCTCTTCGACAAGGGCGAGTTCGACGTCTGCACCCTGTTCTTTTCGCGCTTTCAGACGGTGATCCTGCAGATCCCGACGGCGCTGCAGCTGATCCCGCTGCAGATCCCGGAAAAGGCCGACGCCCAGGTGACGAGCACCGGTGCGGCCTATGAATACGAGCCGGAGGAGGAGGACATTCTCGTCTCCCTCCTGCCGCGTAACATATCGGTGCAGGTGTTCCGTGCGCTGCTCGAAAACGCGGCCTCCGAACAGGGCGCGCGGATGAGCGCGATGGACTCGGCGACGCGCAATGCCGGCGACATGATCAAGAAGCAGACGATGCTCTACAACCGCTCCCGTCAGGCCATGATCACCAAGGAACTCATCGAAATCATCTCGGGCGCCGAAGCGCTCTAACCGCGCTCGTTCGCGCCCCGACATTTTAAAGAGGACTAGACCATGGCCGAAGCCGCCACCAACAAGCCCACGGGCCACATCATCCAGGTCATCGGCGCCGTCGTCGACGTCAAGTTCGATGGCCACATGCCGCAGATCCTGAATGCGCTGGAGACCGAGAACAACGGCAACCGCCTGGTTCTCGAAGTCGCCCAGCATCTCGGCGAGCATGCGGTGCGCTGCATCGCCATGGACATTTCCGAAGGTCTCACGCGCGGTCAGCCTGTGACCGACACCGGTGCCCCGATCATGGTGCCGGTGGGCGAGCAGACGCTCGGCCGCATCATCAACGTCATCGGCGAGCCGGTCGACGAGCTCGGCCCCATCAACACCGAAGACCGCCGCGCCATTCATCAGCCTGCGCCGTCCTATGCCGACCAGGCGACGGAATCGCAGATCCTGGTCACCGGCATCAAGGTCGTCGACCTGCTCGCGCCATACGCCAAGGGCGGCAAGATCGGCCTGTTCGGCGGCGCCGGCGTCGGCAAGACCGTGCTGATCATGGAGCTCATCAACAACGTCGCGCGTGCCCACGGTGGCTACTCCGTGTTCGCCGGTGTCGGCGAGCGCACCCGCGAAGGCAACGATCTCTACTACGAAATGATCGAGTCGAAGGTGAACGTCGACCCGCACGAGAACGGTGGCTCGGCCGCCGGCTCCAAATGCGCCCTCGTCTACGGTCAGATGAACGAGCCGCCGGGCGCCCGTGCCCGCGTCGCGCTGACCGGCCTGACCATCGCGGAAGACTTCCGCGACAAGGGGCAGGACGTGCTGTTCTTCGTCGACAACATCTTCCGCTTTACCCAGGCGGGCTCGGAAGTGTCGGCGCTTCTCGGCCGTATCCCGTCCGCAGTGGGCTATCAGCCGACGCTCGCGACCGACATGGGCGCGCTGCAGGAACGCATCACCACCACCACCAAAGGTTCGATCACCTCGGTGCAGGCCATCTACGTCCCGGCCGATGACTTGACCGATCCGGCGCCTGCCACCTCCTTCGCCCACTTGGACGCGACGACCGTGCTGTCGCGCTCGATCGCGGAAAAGGGCATCTATCCGGCCGTCGATCCGCTCGACTCGACGTCGCGCATGCTGTCCCCCCTCGTCGTCGGCGAAGAGCACTACAGCGTCGCCCGCAAAGTCCAGCAGACGCTGCAGCGCTACAAGTCGCTGCAGGACATCATCGCCATTCTAGGGATGGACGAGCTCTCGGAAGACGACAAGCTGACCGTGGCGCGTGCGCGTAAAATCGAGCGCTTCCTGTCGCAGCCGTTCTTCGTCGCCCAGATCTTCACCGGTTCGCCGGGCAAGCTGGTCCCGCTCGAAGATACGATCAAGGGCTTCAAGGGCTTGGTCGAAGGCAAGTACGATCACCTCCCCGAGGCCGCGTTCTACATGGTCGGCGCGATCGAAGAGGCCGAAGCCAAGGCCGAGAAAATGAAGGCCGACGCGTAGCACTGACGATGACGCTGAACACCAAGGTCGCGACGCTGCTGCTCGGTCTTCTGATCGGCGCGGTCGCGGGCTACCTGACCAAGCCGGAAACGGCGCAGATCAAGATCGGCGACATGTCGGTCGAGTTCAGCAACAATCACGTGTCGTCGGGGTCTTCCGACGATCTGACGAGTGGGCAGGCGCGGCACATCATGCTGTACACGCTCATCGGTGGCGTGGCCGGCCTGCTGGTCGGGTTTGCCGTCGACCGTCGTCGATAGGTTTGCGACGCTGCATTTAGGGACGATACGATCATGGCCTCCTTTTCCTTCGAACTCGTCTCGCCCGAGAAGCTCCTGTTCTCCGGTCAGGTCGACGCCGTCATCGCCCCGGGCACCGAAGGCGAGTTCACCGTCCTCAAGGATCACGCGCCGTTCATGACGACGCTGAAGCCTGGCGTCATCGAGATCGACGCCGGATCCAAGAAGGAAAAGCTGTTCGTTCGCGGCGGCTTCGCCGACGTGGCGCCGAACGGGTTCACCATCCTCGCCGACTATGCGATTCCGCTCGGCGAGCTTAGCGCCGCCACGATCGATGCCGACATCGCGACGGCGGAAGCCGCTTTGAAGGATGCGATCGGCAACGAGACGCATCGCTTGGCCCAGGAAAAACGCGACCAGCTGCGCGAGCTCAAGGCTGCGCTGCACCTCTGAGGCCGCGAGGCGCGCCGCAGTCCTGCTTTTGCCCAGATTTTCGGTGAAATAGAGCGTGTTCCGAGCGGAGCGCGCTCTTCGCTTTTTTACGATATGCGCAATCTCGTCAGCGGGCGTGACGCTTTGCTGGTAGCGCTATGCCCATGGTCTCTCGCCGAAACGAAACGCGCATGTCCGACGAAGCGCCCCGCCTGTTCCTCATCACGCCGCCGCTGGCCGAAGCCTCGAGCTTTGTGCCGTTGCTCGAGGCGGCGCTCGCTGCGGGCGATGTCGCATGCCTTCTGGTGCGCACCAGCACGCGCGACGAGGGTCAGATCAAAGCGATCTTCAAGATTTTGGCCCCGATCGCCCAGGCGGGTGGCACCGCCTGCCTCGTCGAGCACGAGTCGCGCATCGCCGCACGCGCGGATGCCGATGGCGTTCACATGGCCGGCGTCGGCCCCGAGCTTGAAGAGGCCATCGTGGCGATGCGGCCGGATCGCATCGTCGGTGTCGGGGGCTTGAACGGCCGCGACGCGGCGATGGAGGCGGGCGAAGCCGGCGTCGATTACCTGATGTTCGGTGGCCCCGACGATCCCGAGACCCACGAGAGCATCCGCGAGCGGGTCCAATGGTGGGCCGAGATCTTCAACATCCCTTGCGTCGGCTATGTCAGCGATCCCTCCCTCGCCGGCGACATGGCCCTGGCCGGCGCCGAGTTCATCGCCCTCTGCGACGGTCTCTGGGACACACCCGAGGCGACCGCCGCGACGGTAGCCAGCGTCACCCGCGCCATCGCACTCGTTGGCGAGACCGTGCGTTGACGGCGCGGCCGAAGCTTTGCGGACTGGCGGCCGCGGCGACGCTCTTGGCCGCCGCAATGCTTCACCCGGTGGCCGCGCAGCAGTTCGTCCCGACGAGCCCCTCTGCCTTCGGGCAGCCGGCTCTCCAGTCGTTTACGGCGCCGCCGACCAAAGGGGACGCCGACCTGATGCCGCCGAGCAGCATGCCGGACGCTACCGCCGCCGATCCCAAGAACCCGAACGCGGATCTGGCATTCGGCGCCTACCAGCGCGGCTTCTACGCGACGGCGATGCGCGAGGCGGTGAAGCGCGTCGGCAAGAACAAGAGTGACGGGCCGGCGATGACCCTCGTGGGTGAACTTTACGCCCAGGGTTTGGGCGTCAAGATGGACCCAGCCGAAGCCGCGCGCTGGTACAAGCTGGCGGCCGATGCCGGCGATCCGCAGGCCATGTATGAGCTCGGCGTGGCGACGATGAAGGGCACTGGCGTTCCGCAGGATCGCGCCAGCGCCAAAAACCTGTTCGAACAGGCGGCGGCGAAGAACCATGCCGGCGCTCTGTTCAACCTCGGGATCATCGCCCTGCAAGGCAACGGCGTGGTGCAGGATTTCAAGACTGCGGCGACGTTCTTCACCCGCGCCAGCGACATCGGCAACAACGAGGCGGATTATGCGCTGGCGGTCATGTACCGCAACGGCAACGGCGTGGAGCAGGATTCCGCCAAGGCCGCCGGCCTGATGAAGCGCGCGGCCAACGACGACAATATCGCGGCCATGGTCGAATACGGCATCATGCTGTTCAACGGCATCGGCGTGGAGCGCGACGAAGCCGGTGCCGCCCGCTACTTCCTCAAGGCGGCCGGCCGCAACAACCCCGTCGCCCAGAACCGGGCCGCCCGCCTCCTGGTGCTCGGCCGCGGCGTCAAGCAGGACGTGATCGAAGGCATGAAGTGGCACATTCTTGCCCGCTCGGCCGGCCTGAAGGACGAGTGGCTCGACAGCCAGCTCAATCTCCTGACGCCATGGCAGCGCAACGCGGTGGATGCGGCAGTCAAGCAGTATGTGGGAAGCTGAGGCCCGCCAAGCGCGTGGCTCTTTTCACCGCTTGGTGAGCAAACGGGCGCAAGTCTAAGACAGGGCCGATACGGCCTCCTCTGACGGACCCGATGCTCGAAATGTCTGTTCCTTTGCCGTCCAAGAGTCGGACCGCATTCCATTGGTCGATCCTGATCCTGCTATCCGCAGTGATGGTCGGCGTCCTCGAATTGCTGCGCATGCCGGCCGCGTTGCTACTGGCGCCGATGGCCGCCGCGGTCATCATCTCGACCCGAGGGATCGCGATCAAGGTCCCGCGCCACGCGTTCTTTGCCGCGCAGTCCGTCGTTGGGTGTCTGATCGCCCATAGCATCACCCCGTCGACGCTCGGCACCGTGGCGGCGCGCTGGCCGATGTTTTTCGGGACCATTTTTGCGGTGCTCATCGCCAGCTGTTTCTGCGGCTGGCTCTTGGCCCGTTTCCAGGTTCTTCCCGGTTCCGTCGCGGTCTGGGGTTCCGCACCCGGGGCCGCGAGCGCGATGACGGTTCTGGCCGGCGCGCATGGGGCCGACATGCGGCTCGTCGCCTTCATGCAGTATCTGCGCGTCGTCTTCGTCGCGCTGGCGGCGGCGCTGGTCTCCGGCCTATGGGCCGGTTCGTCCGGGCCGCCCGCCCATGCGATGGAGTGGTTCCCCGATCTCGCCTGGAAGGACGTGGCGGCCACACTGGCGCTGGCGGCGATCGCCGGAACGGGGGGACGTCTCCTGAAGATACCCGCGGGCGGACTGCTGGGGCCGCTGATCGCCGGCGCCATCCTGCAGGGAAGCGGGATCATGACGATTACGCTGCCGCCATGGTTCCTCGCCGTGAGCTACGCCATCATTGGCTGGAACATCGGGACCCGCTTCACGCGCGAAATCCTGACCTATGTTGCCGGTGCGCTCCCGCGCGTCGCGTTGGCGATCGTCGCGCAGATCGGCTTCTGCGTGGGGGTCGCCTCTCTGCTGACGCGGTTTGCCGGCATCGATCCCTTGAGCGCCTACCTGGCGACCAGCCCCGGCGGCGCGGATTCGATCGCCATCATCGCGGCGTCGAGCCACGTCGACCTGTCCTTCGTGATGGCGATGCAGACACTGCGGCTGTTTCTGGTGCTGCTGGTCAGTCCGTCACTGGCGCGTCTCGTCGCGCGCCAGATCGACAAGGTCATCAAGCCCGCGACCGCGGCCCCCTGATCCGAGCCGCCTAGCGTCAAATCACCATCAGCCCGACCGCGCGCGTGGCTGTCGAGGGTGGCGTCTTGCGTCGCTTCACGTGTCGGCGCTGTCGTCTGCCGCGTTCATCTCCGCCAGCCTGGCACGCAGGACATCCAAGACGCGAAGGGCGGTCGTCAATTCATCCGCCGAAAGGTCATGGGCCAACGCGTCGGCGGCGGGGTTCCAAACGTCGATCGCGTTGGCGTAGGCGCGCTTCCCCGCTTCCGTCAGCACCACGAGTTGCGCCCGCCTATGGTGTGGGTTGGTCTCGAACGTCACCAGAGCATCCTTCGCGAGGTCGTTCACGATCCGCTGGATGTTCTGGCGATTGGCGCCGAGATCACGGGCGAGCCACGCCACCGGGCGCGGTCGGTCGGCATAAGCGATGGCCCCGATCACCTGCCAACGCGCACTCGTGAGACCAAAGGGCCGGACCAGCCTGTCGCCCCAGACGAGGGTCGCGTTGTTGGCCCGAAACAGCGAGAGGATGAGATCGGTCAGGATCTCTGCCGACGGCGTTCTGGGAGGCATGCAGGGTCGCTCCTATTGACACCATGATGTCAAATTTCTGTATTGTCATCATGATGCCAATTCGGCTCATAGATGACAAGGAGACTCGGATGCCCAAATTCGTGGAAATGAATGCGCATGTCGCGCTCGCCGACCAACTCCGCGACGCGGGGACTGGCCCGGTCGTGTTGATCAACACGTTCACCGTCCAGCCCGCCAACGCGGATGCGCTGCTGGAAGCCTGGAGTCGCGATGCGGGTCTTATGAAGCGCCAGCCCGGGTTCATTTCAACCCAGCTTCACCGCGGCATCGCCGGAAGCGGGACTTTCCTGAACTATGCGATCTGGCAATCCGTCGCCCACTTCCGGGCTGCTTTCGACAATCCCGAATTCAAGGCAAGGCTCGGGTCCTATTCCGAGAGCACGACGATCAGCCCGCACCTGTTTCGCAAGGTCGAGGTTCCCGGCATCTGCGTGGGTTGAGTTTCGACCCTAGGCGCCGCTCAGGTTCTCGAAGAAGTCCTTCATCTTGGTGAAGAACCCCGAGGCTTCGGGCTGCGTCTTGGTCGAGGATTCCGCTTCGAACTCGGCGAGCAGTTCGCGCTGGCGGCGGGTCAGGTTCTGCGGCGTCTCGACGGTGGCCTGGATGTAGAGGTCGCCGACGTCGCGCGAGCGGAGCACCGGCATGCCCTTGCCGCGGACCTTCACCTGCTTGCCGGACTGCGTGCCCTCGGCGATCTTCACCTTGACCTCGCCGCCATCGACGGTGCGCACCGGGATCTCGCCGCCGATGGCCGCCTGGACCATCGAGATCGGCACGCGGCAGAACAGGTCCGCGCCGTCGCGCTGGAAGAACGGATGCGGCTTGGTCGAGACGAAGATGTAGAGATCGCCCGATGGGCCGCCGCGCGTCCCGGCCTCGCCTTCGCCGGCAAGGCGTATGCGGGTGCCGTCCTCGACGCCGGCCGGGATGTTCACCGACAGCGCGCGCTCGCGGGTGACGCGGCCGGAGCCGGCGCAGGCCGGGCACGGATTGTCGATCATGTCGCCGCGGCCCTGACACTGCGGGCAGGTGCGCTCGATGGCGAAGAAACCCTGCTGCGCGCGGACGCGGCCCTGGCCACCGCACATCGAGCAAACTTTTGGCTTGGCGCCGGGCCGGGCGCCGCTGCCGCTGCACGGCTCGCAGGAGACGCTGGTCGGCAGCTTGAGGCTCGCGGTCTTGCCCTTGAAAGCGTCCTCGAGCGTGATTTCCATGTTGTAGCGAAGGTCCGAGCCACGGCCCGGGCCGCCCTGACGAGCGCCCCCGGCCTGGCCACCGCGCCGGCCCATCATGTCGCCGAAGAGATCGTCGAAGATATCGGCCATCGACGAGCCGAACCCGTCGGCCGCGCCACCGCCGCCGCCGCCATGCTCGAAAGCGGCATGGCCGAATCGGTCGTAGGCCGAGCGTTTCTGGCCGTCGGTCAGGGTCTGATAGGCCTCGTTCAGTTCCTTGAACTTGACTTCGGCCTCGGCATTCCCGGGATTGCGGTCGGGATGATATTGCATTGCCGCCTTGCGGAAGGCTGTCTTCATTTCCCCGTCCGTGGCGGTGCGCGACACGCCAAGAACTTCATAGAAACAGGTCTTCGCCATCTGAATTCGTTCCCGCGAGACACCCGGCGGCTTCAGCGGCACGCGGGCATACGCCAGTCTTAGAGTGATCGAAACTTGGGGCGTGCGAGGCGCGCGAACCGATTGTGTCCCATCGCCATCAACACGTCATGTCGACAATGACATCAAATCGTGCGGACGGAAAATAGAGAAAGAGGGGCCCGCATTGCTGCAAGCCCCTCGTTCTGCCGTGGATCAGGCCGACTTCTTGTGGTCGTCCGGGCCGACTTCCTTGAAGTCCGCATCGATGACGTCGTCCTTGGCGTCATCATGGGCCTCGTGAGCCTCACCCGGTGCGCCGCCTTCGGCACCCTGGGCCTTGTACATCGCCTCGCCGAGCTTCATCGAAGCCTGAACGAGATCGTTGGTCTTGGTCTTGATCGCCTCCGCGTCCTCGCCTTCGAGAGCGGTGCGAAGTGCCGCGATGGCGCCTTCGATCGCGGTCTTGTCCGCGGCCGGAACCTTGTCGCCGTACTCGACCTGCGACTTTTCCGCCGAGTGGATCATCGCTTCGGCCTGGTTCTTCACGTCGACCAGCTCGCGACGCTCCTTGTCCTCGGACGCATGTTCCTCGGCGTCCTTCACCATCTTGTTGATGTCGGCGTCGCTGAGGCCGCCCGAGGCCTGGATGCGGATCTGCTGCTCCTTGTTCGTCGCCTTGTCCTTTGCCGTCACGTTGACGATGCCGTTGGCGTCGATGTCGAAGGTGACTTCGATCTGCGGTACGCCGCGCGGCGCTGAGGGCAGGCCGACGAGGTCGAATTGGCCGAGGATCTTGTTGTCCTGCGCCATCTCACGCTCGCCTTGGAAGACCCGGATGGTGACGGCGGTCTGATTGTCTTCAGCCGTCGAGAACACCTGGCTCTTCTTGGTCGGGATCGTGGTGTTGCGATCGATCAGGCGGGTGAACACGCCGCCGAGGGTTTCGATACCCAGGGAAAGCGGAGTCACGTCGAGCAGCAGCACGTCCTTGACGTCGCCTTGCAGCACGCCGGCCTGGACCGCCGCGCCGATCGCCACGACCTCGTCGGGGTTGACGCCCTTATGGGGCTCCTTGCCGAAGAACGACTTCACGATCTCCTGGACCTTCGGCATGCGGGTCATGCCGCCGACCAGCACCACTTCGTCGATCTCGGCGGCGGTCAGGCCGGCGTCCTTGATCGCCTTCTTGCAGGGCTCGACCGTGCGCTGGATCAGGTCGTCGACCAGAGCCTCGAACTTCGAACGGGTCAGCTTCAGCGTCAGATGCTTCGGGCCCGAAGCGTCTGCCGTGATGTAGGGCAGGTTGATGTCGGTCTGGCTCGCCGAGGACAGCTCGATCTTGGCCTTTTCCGCCGCCTCTTTCAGACGCTGCAAAGCCAGCTTGTCCTTCTTGAGGTCGATGCCGTTCTCTTTCTTGAACTCGTCCGCGAAGTACTCGACGAGACGGTTGTCGAAATCCTCGCCGCCCAAGAACGTGTCGCCGTTGGTCGACTTCACCTCGAACACGCCGTCGCCGATCTCGAGAATCGAGACGTCGAAGGTGCCGCCGCCGAGATCGTAGACGGCGATGACGCCCGAACCCTTCTTGTCCAGGCCGTAGGCAAGCGCCGCCGCAGTCGGTTCGTTGATGATGCGCAGAACTTCCAGGCCGGCGATCTTGCCGGCGTCCTTGGTGGCCTGACGCTGGGCGTCGTTGAAGTAGGCCGGAACCGTGATGACGGCCTGGGTCACCGTCTGGCCGAGGTGCGCCTCGGCGGTCTCTTTCATCTTCTGCAGGATGAAGGCAGAGATCTGCGAGGGCGAATAGGGCTTGCCGTCGGCTTCCACCCACGCGTCGCCGTTCTTGGCCTTGGCGATCTTGTAGGGGACGAGGCCGATGTCCTTCTTGGTCATCGGATCGTCGAAGGTGCGGCCGATCAGTCGCTTGATCGCAAAAAACGTGCGTTCCGGATTGGTCACGCCTTGACGCTTGGCGGGCTGACCCACAAGCCTTTCACCATCGTCGGTGAAGGCGACGATGGACGGCGTCGTCCGGGCGCCTTCGGCATTCTCGATGACCTTCGGCGTCGAGCCTTCCATGACGGCGACGCAAGAATTCGTGGTCCCAAGATCGATGCCAATTACTTTAGCCATGTCTTATTATTCCTTTCGTGTCGCAAGACCGTCGGACCCCGAAGCGATCCAACTTGTGGGCGGACACGTCGCGCGCCCGGTCCCCGATGAGGTTCAGATTGGGATTGCTGTTTATGACTGCAAGACCGCCCGTATATAAGAGAGCGGTTTGAGCGCGCAAGCCGATGGAGTGAGGTTGTAAAATCCGTTTTCGAGGCGCCGTCCACGACCCAGGGGGCGCTTCCGGCAACGGGTGGGACTGAGCGGCACGAACCCAGCACAATCGCCGGAGCCGCAAACGATTGATCGGTGTTACCAATGCGCCTGCGATGATGCGATTTGCAAAGACTATGTTCGAGCCTGGCCTCTGGGGCAAGCTCGCGACGCTTGCCCTGCTGCTCGGGCCCGTCGGCGCGCAGGCCCAGATGATGCTGCCGGGTGCGATGAACGGCGCCGCGCCGGATCAGCCGCCCAGAACGTCGGGGGCGCCGACCGAATCGAAGACGCCTGCCAAGCCGATCAGCGTCAAACCGCCGGGCGAGGACGCCATTCTCGGCCGCCTGCTGAGCTTCGACGGGGCCAAAGGGAGCATGCAGTTCGACCGCTCCGCGAGAGGCGTCACCTTGACCAAGTTGACCTTGCCTGGTGAACGCCTGTCCAAGCCCAGCGAAGCCTGCCAAGTGGATATCGTGGCGGAACAGCCGATCGTCGCCGCCGATCTCGGCCGGCCGGCCGGCGCGCTGCGTTGGAGCGTCGCGGTGGAAGCCTGCCCCTTCACCGTCGACGTTCTCGATGGCGCAGCCCTGGTCTCGAGCGCACAGCCGACCTGCGATTTCGTCGCCGCCGACTGCCGGGTCAGCCCGATCGGCCTCTGGGGGCCGTCGGGTGATGCGATTTCGCCGCAGCGAATCAAGGACCTGGAGCACGAGCGCGTCCGTGCGGAGACGACGATGCGCGCCAACTTTCGAGTCCTTCTGCATCGGGCGGGCAAAGACCGCGCGGCCGTCAAGGCGATCGCCGGCGAGCAGGCGGCGTTCTCCTCGCAGCGCGAGATGACCTGCCGCGACTATGCCCGCGAGTCGGTCCATGGCTTCTGCAGCGCCCAGATCACGGAAGCGCGCTCGTTGGCGATCCTCGCCAAATTCGCCGACGAGGCGCCGACCGACATGCCGAAAAAGCACGCCGCCGCGAAAAAGCCGCCGCCGCACCCGAAAGCAGCGAAAGCGCCGGAGCCCGTCCCGGGTGCGGCTCTACCGGCGTCTCAGCAATGATCAGGATCGTGTCCCCGATGGCTTCTCGCATTTCGACACAAATAGCGGCCTTGGCCCTCTGCCTGAGCGGCGGCCTCGGGCCGGTGCAGGCGCAATCGCTGCCGCTGGTGTCACCGCAGTATGGTGAGCCGCCGCAGCCGACGGCGATCACGGTGCGTCTGCTCGCCCTCGCCCGCCCCACCGTAGCGTTCCTCGCCCGCTCCAGCGACATCGCGGAGCGCCAGGCCTCGCAGCGGCTCCGCGGCTTTGCCCGGCGCGAGGCACGGGAGCAGAACGCCGCGGAGACCGCGCTCGACGCCGCCGCGACGCCGACGCTCGTCACCGGCGATCCCCTGGATGCGGCCGCCGTCGGCGCCGCGTCGATCGACGAAGGCGCCGAGACGATCCTATCCAAGATGCCACGCCTGCTGCAGACCCCGGGGGCCCGCGCCATCGCGGCCGACCGCGCGATCGCCACGGCCGCACGAGCCGACCTTGGCCAGATGGCAGCCCTGGACGGCCGGACCTTCGACGCGCTCTACGTGGAGACCCAAACCGACGGCCTCCGGCGCCTCATAACGCTCTACCGCGATTACACGCAGAACGGCGACGACGAGACGTTGCGCGCGGTCACGGTCCATGAGCTCCCGCGGGTCATCGCGCGGCTTACCGAGCTCGGGCATTCCTACGGGGCACGGGCTGTAGCTAAAGCTGAGCGATAACAGCGGCATTGCGTCGGCACATGCCGTCGATCCCGGAACAAAGGTACGGGCTTTTCGGTTAACGGGGGCGCCGCAGCAGAGATGCGGCCCAACTTTCTACGAAAGGATCAGCCCCATGAAGATCAAGTCCAAGCTGGCAACCCTGTTCGCCGTGAGTTCATGCGTTCTGGCCGGCGTCGCCGCTCCCGCGATGGCCGCATCGCCGATGAGCAATGCCTTCGTCGCCAATGCTCGTGCCAATGTCGATTTTCTCGATAGTTCGAGCCGACTGGCGTTGGCGCAGTCGTCCAGCGCCCGCATCCGGGCCTTCGCCCACCGCGAGGCGCGTGAGGAAACCATCGCCAGCAATTCGCTCGTCGCGTTCGCTTCGACGAACGGGCAGATCGTGGTCGGGCAGACCTTGGTCGACGGCCCCATGGGTCCGGTCGTCGGCGTCGCCGTCCTCCCGCTCGACGTCGCGAGCAACGTCACGACGAGTGTCGGCAACAATGTCGACGCCGTTCTGAGCGGCCGGTCCGTGGCGATCGACGATCCGCTGACGCCGCGGCTGGCGGCGCCGCAGCCCTATCTGCCGGCCAGCGCCGCCGACCTCGATCGCCTTCGTGGCTTGCAGGGCCGCGAATTCGATGCGCTGTATCGCTCGACGCAGCGCGACGCCCTGATGCAACTGGCAACTCTTTACCGCGATTATCTGCAGAACGGCGACGACGAGGCGCTCCGGGCGTTGGCCCGTAGCGAACTCCCGAAAATAAACCGGGACCTCCGGGAACTCTCTTCCGTCTGAGCTATTGTCTCTACATGCGGACGGTTGATCCCCCCAAGATCGTTCGCTTATACAAGACGGCCGCTCCTGCCCCCCGGAGCGGCCGTTTTCGCATTTTACCTCTGTGTATTTTTGACCTCTGCGCGTGCGCTGAAGCCTCGTTCTCAGGAAAAGCGCGGTCCCTGTCGCGCCTGCGACAAGGCGCTGGTCAAGTTCGACGCAAAACTCGCCTTCTCGTCGGGCCCCAGAAACCGTGCGACCTCGACGCTGCGTCCGCGCGAGTGCAGCGACAGGCGCTGCAGGCCGAACTCCTCGTGTTCCTGTCGATCGAGCCGCACCCAAGCGGGATGAAACCGCCATTCCGAGCGCTCGCCCGTCGGGGTCACCTTGGCGAGCAGCAACTCCAGCGGCGTCACCAGAATATCCTCATAAGCCCGCGCCGATCTGAAGCTGGCCCGGAAGGCCAGGTAGAGGATCGCCACGTCGAGGCCGACGAAGCCGGCGACCGGCCAGGCCCCGAGCAAAACGAAAGGGATCGCTGAGGCCAGGCTGACGGCCGTGAAGCCGGTCATCAGGGCGCGAAAACCGCGGCGGCTCAGCGATCGATGCGGGACGATGCGGGCTTCGAACAGGCGTTCCTGCGCCGGATCCGGGCCGACCGAACCATTGGGACCGAATTCGCCGACCAGGGCCATCACCGTCTTCTCCCGAGGCATCGCGCACTCTAATATGAAGCGGATGCGAGACAAACCAATCCAGAAGGCCAGGGCTCCGGCGCAAATCGTCGCGACGGCGGAGGTGGCGGCCGCCGTCCACGCGGATCCCGCCGACAAGACCCCGCCAAAGCCGCCGAAACGCACCGGCCGCGTCCTGACCAAGAGCGAAATCCAAGACGTGTTTCGCCGCTTCCAGGAGGCCGAGCCGGAACCGAAGGGCGAATTGACCTCGCTCAACACCTTCACCTTTCTCGTCGCCGTCGTCCTCTCGGCGCAGGCGACGGACGTCGGCGTCAACAAGGCGACGCCTGCCCTGTTCGCCCTCGCCGACACGCCGGACAAGATGCTCGCACTGGGCGAGGACCGCGTCCGCGACCTCATCAAGACCATCGGGTTGTTCCGCACCAAGGCGAAGAACGTGATCGCGCTGTCGCGGCGTCTGGTCGAGGTCTATGGCGGCGAGGTCCCGGACAATCGCGAGGCGCTGGAGACGCTGCCGGGCGTCGGCCGCAAGACCGCCAACGTGCTGCTGAACAACGCCTATGGCGTCGCGGTGATCGCGGTGGACACCCACCTGTTCCGCGTCTCCAACCGCATTCCGCTGGCCCGGGGCAAAACGCCGCTGGACATCGAACTCGGCCTGGAAAAGGCCGTGCCTGCCGCATTCAAGCAGCATGCGCATCACTGGCTGATTCTGCACGGGCGCTACGTCTGCAAGGCGCGGAAGCCCGCCTGCGGCCGATGCCTGATCGCCGATCTCTGCCGCTGGCCGGACAAGGACCTCACAGCTTTAGCTTAGCAATTCGAAGATGTCGTCACGCCCGCGTGTTTATGAATACTGGAACCACCTCAGCTTGAGCCGGTTAGCCGCTATAATGAATGGAGGCTTAAGTATGGCTGGGAGTGATACACCCAAAACGTCTACGCGCGGATTTGCCTCGATGGATGCGGAGAAGCAGCGGGAGATTGCCAGGAAAGGCGGACGTAGCGTTCCGAACGACAAGCGCAGTTTTTCGCAGAACCATCAACTGGCGTCTGACGCCGGACGCAAGGGCGGTCACTCGTCTCATGGTCGGCGCGACGTCGCAGCGGAATAAACCAAGCGCGGTGACTGACATCGCCGCGCTCTTTTTACTGTATAGACGCCGATCAGGCGTCCGTTTCACTGGCCTTGCGCACCACGCCATGGGAGGCGTGTCCACCCTTTCGGCCAGCCTCCGAAGCCAGAATGTGGTTTTGCGAGAAGCTCCGCTTGGTCGGGTTGACGCTATGTCCGCCTTTGCGGCCGGCCTCGGCAGCGAGCGACGGGTTCTGCGAAAAGCTCCGCTTTTCGTTAGGAACGCTCTCGCCACCCTTGCGCGCGATAGCCCTCTGCTTTTCCGGATCCATCGAAGCGAATCCGCGCGTGGACGGCTTTTTCGCAAATTCCATTGCGCTCACCTATTCGTGACAATTCCGCCCCGACTAGAGAACACGCAGAAAAACACATTGGTTCCCGGCCGCAGCGCTGAAGCTGCGGCCCGATCGTCGCTCAGGATGGCAGGCGGTCGCCGCGGGTTTCCAGCGCGAAGGGAATGAGCAGCAGCCCGATCCCGAAGGCGATAGCTGTGAGGGCGACCGGCGTGCCGATCGTGTGCATCGAAAGGACGAAGGCGCCGAGGGCGAAGTTGACGCCGGCGCCGATGAAACGGCCGACCGAGGTCGCGAAGGCGAAGGCCGTCGCACGCACCCGCGTTTCGTAGAGCTCCGGCAACCAAAGGCTGAAGACCGCGAAATTGCCGCCGCCGAACCCAAGGAAGAACAAGGTGATGATGAACGGCACCAGCCCGTTCTCGAGATAGAAGGCCCAGCCGAAGGCGACAGGAATGGTGATCGCCATGATGACGAAATAGATCGCCAGCGTGCGCTTGCGACCGATCGACTCCGCAAGATGCGGCAGCGTCAGGCAGCCGAGGATCGTCCCGATCGACAGAACGGCGGTGGCGACCGAGACCATCTTCGCCGCCGATGGCGCATCCATCCCGGCCTTCTTCGCCAGCATGTTGACGGCGGCCGGCTCGTAGACCGCGCCGGCCCAGAGGCCGATGATGGCGATGGTCAGCAGTCCCGACATGACGAGGGTCCGCTTGATGTAGCGAGCGGAAAAGATCTCGACGATCGGGCTGTTCTCGCGGATCGCACCCTCGATCTTCTTGAAGATCGCCGGCTCCTTCACTTCCATCAGCGTGTAGAGCGACACGATCACCGGCGCGAGGCCGCAAAGGAACATCGCCCGCCAGCCGTAATGCGCGCCGATGGTGAAGTTCAGGCCGGCAGCGACGAAGAAACCGAAGTAGTAGCCGGTCTGCAGGTAGCCGGCGCCCATCTTGCGACGATCCTCGGGCCAGGCCTCGGCGACATAGGTGCCGGCCATCGCCCACTCGCCGCCGATGCCGATGCCGGCAAGAAAGCGGAACAGGCCGAGTTGCCAGACGCTGTCGGCGAAATAGGCGGCGCCGGTGAAGACCGCGTACATCATGATCGTGCCGGCCAGCACCTTGGTGCGGCCGAACTTGTCGGCGATCGGCCCCCAGATGAAGGAGCAGCCCCAGCCGACGAGGAACACGCCGAACAGGAGCGAGCCATAGGTGCCGATGTTGGCGGGCGTCGCCTGGATGCCGGATTTCGGCAGCAATTCGGTCAAGGCGGGAGCGAGAACGAGGGCGTAGATCACCGAATCCATGCCATCGAGCATCCAGCCGGCCCAGGCGCTCCAGAAGCCGACGATCTGCTGGCGGTTCAGCTTCGTCCTGGTTTTCGTTTGCCCGCCCGCGAGCCCCTCAGCCAATGCCATCGTCCCCACCCCGTATCAGCCAGCTTCGCCGGACCATTTCCCGTGGCCCTAGCATGACGTACGGAAGGTGGGAAGCCAACGACATGGCTTCGGCCGTTCGGCAGGGTCTAAACCAGCGCGGCGACGGGCGTTTCGCGGACTGGCCGCCCGATGCTGGCGTAGGTCAGGCCGTATCGGGTGACCTCTTCCGGCAGGTAGATGTTGCGTAGATCGACCAGCACCGGGCTGGCGAGCAGGGTCTTGATGCGGCGGAGGTCGAGGGCCCGGAACTCGTCCCACTCGGTGACGATGGCGACGGCGTCGGCCCCGGTCACGCATTCATAGGCGTTGGCGGCGAAGGTCATGCCGGGCAGCAGGGGTTTCGCCTGCGCCATGCCTTCTGGGTCATAGCCGCGGACGATCGCGCCGGCATCCTGCAGCGCGGTGACGATGGCGAGCGAGGGCGCTTCGCGCATGTCGTCGGTGTTGGGCTTGAAGGTCAGGCCCAGAATGGCGATCGTCTTGCCGCGCACCGACCCGCCGCAGGCCGCGATGATTTTCCGCCCCATCGCCCGCTTGCGCTGGTCGTTGACGCTGACCACGGTTTCGACGATGCGCAACGGCGCGCCGTGATCCTGCCCGGTCTTGACCAGGGCCAGCGTGTCCTTGGGGAAGCACGAGCCGCCGTAGCCCGGGCCGGCGTGCAGAAACTTGGCCCCGATTCGCTTGTCGAGGCCGATACCGCGCGCGACCTCCTGGACATTGGCGCCGGTCGCCTCGCAGAGGTCGGCGATCTCGTTGATGAAGGTGATCTTGACCGCCAAAAATGCGTTGGCGGCATATTTGATGAGTTCGGAGGTGCGGCGCGAAACGTAGACCATCGGCAGGCTGTTCAGCGACAGCGGCCGATAGATCGCCGCCATCACCATCTTGGCCCGCTCGCTCTCGGCGCCCACCACCACGCGGTCGGGGCGCTTGAAGTCCTCGATCGCCGCGCCCTCGCGTAAAAACTCGGGGTTGGAGACGACGTCGATGGTCACGTCCCGGCGAACCTCGCGGACGATGCGCTCGACCTCGTCGCCGGTGCCGACCGGCACGGTCGATTTGGTGATGACGACCAGCGGCCCGGTGGCGGCGCGGGCGACCTCGGCGGCGGCGGCATAGACGTAGGAGAGATCGGCATGGCCATCGCCATGGCGCGACGGCGTGCCCACCGCGATGAACACGGCTTCGGCATCGGCGATGGACGTCGGCAGATCCGTGGAGAAGCTGAGGCGCGCCTCACGGACATTCTTGTCGACCATCTCCTTCAGGCCCGGTTCGAAGATCGGCATGATCCCGGCCTTCAAGGCGGCAATCTTGCCTTCATCCAGGTCCACGCAGGTCACGGTGTGGCCGAAGTCCGAAAAGCAGGCGCCGGAGACAAGCCCGACATACCCACTGCCAATCATCGCTATGCGCAAAAGCGTAAACTCCACATCCGGTTGGGCGGTGCGCCACGGGTGTTCGCTGTTCGCAAGCGTGCTACCCGAGTTCGCGCGCGAGATAAAGCACGGGCGTACCGTCCGTCTCGTGACACTCGCCTCGGCATTAGCGAAATCTGCACGGTTTTCGTGTCGATTGTGGCGGTGGAGCACCGCCAATGGCCCAGATTCGATCGATCCAGGCTTTGCGCGCCGGCGCTGCCCTCCTTGTCACGCTGGGGCACCTCGAGCATGAGGCGGCCTCGCTGCCGTCTGCCTCGGCGAGCGGTTTCGCGCCGATCCTCGTCGACCTGACCGGCGCCGGTGTCGATCTGTTCTTCGTGATCTCCGGCTTCGTCATGGTCTATGCGTCGCACGACCTGTTCGCGCGGCCCCAGGCCGCGCGGCTGTTCCTGACCCGGCGGATCGCCCGCATCGTGCCGATCTACTGGCTGGTGACGAGCCTGTTTCTCGTCGTAATGGCCGGCTCTCACGTCCTGTCGAGCGCGGCGCCGACGTTCGGCGAGATCGTGAAATCCTACCTCTTCATTCCCTATCTGCCGCAGGGCGGCGACATGATGCAGCCGGTCTACAAGCTCGGCTGGACCTTGAATTACGAGATGTTCTTCTACGTCGTCTTCACCGGCACGCTGGTTCTGCCGCAGCGCGCCGCCGTCGCGGCGATCGCGGCGGCGTTTTCCGCTCTCGTCGCGCTGGGACTCTGGCTGGCCCCGGCGCCTGGGGTGCTCGCCTTCTGGAGCCACCCGATCGTCCTCGAGTTCGTCCTCGGCGCCGTGGTCGCGCTCGCCTACCGGGACGGACTGAGGTTCCCGCCCGTCGCGGCGGGCGGCCTGCTGCTCGCCGGTCTCTGCGGGTTCGCGGCAACGACCCTTCTCGGCCTCGACGCCCATGGCCTCTTGAGACCGCTGCTCTGGGGCTTGCCGGCGGCGCTGATCTTCGTCGGGTCGGTGCTGAGCCTGGCGCGACTGCCGTCGTGGCCCGTCGTCGGCTGGCTCGTCGGCCTCGGCGATGCGTCCTATGCGATCTACCTGCTGCACCCGCTCATCGTCCGGGGCCTGCGAGTCGGATTCGACAAGACACACGCCAGCGACGTGCTGTCGCCGTGGGTCTTCATCGCGCTCGGCCTGACGCTCGTGGTGCCGCTCGCGATGATCGTCCACCGCGGAATCGAGCGGCCGCTGACCCGCCGCCTGTCCAGGCTGTTCGGGGTCCGCCCGACCCATTTGGAAGCCCCGCCGCGGCTGCTCGATGCCGATGCAACCGCAAGGTAAGGCGACCTGTCAGGCCGCATAAACCTTAACGCCAGACTTGGTTTTACAAGACCAGGCCCTCGTGCAATTAAAACGATACTGGTGAAGCGTCGTCACGCTTGCCTCAAATATTTAATTGCGGAGACTTTCATGCGTCGCGTTGCTGTCGTCTGCGCGTTCGTCGCGCCCCTGGCGCTCGCTCTGCCGGCCCAGGCGACGGTCGCCGTGGCGATCGACCTCAGCCATCAGACGATGCATGTGACGTCGTCGACCGGCACCTACGACTGGCCGATTTCCAGCGGTCGTTCGGGCTTTTCGACACCCGGCGGCAGCTATGCGCCCACGCATCTCGAAGCCATGCATTATTCCCACAAGTATCATATGTCGCCGATGCCGCATGCCATCTTCTTCCGTGGCGGCTATGCGATCCACGGGACCTATGCCAGCAGCTCGTTGGGCTCGCCCGCGTCGCACGGCTGCGTCCGTCTCTCGCCCGGCAATGCGGCGCACCTCTACGCGATGGTCAAGGCCGAGGGCGCGCAGATCGCCATCAGCGGGACGCCGCCGCAGGGCGCCACGCGCTACGCCGCGCGCCCGCGGCACCTCGCGCGATCCGAAGCGGTGAGTGAACCGAACTACGGCTACGATCAGGACGCGGACGAAGCGCCTATCCGGCGCGCCCGGGATCCAAACCCCTACGCCGCCTATGGCTATTGTTACGTGGGAACGACGGAGGGTCACAGGGTCTACCAGGCGGCTCCAGGCTACGGATATGCGCCCGCAGCGGCGGGCCTCGGCTTCCCGGACTGAGTCCGTCGGCTTGAATCCACTCTGTGGCACGAAGGCCGCGCGCGCCTGCAAAGTGCCACCCGCGCGCGCTTTCCTGTTTACCGACTCGCCGCGCGATGAGAGGGCTAGAGGGATTTCAAACCAAGGCCGCTTCGGCCCGGGAGTTTTTTTTCATGCGCGCGACAATGCCCATTCTTGCTACTCTGGCGACCCTTTTCGCAGGCTCGGCGGCCCACGCCACCGTGACCGTCGCGATCGATCTTTCGACGCAGCACATGCACGTGCAGTCGGCCGAGCACACCTACGACTGGCCGGTTTCGACCGCGCGTGAAGGCTACGTGACGCCGCCCGGCACCTACGCGCCGACCAACATGGTAGTGAACTACCATTCCAAGAAATACGACAATGCGCCGATGCCGCATGCCATCTTCTTCTACTACGGCTATGCGATCCACGGCACCAACGAGGCGAAGAACCTCGGCAAGCCGGCGTCCCACGGCTGCATCCGTCTCTCGACAGCCAACGCCACCACCCTGTTCAACCTGGTGAAGGCCGAAGGCGCCGCGATCACGATCTCGGGCACGCCGCCCGGCCAGGCGCCGTATGGCGCCGTCGCGCAGAACGATCCGAACGCCAAGAAGGGCTTCTTCCAGTCGATCTTCGGCATGTAGAGGCAGACGGCGGGGTCGTCACCCAGGTGACGGCTCGCCATATCGGTCTCGTAATACAATCAGGATGAGCCGCCCATCAGCGGCGCGGCTCTCCCCCAGGCAGAATGGACGAGCGATGCTCCCGAACGCGCTTAAAACTCTCATGACGGCCGCCGCTCTCGGTTTGGCCGTATCCGTCGCGCCGGTGAGCGCGGCCGATCTCGGCAGCTACGTCCGGCCGCCGGTCGCGACCTATGGCGTCGCCTGCGAGGGACCCGAGGTTCAGACCTTCCCGAGCGTGTACCTCGGCCATTTCGCCGGTGGCGCGTCGCAATACTCCGGCCCCGGCGGCAGCATCTTCCTCGACTGGCGCGACGAAAAACTCTGCTTCCCCAGCCGGCGGACCTGCAACCGCTGGGTCTCCAGCATGCGTCGCGATTTCCATCATCCCGAAGGCGATTACACCTGCCTGACGATCCGCTGAGCCATGTCGATCTTCGACAGCCTGCGCAATTTCATTGCCGACACGACCGGCCGCACCGCGACCGCAGCGGCCTTCGAGGATGGCGATTACCGCCTCGCCACCGTCGCCCTTCTCGTCCATGTCGCCAATGTCGACGGCATGGTCGATCCGCTCGAGCGACAGCGCCTGCGCGAGATCATCGAAGCGCGCTTCGGCCTCGATGCGGCCACCACGACCCAGCTGATCGAAGCCGCCGAGCAGAGCGACCGCGAGGCCGTCGACTTCTTCCACTTCACCACCGTGCTCAAGCGCGAACTCGATGATGACGGTCGTCATAAGATCATCGAGATGATGTGGGACGTCGTGTTCGCCGACGGCACCGTCACCGAGTTCGAGGAAAACGTCGTCTGGCGGGTCGCCGAGCTTCTCGGGGTCTCCACGCGCGATCGCGTGATGCTGCGCCAGAAGGTCGCCGAGGAACCACGCCCCGAGGCCGCCGTCGACGGACCGTGGTCGTCGCCTGCGTCTAGCAAAGCCTAGCATCATGCGCACTGTGGCGCTGATCACCGGCGCCTCGGGCGGCATCGGCGCGGATCTCGCCCGCGTCTTCGCCCGGCATGGGCATGACCTCGCGCTGGTCGCCCGCAGCCGGGACAAGCTCGAGGCGCTGGCCGACGCGATCGCCGCCTCGGGACGCCCACGTCCGATCGTCATCGCGCTCGACCTCGCCGAAGCCGGCGCCGCCGAGCGGGTCGCAGCGGCTCTATCCGCAGCGGGCGCGACGGTCGCCATTCTCGTCAACAATGCCGGCTTCGGCCTGCTCGGCGGTGCGGCGACACTCGACGCGCGGGACCAGCTCGGCATCGTCGACCTCAACGTCCGCTCGCTTCTGGACCTCACCTTGCGGTTCTTGCCGGAGATCACCGCGGCCCGAGGCAAGATCCTCAACGTCGGCTCGATCGTGAGCTTTTTCGCCGGACCCGGCATGGCGGTCTATTACGCGTCGAAGGCCTTCGTCAGCTCGTTCTCCCGCGCCTTGACCGAGGAGCTGAGGCCGGCCGGCGTCACCGTCACCGTGCTGCATCCGGGCATGACGGCCACGGGGTTCCAGGGGCGCGCGGGCTTCGACAATGCGAAGGCGATGGGCATGGTGCCCGGCGCCACCGCGCTTTCGGTTGCGGAGGCCGGCTATCACGCCCTGATGGCGGGCCGGCGCAGCGTGGTGCCGGGCCTCGGCAACAAGCTCGGGACCCTCATCATGCCGCTGATCCCCGACGCATTGCTCCTGCCGCTGGTCCGGCGCTTTCAGGAGAGCCGGCTGCGCGCCAGCTGACCGTCGGATGTCACGCGAGCGGGCAGGCTCAGACTTTCTTCGTGTTCCCGATCCGCAGCGCCTCTTTGCCGTTGCTCTTCAGCAGGCCTTCGATCTTGTTGGCGAGAGCGGCGAGCAGCCAGGGCAAATGCACCTCGACGCGAATTTCCGCCGGCTTGACGTCGATCTCGGCCGTGGTCGTCTGGCCGACGGCGGAGACACGGAGATGCGCGGTGTCGCCGACCCAGGCCATCTCGCCGGTGCCGACCCTGTCGATGTAGGTTTTCTTCACGACTTCGACCTGATCGGTGATGCGCTTCTTGGCTTCGGCCACGCTGAGTTCGTGCGGGAAGGTCACGACAATGGATTTGGCCATGGGCCTCGATCTCCGGGCGGTCTGAAGCAGGAATGTCTTGCGCCAGCTTTATGTAGGCCCCGCGCCCCTGATCGCCACGGCGCACGCTCGAAAGATCCGGACCGAATCGGCATCGAGGTCGTGAAGATTTTTGAGAAAAAACGAGGTGTTCGTTAACGCGGAGGCCTCGGAGCCGCCGAAAGTCCGTTACGCTTGTGCATGATGCGTTGCACAAGGGCCGATTTAAAACCTTGGTAAAAAGGAGTATCTGCCACGATGGCATGACGCCATTAGGTCGCTTAGACTGCCCTTTAAGATGCCAAATAATCTAATGATTTCTAATGCGTATGGTTTGACCGATCGGGACGCATCCAGGGGAGGCCGACCCTCGTGCTGCAATGCAACACTGTCACCGCCCGGTCACATAGTCGCTGAATGCGCAAGAAGCATACCAGCTTCGCATTCTGTTAACGTTTTATGGCCAGAAGCTTGCTCAACTCTTTTGCGAGCGAAATGCCGAAGCTGACGATCCAACCTCTGCCGGATCGCTGGCCCCGGCCCTACCCCGCTCACAGAGGGGTGCCCATGTTAAAGGTTCTTGTCCTTATCTGCGCGTCGTCGACGGACCCTGCAGCCTGCGACGTCCATTCCGCGATGGATGTGATCACCACGGCGCGGGTCAATACCCCGCAGCAGTGCGGCTTCATGGGTCAGGCCATGCTGGCGCCGACCACGCTGGTTCCCGATCCGAGCAAGCAATACATGAAGATCGTCTGCGTTCGCGATCAGGTTGCCAGCGCGCATTGACGTGATCGCGATCACGCGTGGAAAGCCCCGTCGGCAGAACGGGTGATGGAGGCCACGCGGCCGATCGCGCACCGGACTTTTAGAAGGCCACGCAGGCCGTCGTGTCGACGCGCAGCACGGACTGCTGCCTGAACCGGGTTTCGTAGCCGGAGCGGATTGCTTCGATCTTGGCATCGCTGTCGCCGGCAGGTCGGTAGATGATGATCATCATACGCGATGCTTCGCGCACGCTTCCGCGCGGCCCATGCCATTGGCCCAGGCCTTCGAAGACGCTCAGACCATCGGGAAATTTTGGCGTCACGACGTCAGCCATGAAATGGCGCCACGCGTCGCGCTGCAGACCGGCCCGCTTGCCAGTCCCGAAATAGAGCTCGACCCGCGCCAGGCGGTGCGATCCCGCACGGCAGCGCTCCGATACCGCCGTCTCCGCGCCGGCATTCTGTGCCATGAGACACAAAAAAAGCCCGCAGAGACGGCGGCGCATCGGTGTTACTTCGCCATCTTGCTCTTCACGGCGTCGAGGCCGGACTGGTAGATGCCGCCCACCGCGCCTTCGGCCGCCGCTTCCTTGCCGCTGGCGGGCGTGAACGTGCTGTTCCAGGTGATCGTCGTCATGTCCTTGCCCTTCGCCTCGGCCTTGATCGTCGAGACATAGTCGGTGAGCGGCAGCGGGCTGGTCTTGATCGCGTAGCTGTAGGAGTAGCCCTTGTCGTCGCGGGCGGTCTGCAGCTCGACGAAGGTGGCCTTACCGTCCTTGGTGACGAGCGTGCGGGTCGGCGGCGTCTTGCCGTCGGTGGTGCACTTGCCGATCGCCGGATGCCAATCCTGGATCGAGCAGAACGGCCCGATCGCCGCCCAGACCTGGTCGGGCGTCCCATTCACGTCGATGCTCTTGGTGACCGTATCGGCCGAGGCGGCCGCCGTGCCGGCGCCCAGAAGGGCAGCCGCGATGATGATCGAGGACATACGCATGCGTTTCTCTCCCTGCCGCCCTTTTCGGGCGTAAAGCTCAGCCGCGGTTAAGCTCCGCGGTGACCCGTTATCTGTGGCTCTGCCGTAGAAAGTCGAGCCCGACGAATAGCCCGGTTCAGGCGGGATGCGTCGGATCGACCCAGCGCACATCCTCGGGTTTTTCCACCGGCTCGATGTCGAGGTTGATCGCCACCGCCTCGCCATCCGAGCGCACCAGCACGCATTCCAGCACCTCGTCCGGGCTGGCGTTGATCTCCTGGTGCGGCACATAGGGCGGGATGTAGATGAAGTCGCCCGGGCCGGCCTCGGCGGTGAACTCGAGCTTTTCCCCCCAGCGCATCCGCGCCTTGCCCTTCAGCACATAGATGATGCTTTCGAGGTGGCCGTGGTGGTGCGCGCCGGTCTTGGCATCGGGGTGGATCGTCACCGTGCCCGCCCAAATCTTTTGCGCGCCGACGCGGGCAAAGTTGATCGCCGCGCGACGGTCCATGCCTGGCGTTTGCGCCGTGTTGGGATCGAGCGAGCCGGCGGGGATGACGCAGACGCCATCGGTCTTCCAGGCGTGGTCGTGGGTGTGGTCGGACATGGGGGTCTCGGGTGATCAGGGAGGGGGCAGATCGTGGTCGATGGCGTAGAGCACAAGTCGAAGTGCTGGAAGATGATTTTGGATCACGCCCCAGATGATCTCGCTTTGAACGCCGGCATATTCGTGACGAAGCACGTTGCCGATTCCCGCAATGCTCCGCCACTCAACGTCAGGGTAACGGGCCTTGATGTCCTCTGGGATGTGGCGGCTTGCCTCCGATATGATTTCGACTGCGCGCTCGCAACCGAGGCGCAAGAGCGTCGAGGCATCATAGTCGTCGAAGGTTTTCTGGCCGAGGGCGTCGTCGAGCAACGCGATCGCCGCAAGCATATCGTAGACGCGAAGTTTGACGCCGCGCTTTACCATCAAAAGACCTGTATGGCTTCGTCTTCGATGGTCGCTTTGATCAGGGGATGGAGGCCGCCGCGCGTCGTCATGTCGACGGATACGCCAAGCTCGTCCTCGACCATATGCTTGGCCTTGATGAGATCGAGAAGATCGAACCGAGACGCCGGATCGTATTCAAGAAACAGATCCAGATCAGACGCCGCAGCGGCCTCTCCCCGTGCGGTCGAGCCGAAAAGGAACAACGCCGTCGCCCCGAGCGCGCGGAGCCGCGGCTCGAATACCTGCAGTTTGACGATGGCGTCTTCGCGGACCATTACGCGAAAATAACAGAAGCCGCCAAAGCATCCAAGCTGGGGCGACTTCTAAATGATGATACAGGACTTTAAGCTTAAGCCCCCAGCACCTTAGCATGATGCGCGATGTGGTCTTCCATGAAGCTCTGCATGAAGTAGTAGGAGTGGTCATACCCCTCCTGCATGCGCAGCTTAAGCGGCTGACCGGCGGCCTCGCAGGCTTCCTTGAAGAGATGCGGGTGCAGCTCGCCTTCGAGGAACTGGTCTGATGTCCCCTGGTCGATCAGGATGTGCGACGTTTTCTTGCCGGCTTTCACGAGCTCGGTCGCGTCCCATTCCTTCCAGGTTTCCTTGTCGGCGCCGAGATAGTTGCCGAGCGCCTTCTCGCCCCAGGGGCAGGATGACGGCGCGACGATCGGCGCGAAGGCGGAAACCGACTTGAAGCGGTCGGGGTTGCGCAGCGCGGTGATGAGCGCGCCGTGGCCGCCCATCGAATGGCCGAACACGCCCCACTTCGTCGGATCGACCGGGAAGTGCTCCTCGATCAGCGCAGGCAGCTCCTTGGAAACGTAGGAGCCCATGCGGTAGCCGGTCTTCCACGGCTCCTGCGTGGCGTCGACATAGAAGCCGGCGCCGACGCCGAAATCATATTTGTCGTGGTCGCCGGGGTAGGGCTTGTCGCGCGGCGACGTGTCCGGCGCGACGAGGATGATGCCGTGCAGGGCGGCAAGACGCTGCGCGCCGCCCTTGATGATGAAGGTCGTGTGGTCGCAGGTCAGGCCGGCGAGGTACATCAGCACCGGCAGTTTCTTGCCGGCTTTCGCCTGCGGGGGCAGATAAACCGTGAAGTTCATGCTGCCGCCGATTTCCGACGAGGCATGCTTGTAGAACGTGTTGTCGCCGCCGAAGCAGACGTGCGAGCCGGTCTTTTCCGGAGCAGTGGCCATCAGTACTTCACCACGGTGCGAATGCCTTTGCCTTCGTGCATGTCGTGGAAGCCTTCGTTGATCTTGTCGAGCGGGATCACGTCGGTGATCAGGTCGTCGATGTTGATCTTGCCGTCCATGTACCAGTCGACGATGCGCGGCACGTCGGTACGGCCACGAGCGCCGCCGAAGGCCGAACCGCGCCAGTTGCGGCCGGTGACCAGCTGGAACGGACGCGTCGCGATTTCCGCGCCGGCCGGGGCCACGCCGATGATGATCGAGGTGCCCCAGCCCTTGTGGCAGGCCTCCAACGCCTGGCGCATCACCGTGACGTTGCCGGTGCAGTCGAACGTGTAGTCGGCGCCGCCCTTGGTCAGCTCGACCAGATGGTTGACCATGTTGGTGCCGGCCGGCAGTTCCTTCGGATTGACGAAGTCGGTCATGCCGAACTGCGCCGCGATGTTCTTCTTGTTGTTGTTGATGTCGACGCCGACGATCTGCTCCGCGCCGATCATCTTCAAGCCCTGGATCACGTTGAGGCCGATGCCGCCGAGACCGAAGACCACCGCGCGGCAGCCGTATTCCGCCTTGGCGGTGAACAGCACCGCACCGACGCCCGTTGTCACGCCGCAACCGATGTAGCAGACCTTTTCGAACGGCGCGTCTTCACGGATCTTGGCGAGCGAGATCTCCGGCAGGACGGTGTAGTTCGAGAAGGTCGAGCAGCCCATGTAGTGATAGATCGGCTGGCCCTTGTAGCTGAAGCGGCTGGTGCCGTCCGGCATCAGGCCCTTGCCCTGGGTGGCGCGGACCTTCTGGCAAAGATTGGTCTTCTGCGAGAGGCAGTATTCGCACTCGCGGCATTCGGCCGTGTAGAGCGGGATGACGTGGTCACCCTTCTTCAGCGAGGTGACGCCGGGGCCGACTTCGACGACGATACCAGCGCCTTCATGGCCCAAAATGCTGGGGAAGATGCCTTCCGAATCCTGGCCGGACATCGTGTAGGCGTCGGTGTGACAAAGACCCGTGGCCTTGATCTCGACCAAAACTTCGCCGTGCTTCGGCCCTTCCAGATCGACTTCGACGATTTCAAGGGGTTTTTGGGCTTCGAACGCAACGGCGGCGCGGGTCTTCATGGATGTCGCTCCCTAACTTTTGGTTGGGGATGGCCTACAACATTTCCGGTTGCCGTTGCTAGAGCGTTTTCGCGCCATCGGCGCTCGGGAAAAGAAAAAGCTTTGCCCGAGACTTAACATTTTTTGCACGGCGGCGGCGCCCAGAAGGTGTGACGAGTCAAGACGCTCTGGGATTCCGATGGCGTCACCCGGCCCAGGGCGAACTCAGGATCACGCTGCAGAAGTTGCCGCGCCTGAAGGTCGGGTCCTTGAGCGCGATCACGTCGGCCTTGACGTTGCCGAAGGTGGTGTCTGGTTTGTGTTTGATGCCGTCGTAGAAGGCCTGAATGATATCCTGCTTGAAATGGCCGTCGCGCGGATGCGCTTTCACCACCTGCTCGCGAACGGCATCGTCGTATTCGGCGTAGGTCAGGCCGAGCACGTCCATTTCAACGCCGGCCGTCACCAACGCGACGACGGGATGCATGTGCTTGGGGATGCCGGGCGTGGTGTGCAGCGCGATCGCATTCCACACGATCTCGACGTCGTTCGGCGCGATGCCGTGGCTCGTCAAGAAATCGCGAGCGGCATTGGCGCCATCCACCTCGAAGCGCTCGTCGGCGCTGCTGTGGGCATGGGTCAGACCCATGTCGTGGAACATCGCGCCGGCATAGAGCAACTCGGGATCGAAGCTGAGGCCGCGCTGCTTGCCGGCGAGCGCACCGAAATAATAGACGCGGCTGGAATGATGAAACAGCAGCGGCGATTCCGTATCGCGCACTAACTCGGTAACGGCGCGCGCGAGGCTGCTGTCGGGGATTTTGACGTCTGCGATCGTGTAACCCATAGCTCGGTCTCCTCTTGGGGTCGTCGTGACCCTGCGGCGTAAACCTACCGCACCGCTTGCTTGTCCTCAATTGACGTAACGCGACGAAAGCTGCCATAATGCGCGCGTTCGAGACATAGGCCGCAAGCGATGACGACCAGGACGATTTCGGTACTCGCGATTCCCGGCGTGCAGCTGCTCGACGTATCGGGGCCGCTCGACGTGTTCGCCGAGGCCAACCAGCAGGCCGGCCGCGAGGCCTATCGGCTGCAGGTCATCGGCCTCGAGGCCGGGCCAATCCGCAGCTCGTCCGGCGTCCGGCTGATGGCTGATTTCGCGGTCGGCGATCCGCGGGCGGATCTTACGGACACCCTGCTCGTCGCCGGCGCACCGGGTGTCGCCGACCAGCCGGCGGATGTGCGCCTGCTGGCCTGGCTACGCGCCGAAGCGCAGGCGGCGCGGCGCTTTGGCTCCGTCTGCAGCGGCGCCTTTCTGCTGGCGGCGGCGGGGCTGCTCGCCGGCAAGCATGTGACCACCCATTGGGCCGTCGCCGCGCAGTTGGCGTCCGCCTATCCCGACACAACCGTCGACGAGGATGCGCTGTTCGTCCGCGACGGGCGCGTGCGCACCGCCGCCGGCGTGACCGCGGGGATGGATCTCTCGCTGGCCCTGGTGGAGGAGGATCTCGGCCGCGACGTCGCGCTGCGCGTGGCGAGCCAGCTGGTGATGTTCTTCAAACGGCCGGGCGGCCAGCTGCAGTTCAGCCGTCATGGCGAGGCCGACCCCGTCGGCCGGTCCATTCTGCAGGAGTTGCAGCGCTGGGTGGCGGCGCATCCCGCCGACGATCATGCGGTGCCCAAACTTGCCGCGCGAGCCGGCCTCAGCCCGCGCCATTTTGCTAGGCTGTTTCGCCATGAGGTCGGCGTGACGCCGGCCGCCTGGGTCGAGGAAGCGCGGATTGCCGCCGCCCGTGCCTTGCTTGAGGAGGGGCACGAAGCGCCGAAGCAGATCGCGGCGCGCTGCGGGTTCTCCGATGTCGATACGCTGCGTCGCGCCTTCGTGCGCCATGTCGGGATCACGCCCGCCGACTACCGCCGGCGCTTTGCCGCCGCGTGACCGGCGTCGACGTCTGGCGTGCTATTGATCTGGCGTCTGCGCCGCTTCTTACGTCCGATGCCCTGATGGTTCGGCGGCACAATGACGAAAAGGTCCCGAGAATGACGTTTCAGCTGCGCGGCGCGGTGGCGGTGATCACGGGAGCTGGCGGCGGCATCGGCGCGGCGCTGGCCGACATCCTGGCGGCGCGCGGGTGTGCCCTGGCGCTGGCCGATATCGACGCAACCACGCTCGAAGCGGTCGCCGTCACCGCGCGGCGCCACGGCGTCACCGTCAGCACGCATCATCTCGACGTCGCCGATCCCGATCAGGTCGCGGCGCTGCCGCAAGCCGTCCTCGCCGCCCACGGGCGGGTCAGCGTCCTCGTCAACAATGCCGGCGTGGCGCTCGGCGGCACCTTCGACGAGGTGCCCGAGGCGGCGTTCGACTGGCTGATGGCGGTCAACTTTTCCGGCACGGTGCGGATGACGCGGGCCTTTCTGCCGCTGCTCCGCCGCGAGCCGGCTGCCCACATCGTCAACCTGTCGAGCCTGTTCGGCATCATCGCGCCGCCTGGCCAGGTCGCCTATGTCGCGAGCAAATTCGCGGTGCGCGGCTTTTCCGAGGCGCTGCGCCACGAGTTGGAAGGGTCGCCGGTGAGCCTTACCGTGGTCCATCCCGGCGGGGTGCGAACCGGGATCGCCGTCAACGCGCGACGCTACGGACTGAGCAACAGAGATGTCGAGGCGCAGGCCAAGACGTGGGACAAGCTTCTGCGCCTCAGCCCGGATGTCGCGGCGGCGGCCATTGCGGGAGCGATCGAGCGCCGCGCCAAGCGCCTGCTGATCGGCCAGGATGCCAGGCAGGCGGCATGGCTGCAGCGCCTGGTCCCGGTCGATTACTGGAGCATCATCCGGACGCTCATGCGCTAGCTGCGATCGCCGGTCCGTACGCGCCGCTTTCGCCACGCGCAAAAGAACATCGTTAAGATTGAGACGTTAAATCGTCTCTTCATCAGAACGGTCTATAAACTTCGAGCTCTAGGTGTCGCGCTCGCTTTGGGATGACTCGGTGCCTACACTGTTCCGCCTGCTCTTCGTGATCGGCATGATCGCAGCCCTCGGTTATGGCGCGATGATCGCGCTCGTCACCTTCGTGCAACCGCAGCCGCGCGAAATCACGCAGACCGTGCCACTGCCCAAAGGCGTGCGCTGATCATGCCGCGCGCCGCCGTGCCACCGCCGGAAGGAAAGACCTTCCAGCTCATCGAGACGTTCCTCGAAATGATCGCCGCCGAGCGCGGCGCCGCGGCCAATACGCTCGAAGCCTACAAGCGCGATCTCATCGCCTATGCCGCCGGGCTGAAAAGCCTTGCGACGACGCCTTTGAAAGCCACCACCAACGACCTGCGCGCCTACCTCGCGACGCTCGAGGCGGCCGGGTTCAAGCCGACATCCAGTGCCCGGCGACTTTCGGCGATCCGCCAGTTCCACCGTTTTCTCGTCGCGGAAAACAACCGCGCCGACGATCCCGCCGCGATTTTGGAGGGGCCGCGCCAGGGCCAGCGCTTGCCGAAGATCCTCTCGGTGGTCGAGGTCGACAAACTGTTGGCCGTCGCCAAGGAGGGGCTCGACCTCGAGAGCCGGCCGGCCGGCGAACGGCTGCGCGCGGCGCGGATGAACGCGCTGCTCGAACTGCTCTACGCGACGGGCCTGCGCGTCACCGAGCTGGTTTCGCTGCCGCGGACTGCCTTGCGCGGGCGCGATCCGCTGATCGCGATCAAGGGCAAGGGCGGCCGCGAGCGGCTTGTGGTGGTATCCGATCCGGCACGCCAGGCGGTCGATGTCTTTCGCGCGCTGCTAAAAATCCGGGCGCCGGGCCAGATCGACGGACCGTGGCTGTTTCCCGCCGACAGCGATAGCGGCCATCTCACCCGCCAGGCGTTCGCCCGTGATCTGAAAGACGTGGCCGCGGCGGCGGGGATCGCGACGCATCGCGTCAGCCCGCACGTGCTGCGCCATGCCTTCGCCAGCCACCTCCTGCAGAACGGCGCGGATCTGCGTATCGTGCAGGAGTTGCTGGGCCACGCCGATATTTCGACGACGCAGATCTATACGCACGTGCTGGACGAGCGGATGAAAGCCATGGTGCGCGACCTGCATCCGATGGGCGATGCGGCGGGGCGGGAGGTGGCGCCCGTCTTTGCGAGCGAAGCGAAGCAACCCAGAGCAAACGCTTCCGTCAAAGACGCGTCCAGCGGCCCCTAGGTTGCTTCACCTTCGGCTCGCAAAGACGGAGTCGAGATCGAGCCTTACTCCCCAACCTTCGCCAGCGCCCGGGCGTGCGCCGGCCGCGCGCGGGTGCGGGCCAGAAAGTCCATCAGCTTCGGACGGGTCGGGCCGAGCCCGCCGCGCAGGCGCGCCACCTCGATCGGAATGCTCATCTGGATGTCGGCGGCGCTGAAGGCCTCGCCCGCAAACCACGGCCGCTTGGCGAGTTCGCCTTCGAGAAAATCGAGCGTGCCCTTGATGTTGGGATCGATGAAGCCGGCGTTGACCGGGCCGGTGATCGCCTTGACCAGCGGGCGCAGCAGCGCCGGTGATCCCGACGCGATGCGCGTGAAAATGAGGCGCAGCAGCAGCGGCGGCATCATCGAGCCTTCGGCGAAATGCAGGAAGGTGAGGTAGTCGTGATGCGCCGGCGTGCCGACCGCCGGAACCAACCCGCTGTCGGCGCCATGACGCTCCAGCAGCAGCTGGATGATCGCGCCCGACTCGATCATCACGATGCCGTCGTCGACCACGATCGGCGACTTGCCGAGCGGGTGGATCGCCTTCAGCTCCGGGGGCGCCAGCATCGTCTTGGCGTTGCGCTGGTAGGTCTTCAGCTCGTAGGACACGCCGAGCTCTTCGAGCAGCCAGACGATACGCAGCGACCGCGACTGGTTGAGATGATGGACGGTGATCACGTAAGAAATCCTATTCCAGCCGCTCGGTATGGCGATCCACCGTGGCGCGGATGCCTTTGCCGGCGAGCAGCATCTCGGTGAGGAAGGCGGTCAGTGCGCCGATGGCGAAGAGAAGCGCGAGGCCGAACAGAACAAAGAGAATGGTGCCGGTCGCCCGCGACCGCAGCGCGCCGAGAAACAGGGTGAGGGCCGTGCCGCAGGTGCAGGCGCCCGCCAGCGTGCCGAGGATCACCGCGATATCGAGGGCGTGGGAGCGGCGCCGCAGGTGCGTCAGCCGGCGGCGGATGAACGCGTCGTCCGCCACGGTCTTCGGGTCCGCGGACGCGAGGCTGTCGACCTGATCGGAGATACGCGCAAGCCGCGTCGTGAACACGCCGAGCAGCGAGGCGACGGCGGTCAACAGAAAGATCGGGGTCAGCGCCGTCTGGATGACATGGATGACGGTGTCGAGGTCGGTGCCCTGCAATTCGATCATGGCCGCTGCATGTCGGTCAGGGCCGGGCTTGTCAAACGCGCATACAAAAAACGGCGCGCCGCAGCACGCCGTTTGGTCTCGTCAGCCATGACCGATTGAATCAATCGCAGTTCGACTTTGTCACGGTCTTGGAGTCGCCCATGTCGTTTTCCGAATGGACCGACTTGGTGGCGCAGCCGTCGCTCGACGAGCGGTGCTCGACGGTCGTGGACGAGGCCGGCGGTTCGACCACGACTTCGCGCGGTGCGTCGCGGTGAATGATGACTTCGTCGGCATAGGCCGAGCCTGCGCCGAGCATCGTAGCGGCGATAAGCATGATCTTGATCATTAATCGTCTCCCTCGCAATCAGGGCAACGGCGCCCTGCAGTCGAGGTAGAAATGCCTGCTGTCTCAATCCGTTCCGAAAAACCTCGACGCAAAGTTTAGGCGACGGGCGATCGTGCCCGCCTAAAGCTTGCGCAGCTCGACCTCTTCGATCCTGTGGCTGGCGCCCTTCGTCAGGACCAGATTGGCGCGCTGGCGCGTCGGCAGGACGTTCTCGTGGAGGTTGGCGAGATTGATCTCGCGCCAGATCTTTCGCGCCGTGGCTTCGGCCTCGTCGTCGCTGAATTCCGCGTATTTCTTGAAGTAGGAGCGCGGATCGCGGAACGAGGTTTCGCGCAGGCGCATGAAGCGCGCGACATACCAGCGCTCCAGATCGTCGTCGTCCGCGTCGAGATAGATGGAAAAATCGAAGAAATCGGAGACGAAGGCGCTGGTGCGACCGTCCTTCGCCCGGCGGTTCGGCAGCAGGACGTTGAGTCCCTCGACGATGAGAATGTCGGGCCGGTCGACCACGACGGTGTCGCCCGGCACGATGTCATAAGTGAGATGCGAATAGACCGGCGCCGCCACCGCCCGCCGCCCGGCCTTCACGTCGGAGAGAAAGCGCAGCAGCGCCGCGCCGTCGTAGCTTTCCGGAAACCCCTTCTTCGCCATCAAGCCTTCGCTTTCCAGCACGGCGTTGGGGAAGAGGAAACCGTCGGTGGTCACAAGCTCGACGCGCGGCGTGTTCGGCCAGCGCGCCAGCAGCGCCTGCATCACGCGGGCAAGTGTCGATTTGCCGGCGGCGACCGAACCGGCGACGCCGATGATGTAGGGGACCTTGCCATCCTCGGCGCCGAGAAACCGCTGCGTCGCCTTGAACAACCCTTGAGTCGCCGCGACGTAGAGCGCGAGAAGCCGCGACAGCGGCAGGTAGATCGCGATGACCTCTTCCAGCGTGATCGGCTCGTTGATCGACTGCAGCCGGGTCAGGTCATCGATCGACAAAGTGAGCGGCGTATCGGCCCGCAACGCCGCCCACTGCGCCCGCGAAAACCGGTGGTACGGCGAGAAGATCGGCAGCGTGGAGGCGGCGCGCTCGTCCATTCAATCTCCGGAAACCGCCGGGTCCGCTGGACGCGACGCCTTTTCCTGATGCCCGGACTGCGCGGTGCGCTGCGCAAGCTCGGCGAGCACCTCGTCCAGTTCGACGCCGCTCGCTTCGAGCAAGACAAGCAGATGATAGAGGACATCGGCGCTTTCGCAAACGATGGGGCGTCTCTCGCCCTCGATCGCGGCGATCACGAGCTCGACAGCCTCCTCGCCGAATTTTTTCGCCGCCCGCGGCGGCCCCTTGTCCAGCAGCGACTTGGTGTAGGAGGCGCCGGCATCGGTGCTTTTTCGTGCGCGGATGATCGCGGTGAGCGTGTCGAGGGAGAAGGCGCTCATGCGGCGATCCCGTCGAGGCGGACGGGCAGGCCGGCGCTGGCCATCCGCCGCTTGGCCTCGCCGATGGTGAAGGTGCCGAAATGGAAGATCGAAGCGGCCAGCACCGCCGTCGCACCGCCGTCGCGCACGCCTTCGACGAGATGGTCGAGGGTGCCGACGCCGCCCGAGGCGATGACCGGCACGGAGACGGCGCTGGAGACGGCATGGGTCAGTTCGATGTCGAACCCGATCTTGGTGCCATCACGGTCCATCGAGGTCAGCAGGATCTCGCCCGCGCCCAGAGCGACGACTTCTTTCGCATAGGCCACGGCGTCGAGACCGGTCGGCTTGCGGCCGCCATGGGTGAAGATCTCCCAGTGGCCGGGCGATGTCTGCTTGGCGTCGATGGCGACGACGACGCATTGGCTGCCGAATTTTTCGGCGGCACGGCGGACGAGGTCGCGGTCATTGACGGCGGCCGACATGATGGAGACCTTGTCGGCGCCTGCCAGCAGCAGGTTGCGGATGTCCGCCTCGCTGCGCACGCCGCCCCCAACCGTGAGCGGCATGAAGCAGGCTTCCGCGGTGCGCCGGACGATGTCGAGGAGGGTGCCGCGGCCCTCGTGGCTGGCGGTGATGTCGAGAAAGCAGAGCTCGTCGGCACCCGCCGCGTCATAGGCGATCGCCGCTTCGACGGGATCGCCGGCATCGCGCAGGTCGACGAAGTTCACGCCCTTGACGACGCGGCCGTCCTTGACGTCGAGGCAGGGGATCACACGGGCTTTGAGCATTTTTTGGCGCTGGTTGAGCAGGCGAACAGACTCGCGGCCCTTCGCCTAGACCGCTACGGGGCCAATGCCAAGGTGAAACGTCGCCAGGGCCGTCTTTGCGAGCGGAGCGAAGCAACCCAGGTGCAATCGGACCGCTATCGAAGAAGCAGCGGCTCCTGGGTCGCTTCGCTTTCGCTCGCGATGACGACGTTCAGCCGTCCAGCTGATGCGGCGCGGGCTCCTGCGCCGGGGCAAGTCGTCCCTCCTCGGCCTTGTAGTAATATTGGCTGGCGACGAGCCAGCCCTTCAGCGGCCGCAGCGGCGGAATGCAGAACAGCAGGATCGCCGGCAGGCTGGTGAAGACATGCACCCACCAGGGCGGCGAAAAATGCACCTCGATCCACACCGCGAGGGCGATCGCGGGCACGCAGGTGAAGCAGATGACGAAGAAGGCCGGGCCGTCGGCGGGATCGGCAAAGGTGTAGTCCAGCCCACAGACGTCGCAGCGCGGCGCGAGAGTCAGGAATCCGTTGAACAGCTTGCCCTTGCCGCAGCGCGGGCAGCGCATCGCCAGGCCGCTGCGGACGGGCGAGAGATCGGGCCATTCCTTAGCGGTGGCGCTCGTCGGGGTGTCGGTCACATCGGCCTCACAAGGCAAGCGCGGACCCGGGCCAAGCCCATGAAATCAAGCGTGTTCGCGCGCACCCTTTATGGCGGATGCGCATGGCAGATCCAAGCCTCCGCACCGTCCCTAGGACATTATGTCAGTGTTCGCCCGGCCGGTCCGGCACGTAGCCGCTGACGAATTTTCCGCGTTCCGGCATCGCCACCGCCGGCAGTGACGTGGCGTCGAGCACGGCATTTTCCGGCACGAGGTGGTTCAGGTAGAGGACGTAAGCAGAGACCGCGTAGACCTCGTCCGGCGCCAGCGTTTGCGGCGCGTTGAACGGCATCGCGCGGTGAATGTAGTCGTACAGCGTCGTGGCGTAGGGCCAAAAACTACCGACCGTCTTGTCCGGCTTGGCCGAGCCCATGGTGCCGGCGCCGCCGGCGAGGGCCGGCATCGGTTTGCCCAGACCATCGGCCCCATGGCAGCCGGCGCATTTGTCGGCATAGACGCGAGCGCCGTCGCTGACGCTGCCGTGGCCCGGCGGGAGGCCAGCTCCGTTGGGGGCGATATCGATGTTCCAGCCGGCGATTTCGGCCGGCGTCGCCGGTTTGCCGATTCCGTAGTCGGTGGCCAACGAGGGCGTGGCTTGAGAGACGACCGCGATCAGTGCGGCGGCAAAAATGCTAGCCCGCATTGCTCACCGCTCCTTCCGCCGACACGGCCCAGGTCTGGATGGCATTATAGTGATAATATGATCTGGCGTCGCGTTGCTGCAGCAAAGCATCATGGCTCGGCTGCACCACGCCTGTCTCATCGGTCGACCGGCTTGCCAGTTTGGCCGACTGACCGTGCCAGCGCCATGGCAGGCGGAAACGCGTCAGGCATTTGGGCAGCACCGGGCCTTGCAGCTCGGCATCGGCCCAGGTCGACCCGCCGTCCGTGCTCACCTCGACCCTGGTGATCTTGCCGCGCCCGGACCAAGCCACCCCGGAAATCTCACGAAACCCGGAGGCCCCAAGTTTTTGCCCGCCCGACGGCGACGTGATGACGGATTTGGCTTCCATCACGAAGTTGAACTGACGGACGCTGCCGTCCGGCATCACCCAGCTGTACTTGGACGTCTCCTCCCGCGTCTGCCACGGCTCGGTCCCGAACTTGAGCCGGCGCAGCCACTTGACGCTCATGTTGCCCTCGAAGCCGGGCAGGAACAGGCGCAGCGGATAGCCTTGTTCGGGCCGCAGCCGCTCGCCGTTCTGCGCATAGGCGAGCAGCGCGTCGTCCAACACCTTCTCGATCGGGATGCTTCGCGTCATCGCGGCAGCGTCCGCGCCTTCCGCCAGCATCCACTTCGCGTCGGGCTTGACGCCAAGCTCGCCGAGTACGGTCTTCAGCGGGACGCCAGTCCACTCGCAGCAGCTGAGCAGGCCGTGCGTATCCTGCACCGTATGTTCAGGCTTGGGCTTGCCCCAGTTCTGGGTATTGCCGGAACACTCGAGGAAGTGGATGCGCGAGGTTGCGGGGAAGTGCATCAGGTCGTCCATCGTAAAAATCATCTGTCGATCGACGAGACCGTGGATCAGCAGCCGATGCGCCGCCGGGTCGATGCTGGGCACGCCGGCGTGATGACGTTCGTAATGCAACCCATTGGGCGTGATGATACCGTGCAGAGCCTGCAGCGGCGTCAGGCTGACGGCCGCTTCCCGGGTCGGATAGGGCGATCCGGTCGAATTTTCCCGACGCACCACGGCGCTTTCGAATTTCGACGGCTGCCCGTAGGGCGGGCTCATCACCGGCGCGCCCTGCTCCTTTTGCCACGGTGGGGTGACGGGCGGCGCGTCAGCGATGTCGTCCGCGATCGCGGCCTGCGCCTCAAGTCCCGCGGCCGTCGCGAGCGTCAGCGCACCCGCCACGAAGGCGCGGCGCGAAGCAGTGGACGGGGTTCTGCGGCTGGCTGTCATCGGTTTGTGGAATCCATGGTCGTGGAGGCGTAAGCAGACGGGCGGGCGAACCGTACGTCCGACCCTTCGCGTCCCGCAAGGTGCCAAACCCGCGCAGCGGTCGCCCCGTTCCCCAAGAGCCGGATTCGCACAAACCTTTGATAACCGGTGTATTTTTGAAGTGCCCGCGCTTGCCTGGACCGCATCTGGCGGAAGAAAGCATCAGCTGCCGAGCTTCCGCCGAAACGACGCGCTATGAAGCGGCGCCAAAAAGCAAAGTTCTCGCGCCGTTTCCGGCATCTGGAACGCTGACGCTACCCCCGCCCCGCCGCAATCAGCGCCAGCGCCTCAGTCGGATCCAGACGGCCATCATATAAGGCGCGGCCGGTGATGGCGCCGTCGAGCACGGCGCAATCGGGCTGCAGCAGCCGCTTTACGTCGGCGATCGAGGCGAGGCCGCCGGAGGCGATCACCGGGATCGCTACGGCGTGCGCCAAAGCCAGCGTGCCCTCGATGTTCAGCCCGGCCAGAATCCCGTCGCGCAAAATGTCGGTGTAGATGATGGCGGCGACGCCGGCGTCCTCGAACCGCTTGCCGAGATCGGTCGCCGACAACTCCGAACTTTCCGCCCAGCCTTCCACGGCGACGAAGCCGTTGCGGGCGTCGATGCCCACTGCCACCTGGCCGGGAAAGCGGTTGGCGGCTTCGCGGACAAAGGCGGGGTCGCGCACCGCCGCGGTGCCGATGATGACCCGGGCGATGCCCTTGGCGAGCCAGGCTTCCACCGTCGCGATATCGCGGATGCCGCCGCCGAGCTGCACCGGCATTTTGACGCGCGCCAGAATGCTATCGACGGCGGCGGCGTTCATCGGCTTGCCGGCGAAGGCACCGTCGAGATCGACGACATGCAGATAGGAAAAGCCCTGCGCCTCGAAGGCGGCCGCCTGCGCGGCGGGATCGTCGTTGAAGACGGTCGCCTGGGCCATGTCGCCGAGCTTGAGCCGGACGCACTGGCCCTCTTTGAGGTCGATCGCGGGGTAGAGGATCACGGGTGCCATCGCAGGAAATTGGCGAGGAGGGCGAGGCCGAACGCCTGGCTCTTCTCGGGATGAAACTGGGTGCCGATCATCGTGTCCTTGGCGATGACGGCCGTGATCGGACCGGCATAATCGGTCGTCGCCACGACGTCAGCGGATGAAGCGGCGCGAAAGCCGTAGGAGTGGACGAAGTAGGCGTGCAACCCGTCGGGCCCGGTGGCCACGCCGTCGAACACCGGGTGCGCACGCACTGCGTCAAGCGTGTTCCAACCCATGTGCGGGATTTTGAGGTCCGGGTCGGACGGGCTAATGGCGTCGACGTCGCCTTGGATCCAGTCGAGCCCGGCCGTCTCGCCGTTTTCGAGGCCGCGCGTCGCCATCAGCTGCATGCCGACGCAGATGCCGAAGAACGGCCGGCCTTTGACCTGCACCGCCTCGTTCAGCGCGGCGACGAGACCCGGCACCGCGTCGAGCCCGGCACGGCAGTCGGCGAAGGCGCCGACGCCCGGCAGGATGATGCGTTCGGCCTTGGCGACGACGTCGGGATCCGACGTGAGGGTGATGGTTTCGGTGAGGCCGGCCTCACGCGCCGCGCGCTCCACCGCCTTGAAGGCGGAGTGCAGGTTGCCGGAGCCGTAATCGATGATCGCAACGCTCAAGGTTGGGTCTCCAGGCCGCCGGCTGGTAGCAGGCGGTCAAAAAAGCGGGCCTCCGCCGCGTCGCGGGTGCGGCCCTCGACGACGCCGACGAGCACGGCGCGGCGCGCGGCCTTGGCCTGACGCAGGCGGTTGCCCTCGAAGCCGATGAAAAGATGGGCCAGAAAGTCGACGGCGACCAAGGTGCCGGCGGCGACATGCGGCAGCATCACCAGCGCGAAGGCCACTTCGGCCAGGATCCAGATCAGCAAGGGGATCCACAACCGATGATAGATCAGCCAGATTTGCGCGAAGAAAAAGGCCGGCCAGGAGAAGCCGTCCTTGATGATCGTCGCGCGCTCGAGCGAGGCCTGATCCGCGCCGCGCGCCTGGATGACGTAGAGTGCCATGGTGGTTCCTCAAACTCTGGCGGCCCCAGGATCTACTCCTCTCCCCCTTGTGGGGAGAGGTTGGGAGTGGGGGTTCATGGTGTTCCTCGACGCTCGCGAAGGCGGATAGAACCCCCATCCCTGTCCCTTCCCCGCAAGGGGAAGGCGACGCACACGGGGCTCGCTTCGGCGCTACAGCGTCCCCTTGGTGGATGGGATCGCGCCGTTCTGCCGAGGGTCGACGGTCACGGCGACGCGAAGCGCCCGCGCCACCGCCTTGAACAGCGATTCCGCGATGTGATGCGCGTTGGCGCCGTACAGCGTCTCCAGGTGCAGGGTGATCCCGGCGTTCATCGCGAAAGCCTGAAAGAACTCGCGCACCAGCTCGGTATCAAACGTCCCGATTTTTTCCCGCGGGAAATCCGCTTTGAAGACGAGGAACGGGCGGCCCGACACGTCGATGGCGGCGCGCGACAGCGTTTCGTCCATCGGCAGCATCGCATCGGCATAGCGGGTGATCCCGGCGCGGTCGCCCATCGCTTGGCGGATCGCCTGGCCGAGCGCGATGCCGGTATCCTCCACGGTATGGTGGTCGTCGATGTGCAGGTCGCCGACCGCCTTGATCGTCATGTCGATCAGCGAATGCCGGCACAGCTGATCCAGCATGTGGTCGAAGAAGCCGATGCCGGTGGCGATCGTGCCTGTCCCCGTGCCGTCGAGATCGACGGTCACGGTGATGGCGGTTTCCTTGGTATCGCGCGCGACGGTCGCGGTGCGCATGGAGAGTCTCCGGATGAACGTCGCTTCTAAAGCGTATTGCGGAAAAGTTGGTAGACTTTTCCGCCGACAATCCGCGTCAGCCTTAAGGGAGCGTCCTACGCCGCCCGCAGCGCATAGCGCCGGCAGTGTTCGAGATAGCCCTGTTCGTGGCGGATCAGCAGCTCGATCACGCTGCTCCACAGCCAGGACGGCGCGTCGAGATTGCCGGGGCGGCGATGCGCCAGGTCACGCCGCCAGGTCGCGCGCGTCGCATCATCCATCTGCCGGCCGTGGGCGCTGCCGACGACAAAGGCGAGGTAGCGCGCGGCCTTCACCGCCTGCTCGCGGGAAAACTGTTCGATCTCGAGTTTGAGATCTTCCGGCATCAGCTCACGCAGCACGACCGGCCTGTCGAGGAAATCCGCCGCCATCATCCGCTCGCCGAGGTTTGGCGACAGCGCCTTGGCGCCGGCGACGACACGCTCGCCGAAATGCGTCGGCATGACTACGCCCGGCGCAGCGGGCGCCGCGGCCGGCACGGCTTCCTTCAGGTCGACGAGCGCGAGCTTGCCCTTGCGATTGCCGTTGATTTTTACAAGCGCGGCGTAGCGCAGCTTGCCGAGCGAGCTGCAGCCCTTCATCCAATAGGCCGCGTCGAGAAGTTCCAGTTTGGAATCCTCCGGCCGGCCGTTGAGCGAGAGGACCATCGTCTTGACGGCCGGCTGCTGAAACAAATCCTTGATGGCGGCGCGCTCGTCGGGCGACAGAGCCCAGAACTTCTTGCCCAGCGGGATCGTCGGCTTGACGTTTTCCAGCCGTTCGCGGGCAAGATGCCGCCAGCTGCGTCCCAGCGCTTCCCGGCGCACGAAGCTGACGACGTCAGGCTCGGGCACGGCGCCGTCGTCGCCAGGGTCGGCAAGGCCGAGCGCGTAGCCGCGCATCATCTCTTCCAGCATAAGCGCCGTGGTGACACCGGGGAGATCCGAGCCGCGTGCGGCGCTGGCGAGCGACACGCCGAGGCGAATGATGTCATGCGCGGGATTGCCGATCACCGTCTGGTCGAGATCGCGGATCTGGATATCCACGCGCCCCTCGGCGCTGGCCAAGGGACCGAGATTGCCGACGTGGCAATCGCCACAGATCCAAACCGCCGGTCCCTCGGGCAGGGTGCCGCGGTCGAGCCCTTCGAGCCACTCATAGAACTGCACCGTGTTGCCGCGCACAAAAGCGTGGGCCGAACGCGCCATCTTGGTGGTGCGCGTCGATTCCAGAATGTCCGCCCGTGCGGCTTCCGTCTCCGCCCCGGCCGGCTCGAACCCGATACCCTTCGACATGCACTCGACCTTTACTCGCGCGACCCACGATGCTGTCGCGAAGACCATTTCTGCGCAGCCAACGAACGGCGACGCGCTTCTATCCATCGCTTGTCATATAAATGTAGCATCATCCTTACAGTCTGTTGCGAGGATTGACGGTATGGCGATCACCACGCGGACCATCGCGGCCAACGGGCTGAGCTTCGCGGTGGACGAGGCCGGTGAGGGGCCGGATATCGCGCTTTGTCTCCACGGCTTTCCCGAAAGCCGGTTCTCCTGGCGCCATCAACTCGAGCCTCTAGCCGCGATGGGCTGGCACGCCGTCGCCCCCGATCTGCGCGGCTACGGCGACAGCAGCCGGCCGACGAGCGTCGAGGCCTATCGCTTGACGCACCTCGTCGCCGACGCGGCGGCGCTGTTCGACGTGTACGGTGCCCGTCGGCGCCTGCTCGTCGCTCACGACTGGGGGGCCGTCATCGCGTGGGCCTTTGCCATTGGCCAAGTGCGGTCGCTCGACGGGCTGGTGATCATGAACGTCCCGCATCCCGCGGTGTTTCGCGCGGTGCTGAAGCGCTCATGGGCGCAGCGGCGGCGCTCCTGGTACATCCTGTTCTTCCAGCTGCCGGTACTGCCCGAGTTGGCTCTGCGCGCGCAAGGCGCGAAGGCGGTTGCCCGCGCCTTCGCCGGCATGGCGGTGAACAAGGCGGCGTTTCCGCCGGCCGTGCTGCAGCACTTTCAGGCCAATGCGCTGCGGCCGGGCGCGGCCACCGCGATGCTCAATTACTATCGCGCCAACGCCCGCCGCCTCGGCGAGCCGACACCGAGCCCGATGATCGAGACCCCGATCCTGATGATCTGGGGCGAGGCGGACACGGCGCTCGGCCTCGAACTGACGGAGGGTTACGCGCCCTATGTCGCCGACTTCACCCTGAACCGTCTGCCCGGTGTCTCGCACTGGGTGCAGCAGGAAGCGCCGGACCTGGTCAACGCCAGGCTCGCGACCTGGCTTCGGGCCCGCGGGCTCGATCTCAGGCGGGCCTAGGCATCCCTCTTTGGGGGGAAGATCTGCGAGGTTGTTTCAAGTATCGCTGCGATATTCGGCGTAGGAATTCGAGTCTTCCCCGAGGTAAAGCGAAGCCGAAGCTGCCTTATGCAGTGAAGTGAAGCGTCGATGCCACGACGCTGCGCGCCCACGTCGCGCCAAAGCGTCCGGAACTGGCAATATCCCGCAACGTTTCAGCCCGATGCATGACCGTTGAGACCTGATCCCATGGATAGAGCACCGCGCGCGCCATCGCTTGCCCTTCGTAGCGTCCTCGCTGCGTGCCTTACCCTCTCGGTTTCGTCGTTGTTTTTCACGCCGGCCTCGGCGGCGGCGGATCCCGAGCTCGTCAAGAAGGGCGAGTATCTGATGCGCGCCGGCGATTGCATCGCCTGCCACACGGCACCCGGCGGCACGCCCTTCGCGGGCGGAATGTACATGAAGACGCCGTTCGGCGAGATAGCGACGCCCAATCTGACGCCGGACAAGGAGACCGGCATCGGCGACTGGAGCGACGACGATTTTTACCGCGCCGTCCACGAGGGCATCGGGCACCAGGACGAGTACCTTTATCCCGTCTTCCCGTTCCCCTGGTACACCAAGGTCACCCGCGAAGACGTGCTGGCGATCAAGGCCTACCTCTTCTCGCTGAAGCCGGAACACGCGCAGAACAAGCCGCTCAAATTTGCCTTCCCCTTCTCGATCCGCACGGCGCTGCTGACGTGGCGCACCGCCTTCTTCAAAGCCGATACGTTCAAGCCCGATCCCAAGGCCAGCGACGTGGTCAACCGCGGCGCCTATCTCGTCGAGGGCCTCGGCCACTGCGGTGAGTGCCACAACCAGAACAATCTGCTCGGCGCCTCCGACTGGAGCGGCAAGCTCGAGGGCGGCCAGATCAACGGCTGGTATGCGCCGAACATAACGTCAGACGGCAAGCAGGGCGTCGGCAGCTGGTCGGAAGACGAGATCGCGACCTTCCTGAAGACCGGCTCCGCCCCCGGCAAGACCGTGGCGCTCGGCCCGATGATGGAGACGATTCACGACAGCCTCAGCTATTTGAGCGATGCCGACCTCCACGCGATGGGCGCCTACTTGAAGGCGGTGGCGGCGAAGCAAACGGTGACCGCGTCGGAATCTTCGAAAGACCTGCCGGTTTCGGTCAATGCGCAGCAGACGTACCAGACCTATTGCTCCTCCTGCCACCAGGGGGACGGCAAAGGCATCCCCGGCGCCATTCCCGCTCTTGCCGGAAACGGCGCGGTGACGGCGAAGGGCCCGCAAAACGTCATTCGCGTGGTGCTCGGCGGCCTCGAAGCCAAGGACGGGCTGGCCCCGATGCCGGCGGTCGGCCAGGCGATGACCGACGACGAAATTGCCGCCGCGGTGAATTACGTCCGCAGCTCCTGGGGCAATACGGCGCCGGAAACCGCCGGCCCCGGCGAAGTACAGACCGCCCGCAAGGACGTGACGACGATGCTCTCCAGCCACGATGCCGGCGCGTGTCCGAAAATCGCCGACCAGAAGCTGGCCCAGGCCGTCGATGCGGCCGCCGTACAGGACCAGCTGAAGGACACCGACAACGGCAACATGCTGGGCAAGATCGATGCGATCGTGCCGAAGCTGAAGGCCAGCCTGCCCGGCGTGCAGGACGACGACATCGTCAACGCCTTGACCGTCGCCTATTGCCCGATCGCGCTAGGCGACACCAAGGCCAAGCCGGCGCAGCGTTCGATCAATCTGGGCAACTTTGCCAGCCTGGTCTACGGCCAGATCAAGCGACGCGACGCCAAGAACTGAAGGACGCGCTAGTTGAGTTCTTCCGGCAGCATCGGCAGCGGCAGAATCGCGACGCCGTCCTCGATCAGGGCGCGGGCCTCTTCGACGGTGGCCTGGCCATGGATGTGGCGGTGCGGAATGTCGCCGTCGTGCATCTGTCGCGCCTGATCGGAAAATTTTGCGCCGACATCCTCGCCTTCGCTGAGAACACGGTCGCGCACAGCCTTGAGAAAGCTGCGCGCCGCGATCTGGCGCTCGTCGAGCAGCGGCGTCTCGGCGGCGGGCGTTTCCACCGACGGCGTCACCGGTATGAGCGCGCCGCGGCTCACGACGGCCGGGGCCATGATCGTCTTGGCCACTTCAGCGGAATGACAGATGGGGCAGGCGATCAGCCCGCGCGCCGTCTGCTCGTCGTAGGCCGCACCATTGCGAAACCAGCTCTCGAACCGGTGGCCGTCGATGCAGGCCAGGGCGTAAAGAATCATGGCGCGTCTTGTCGAACCGTCTCGGCGTGGCCGGTCTCGACTAGAAGCGCATCGAAGCCGCCCGCGGCCTCGAGATCCTCGAGATCGTCGCAGCCGCCGATGTGCTGCTCGCCGACGAAGATCTGCGGGACGCTCGTGCGGCCGCCGGCGCGCGCCGTCATCGCCTGGCGGGCCGACCGATCGCCGTCGACGGCGATCTCCTGGAATGCCACGCCCTTGCCGGCCAGGATCGCCTTGGCGCGCTGGCAATAGGGACAAAACATCGTCGTGTAGATCACGACCTCTTGCGCCGCCATCCGCTCTCTCCTCTGTGGACCGCTCATATGGCAAGCGATGTGCCGAATGTCACGTGTCAGCCGACGACGACCCGGGCGAATACCAGCACGTCGACGCGCTTGGCTCCGCCACGCAGCACGGCCCGGGACGCGGCGTTGATCGTCGCCCCCGACGTCATCACGTCGTCGACCAGCACCACGGCCTTGCCGGCGACCGCGCCGCGGGCCTCGGCGGGTACGCGGAAGGCGCCCTGGACGTTGGCGGCGCGCTGAGTGCGCGTCAGCCCGACCTGCGGCGGCGTCGGTTTGACGCGGGTGAGCGCGAACGCCTCCATCGGCACGCCCGTGCGCTCCGAAATGGTGCGCGCCAGAAGAGCGGCCTGGTTGAAGCGCCGGCGCGCCAGGCGCCCGCGGTGCAGCGGCACCGGCATCAGGACGTCCGCCTCGGTGAGAAGCTCGTCTCCGGCGCGCGCCATCCAGGCGCCCATCGTCCGTGCCAGTTCGAGCCGGTCGCCGTATTTCAATCGGTGAACCAGCGATCGCGCCGGCCCGTCGTCGAAGCGGGCGACGGCCCGGGCGCGGGCGTAGACCGGCGGGTTGGCGATCGCTTCCGGCGAGAGCAGGCCTTCGGCCCCGAGATCGACGGCGAAGGGCGTGCCAAGCCGCTCGCAGAAGGGCCGGTCAATGAAGCGGATCGCGCTCCAGCAGGCCGGACATAATGCGTTGGAGGCGTCAGTGGCCTTGCGGCAGGCGAGACAGGACGGCGGAAACGCGAGGTCGATCAGAGGCGCCGTGATGCGGTCGAGGGAAGACCGCAGCCCCCGCCGCAACTCCCGGAAGACCGATGGATGCGCCGCAGACATTCCGGCTCAACAGCTTTAGGCCTCGACGTTCAGCGTCGCGATGAGCGTGTTGAGGTCGGTGCGGAGCGAAGCGATCTCGGCTTCCGACATCTTGAGCTGATGCACGATATCGCGGCGCACGCCAACGGCGCGGTCCCGAAGCGCGCGCCCTTCCGCGGTCAGCGAGATCTCGACCTCGCGCTCGTCCTGCAGCCGCCGGACGCGACTGACGAGGCCGAGACCTTCCAGCCGCTTCAACACCGGCGTCAGCGTGCCGGAATCGAGATGCAGGCGCTGGCCGATATCCGAGACCTTCAATCCGTCCTCGACCCAGAGGACAATCAGGATGAGATATTGCGGGTAGGTCAGGCCAAGCTCCTCGAGGAGAGGGCGATAGGCCTTCTTGATCGCGTGCGACGCGGCGTAGAGCGCAAAACACAGCTGGTTGTCGAGACAGAGCGGGTCGACAACATCGTCAGGTTGGCGGGCAACAAGATTCATGGAGCCACTCTTCCAATAAGCCCGCAGATCGCGACAAGCGGGTGCAATTATATTGCGATATGGCTAGTATGACAGGAATTCGCCAACTGGCAAAAGCGCAGTGTTTTGATTGTACGATCGTTTCGGACTTTAGCGCGCATAGCGCGAGAAAAACCATCATAACGCGCAATTGGCGATTAAAAATCCTTATTCGGTCCGAGCGATAGGTTTAATTTCCAAAAAATCGGCGGGGCCGCCTGCGATCGAATCGTCGAATACCGCGACGACAAGCCGGCCTGTTCGCCAAGCCAGCGTGTCGAGGGCGGTTCGCCCGGCAAACCGGCGCGGGCCGTCTTCGTAGGGATGATGGCCGTGGACCACGTGATACGTGCCGTGGCCTTCCGCGTAGCCACTCGGATAGCGCTTCCACATCAGCATCTTCATGTTCTGTCCATCGAGCGGCAGGCCGGGGTCGACGCCGGCATGGACGAACACGCGATGGCGATCGACATGCAGGCGCGGCAGGCGATCGATCCAGGCGAGGTGATCGCCGAGCGAGATGCCGGCGTGATGGTAGGAGGCGAGGGTATGGTCGCCGCCATTACCGAGCCACCAGGGCATCAGCGACGGATCGCGGCTCGCCTGCAGCATCATGTCTTCATGATTGCCCTTGAGGCAGATCCACGTCGACCCCGACGGCGGACCGCCGCGCAACCGTTCGATAATCTGGCCGCTTGCCGGCCCGCGATCGACATAGTCGCCGAGGAAGACCACCGTGTGATCGGCGCCGTCGGCGTGAGTGTCGATCGCGGCCAGGGCCGCTTCGAGCAGGTCGAAACGGCCATGCAGATCGGCGACGGCGAATGTCAGACGTGGCGTCATAGGGCTCAGGCTTGCGCCAGCGCGGCGCCTCCGACCAGGCCGCCTTGCGCCTCGATGAAGGCGAGGATCGTCTCCAGGCCCTCGCCGCTGCGCATGTTGGTGAAGACGAAGGGTTTGGCGCCGCGCATCCGTTTGGCGTCGCGATCCATGACCTCCAGCGACGCGCCCACATGCGGCGCGAGGTCCATCTTGTTGATCACCAGCAGGTCAGACCGGGTGATGCCGGGGCCGCCCTTGCGCGGGATCTTCTCGCCGCCGGACACGTCAATGACATAGATGGTGAGATCGGCGAGCTCGGGCGAAAACGTCGCCGCGAGATTGTCGCCGCCGGATTCGATGAGCACGAGATCGAGCGCGGGGAATTTGGTCCGCATGGTCTTGATCGCGGCGAGATTCATCGAAGCGTCCTCGCGGATCGCGGTATGCGGACAGCCGCCGGTCTCGACACCCATGATCCGCTCGGCGTCCAAGGCGCCGGCCTCGGTCAGGATACGCGCATCCTCCTTGGTATAGATGTCGTTGGTAATCGCGGCGATGTCGTAGAGCGTGCGGAATCGCTTGCAGATCTGCTCCATCAGCGCGGTTTTGCCGGAGCCGACGGGGCCGCCGATACCGATGCGGAGCGGGCCATGGGGCGAAGCGGTCATCGATTGTCACTCATGAACGAAAGAGCCGGGAATACTGCGTCTCGTGACGCATCGATGCAATGTCTGCGCCCCATGCCGCGGTCCCGCAATCCTCGATCGAGGAGGTCGCGGCCCAGGCCGCGAGGCGCGCAAGCGCCGGGCACAGCGCGGCGATGATGGCCTGCGCCTCGGTCTGGCCGATCGGCCCGAGGCGGACCGCCGCCGACACCAGATTGCTGCACGCGGCTAGCGTAAAGGCGTCGAGCGTCGGATGCAGCGGGATGGCATGCGCCGCTGCGCTCACCCCGATGGCGGCGGGATAGGCGGCGTCGCCGTCCGCCAAAACCGTGACGAAATGCGCGATGGCCGGCGCCGGCCAGGCCGGGCCCACCGCCGCGAGAAAGGCGTTGCCCTGGGCAGCGGTCTCGAGCCGCCGCTCACGCGACGGCGCCAGCGCCAGCGCCAGATCGTTGACCGCGCAGGCTTCGGCAGCATCCACGGCGCGCCAAGCTGCGGCGAGAAGCGTCGCGTCGGCGCGGATCGACCCATGGGCGACGAGGTCCGCAAGCCAGGCCTGCAGACCCGCCGCGTTATGGACCGCGCCGGACTCCACGGCCCATTCGAGTCCGTGAGAGAATGCGAAGGCGCCGACGGGAAAGCCCGGCGATAGCCAGACAAGAAGCGGCAGCGGGAGCGGGGTCATGCGGTTTCGACGACTCTGGGATGCAACCTCACGCCTCCCCTTCGCCTTCCCAGCGTGCGGATTGTCGTGCAAAGCTTTCGCTTGATAGGACGCGAGGCCAGCTTTGAGCAATGATATTCCGCCGACCAGCGAACCGGCCATTCGCACCATCGCGATGCCCGGGGACACGAATCCGGCCGGCGACATTTTTGGCGGCTGGCTGCTGTCGCAGATGGATCTTGCCGCGGGCAGCGTCGCGGCCCGCCACGCGCGCGGCCGCTGCGCGACGATCGCCGTCGACAAGATCGTCTTCGTCGAGCCGGTGAAGGTCGGCGACGAGGTCAGCGTCTACGCCATGCTGGTTTCTACCGGCCGCACCTCGATGCAATTCGAAGTGACGGCCTGGCGACGGCGGCGCGACGGCGAAGACGTCCGCAAGGTGACCGGCGCGGTCTTCACCTTCGTCGCGCTCGATCTCGAGGGCCGGCCGCGCGCCATCCGCCCGATGGTGCTGTAGCGCGCGGTTTCTTCGGCGGTTTGTTTAGAAGCCGAGGCACGCCGTCTCGGCGTCGGCATAGTCCTTCGGCTTCTCTTCATGCTTCGACGGGCGCTGGCGATCCAGCTGATCCGTCGCGCGGGCGCGAATATAGACGTAAATGTCGTTGATGTAGCACTGGACGTTTTTGTTATCGCCGAACGACGGCATCACCAGGTTCGACGAGTTGCTGACATCCTGCTTGCCGGCGGCGACCGTCCCGAGGAAGTCGGGATAGCTGAGATGCTTCAGCGAATCGATGAGGGCGGGCGCGTAGCTCGAGCCCATCGCGTCCGGCCCGTGGCACACAAGGCAGTTGGCGCCGTAGCGGCGGTAACCCGAAAAGGTGAACCAGTCGAGCGTGCCGTCCTTGGCGATATGCGGGGTCGGATTGCCGTCTTTATTGACCCACATCCCGTTGGCCTGCTTGCCGACGGCGGGATCGGAGCTCTCCTTGGTGGTGGCCGCATCGGGCTTTTCGACGATCTTCGTCGGGTCTTCGCTGGCCATGTCGGCCTGCGCCTTCTTCACGTCGGCATCCGGCGCCGGGGTCGCAGGGGCTGAAGGCGCGGCGGCAGGAGTGGCGGCTTTGGGCGCCGGGGCCTGGGCCGCCACCATCGCGGGGGAGCCGGCGATCAGGCCGACGGACAGCAGACAGAGCGCAAAGGGCGTGCGGAGACGGGTCGTTGTGGGCACTGCGTTTCCTCTATGTTTGTTTTCTCGGACTTTTTTTCTGTTGTTTATCCAAGGGTTGGCCTACGCGCAACGCGCGGACGCCAGTTTGGTTTGTCATTTTCGTGAACACGGATGATTTGCCGCGCCTGTTTTTGAGGGGCCCTCAGGCCAACTCCAGCCAGGTCCGGTAGATTTCGATCTCGATCGTGTCGTTCGGCGGTCCGGCGTAATCCGGCCAGATTTCGGCCTGGCGAAACCGCACGCGATACAGTGCCGTGGCCGGCAGGCCCGAGCGCCGGAAGGCAAGCTCCTCGGGGTTGGGAAACGGGCCGAGGCGGCGCTCGACCACGCCGACGTGGCCGCGGATATAGGCCGGCGTGCGGACGTGGCCCGGCGGCCAGGCGCGGCGCACCACGACTTTTTCGCCCGGCGCAAACTCCCGCAGCGGCTTCCCCCCGGCGGTCATGGGCGGTCCAGCCCGCGCGCCTCGACCTCGGCCATCTTGCGACCGAGTTCGTCGCTCGACACCACGCCGCGATCGATCATCGCGGCGGTGATCGCCGCGATCCAGCGCTCGTAATAGCCCATCGTCTCGTAGGCGCCCGGTCCCAGCGCTTCGACGTTGCGCCGGAGTTCGTCAAGGATGAGCAGCTTGCGCGACGGATGCGTCAGCAGCATCATCATCGCGTCGACGCGACGCTCCCACAGCACGTGTTGATGCTCGTCCTTGAGCATCGTCGGCCCGGGATGGCCGCCCACATCGTGCGGGCCGGTCGGATGGCCTGTCGCGCCCGTCATCTTATCCTGCACGGAGGGCCCTTCCTCTTGGTTCACGAAAGGCACCTTCCCTCGCGACTGGATTGTCATTCCTGGTATCGCAGCATATCACGCCGTCTCGTGGCAACCGGTCAATTCGCACCTCCGGCTGTCCGGGCCGATCGATGGGCCCGACCATGCGCCGGTAAGTGAGGGTCTTGATGCTGGTTTCAGCCCGTATGCGCGTCTTTGCGTTGTTCGCGTTCGGCTATTTCGTCTCCTACGTGTTCCGCGGCCTGAACATCGGCTTCGCGCCATTCATCACCCATGATCTCGGGCTGTCCGCCGCCGATCTCGGCCTGCTCACCAGCCTGTACTTCCTCGGCTTCGCCGCAGCGCAGATCCCGGCCGGCGTGCTGCTGGACTGGTACGGGCCGCGGCGGGTCAATGCCGGCCTGCTGCTGCTCGCGGCGGCGGGCATCGCGGTGTTCGGCGCCGCGCCGAATCTCGGCACGATGATGCTCGGCCGCCTGATGATCGGGGTCGGCGTCTCGACCTGTCTCGGCGGCGCGTTCAAGGCGCTGGCGCTGCATTTCCCGGCGCGGCGGCTGCCGCTGCTGAACGGACTCACCATGGCGATCGGCGGTCTCGGCGGCGTGGTCGTCGGCTCGCCGCTGGCCTGGCTGCTGACGCAGACGGGATGGCGGGAGATCTGTTTCGGGCTGGCCGCCGTCACCGTCGGCGTGGCCGCAGTCCAGTGGGTCGGCGTGCCGGAATCGAACAGCCCGCCGCAGGGCGGCCTGCGCAACCAGTTCGCCGGAACCTGGCAGATCCTCAGCAGCGCGCCGTTCTGGAAGACGGCATGTTTCTCGACCACGACGCAGGGCGTGTTTTACGCGGCGCAGTCGCTGTGGGTCGGCGCCTATTTGCGCGATGTCTCCGCGCTGCCGACGGCCGAGGCGGCGGCCTTGGTGTCGGAACTCGGCATCGCGATGATGGCCGGTTGCGTCAGCTTCGGCCTTCTGGCCAAAGCGTTCGAGCGGCGGGGACTCTCTGCGCATATGTTCTGCGGCATCGGCATGATGCTCTTCGTGATCGA
>NZ_LMUU01000183.1 GCF_009765775.1 Beijerinckia sp. L45
ATATTCAAAATGACCATGGACCGAGGACCGGGCCGCGGTTGTGGTCTATTGCGGTCTCTATAATTTCCGGTCCTAACCAGTTAGGGTCCGGTCCAGTCCCAGTCTTTTTCCGGTCTATAGGACCGGACCTTTAAACACTAATTGTCAGATGCCCCCTTTTGGACTGAAGAGCATGGCGGGATTGACTACCGTGACCTCTATAACTTCATTGTTGATTACCTCGAAGTTCCAGAAGGCCAAGCCTGCGG
>NZ_LMUU01000272.1 GCF_009765775.1 Beijerinckia sp. L45
GGTTGAGAACGATGACTTGGGCATTGAAGGACGCAGCCTCCTTGGCGGGGTCGTTCTTCGAGTCAGAAGCGACGTTGCCGCGACGGATATCCTTGACAGACACGTTCCTGCAATGGACGTGAGTACTTGCGTCGTTTGGCTGACAGTGAAGACTCACTTCACGTTGAAACCGACGTTATCGCCAGGAAGACCCTCAACAAGTTGCTCGTGGTGCATTTCGACGGACTTGACTTCAGTAGTGACATTCGAGGGTGCGA
>NZ_LMUU01000271.1 GCF_009765775.1 Beijerinckia sp. L45
AGCCGTCGTTGGCCACCACCTGCGGCGGGATGACGGCCGAATGCGAGCCGGGCGAGTTTGCGCCCACAATGGTCTGGGAGAACAAGCCGCCGCCCGCCGCCTCGAAGACGGTGACTTCAACGGTGTCGCCGACGCCGATGCGCTGCTCGACTGGGCCGCGATAATCGCCGAAGCGGCCGAACAGGCTCGGCCCGGGGAAGCGCAACAGCTGCTGCAGCACGTAATTCGAGATCGGCACAAGCAGATAGGGCGCATCGAGTTTGGTGCCGACGTCGATCACCGACTGCCGGGTCGGGCCGCCGCCGGGCACCGTCGAGCAGGCATTGAGCACCAGCGCGCACGCCACGGCGCCGAGCAAGCGCGGCATCAGGCGAGCCCCACGCGGCTTCCGGTCATATCGAGTCAAAT
>NZ_LMUU01000030.1 GCF_009765775.1 Beijerinckia sp. L45
TCGTCAGAACCAGCGGAGGGATCATTACCAGAGTGCCTTTTGGCTCTCCAACCCACTGTGAACATACCTACGTTTCCCTCGGCGGGCTCAGCGCGCGGCGGTCTTCCGTCTCGCGTCCGCCGGGGGCACCTAAACTCTGATTTATATCGTGTATCTCTGAGGGGCGAAAGCCCGTAAAACAAAATGAATCAAAACTTTCAACAACGGATCTCTTGGCTCTGGCATCGATGAAG
>NZ_LMUU01000275.1 GCF_009765775.1 Beijerinckia sp. L45
GTCATCTGCAGAAGGTAAGCAACGCCGTGCCCTACATCCATGGCATCACTCATTAGGACATTCCAGTGCGTGGAGACGCACAAGGACTTCAATTTAAACCTAGCCATAAAGCACAACACCATTACAAACGGTCTCAAATATTCGCTTGCTACCGGAAATTGGGGAGACCAAAAGAAAGCGATGTCTTCAAAAGCCGGTGTGT
>NZ_LMUU01000265.1:0-10377 GCF_009765775.1 Beijerinckia sp. L45
TCCTCATGGCAAAATGCCATACTTCAGGGAGGACCACTTCAAGGGGGGCACGCCAGTCCCCTTGTCCGAAATCTATGTGGAAGCAAATTATCGCGAGGTCGAGCTTCGTCACGTCCAGGCTGGTCAGCGTGTCCACATCCACGTAGATGCCTACGACGTCGATCTCGAAGGACGCGTAGTGGGTATTCCCGCGGCGACAGGCGCGACTTTCGCAACCTTGCAGCCTGATAACGCCACAGGCAACTTTACCAAGATTGTCCAACGCCTGCCGGTTCAAATCTCGGTCACGCCAAACCAGCCTCTAGCTCGGCTTCTGCGGGTTGGCCTGTCCGTCGAGACAACGATTGAAACGCATCTCACTGACGTCGTCGCGATGAGCTACCGTAATACACGGTCTGTTGTCGCCGATCTGCCGCAGTGATGATACGCCTCCGGCGCCGGCCAAAGGGCCGAGAGGCTGCTGTGAGAAGAAAGATGCAATTTATTTGACCGGCGGCGTTCCAACATATCCTGGCCGAAATCAGACCTTCCGCTCACCGAAGCCAGAACGTTCTACCTGACATTCAGCGTCGCTCTGACTCCAACGGTCAATCACCGGCCAATGAGTCGTCACAAGCGTAGCCTGATATTCTCGTCGCCGGCATCAAAGGCATGAAACGGAGTGCCGGCTGAGGCGGAGGCTTCTAGCGTCACCGTTATTGGGCGTGATGCTCGCACTGACGAAACGGTGTGTCAATCGGCGGCGAAGTATGGGTCTGACTCACTTTTGATGAAGTCGGATGGCGGCCTACGGTTCTCTTCAGGGGAATCACCTCATGGGCGCGCTTCATCTAAAATCGTTGGTGCCGGCTGGCTTGATCGTCGAGAGCGTAGTTGCAGAGGAGACCCGTACGGTCGTAGTCACGCGAGCCATAACGCCCTCACGTCCTTGTCCGTCGTGTTGGCTCTCCTCGCGGAGGGTGCATAGCCGCTACCGAAGAACTGCGGCGGACCTGCCGGCATCTGGACGAATGGTAAGCATCGAGATCGTCGCGCGCCGATTTCGATGCGACGTCGAAGGGTGCAAAACACGGATCTTCACCGAGCGTTTCGGAGACGAGATCCTTCCTCGTTCGGCGCGGCGGACATCGAGGCTTGAGATCATCGTGCATCATCTCGGTCTTGCGCTGGGTGGCAGGCCGGCTGAAGGCTTCGCCAGACGCCTGATGTTACCAGTGAGCAAAGACACACTGCTGCGCGTCGTCAGGCGACGCAGCGTCGAACCACGCGATCCATTGAGGGTCGTCGGCATCGACGACTGGGCGTTCCGGCGGAATCACCGATACGGTACCATTGTCTGTAATCTGGAGCGCCGCCAGGTTGTCGCTCTGTTGCCTGATCGGGAACAGGCGACCACGCGAGCTTGGTTGGCAGCACGTCCGGAGATCGAGATCGTCGCCCGCGATCGAGGCGGTGGCTACGGCGAGGCCGTGGCGAAGGCTCTGCCTCATGCGATCCAGGTCGCGGACCGATGGCACCTTATGGAGAATGCCAGCCGTGCCTTCCTCGACGCCGTCCGTAAGTCGATGCGCTATATTCGAAGGGCGATCGGCGCGACGACGATCGACCCCGATCTGCTGACAGCCGCTGAGCGCCTGCAGTACGAAGGATATCTGCGCCGTGAGGACGCCAACGCAGCCGTCATGTCGCTCGTGAGAGACGGCACGGCGATCAAGGAGATCGTGCGGCGTACCGGTCTCAGTCGCGGCACCGTCCGCCAGATCACGCGCGGCCTTCGTCATGAGGTCTTCCGCGTCCGGCAGAGTTCGCTCGACCTTCATCTGCCGAGGCTCGAAGCCTTCTGGTGCGATGGCTGTAGAAACGGTGCCGAGTTGTGGCGGCGTCTTCAAACAGAAGGCTTCAGAGGCTCTCTCCGCGTGGTCGGCGAATGGGCGACGCGCCGGCGTCGCGCTGAACTGGCGAGCGACAAGCAGCTGCAGAGGGTGCCTTCTGCGAGAACGATCGCGAGGATGATGACAACGGGCCGCGATCATCTCTCGCGATCTGATACCATCACAGTGGCGGCGATCGAAGCCGAGCTGCCGACGCTGGTTGCGGCGCGCGACAGCATCGACGGCTTCCACAAGATGATCCGACGCAAGAACGCAGGGGATCTCCGACCCTGGCTACGAGATGCAAACGGTAGTCTTGTCGCGTCGTTCGCGAACGGCATCGCAAAGGACGAGGCGGCGGTCCGCGCGGCAATCACATCGCAATGGTCGAACGGCCAAACGGAAGGTCAAGTGACCAGACTGAAGCTGGTGAAGCGCCAGATGTACGGACGCGCAAAGATCGATCTGCTGCAGGCGCGTCTGATGGGTGCCTGAGCAATTGCCGGACCCGCGTCATCAGAAGTGAGCCAGAGCCATTGTTGCAAGCCGAAACACAGGCACCGGCGGCATCCGATGGACACTCGGCCTCGTGCGCTGCAATAGGCCGATCCTCAAAAACCCATAGATCCACGCCGGCGTCTCGCGGGTTCGTTCTTCGGCGACTTTCGTACGCCTCCAGGCATCCGAAACTCTTCACGAAAGCGGACTGTCTTCTTTAAGCCCTAAAAGCCGCCTTTCCAGACCTTGCTGAAAGCAGCCGAAGCGACTCCGGCGCAGTCGGTGCCCCCTGATCCGCCCGTCGTAGGGTGGATAGTCGACATAGCCGATGGTCCCGCCTCCGCAGAACGTTCGCTGTCGGTTTCGGCAAGCGGGTGCCATGATCAAGCGATCGACAAGATCGAATTTGGCGATGAAGGCCTTTCCGAATGCCGCCAGATCGATTCCCCCGCATCAAAGAGACGGCTGCAGCTCTCAAGGATCATGCTGCCGGCGAGGATAATGGCGCCTGGGTCGAACACACGCCGCATCGCGTTCCGGAAACTGCACACGTCGATGCCGGCCTCCGCAGTGGCCGCGCCCATCGAAGCTTGTCAATGAATGTAACTTAGTGATCTGGCCGCTCGGCTTGGCAGCGCTCCCTCGAAAGCCGGGTGTCTTTTTCTACTGGTTCACTAGGCCGGTCCCTTCGACAACGTTCGTAAAAGTTTTTTGGAGAACCTTGACGATCGAGATCTTTGGGTAGCGCAAGGTATTAGATGCGCCAAGAGGCCGCCGTAGCAACGCGCCTTGGACTGGCCAAGATGAACACATGCTATGCTGGCAACCGGCTTCGAATCTAGAGATGACGATGAACGCCCACCTATTTTGCCGCCACGTTCAGGCGGACGATGGGCGAGACGCCTAGCGCATTCGAGGCGATCTCTTGAGCTACCGCGCGGCGACCTCGGCCCGCAGAACGGTTTGACCTTGTAAGCCTAGGGTTGTGTCACGATGCGTTGCGCTAGGCGAGGATCTGTGAATTGGCGTGTCGATGCAGCACATAATTCAGGGCGGAAATGGCGAACCGTTGGGCGCATCGTTCGGTTCAGGTTGCACCCAGAGCGCCATCCCTTGCGCGTCCGGCAGCACAGGAGCAAAGCCGAACTGCGCGTACAGCCTGTGGGCCTCTCCGTTCGCCATCAGAGAGACGTAAGCCTCGGCGGGTGCGGTGCGGCGAACATGCGCCATGAGCGCTGAGACTACCGCTTTACCGAGTCCCTTCCCCTGATGCGCGGGATCGATCGCAACGTCGATGAGATGGAAAAAGAGTGCGCCGTCGCTGATTATGCGCCCCCATGCCGATGGTCTCCTCGCCGCAGCGGACGCATACTGCGAAGAAGCTGCCGGTAGACCGGCTTCCGCCGCCGTCTCGCTTCGTGGCGTCAAGCCACTTATACGGCGCAACCGAACAAAATCGGCGATGGTGGGAAGCCCCTCTATGATGTAGCAACCTGCGGCCACTTCCTGCATCTAATCACTCCGACGTCGCAAGCCGCGTGTCTGGCTTTCGGCGATCAGGCAGGGCATGACAATGGTGGCTGTGAACGCGGGTTCACTCATTGGCGCAACGTGGGAAAGCGGACTATTGACGGCTGCCGAGGGTCGAGGCCTTCTACCTCTCGGTCTCGAAGAGCCTTCGATCGCGTCACAAGAAAATCCATTAGGTGGTTACGGATCTCGTAGAAGCCGTCGGTGCGGTGCAAGCCCGCACGATCCCTTATTTTTGGAAGTGGATTCTCCACGATCTCCGCTATTCGAGCCCGGGGTCCATTCGTCATCAGTACGATGCGGTCGGCGAGGTAAATCGACTCGTCGACGTCATGCGTGATCATGAACACGGTCTGGCCGGTCGCAGTGCAGATCCGCCGCACCTCGTCTTGAAGCAGGCCGCGAGACAAGGCGTCTAGCGCCGAGAACGGCTCGTCCATGAGCAATATTTTGGGCTCTATCGCAAGGGCCCTGGCGATACCGACCCGCTGCTTCATGCCGCCGGATAGTTCGTAAGGACGCTTATGCTCAGATCCAGCTAAGCCGACGGTCGCTAATGCTTTGCGTGCGCGGTCCTCTACCTCGACGCGGGAAGCCTTCGGCCAGCGCGAAGACACAGCATAGGCGACGTTGCCGATCACGGTCCGCCATGGAAGCAATGAGTGACCCTGGAAGATCACGGCGCGGTCTAAACTTGGTCCGTCGATCGCTTTTCCGTCGACGATGACAACGCCTTCGCTGGGACGCTCCAGCCCGGCGAGGATGTTTAAAACCGTTGTCTTTCCGCAGCCAGAATGACCAATCATGCACATGAAGTCGCCGCGACGCACCGGCAACCAAAGATCCTCGAAGACGGTGCTCAGTCCCTCCGGTGACGGAAACCGGCGCGCGACACCCTCGATCGATATAAATCGATCCGTTTTGTCGTGCCTCGCCGTAGCGCCGGCTTCCACTGCGTCCAGCCGCGGAACGATACGCGTCGCATTAGCACTGATCGAAGGCACGTCGGTCATTCCGGAAACGTAACGAGGCGCTGCGCGCGGGCCAGCAGTTGATCGAGAACCATCCCGACAAGACCTATGACGAGAATCGAGGTGATCACGTTGGCCAAAGAAAGGTTGTTCCACTGATTCCAAACGAAGTAGCCGATGCCCGTACCGCCGACGAGCATCTCGGCCGCGACGATGACGAGCCAAGCAATCCCGATCGAGATCCGCATGCCGGTGACGATGGTGGGCGCCGCCGCAGGGAGGACGATCGTGAAGGCGCGTCTCAGCGGACCGACCTCCAATGTGCGGGCTACGTTGAGCCATTCCGTGCGGGTGCTCGCCACCCCGAACGCGGTGTTGATCAACATGGGCCATAGTGAGCAGATGAAGATGACGAAGATAGCGGAGAGGCCCGCATCTTTGATGGTGTAGAGCGCCAACGGCATCCAGGCGAGCGGAGAAACCGGTCTGAGCAGTTGAATGAACGGATCGAGCGCTTTGTTCATGAGGGGCGACATCCCGATGAGGAAACCGGTCGGAATCGCTACGATCATCGCGAGTGTGTAGCCGATGCCGACGCGGGCGATGGAGTACGCGAGCTGGATGCCGAGGCCTTTGTCGTTCGCCCCGTGATCGTAGAACGGATCCTTGAGATGGCCCCAGATCGTCTCTGCGATGTCGATCGGGCCCGGAATTGCCGATTTGCCGGTTGTGGCCGAGTCGCCCATCATCGCCGCGTACTCTGGATCCATCGCGGCAGTCTTCCCGACACCGCTGACCGCGATCTGCCAAACGCCGAGGAAGGCGACGAGCATGATTAGCGAAAGAAACGAGGCGCGCAGGCGGAGCGAGGCCTTCATGCAATCGCCTCCGGGCATCGCCGTTGGGATGAGTTCATCGTCGAAGAAGCCCAAGAAGTTCGGACATGCGACCTTTGCCGCTCACGCGATACGTCTCGCGCTCCACCATCTCGCCGAAAGCTCATGTTGGGGGCGCCAAGGCGAGGCCGGCCCCGATCAAGCTGTCGCGGGTTACGAGACGCGACAGCGCTTCCTCGTCGAGGTCTTCGGATCCTAGGGGCCGCAACGGCAGCACGAGATAGCGCATGTCCGCGTTGCTATCGTGGACCCGGACGCGAACGTCTGAAGGTACGTCTAGCCCGAATTCGCTCAGCACGTCCCGCGGCTCGCGCACGGCCCTGGCGCGATACGATTTCGATATGTACCAGGTCGGCGGTTGGCCGAGCAGCGAGCGCGGATAGCACGAGCAAAGGGTGCAGACGATCAAGTTGTGCTCACGCACCGTATTTTCCACGACAATGAGTTGAGCTTCCCCGATTTTCATGCCGAACTCAGCCGCAGCAGATTTGCCATCGGCCAGCAGTCGTTCCTTAAAGCGCTCGTCAACCCAGGCCCGCGCTACGAGACGAGCGCCCAGGTGCACGCCCGGAGCGTCGAGCTTCTCTATCTCCTGCTCCACCTCGTTAGGGAACAAAAGGCCCTTTTCGACGAGCAAGGATTGGAGCGCCGCCGTGAGCCGCGACGCCTCGGCGTTGCCGGCCTCGGTCTCTACTACGATGGCCTCCTGCACGGTGAAGACCTTACCAGACGACTGCGCGCCACTTTGTCCGAAATCGGATTCAACCATGGTGTGGCCCTCCTTCTACTGGTTTCATCCAATGTTCGTAGATCTCGATCACCAGCGTGTCCTCGGGCAGGCCGCGGTAGTCAGGCCATAGGTCGATCTGCAGAAACTCGACGCGATAGCATTCGACGACCGGGCCGCCGGCGTTGCCGCGCGATAGGTCTTCCGGATTCAGGAAGGCGCCGCAGAATTGGATGACGCGACCGATACGGTTTCGCACATAGTAGGGCGTGCGGATGTGTCCAGGCCGGTTTAATTCGAGCACCTCGACCATCTGCGACACGTTATAGCGTGGCATCAGCCTGCAGCCTCTGGAGGAAACATACCTTCAACCTTGGCGTCGAGTTCGGCACGCGTAAGTACCCCCTTCTCCTCGAGGATATCGATCATCGCCTCGATCCGACGACGATAGAAGGATAATTTCTTGTACTTCTCCGCGCCGAACGACTCGAAGCCACGCCTTAGCTCGTCGAGACTAATGACGCGCCTCGTGCTGTCTCCGAGGAGGTTGCGGATGGCCTCGACGCGCTTTTCCCAGCCGACCCAATCCAGTTCCGTCTTCGGGACGGGACCCGCAGGATCTCCGCCGATGTCGTGATAACCTCTCATGATGTTCCTTATGCCCGTTTGATCGGGAACTGCTGAAGATAATTAGCCGGCTTGGTCGGGTCGAACTCCCGTCCCATAATGGAGAGCTTCGCCATCCCGCTACCAGGGGGCGGTAACCCGACGTCGGCCATGGCCTTCGCCGCGCCGGTCGAAAGCAGGACGCGCTCGGCGACCAATTTGTAGTCGACGTCAGTCGGTATGATCTTCCATCGGCGAAGCTGAGTCAGAACCCAAATTGCGGTGGACTCATAGGGAAACGGATCGAAGCCAATCCTTCCGGGTGCATCGACCACTTTACCCAGCCCGTCCGCGTAATGTCCAAGCAAAACCTGCTCAAGGACGCGCCTCGGTTGGTTCAGGTAGTTGGCCGGAGCCAGGAGTTCGGCAACATGCTGTCTGTTCTCATGCTTGTCCGCGAATGCCGTCGCGCGGACCACCGCCCGGATGAAAGCACCGAAGCTATTCGGACTGTCGCTGAGGAAGCGATTTCCAACGGATAGCGTACAGCACGGATGGTCCGGGAAGATGTCCTTACTCAGGAGGTGGATGAAACCGACGCCTTCGAACACAGCCCTCTGGCCCCACGGCTCGGCAAAGAAGAGGCCGTCGAGGTTTCCAGCGGCCATGTTCGCGACGGAGTCAGGCGGCGGATAGACCCTGAGTTCTACGTCGCGGTCTGGATCGAGCCCATGTTCGGCAAGGTAGTAGCGCAGCAGCATCGCATGGATCGAGTGGTCGTGCGGAATGCCGAACTTGAAACCCTTCCAGTTCTTGGGATCCCGGTTTTCCCTATGCTTCATAGCGAGCGTGATTGCGCTCCCATTCGTGTTCTGAACGGTCGCGACATGGGTCATCACCGGCGATGAGCCGATCCCGAGGGTCATCGTGAAGGGCATACCCAGCACGAGGTGGGACGCGTCAAACTCACCGCTGATGAGTTTGTCTCGGACCAAGGCCCAGCTAGGCGTCCGTTGAAGGGAGACCTCTAAGCCTTCCTTTCGAAATTCGCCCATTGCGTCCGCGAGCAGCAACGGGACGGTGCAAGTAATCGGCACGAAGCCGACGCTTAGTTTCGTCTTCTCGATCGGTCCCACCGAAGATTGGGCCAGCGCTTGCGCGATTCCGATAGGCAGGGCCTCGGCGAGCGCGGCCAGAAGCGTTGAGCTTCCCAAGCTTGCGATAAGATTTCGCCGGGTCGTTGCCGACGGAAACACCGCACGAAAGATCGATGCTTCGATCGCGCGATCGATCCGAACCTCGAGGTCCACCGGCAATGTCGTGGTCCGTTCGCAAGCAAACATCTCCGCCGAGCCACATCCGCATATGCAGGACAGTCTTGCCGGTTTTTCGTCGAATTTCGTCATCTTTTAATCCCGCCAGCCAAGAACATTCGAATGCGTCCCGTCATCTACTCCTAACCGCCGCCTGGAAAATGCCAAGGGCTTGTGCCTTTAGCGCGACGAACTCTGGATCGGTCGTCGTCGACGGATCGCGCGGGCGGGTAATCGGTACATCAAGGAACGCGGCGACGCGGGTCGGACGCCGTGTAAGCAGAAGCAACCGATCCGCGAGATAGATTGCTTCGTCGAGGTCATGACTGACCAGCAGCGTTGTCGTACGTGTCGCTCGCAGCACTTTCTGGAGCTGATCGCGCATGACGAGGGTCATCTCGTAATCAAGCGCCGAGAAAGGTTCATCTAGGAAAAGCACTTCCGGATCGACGACAAGGGCCCGCATAATCGACACGGTCTGCTGTTGGCCCCCGGACAACTCGTAGGGATATCTGTTCAAGTCAAAGACGACGTCGAAGACGTCCACCAGTCGGTCGATCCGTCTCTTCCGCTCTCGAGCATCGATGCCGGCAAGCTTCAGGGGATAGGCGATATTATCCACCGCACGCATCCAGGGGAACAAGGCGTCGCGATAGTTCTGGAAGACGTATCCAATCCGCGTCTCCGCGATGGTTTTCCCGTCGAAACGAATATCGCCTCCCTCGTATGGCTGAATGCCAGCGATCATGTTGATCAAGGTGCTCTTGCCGCAGCCGTTCGGACCGAAGACGGAGATGATTTCGCCGCGTGGCAGATCGAGATCGAATCGTTCGTACAGCGTATTGTTGCCGAAACGTTTCTGCAGTTCTCGTATGGTGATATGTGTCGAGAAACTCGCACCCTCCGACTCGGGCGACGTTTCCATCAACCTGCTCGACGGCTCCGTGACGAGGGTCACAGGCCGACCTCGGTCTTCTTCAACATGAGGTCTTCGACCTTCATCGGCGCGCTAAGGACATGTTCGCTATAGAACAGGTCAACGAGCGCCTGGTAGGAGGCGATGTCGGTCGCATCCAGATCGGAGAAACCCCGCAGATATGGCTGTGCGACGACGCCGGTTTGGTCGACCTTCACTGCCGTGTACTTCGGTAGGATCTGACGGACCGTGTCGAATTCTGCATTGGCTATGCGGGTCGCCTCATCGAGAACCTCCACAACCTTCGCTGCAATCTCCGGTCGTTCGCCAAGGAACTTAGTCGTTAGGACCGAGACGCCGGAGTAGAACGGATCCGCGATCGCCGCGGCACATGGATTGGTGATGGCCCGTTTTGCCTGTCCGAGGGCGACAGCGATCGAGCCGACCGGCTCAAGGGATAGCGTCGCATCGACGGTACCGGCGATGAGAGCCGCCACCTGCAGGCCAACGGCAAGCTCAACCAGGCGAATGTCCTTATCGGGATCGAGTCCCGCGAGGCGCACCATGTGGCGAGAGATCGTCCGCCATTGAATGCCCGGCAAGTGTCCGAGTGACTTGCCACGAAGGTCGGCGAAGGTCTTGATCGTCGAAGCGCGATCCACGATGAGCCCGTCGTTGATCCGGTTGAGCTTTATGCTGCCGCCCTGAAGGCCGAACACCTTGAACGTGCCCGGGAACTTCGCCTGCGCGAGCGCTGTGATGCCGGCGGCAGCGCCTGGCGCGCCAAGATCAGCGCGACCCGAGACCAACGAGTCGATGATCTGGTTCGGCGCTTCAAATCGCGCTGCCTCGACATCGATGCCGGCCTTGTCGAACAGCTTGCGGTCAAGTGCGACATAGAATGCCGTCGTCTGCATTATGGGCAGCCAGGAGATCACTACCTTCTGCTTGGACTGGCCGAGCGCCGGCGCCGCCGGCAGAAAGGCAGCACCGAGCGCGGATGCCGTGAAGGCGCGGCGGTTCATTTGTTCGGACATGGTTGCTCCGAT
>NZ_LMUU01000265.1:10541-18401 GCF_009765775.1 Beijerinckia sp. L45
TAGAGGCCCGGCATGTCGAAGGTGATCTGCGCGTCGATTATCCGTTTGCCGAGCCCATTGTCCGAGCCGATGAACATTTCGGCGACGATCACGACGACGAGCGCCAACGATACGGCCGTGCGCACGCCGACGAAGGTCTGCGGAAGAGATTCATAGAAAGTGACGTCGCAGAAGACACGGAGCCGCGAGGCTCCCATGACGCGGGCGGCCAGCGTGCGCGTCGGTCGCGCGTTCATCACGCCGTAAGCCACGTTGAAGATGAGAATCAGCGCGGCGGAAAAGGCTGCGACGGCAATTTTTGCGCCATCCCCAAGGCCGAAGATGATCATGAAGAGCGGAAAAAGAGCCGTTGCCGGGGTCGAACGGAAGAAGTCGATGAGGAATTCCATCGATCTGTAGACCCGCACGCTTGAGCCAATAACGAGCCCGATTGGCACTCCGATGACTGACGCGAGCGCGAACGCTTCTAGGGTTCGGCGAACCGTGTACCCAAGATCGAACCCCAGGCCTTCCGACCAGATGCCACGCACCAAGGCCTCGGCCGTAAGGAACGGCGAGGGCAAGAGCCTTGGCGTGACGACACCAGTCGCGTTTGCTGCGGCCCATATAAGGATGAGGCCAACGAAGCCCAAAGCAGACGTCAGCCACGCTGCCCGTCCCCCTTTGTCGAGCTGGATCAAAGGTCTTACGGACCGGATCGTCCAAGAGGTGATCAAGCTCATCTAGGCACCTGCCGCGAAACGAAAAGCCTCCGGAACCTCTCACGCAGTGGCGGCGGTATAGGCTTCGGGCTCGATATTGCAGTGGACAATGAAGACTATCTCGCTGATGTGGAGCTGCTTACTAGCCAGCTCTGTCAACAGTTGCCCAAGTCATTCAAGGGCAAAGAAGTGGCAAGCGGCGCGCAGAAAATGGGACGCCGTAGCTGATGAGTGCGTAAGCGCGGCTTATGATGGACGCGTATCCGCGTCACCCCGCCAGCGATAACGCGCGAGTTGTCCGGCTATGTCTGAGCCCTCAACTGAGTCGATAAAGCTTTGTAGCAGCGGCGAAAGCGGCGTCTTTTCCTGGATAACAAGCCCGATAGTGCTCAGAACCAGCGGATTTAGGATTGGAATAGCACGAAAATAGGCGAGATCGCCCAATAGATAGAAATAGGTTTGGGGTACAATGGTCAGCCATTTGCCGGATCGAACATGCGCGAAGAGACCCAGGCTGCAATCCGTTTCGATGACAGCCTTCGGTTCCTTCCCTACGGTCGCAAACGATCGTTGGAGCACGACCCGCATATGCAGGTCGGGCGTCAGCATACACAATGGCCAGTCGCCGACCTCAAGCCAGTCGATGGAATCGCGGCCGCGTAAAGCATGGTCGCTCGGGACGAGGAGGTAATAACTTTCCTCGTAAAGAACGTAGCGACGCAGGCCTGGCTTCGTCACACCGTCGAGATAGGTCACGCCAGCGTCGATGTCGAAGGCCCGAAGGCTCCGCTCGATCTCGGGAACGTTCTTCGCCAACACGGTCAGCGACACGTCGGGATGCCGCTCACTGTACGGCGTCGTGAGCAGGGCCACGATGGACATGACGACGGGCGCGATGCCGATGCGCAACGAGCCACTGAGTTCGCCGCCGCGACCAAGCTCGGGCTTGAGCAGGCGGTCGTGGTCGACCAGCGACTGACGCGCCCATTGCAGTATGGCCTCGCCCTGTTCGGTGAAGCCGTGGAAGCCGCTCTGACCACGGTCGACGATCGAGGTCCCGAAGTGCCGTTCGACTTGTTGAAGAGCTTGCGAAAGAGCTGACTGGCTAATGGACAGGGCCGTCGCTGCGCGGCCGAAGTGGCCCTCCCGGGCGAGGACGACAAGATACCTAAGCTGCCGGATCTGCATAATTCACCTGTTGAACCAGACCAGGAGCTACCCTTTTGGCCGAAAGCTTCGACAAACGGCCCGCGAAGGCGCCGAAGACACTTTTCCGCACGGACACCTGGTTAGTATTACCGGCTCGATCCCAACATATCCACAACAGGCCGAGCCGGAGTCGCAGCGCGGAGTTCGCGACCAGGCGTCGGTCGACACGTAGCGGGAAATCCGCCTCGCTTGCGCCTAAGAGATGGTTCGCGTCGATCCTCGGTCTCCAAACTAAATGGTTCGCCTGGTGTCGCAAGTCATAGACGGAGAATTTGGCGAGTCGAGTTCGGATCCAGCGCCCGTCTGATAAGCTTTCCTTATCATCCAATTAAATTGCTATTGCCTCAAAGCAAGCGAAAGTGCCACTAATATATACTTGCATTCAAAACGATTACGTCATGTTTTACGTCAAGTATTAGATATCTTGCCGCCTAAACGTAGCGCTGCTGACAAGCACGCAAGTCGACAAAACCCATGCTTGACGGAGAGATATATGTCAGCGATCACACGGCGAACTTCATTGGCCGCTGGCGCGGCGTTACTTGCCATGCCATCGAACGCGATGGCAGATGTAGCACAGGTAGCGCTCGATCCCGTTCTCCACTGGTTCCGAGTTTCGTCTCTTGCTCTTAGGCGCTTGATGGACCTCGACGTGGCTGGCCGCTCACAAATGGCGTTCATGCGTGGACACATGGCCGAGATCATGAAAGACACGAAGGCCCAAGCTTATTTCGATCGGTTCTACACGCCGGTGGGCAAAGAGTTCGTTCAATACGACGACTATTCGTTCGTGCTTCATCACGCCTTGCGCGTTCTCTATGTCCATTGGAAGGAAGAAAACGAATTGTTGCGCGCCGGTCCGCTTGGCGCGGCCCTGCAAGGCATCGGGGGTGCATTGCCGGATATGCGGGAACGGCCGGCCTCACCGACGCGACGGCCCGATGCGGTAAAAGCGAACTGGTATGCTGAAGTGTATGAGGACTTATCCAAAGGCAAACCTCCTGTACCGAAAGGTGCGCAGAACGAGGCGTTGCGTCCAGACCAATGTGTCCTGGGCGGCAAGGATGGCTTAGATTTGATCTGGGCGTCGTTTCTCGTTTATGCGTGCGATGTATGGGCGCGCCAGATTCCGTTGGTGTGGGAATTGGTCGGCTCATCGATCGCGGCGCGCAAGATCGTTGATCAGATGTCCAAGAGCGACATAGATAGAGCCATCGCAGCGAGGACGGACGATTACAAGAACAGCAGCCTTGAGTACGCGAAGCTCTTTTCCGATTGGCAGAACTACCATGCCGATACTGTCGACATTCATGATCCGATGTTCGACAGGGTCGTCGGCGGACTCGGCTCCTGGCTAAAAACCCTCACGAGCGATCTCGGGGCTTGGACCATCAAGCCTGCGATGAAGGACGAGATGTATGGCGAGGTTGCCGCCGCTGTTCTGTCCCTCCGCGGGACGCCGACGGCGGTCAGGCTCCCTGACATGAGGTACTGGCGAACCCTCCACTTCGCGCCGCGATCCAATCGGATAGGCGCCCCCGGTATGCCTCCCTTTGATCGTTCGTACTTTGCGGCGGATAAAAACAGGGCTGCTGAGCTTTGATTGCGACGAGATACTTGGAAAGACAACGAAGCCAGCGGTCGGTTCGGTGATGTGCGGAACGCAAGCCGGGACGCCCGCTTTCTGTCGCTTTGAGCGGGCGATCGGTGCCGCGCGATTGGCCGAAGGGTTTGTAGGAGGCAACGTGACATTATCGAGCCGAGTTCAAGCTTGGGACGCACCAACCCGCGTCTTCAAATGGCTGCTGGTGGCAACTGTTGCAATAGCCTGGGCGACAAACAAGTACGCGTTTGATCACCCGGACTGGCATAAGTGGAATGGCTACGCCGCTCTGATCCTAGTCGTGTTCCGGGTGTTTTGGGGTTTCTCGGGCGGTTACACCGCGCGCTTTTCGTCCTTCGTCGCGAGGCCAGCGACCGTCGCGAAGTACGCTTGGGCCGAAATTCACGGAAGTAGGCGTAAGTTCTTAGGCCACAATCCGCTCGGCGGCTGGATGATCGTTACGCTTCTCTGCGCCGTGGGCGTTCAGGCCATCTTAGGCCTTTTTTCCGCCGGTGGCGACTATCTGAACAGCATTGAAGGGCCTCTGGCACACTTGGCAAGCGATGCCTCCGTTCAGGCGGCAACTCGGCTTCACCGCTTAGGCTTTTCCGTCATCCTCGGCCTGGTTTCAGTCCATGTGGCTGCGATCGTCTTCTATGACTTTTTCAGGCGAACGGGGCTTATCCACGGCATGATCACAGGCAACAAACCCCAAGCGGACTATGTCGATGCCGAGGGGGTGATAGCGGGCTCTGTTTTGTCGGCAGCAACATGTTTCGTCGCGGCAATCCTGGCCGTGTTTGTCGTCGTTAAACTCTTTTCCTGACTACGACGGCGTCGCTTTCGAGCACTTGCGTCTTGGCTGTCGCCTCAAGTGAAGGGCGCGTCGCTTGTCTCAAACGTCTGTATCTCGACAATGCGATGCACCACCATCGCGATAGAGCTGCCGATAAGATTGGCTTATGACCTAATAAAGAAGTCGTGCAATTTCTAGGGCAGTCTGCGCCGCAAATTACGACTTGCGAAATCGATCTTAATAATGGTTTCTATCAAAACCGCAACGGCCGATAATATTTCCTCGCAGTGAACATCAGCATGAAAGGCAAAATACGTGACAGACTTTTCGGTGACGGCAGTCGAAACAATCGTTGAAAGCTCCGATGTTCTCGCGCGTGTTTTCACGCTGATGCCGGGAGACGTCATACCGTGGCACTACCATAGTGAAAGCGCGGACTATTTTTTCGTTCTCGAAGGCGATCTTACGATTGTCACGACAGATGCGAGCCCAGCGGTTTTCAAGCAAGGCGATCGTTACCAAGTCGCGAGCGGCGTTCGGCATCAAGTGAGCAATGAAGCGCTTGCGAAAGCCCGCTTTCTTCTTCTTCAGGGTGTCGGGAGGAACGACTTCATCAAGAGCTAGGCAGCGCAAACTCACGGCATGCCGTCTCGTCGGAATCAGCTCATGTCATCAACATCGAATGGTAAAATGCCAAACCGCTGGCTTCAACTTTCCTTGGGTATTGCCTGCACGGTAATGGTCGCGAATCTCCAATATGCTTGGACTTATTTCGTAGATCCGATCAACGTCCAATATCATTGGAGAAGAGAAGCGATCCAGTGGGGCTTTAGCATTTTCATCGCGACCGCGACGTGGCTTGTTCCCCTCGAAGGCTGGTTTGCAGACCGTTTCGGGCCCCGCGTGGTCGTTGCTATCGGCGGCGTTCTGGTCGCGCTGGCCTGGATTATAAACAGCGAGGCGACATCTTTGCCAAGCCTCTACCTCGGCATGGCACTAGCAGGGCTTGGCAACGGCGCGGTTTGGGGAACCTGTATAGCCAACGCTCTCAGATGGTTTCCGGATCGTCGAGGCCTCGCCGCCGGGCTGACAGCCGCGGGTTTTGGTGGGGGCTCTGCACTGACGATTGTGCCGATTATCAAAGTCATTGCCGCTTTTGGATACCATGCGGCTTTCTTCTGGTTCGGCCTAGCACAGGGGACTGCCCTCGTAGTGCTATCTTTTTTCCTTTTCGAGCCTCAACGGACTTCGACACCCGGCGTTGAAGCTCAGGTCACGACCGGCCGCGACCATACACCAGTCGAGATGCTTAAAAGCCCGATATTTTGGGTCATCTACGCCATGTTCACGACGGTCGCCGCCAGCGGGTTGATCGTGACGGCGCAGATGGCTCCAATCGCTAATGACTATAAGATCGCGAACTTGCCTATCGACTTACTCTTCGTCTCTTCGACCGTTCTCATAGCGTCTGCAATCATCGATAACATCTTGAATGGTTTGGCGCGTCCACTCTTTGGTTGGGTTTCAGACCATATCGGTCGAGAGACGACGATGGCCGTCGTCTTTACGGTCGGTGCGGCCGCCTATTGGGCACTCGGAACATTAGGCACTTCTCCAGTGTATTTTATGCTGGCCGCAGGCCTCATATATTTTACGTGGGGAGAGATCTACGGGCTCTTTCCAGCGACTTGCGCTGATTTTTTCGGCTCGCGTTATGCGGCAACGAACGCTGGTATCTTATATACGGGGAAGGGCCTTGCTGCATGGTCTGTGCCGGCTGCGGGCTGGCTTAGGACCTATACCGGCAACTGGCATGCGGTTTTCGCGGTCGCTACGGTGGCAAACCTAGCCGTTGCCGCAACCGCGTTTTTCGTTCTGAGGCGCGCTAGGGATGGAAGTCGTCCGGCAAGGCACTCCTTTCTCGTCAACAGCGTCGAGACGATCGAGACATGATTCATGGATAGTTTTGGTTTGGATCTGACCATGTGTTCATTGCCCAGTTCCGCTATCCGAGCCGCCCTCGACAAACCGCTTCAATGCTGGCTTGCAAAGGCTACGACGCTCAGGGAAGCGCCGGATATGAAGCATCACGGACGATTGAACACCACATGTGGTGTTCAATCGTCAGGCATAGCCGCCAATGCCGTTCCCAGCGTTTCGTAAACGATCTTGCAAGCTGGATTGGTACGTAGGTTTTCGTGCATTGCTATCCACATGTCGAAGCATAGGGTGAATTGGTCTTCCAATACGCGAACGAGATTTGGCGTCTGGGAGGCTGCGCGGCTCTGATAGTAGCCGATCCCTAACCCACTGCGAATAATTGCCAGCTGTGCGGGCGAACTATCGGTCCGGACCGCGAAATTGGCTCGGCGGAGCCATGAATACGGAACTGTAACAGCCCGGATTACGGGCGTCTCCGTGTCGAAGCCAATGATGTCGTGTTTGGTCAGGTCCTTCAAGCTCTTTGGCATGCCGCGTCGGTCGAGATAGGATTCATGGGCGTAAAGGCCGATCTCAACCGTGTTGACCTTCTCCTTCACAAGCGTTTTCTGCGTCGGTTCAATCATTCGGATGGCGACGTCGGCTTTACGCTGCATGAGGTCCTCAACTGCGTCTGAAAGTGACAGCTCCAGGTGCAGAGAGGGGTGAGAACGTCGTAAGCCCGCAAGGATTGGTGGCAGATACTCGATGCCAACCGTTTCACCAGCCGTGATGCGCACGGTGCCGCTGACCTCGTTCGCTGAAGACGCGTCGCGTACGAGCGCGGCGGTGGTTTGCAGTAGCGTCTCCGCATAGGGCTGCAGCCGCAACGCTACCGCCGTCGGTGACATCCCCCGACAGGTGCGAACGAATAATTCCGTACCCAGCGCCGATTCAAGCGCATCGATCTGGCGTGTGACGGTGGGCTGCGTCAATCCCAACGTCCGCGCCGCTCCAGAGAGCGAGCCGTGCCGCAGCACCGCTTCAAAGGTGCGATAGAGGTCCCATCCCGGCTCGTAGCTCATATATTTTCGTATATCGATAATGCGCCCTTAGTCAATTATGTATGGCTTGAAGAGCTGGTATCCGTTCTTTCATGAATGACAAAACAGCTTTGATCATCGGTGCGACAGGGGGCGTCGGGAGGCCGGTCGCGCGCCTGCTTGCGGAACGTGGCTGGACGGTGCGGGCGCTCCATCGCAACCCGAAAAGCGTGGAGGGGTCAGAACCGTTCACATGGGTACAGGGAGACGCGCTCGTCGCCGACGATGTCGCCAGGGCGGCACAAGGCGTTCCGGTGATCGTACACGCGGTTAAGCCCCGTCATTATCGCGACTGGTACAAGCTCGTCCTGCCCATGATCGACAATACGATCGCCGCCGCGCAAGGCGCGCGTATCGTCATTCCTGTGTTTCGGCGCGCAACAATGGCTCTGACTCAATCTGCGTGCAGTTGTCCAACGAGACGAGCGCGGAGAAGATCGAGGTTGGCACGCCCGTACATTTGGCGCTTCACGAGCTTGAGCTTCGTGATCTGTCCCTCGGTCTGACCGTTGGACCAGGGCTCCGTGA
>NZ_LMUU01000265.1:18411-20461 GCF_009765775.1 Beijerinckia sp. L45
GCATCGTCAAGTCAGTGCAGTCGCTGCCGGGGATGTGGCCGCCAGAGTTGTCGACCTCGCGGCGCGACTGGCGTCGCAGTGAGGAAAGAACCATTGTCCGAAACGTTCAAGCCGACGCAGAGATGGCCTCCAACGCCAAGAAGGGATTGGAGCAGAGAGCCAAGTTCAACCGCGGCGGGGTCAAACGCGCCGAGCAACTCGCGCATCGCAGGGACCTCGATGTCACGGACGTGAAGTCGATGCACAGCTACTTCGCGCGGCATGTCGTCGACAAGGACGGCAAGAGCCACGCATGGGGATCGGACGACGATCCGTCGGCCGGGTACATCGCTCGGCTGTTTTGGGGGGTGACGAGGGAAAGGTTTGGTCCGACCGTCATGTGGCCGAACTCGAGACGTAAGCCTCGACACGAAGATACGGACCAATTCGATACCGCCCATCGCGACGCCGACACACATCAATACATCGAAGAACAGGTCGATGGATATCCTGGATCAGTGTCCCCGAGGACGGTCTCGTCTACCACACCGGGCGCGACATCACGATCGAGAAGGACCAGGAGGCGTCACCATCAATCAATTAACATTTGTTAATCTTGCCGGCGTATAGTCGTTACATTAACGTTGTTGGCGGCTGTGCGCGGCCAGGTGTCATGCTCGCCGACCGCCAGTGTCGTCGCTGCGGCCATGCTGCCGCCGCCCGGTTGAAAGCCGAGGAAGAGAATCGGCACGTCCTCGAGCGTGGACCGTAGAGGATACGGAAACCAAGGGCGGCGTCGTCCATGTGTGGCGACACGTTGGCGTAGAGGGTGCGGGTTGCTCGATAGACTTCGCGGCAGATGTCTTCGGCGCTTAATGTGGGCTCTGTCTCAATCTGCGTGCAGTTCTCCAACGAGACGAGCGCGGAGAAGATCGAGGTTGGCACGCCCGTACATTTGGCGCTTTACGAGCTTGAGCTTCGTGATCTGTCCCTCGGTCTGACCGTTGGACCAGGGCTCCGTGAGTGCCGCCGCGACCGCGACTTGGTCGGCCGCAAGGCCGACGGCAAAAGATGACATCAGGCTGTCTCGCGCGGCATCGATCCAAGCCTGCAGATTACCGATCGTACGAGATCGGACTATGGCCTGGAATCGCAGCAGGAGGTCGCGAGCCATCACAAGGGAAGGGACGCCTGCTTCAATGGCGGCCATCATCGTCGCATCGCCTTTGCTGAGGGTATCGCGCATGACAGTCATCAGCCAAGCGATCACGCGCGCGGACGGAACACGCCCCAATCCCATGAGGCCTGCTTTCTCGCTTCGCTTGCGGCGCGTCGCCCATTCCGAGACGACCCGCAATGAGCCAGGGAAGCCTAAAGTCTGGAGCCGACGCCACAGCTCAGCACCACGGCGGCAGCCACCCATCCATTCCGCATCAAGGGTCGCGAGATAGGGCGCCAACGAGGTCTGCCGCGACCGGAAGACATCGCCGCAGCCGTTTCGAATGACGTCTCGAACGTGATTACGGCTCGCGTCCACCCGTCGCACGATCTCCTTCACCGTCATGCCTTCCGCGGCCAAGGCTTTGATGATCTTGCCGGCATCCTCACGACGCCGATAACCCTCGTATTGCAGGCGTTCGGCACTCGTCAGCATCACGGGGTCGATGATCGTGGAGCCCAGCGCCTGACGGATCAGCCGCATCGAACGGCGCACCGCACGCAAGAAGGCCGCGCTGGCGTTTTCCATAAGATGCCAGCGGTCGGCGACCTGGACGGCGTGCGGCGCGCCGTCTCTGGCGCCCTGACCATAACCACCGCCACGATCGCGTGCGATGATGTTGATGCCAGGATGAGCGGCAAACCATGCCGCAACCGTGCCGGCGTCTCTGTCCGGGAGAAGATCGACGATCCGTCGCCGTTCAAGATCACAGATCAAGGTCCCGTATCTCAGGCCTCTCTTCCATGCCCAGTCGTCGATCCCGACGATATGCAGCGGAGTATCATAGCGGCAAGCATGTCGGCGAACGGTTCGAAGCAGGGTATCTCGGCTGACAGGCAGCATGAGACGCCG
>NZ_LMUU01000265.1:20647-44601 GCF_009765775.1 Beijerinckia sp. L45
GTGCTGGACGACGCGCTCCACGTCGAGACCCTCAGGAAGCAGAAATAGGCGGGCGCATCTTCGTGACATCAGTGGCTCCCGAATCAGAAACCTTCACGCTTGCCGAAAACTGCACGCAGATTGAGTCAGAGCCAAAGTTAGGTGCGTGTACAAAGGCGAGAAGCGGCGAGTAGGTCAGGACAAAGTTACGGCTATGAGTTAGGCGGGGCTCAAGAATTCCGACATCCAGAAGCACGTTGGATGCCCACAATCTTACGACTCCCTAGTCCAACAATACGCTAGCACTAACCTTCAGCGTACGAGCCAGCTTCTCCACAATCGTAATTGTCGGATTGCGTGCACCTCGTTCGAGATCACTGATGTAGGTGCGGTGGATCTGCGCTTCGAAGGCAAAGCTTTCCTGCGACAAGCCTTTCTCCTGTCTGAGGCGGCGAAGATTTCGGGCGAGTCGTTCTCGTATGTCCACCGGACCATGACGAACCGGCTGTCGACGATTGATCTACAGACGATGAGTGACATTTGACTTGACTGGAGGCCACGGTGGAGTGATTTGCGGTGTGACTTATCGTCGACAGGAAGCGGTGTTATGCCCAAGGCTAACGTCTCCACTCGCCTAAACGCCGGAACGTGCGCACTCGTAGGCAGCTTGCTCGTGCCTCACCAAGCTCTTGCCGCAGACAACTTCATCCAGCTCTACATTGCTGGGAATGGTGGCTGCGGAGGGCCGGAGAGTCCGCTGACATATGTCTTGGCTGGCCAGGACATACGCACGCCGTTCGGGAAAGCGGCGGCAGATTGGACCGACGATGATTTAACGTCCTTGAAGACTGTTCTCGCCACCTGCGAGATGACCTCGGCGCGACGTGGCAACCCCTACAATCTCGATGAGATCAAGCAGGACTCCGACAAGCTCCTTTCGCAAATTCCAAGGATCGTCGCCCAGGCGAAGGACCAAGCGCAAGCTGAAGCTCAACAGCTTGAGGCGCGACGCCGGTCGGCCACTGCCCGTGTCGACAAAGCCACCCAAGCGAGGCTTCAGACGAAGGCCTCCGCAGAGGCTGAAGTTTCGAGGCTTGAGGACGAAGCGACCAAAGCCGAAGTGGAGTCTCGAGATGCGCAAAGGCGCGCCGACGCCGAGATTCAACGCGCTGGCCGCGCCCGTGACGAAGCTAGGGCCAAAGCAGACGCTATCGCCAGCCTAGAACAGAGCGCGCTGGAGGACGCCAGTGCCTTGCCACACGCTCGTAAGGTCGCTCCAGGCGAGCTGAGCGAGCTGGTGCCGAGCGATAGCGCCACCGACACAAAGAACGGCGCACCTCAGGAGCCTGTTGCCGTCACTACGAAAGTGGACGCTCGGGCTTGCAAGACCATCGACGAGGTTTCGACGTCTGGCCAGCAGACCGTGTCGCCCGACGACAAGGTCCATCCCGCGGCAGAACCATCAGGGACTTGCCTGGCGGTCACAAAGGGCACGAAGGCAACTGTCCAGACCGCAGGGGCAGGAGGAGACTTCCGAGGGCTCTGTGTGGCGCTGGAAGGCCACCCAGGGTGTTATTGGATAGCGAAAGCGGCATTCGCGCCCCGGACCGGCAACAACCGCGTTGATCGACCGGGAGAGCTACGTGAGCCCTGACAAGCGCATCATCGTCAACATAGCCATGCGGGACATCCTTGCCAATCTCGTAAAGCTCGGCGCAGCCCTGTGCGTGTTGGCCTACTTCCTCGGCGGACCTACGACTCGCGCCTGGATGACCGGCTTCTTCATCGGCACGGTCGCCGGCCTAACGGGCGAGCCGAGTGTGGGTCGCGCAAGCTCCCTCACATCTGACGTGCCCGCGCTTCGCCTGCTCGGTCACAGCTGCCGCAAGGAGTACGGCTATGAAATCTGCGAAGGTGGAGTCCGCAACGTCTCCAGCGAACGCTTAGAAAACGTCATGGCAGAAGTGCGCTTTCAAGATCAGGCAGGCACCTTCGTCAAATCCGAAAGCACGATGATCGAGTACCAGCCGCTCATGCCGGGCCAAACCAGCTCCTTCAAAGTTGCCACGACTTCAAATCCGCTCATCCGCCACTTCACGATCGGCTTCAAGGAAATGTTCGGCGGCGCGATTAAGGTGACGCGCTAATACAAGAGCTGTGTCATGCGAACGCCTGTTCGGCGTTATTCACCGCGCCAGCGACCCCGAACGCAGAATCGTACACCTCCTGATGTTCCGTAAAACGTTCACTCGCGAAAGCCAGAAGTCACCGACTAATCACCGAACACTCTGCCTCCTTGGGCAGATAGACCTGCCCGGCCTTGAGCGAGCGCTTTGAGCCAGGCACGCCTGCTTGTCAAAGCGCGGGCAGATTGGAAGCGCCAGCAGTGTTCTGGTTTGTCGAAGATCTGCTAGTAATGCTCGTTTTACCTTGATGTAAGCTGACGTTGAAACGCCGAAGTAGGCAACCATTCTTTATCGTGGCAAACATAAAGATCATGGCAAGCATAAATGCCAAAAGATTGGAAGCCAAACCTCAACGCGACCTCCGGCCCACTGCAGTCGGCTGGCGCACGAACGACTTGTTTTGGCCGGAAGCAGCCCGACTGGTTTCGATCCGTGAGAATTGAATAGCTGACGTTAAAGTTGAAGCAGAGGCAGTCTAACCCGCTTCACGACAAAACGCGCCCTACCTGGGCCTATCCGCAATCAGGAGCACCGCGCTGCCGACCTCATTGGACTGCACGCGCGCTGAATCAATCCGCAAAACACCGCGCTATCGCGACCTCACAATGTGCAAGCGTGCCTGCGTTCGACCGTTGCCAATGCAAGCCATCTCGCCCGATTTCACGCCAAGTAGCACCGTTTGGGGCGACCTCGATCTTTGGATGGGACCGCAGCGGATGCGAGAGCCGGATAGTCTCGATGAATTTAGGACGAACGAAATGTGGAACACGAGTATATACTTTTGTCGCAACGATAGTCTGAAGCTATATATGCCGACTGCACATGACTTCAAACCCTATTCTGCCATGTTGCTCCCGGGAAACGAAGCGCAAGATTGCCAGTTTGAAAGATTGTCGGACATGATGGCACGATCTATGCCTTGATGGTGACGCGTCATCAGTAATGACCTTTGGTCATCGGTGGGGATTAGCGGACCAAGGGGAGAACGCGATGCGTTTAATGAAAATTTACAAATCTATTGTCGCGGCGTCATTTTTGACGGTCAGCATTGACTCAGTCAGCGCCCAGCAGGCGCAAAGAGGTAGTAACGGAACAAATGACTCACCTTTGACAAAGCCGTCACAGCCAAGCTCGCCCTATCCCGACAGCGGCACGCCAGATGGTTATTTGTTCAACCTGCGCCCACTGGGTGCAGCATTGGGTCGAGATCTGGCGGACCAGGGTATCTATTTGACGGGGCGGACCCTGCAACAGGCAATTGGAGACACCTCAGGCGGCCGAAAGCAGGGCGCTTTCTACGAAGGCTTTAACCTCTTTGGCGTCGATCTCGACATGAACAAGATTGCCGGCATTTCGGGCGGCTCCTTCCATATTCTGCTCAACGAACTTGCGGGACTGAGTGCAACAAACTATTCGGGTTCGCTTTATGAGTATAATCGCGCCTTCGGCGGCATCGCAGCTGTAAGATTGAACGAGTTCTCGTACGAACAGAGCTTTTTCTCCAATCGGCTGGATATCCGCGTGGGCCGCGTTCCCGTCGGAACGGAGTTCGACTATTCCCCGGTCTATTGCGAATTCATCTATTCCACGTGCGGCCTCCCGGCTGGCTACGCTTACACCAAAGGCTACCCCTCCTACCTTACGGCATCGAGCGCAGCCGTCGCAAAGATTGACCTGACACATCACGCCTATTTTAATATAGGCGCCTTCGAGGATGAGCCATCACTGGCGTTACTTGGACACCTCGGTTTTCCCGGCGAAGACTGGGGGCCGGAGAAGATCCGGGGCGTAACGGTTCCGGTTCAGATCGGTTACCGAACCACGTTTAAGGACGAAGCCTATCCCCGCGCGTTTAGCTTCGGCGCGGACGTCGATACGGGTGATTACAACGATCCTTTGGCCAACGCTGCTGGCCGTAATCGCGTGACCTTTGGTGGTGCGCCTCGTCTCGATCATGGCAAGAGCGGTATTTGGCTTCAGGCAGAGCAAGTGGCTTATCGTCCTGACCTAGACACCCAACGCAATTTAACGCTCTTTACCGGCGCAAACATACAAACAAGCGGGAACTCAAACATCGATAATGCTTACTTCGCCGGAATTTCCTATCGTGGGCCTTTTGGTTTTCGACCAAATGACACATTCAACGTTCTTGGAAATATCATCCATCTCGATAATGCCTACACCGCATATGTGAATTCAACGTTGCACCTCCACGGCATGGCGCAGGCCGCAAGCAGCACGGAAGGAACGATCGAAGTTAATTATGGAGTGGCCGTCGCGCCTGGCGTGACCTTGAAGCCCTCGTTTACCTACATTATCAACCCAGACCAAGTCGGCTTCACCCCGACCGCCGCCAATAGGCACGCGGTGTTCATCGGCCTTGCGCTCTCAGCTTTTCTACCAGAAACGCTCGGCATGCCGCGCCTAGGGGCTCAATGAGGACCAGAGTAAACACTTTTGGAGTTCAAGAACTAGGAAGCTCCTGTTCGGAGGCAGCGGCATTGCGCGCATTAAATTCCGTCGTCACAGTCTTTGATATGTCATGTTTAGGGTTCTCGATGCAGACGATGGATGCACTGTACGCTGCGGGTGATCAAGGATCGACTCTCTTTGATGGGCTTTTTGATTTTCATTTCGTCGACCTGGTACCGGGCGCCAAGGCGATCTGGGCGCTGAAGTCAGCTTGAGTCGAGCGCAAGCACGCGGTTACGGTGCTGTTCGCGCGCTTCAACGCTGCGGCGAAGGCTGCGGTCACCTCGCAGGGGTGGGCAGATCGTCGATGCGACAATTGGTGCCCCGCCCGACCGGCGCAAATCCGCGGGGAGAAGCAAGCGATCGAAGAAGACCCCATCCTCGAGGACTGGAGCTAACAAGCCGGCCAGTTTGCGCAATAGGATCGCGACGCGCTGCTAAACATTTTATTACAACTAAGCCCTGGCCCTACGTGGGACGGCTCGAAGCCACCCGTCGAAATTGCGATTCGAGCCTCGGGTAGAAAAATCATATCGACGTCGATCAATCGATCAACGCCGCTACCTCATCCGGACCTGGCAAGCTGAAGCCTTTTCAGGAGCGGATCGCGAATGGCCGCCGGTAGGTCGAACGGTCGGTGGTCACGCACGAATTTGCGCAAGAGAAAGGCCCGCTTGGCTTGGTAATTCGTGATTCTCACAATCGGCATTTTGCGAGCCGAGCTTCGATCAGCCTCGTTCAGGCTCGCCTCACGCCGAACTCGCAAGCCTTGCCGCGTTCTACTTTATAAAGGTCTGCTTCTGCGCCTCAATACGGATTGATGCGTCCAGCATCTCATGGATATCAAATGAGTCAGTAAGATTTCCTGTTGTCTTTAACAGGTTTTGCATCCATTCCAGCTTGGCGGCCGGCGATTGCATAGTTGGATCAAGCAGGTTGTCTTTGATTGCTTCGTCGTAAACGTATGAGGGCCGCGGATCGCTGGGGTCGACATTGAGGGCGCGGCGGGTTAGCGCGATGGTTTCCTCACGGTGTAGCTGCGCATACCGAACGCCGTCCATCTGCGAAGCTAGAAACGCTACGGTCGCGTCGTGTCGACGCTTCAAACCAGCACCGGTGACGTAGGTGCATAGCCTCAGGTAGTTTGGCAGCTGCGTACGGCCATCGACCAGCAGTTTTAAGCCATGCTGCGCCGCCGCAGGAACAAACTCAGTCGATAGCGCGGCAGCTCCAACCATGCCCGTTTCTAGAAAACGAAAGCGGTCAGTATCGCCCCCCGTTGCGGCAAAACCAACCTCATTAGCTGAAATCCCGTTCTCTTGAAGGACAGCACGAGTAACCAAGTCCGGCAGCGAACCAGGGCTGGCGATCGAAAATGCTTTTCCTTTAAGCTGCTCAAGGGATGTGACTGTTTTAGCGGTAAAGATACCGTAGGACAGCGTAGGCCAGTAACATCCAAGCACCTTGAGGTCGGCCCCCCTTGAAGCCGCTATAATCGCCCCCCCGGGGCTTCCCTCAAAGCTGTCGACCTGACCGGCAAGGAGTGCCTTTAGCGCGAGAGAGTCTACTTTGAGAGGAACATAATCGATGTTTAAACCATGTCTCGATGCTATAGCTGGTTCTCCCGCCATCAGAACTATCCCGGCATCACCTTTTTCTTCAACAATGGCATGTCGCCACGGTTGCAGCGCCTGCCCGCGCGCAACATGGATCGGTCCACCGAAGAGGGTAAGGATTGCCGGCACTAAAGATGCCGTCGAAGCCGAAACCTTCCGGAACAATCGGTAATCCATGATTAGCCAACCTTTGCACATTGGTGGATCTTGCGTTGTAACGCCTGTTCGAGGCCAGCCCTCTCAAGCCAGCAGGCGCCGAGTCAATCCGCAAAACGAGACGACCTGCATCGCCATGGTTTCGATCTGGCCGGCAATAAATGGATCGCTGCACCGGTCCGCTTCGAACTTGACTACTGCTGAATTTATCGCGACGCCAAGGGGCACATTCCAACCGCGCAAAGCATGCGTATATTGCCGCAGCTGCTGGACGACGGTCCCCGGCCCTTGATATCCAAAGCCAGTTCCAATTACGCCGACGGAACGGCCATCAAAGTATGCACGTTCATCGGCACGCATCATTTCAGTGTAGTCGAGCGCGTTTTTTAGCATTCCGGACACGCCGCCGTGGTAGCACGGCGAAGAAATGATGATGCCGTCAGCATGTCGGAGCGCTTCGATCAAAACGCATGCCGCACCTTCAGGCACGACCATGCCCGGGTCGTAGATCGGAAGGTTAAGATCGCAGCCTGTAAGGTGGCATGTGCGAGCACCGGCAATGGCGGCTGCGGCCAACGCTAAGGACAGCGCTCGTTCTGAAGAAGACCCCGGACGTGTAGTCCCGCCCAAACCCACGATATAAGGCTTTTCGCTCATGTGGCGTCCTTCGTCTTCCATTGTACATATAACGAAAAGTCGCCGATCAGCGACATATAGTAGTCTTTGGCGCCACGATACACATAGTAGTCTTTGGCGCCAGATTAGTGTGCGATATTCACGTTGCGAGGAGCAACAATTAGACCCTCAGGGATGAATATGAAGAAGGCGTACTGCGGTCCCGCCCATGACTTGGTGGCGCACAGGCTCACTTATTTTAGCGTCTCTGATCCAATCAGTAGCCCGCGTATTGCTCATAAAGGGATAGTCCACAGAGAACATTACGCGATCTGATCCAAATTCTTCGATCACATATTTTAAGGCAGGCGTGGAGAAGAAGCCGCTTGTAGTCAAATAGAAGCTAGTTTTAAAAACATTTTGTATATCAACGGGAACGCCCTGCTTGCTGACAAGTGTGTTTTGGATCCGCCACAGGAGAAACGGGAGGCCTTCACCAAGATGGCCTAGGATGATGCGCAAGCCCGGATATTTTTGTAGGGCGCCACTTACGATTAGTCGAACCGCCTGCGTCGCAGCTTCGACGGTAAAACCCCATGCTGCGCGCGTTAACATTGGAAAATCGTTCTCGTAGTCGGCATAATACGCTGCAGTCACAGCTGGATGGGGCATCGCCGGATGCAAATAGATGGGCACGTTGAGGTTAGCGGCAGCCGCAAATATTGGCCAAAAAGGCTTTTCGTCAATGAAATGACCGTCGGTCAGGCCGAATACGATACCCCCTTTGAACCCTAAGGTTTTGACGCATCGCGTCAGCTCCAGAGCCGCTGCTTCTGGATCGATAGTTGGAAGCGCTGCAAACCCGAGAAAACGTGATGGATATCGTGCGATAGTCTCAGCAAGATTGTCGTTGAGGCGCCGCGTTTTTTCGACGGCGATGTCCTTCGGGAATGCCTGGGCCGAGGGTCCAGTATGCGACAAGACTTGCATGTCAATTCCGGCCTCGTCCATTGATTGGATCCGCTCCTCACCGACGTTGGCGAGCCTTCTTCCAATCTCGAGCGAGCCTGCACTGGCGGCCAGGCTGATGGGTCCGAGACACCGTTCGTCCCAATAATGCTCTTCCAAACTCACTACGAATGGCTTGCTGTTCATGGAAACACCCTTAGCCTGCCTGATCTTCGAATAGGAAAGGCCTTCGGCTCGCGATCGGAGACGAAGGTTTTGAAAATGCTAGTTGTGTTCAAAACGAAAAACCTGCCGGTGCGGCGGCTTGCTGTAAATTATCCTGGAGGGTCGAAGCATCATTCCATTTCGCGGCATTGAAGCGCTGCGACGTGACGGCTTCCGAACCATCGCTCATCAACCAGACAATCGGAGCGGCCATCATGAGAGGAGACACCAGTTGCGTTCGATCTGGAATTTCGTGATCAGGGATCATTCTCGTATCGGCAGCGCCGCCTGGTAGAAGCACATTCACAGTCACACCCGATGACCTCAAATCTTTCGCCCAAATGACGGAAGCAGCTTCAAGACCGGCCTTACTAGGACCGTATGGGCAGAAGCCCTCCGTCTGCATGGTCCTTATACCCGTCGTTACGTTGACGATCCGTCCTCGCCCCCGGGCGACGAGTCGTGGCGCTACTGACTTGGTGACTACGAAGGGACCAATGAGATTGACGTCGATCACGTTTTGCCAGTTCTCGATCCCGACCTCGTAGAATTTCTTCCACGGCCCAACCTGGACAGGCCCAATAGTTTGCATTCCCAGTCCAGCGTTGTTTACAAGGCCAAAAAGATCGCCGAACTGATGCTCCAGCTGTTTAACAGCGACTTCGACTTCGCTAAAATTCCGAACGTCGGCAAAAAGCGGCAGAATTCGTCGCGCTACACCTTTTTGGTCTGCTTCTGCGACGAGTGCCCGTAAAGCGTCAGCATTTCCAGCGAGATCCAGCGCACCGATGTTTGCACCGGCCTCGGCAAGTGCCAACGCCATCACGCGTCCAAGCCCGAGCGCCGCTCCCGTCAAAACAATTGTCTTGCCCTTTAAAATTTGGTCCGCGGCCATAGTAACCATCCTTAGCTAGCGGTGCGAGCGAGGCGCAGCTGCAACCGGCCCTATGATTACGGCCGATTGGCGGGAAAAAATGAAAGGCCAGCTTAGCTACTCTGCAGAATGCCGATCTGGATTCCAGTCGTCTTGCCCTGGAATATGATCTTTGTGATTTGCGATGTACCAGGTCGCTAATTCTTCTCGACTGCAGAACCAGACATCAGAGTGACTCTTGACGTAATCGATGAAATCTCTCAACGGGGCAATACGATGGGGTAACCCTATAACGTGGGGATGCAAACCGAAGTTCATAATCCTCCCGCTGCCCTGGCCTTCACGGTATAGTTCGTCGAAACACGACTTAAGCACTGTAAGGCCGACATCAGGCGATGCGTTTCCTCGCGCAAAAAGGGTAAAATCGTTTATCTCGTTCGAATAAGGTGTCGCCACTAAAGGGCCGTTCTTCGTGGCAATCAAATACGGTTGATCGTCATTGAGATAATCGCAGAACGCAACAATTCCACGCTCCGTCAAAAAGTCGGGGGTCTGAAAGTTACTGCGAAGAGCGGAGGACAGCCAAACCTTCGCTGGTCGCCGGACTACTTTTTGAAAGATGTCGAGGGTTCGGTCGATGATGTCCTTTTCTCCCGCGGGATTCATGGCATAGTCGCTCAAAACATCGGACTGTGCCCAGTTGTGAGCCACCAGCTCCCAGCCTCGCTCGTTTGCGGCGTCGACCAACCGCCGTCGGTTGATGGCTGTGAGAGCGTTGAACGTGCAGGATGCGGGAATGCCGGCAGCATCGAAGACGTCGAACAAGCGCCAAGCGCCAACCCGCTGGCCATATTCGCGCCAAGTGTAATTTGTTGAGTCAAAGACCTCTCCAGGTACTGGAGCCGGGAGGGTCGTTGGGCCTTGGAACATTGGTGCCTTGTGTCCAGGACGGACCTTTTCCCAGGTTTCCATGTTGATCGTGAAAATCATGGCGATCCGTGCGCCGTTCGGAAAGTGCAAAGGGCCGCGGTCAGGCATCGGAACATAGGGGTAGGCGTCGTTCGGGATCATCTGATCGTCCTTGCGTTACGTGTTCAAGCCGCGTCGTCGACGCTGTTCAGAAATTTTCCGGCAACCTGATTAAACTCATCGTGGCATTCAATATTTGCGAGATGCCCGGCGTTCTCGAATGTATGCAGTCGACCGTTCGGGATTTCTGGTAAAAAGGCGTCGGTGTATCCAGGCACTCGCAATTGATCGTGGCGGCCGACGCACAGAAGCACCGGCACCTTGATCAAGCTATAGTTGATTGAATCACGTTCGCGTTTCGCGGGGACGCCGATCAGAAACGGCGGCTTGAAGCGAGCTGCAGCAGTTGCTTCCCATGCGCCGGGGCGCCGGCTCCACTCCCAGCGTCGGCGGACAAAAACTTCGTCGTCTGCCCACGCGGGATCATAAAACATGGCTCGAACTATGAGCCGCATGTGCTCAAGCGAACCGTCATAGCTGTTCAAAACGGCCCGAGCCTCATTGTCTGGGGCCGCTCCTGCTCCAGAACAACAGAGGACGCTTACGATCGGCCAGTCCGGTTTTTCGCGGGCAGCCACTGCCAGGCTTAGGCCTCCAGACATCGAACTGCCGATCAAATGCACAGCGGACACGTCCATAATTTCGATAAAGCGGCGAAGGTGCTGAATGCGCCTGTCGAATTGGCCACTAAAATCGAAAATCTTGTCAGTGTCTCCGAAGCCCAAGAGGTCGGGCGCGAGAACATGCCGGTCCTGGGCAAGGCTCAGAATGTTCTTATTCCACGACGATTCGGCACAACCTCCGAACTCGCCGGAATGCAGCAAAAGAACAGTTGGCTTGGCAGCTTTATGCGCAAGGCCTGCCTCTAAATAGGATGTACGAACACCGTCTACTGATATTGACCTGTAAGTTTGCCCAGCCAGCAAACCGTTTGAATAACTGCTTTCCTGCATTTAAATTACGGTCCCTATTCGATATTAGGCCTGCCGACATCGGACGGCTTGCGCTACCAGGAGACGCGGCCGAACTACACGGTAAAGACTCGGATTTCTAGGCGTCGACTTCGAACGACCCCGCGACCTTTTTTGCAGCCTTCCGAACGTGGCCAGCTAGCTGTTCGGCAAGAGGAGTCAAGCGAGCTCCAGCCTTTCGCACGAGCGCAAACTGTGTGTAAGGAAACTTGTCTTTCACATCGATCGCGATCAGCCGCTCTTCGACCATCGGATGCCTGAGCAAACTCTGCGGTATCGCGACGATAAGGTCGGTTTGCGGGACCAGCTGTAGAATCGTAAAAAATGACTCACATTTCAAAAGTACCTGCGGCATGGCAAGGCCCAGCTGCTGAAAATGCTCCTCAAGCATTTTAAAGAATGTTGGCTCGTCGTTTGTGAGAGCCCAATTGCTCCCAATCAACGCTTCGAACGAGCGCGCTTTAGCCAGTCCGTGCCCTCGGCGGGCAGCCGGCACAATCTTGTTTTGGAACAGCAATTCAGTTTCGACGCCGCTGCCGGTCTCCCCGAGAGGCAAGCCTCCCACCGAAAAGTCGAGGCGATTCTGGCGCACCCCATTTACAAGCTGATCGAAAAGCCCCTCACGAACATTGATTTGCGCATCAGGATTCGCCTTCATAAAGCCACTTATGGCTTCGTCAGACAAAAGGAGGGCGGCGCCGGCGGATAAGCCGATTGTTACCGAGCCGCCACCGACACCGGCGAGTTGATCCATTTCCTCCTTGGCTCGCCTGAATTCCTCGCTTATGGCGCGGGCTCTCCGTAGAAGAATATGGCCGAACTCGTTTGGAATGCTTCCCCGCACCGTCCTTTCAATAAGCGGGACGCCCATTATCATTTCAATTTCACGGATGATCTTGGTCAAAGACGGCTGCGCAATTCCGAGGCGCTTTGCTGCGGTTCGGAGGCTTCCTGTATCGGCCACGGCTATCAAAGCGTTGACGTGACGCAGTTGCATCGTCTCGTTGATACGTGTCGAGCCATGATCCGTCATTAACGTACCTTTGATGTCACGCCGCACTTTGACGCAGGGGGCGGTCTCGCAACGTCGCCTCCAGTCGAGGAAGGACTTCTCGACCAAACATGCGGATACCATGGACGGCCTCAGCGTGGTCGAGAAGACCGGCCTGTCCAAGCATCAAAAGATGACCGAACCCACCGACGTCGTCATAGAAGCGGACGATCTGGTCGTGAACTCGATCTGGCGTCCCTGCGAACAGGACGCCGGCCTCTATCGCGGCTTCGACAGTCATGTCTTTAATCGATGCAGCAAGTTGAGGAAGCGCTCCGCGCATGATGCTTACATTTGCTTCGACCGGCAGATATCCGGGTGGATTGCGGTAATGATCGGGTACCTTGTTTGCCTTTAGATACCAAAGCAGCTTTTCTGCGCCCTGCGTCGCTTTCGCTTGGGAATCGGCGGTGTAGATCATCGGCGAATACGCGAGCCTATCCAACGGCACATCGCCGGAATGGCCCGCCTCCCGCCACCCCCGACGGTATGAGTCGAAGACGCGCGGCGTGCTCTTGCGGCCCGTCAGGAACGTTGCCTGAACATATCCCCGCGTGCCGACCTTTGCAGCCCCAGATGGGCTGGTCGCACTGACCCAAATTGGAGGGTGGGGTTGCTGATAAGGCCGCGGCCAGACGTTGACGCTTCGATGATGAAAATAACGGCCCTCATGAGTAAAGGGGCCTTCATGTTCCGACCAAGCCTTGACGATAAGGTCGAGCGCTTCCCACATTCGCTCGTTGCTGCGAACTGGATTGCTATTCGCCGCCGCCAGTTCGTAGGGGACCCCACGGACAAAGCCAACCTCAAGTCGGCCGTGCGACAGGATGTCGAGAAGCGCCATTTCTTCAGCAACACGAATGGGATCGCGCCGGTTGGCTATTGGATTGCCCAAAATCAAAAGCCGAGCCTTTGTCGTCAATCGCGCGATGGCGCCCATCGTAACAGGCGCCGCTGGGTTAACGCAGGTTGGGGTCTGATGATGTTCATTGATCATCAAGTTCAAGCCCTCTTCATCAGCGACCATCCACTCTTTGAAGTATCGATCAAACAGATCGGCGCCTGTCCTAGGATCGTAGTGCTTGCTTGGAAGCGTCACACGGATCGACTTGTAGGTGTCTTCTGGCGGAAGAAAAGGATACGCTGTTTCGCTAAAATACCAGGCTTTCATTTATCCCTCCTCAGTCTGTTTTTTCATCGAAGAAGCGCAATACATGGTCCACAAAGACTGATGGGGCTTCTAGATGCACGAAATGGCCCGTCTTTGCGACTTCGATTATCGAAGCCGACGGGATCAGTGAAGCATATGATTCAATGTAGGACCGCGACGTGAACTTATCTTCAGCACCGTGCAAAAACAGCGTCGGGCATTCTACTCTGTGGAGCCTCCGGCGCAGCTTGGGGTTATGGAAATACGGTTCCCAACCCAGCAACGTCGTGGTCTCTCGGTTTCGGGTCATTGCGGTCAGCTTCTCGACCGACAAAGACTCTAAATCGACGAACGCTTTGCGCGGATTACAGAAAAGGATTCGATCGGCTTCATCGCGGCTGACGGCAAAAATGTCAGGAATGTCGAGTTTGGCGACGGGCCCTGTTTTAATCCCAAGCGGACCGCAGAGAGCCAACTTTGTCGTCAGGTTAGGCATCTTGACCGCCATCTCGACGGCGATCCACCCGCCAATAGAGCATCCGAGCACATCGATATCAAAAATACCTAAACTTTGTAGCGCCGAAAGACAAATATAGGATAAGTCGTCGACAGTATCGACCCAATCTGGCAATTCGGAACCGTCAAAACCGGGAATAGATATCACCACAAGTCGTCGGGTTTTGCACATTTCTACAATATGCTCAGCATTCTCGTCAAATCCTCGCTCATCGTGAAGGATCAGCAATGGCTTCCCATGTCCGCCTACAAAGACATTCACATTTGTGTCAGCAACGATAATCTTCTGCAAATCCATGACAGGTCCTGATTTACGGCGTACGCAGAGCCTAGCATTGTGAGTGCATCCGACAAGACCAAATATCCAGGCTGTCGATAGCCTCAGGCTATCTCTATTTTCTTGAAAGCTTTTCTTTTGGCACGCGTTGTGCTCAAACTTGAAGGATAATCGCGTCAGATCGGTCGTTTTGAGAGGGAAGAATGATGGATGCATCCACGTCGCCTGTCGCAGTGAATGCAACGCTGAACGCGGTCACGCGAATAGATGCCAAGTCTAGCGAATTTGCGCGCGGCTGGCCTGTACTGCTTGCCGCAACGTTTGGTGTCGGACTTGGCATAACGGGGTTACCCTTCTTTGCTTTTGGACAGTTCGTTCGACCGCTCGTCCAAACTTTTGGCTGGAATCGGGGGGAAGTTTCCGGCGGGATCACGTGCCTCATGTTTGGTACCGCGGTAATGTCTCCCTTCGTCGGACGTGCAGTGGATAAATTCGGCTTTCGTTCCGTCGCTCTTATCTCCCAATTAGGCCTTGCGCTTGGGTTTATCGGCGCGTCGCTCGTCGGCCATTCCGTGATTGGCTACTATGTCGCTTGGCTTGCTCTCTCTTTCCTAGGAGCGGGTACCTCGCCGGTCGTCTGGACTCGCGCTGTCGCCGGACGGTTTGAACGCAGTCGCGGACTTGCGCTCGGGATTATGCTTAGCGGGACTGGTATCATTGCGATTATCGCCCCTATGATCGTAAATCAGATCATCGCTCACTTAGGATGGCGGATTGCATACCAAGTGTTAGCTGGATCAGTTTTCTTCATCGGTCTGCCAATGACGTACATTTTTCTTCAAAGCGAATCGAAGCGTGGTAGCTTGATCGCGACCCACCTCGGAATGACGATGAAGCAAGCCCTTCACACGACGATGTTTTGGCGCGTTATCGGAGCTTTTATTCTTATCTCGATGGTTGCCAGTGGACTGATCGTTCACCTACCGACGCTTCTCATCGATCGCGGCTTTTTGCCGGCCGCCGCAGCGGCAATGGTTGGAATGCTTGGTTATACGATCATTGTGGGTCGGATATCGCTTGGCGTGCTAGTCGATCGATTTTCGCCGGCTTTTGTCGGTGGCGGTTTGATTTCGTTGGCTGCTGTGACCAGCATTCTTCTAACTCAAGGATTTGCGCCATTACTATCGGTGCTTTTGCTCGGTCTCTGCTGTGGCGCGGAGGTCGACCTTCTGGCTTTTTTGATGAGCCGCATGTTTGGCTTGCGGAGTTATGCGCAAATTTACGGCTGCGGTATTTCATCCTTCACATTTGGAGCGGCATTCGGTCCGATCCTCGCGGGTCGGTCCCATGATCTTACCGGCAGCTACAACATGGCACTTTATGGCTTCGCTGCCGCTATCGTCATTGCAACGCTATTGATCTTCTCTCTTTGGAGAGATGTTAAGCCTTCGCGTTCGTGAATAGGCACGACGTTTGGAATCATTAAGCCAATAGCCGGCGCGGTCCGGCTCGCTGGTCGAAGGTCTCGGTATCTGGATCAGTACGATCATTGCTCAGGCGCTCTGGCAAAAGTCGGGCGAAAAACCGCATCATTTGTCTAGCACTACTTTGGCAGGTTGACTGGAACAGTTGGAATCGTCGCGGATTCGAGGGTCAGTGTTGACTGACGGGCTGACTGGCGATGGTGGCAAGTGCGACCTGGCGGAATGATCTGGAGCGGTGGCTAGAGCCGTTTTTGGCAGGGCTATCGCATCCAGCGCGGCGCAGGATGTGTCCGCTCTACATTGCTGGTTTGATCGGGCCCGGTGACCGTAAAAGCGTCCAGCCAATGGCTACGCGTACTGATGATGTCGGATACGACCAGCTTCATCACTTTGTTGCTTCAGGGGTATGGGAGAGCGCTCCGCTCGAAGCGGCTCTGTTAAAGGAAGCGGATCGCTTGATTGGCGATCGCTCGGGCTTCCTCGTCATCGACGACACGGCGCTGCCAAAGAAGGGGCAGCACTCCGTTGGGGTCGCATCGCAATACGCCTCCTCGCTTGGCAAGACATCCAATTGCCAGTCGCTGGTCTCGACGACCTTGGCGTCGCGTGAAGTGCCTGTGATGGTGGGCTTGCGGCTATTCCTGCCTGAGACCTGGACAGAGGATGCCGAGCGAATGACACGGGCACGGGTCCCGAAGGACCGGCAGGTTGCTCTGACAAAGCCGGAGATCGCGATCGAAGAGATCGATCGTGTCGTCGCATCCGGCGTGCGTTTCGGCTGTGTGCTTGCTGACGCGGGGTATGGATCGAGCGGCCCGTTTCGCGAGGCTTTAAGCAAGCGTGGCCTGCTGTGGGCTGTCGGGATTTCGCGACGCCAGAACGTCTATCCGCCGGATGTCGCGTTGATCTTGCCCGTCACCAAGAGCGGCAAGCGACGCCAGTATCACATCCCCGACTGCGCGCCCGTTTCCGCCGCCGTGATGCTGGAAGGAGAGACATGGCAGAAGATAACGTGGCGGCGCGGCACCAAAGGTCGCCTGACATGTCGCTTTGCAGCGCGCCGCGTTCGCGTTGCCGATGGCCACAAGCACCGAATGCTCGACAATCGCATGCAATGCATGCCGGGCGACGAGGTCTGGCTTGTCGGCGAACGAAGATCGACCGGGGAACAGAAGTACTATGTGTCGAACCTGCCAATCGATACGCCGCTCAAAAAGCTCGCCGCCACCATCAAGGCACGATGGGTCTGTGAGCAGGCTCATCAGCAGCTCAAGGAAGAACTCGGCCTCGACCACTTCGAGGGCCGATCTTGGATCGGATTACATCGACACGCTCTGATGACGATGATCGCCTACGCTTTCCTTCAATCCCGCCGCCTCAAAGCAGCGGGACGGAAAAAAAAGAATCGGAGGGCCGCCGCCGCAACCCAGCATGCCGGCCATCAGGCAAGCCATACTCGACCTCTTCGCGCGACCTCCGCCTCTGCGATGCCCTCACTGTGAGAAGAACCTCGATGAGCCGGTCAACATTAACCTGCCAAAGTAGTGCTAGTCACCTGAATCTAAAGTGCGTGGCATAGTGTCTGCTCGGTTTTATGACAAAAGCGTTTCACCGAGGCGAGGATCTCGTCGGCGGATTTTGTCCATCGATACGGCTTGGGCGCTTCGTTGTGTCGCTCGATGAAGTCGCGGATGTCGGCTTCCAGTTGGGCGGTTGAGGTGTGAACGCCGCGGCGAAGTTGCTTGCGGGTCAGCTCGGCGAACCAGCGTTCGACCTGATTGATCCACGACGCCGATGTTGGGGTAAAATGGACGTGGTAGCGCGGTCGACGCGCCAGCCAGGATCGGATCAGACTGGTTTTGTGTGTCGCGTAATTATCCATGATGATGTGAACGTCGAGGTCTGCTGGCACCCGAGCATCGATCTGCTTCAGGAAGTCCAAGAACTCGGCCGCCCGGTGCCTCTTGTAACATTTGCCGATCACGAAGCCGGACGCGACATCGAGCGCTGCAAACAACGAAGTCGTGCCATGCCGGACATAGGAGGGGGTGCGCCGCTCGGGCATGCCCGGCATCATCGGGAGAACCGGCTGCTCGCGATCGAGGGCCTGGATGGCTCTTTTCGTCGACGCTGAGCACAAGCGCCCTGTTGGGTGGCGACAAGTAAAGCCCGACAATGTCACGCACCTTGTCGACGAACATCGGATCACTCGAGAGCTTGAATGTCTCTGCGCGATGGGGCTGCAGCCCAAAGGCATTCCAGATTCGACGGATTGTCGTATGGGAGAAGCCGGTCGCGCCGGCCATAGAGCGGATCGACCAATGCGTTGCGTCGCTCGGCGTTGCGCGCAACGTGCGCTCGATCACGGCCGCGACCTGATCATCATCGATGGATCGCGGTCGACCTGGCCGCGCTTCGTCGAGCAGGCCCTCGATCCGATCCTTTAGAAAGCGCCGGCGCCACTTGCCGACCGTGTGTTCGTGCACGCCTAACTCGACTGCAACGACCTTGCTCGCGATGCCGTCTGCGCAGCGCAGGATGATCCGGCACCTCTCCGACAACGAGCGCGCCACACGACGCCCACGAACTTGACGCTCCAGGTAAGCGCGTTCTTCCTTCGTCAAAATCAAAGACGCCGTACGACGGCCGATCACGTTCGCCATGCTGCACTCCCTGAGCAACATGACGCTAATACAATGTACCTTACTTCAGTTCCAGGTGACTAGCGGGCTGTAGGGCACAAAGATGATGCCAAGTTCGCGGCAGGTGGGAAGCACTTTGGCTTCGAGATCGCGCGTCCACAGCGATTACTCGCTTTGCACTGCCCTGATCGAATGCACCGCGTAATACCAAGTCTCTGACAGTTTGACTCCCACGGGTATTTTCAAATTGTCGGCGCTCTGATTCAACATGGCGAACCAGGGAGGTTTGCCATGCCTGTTGCGCTTCGATCTGATTTCAATGCACCGGCTGTAAGGGCGGCGGCCAAGCGGTCGAAGGATGGTCCGCAGACCCGGCGTCTTCTGGCTGTGGCAGCGATCTATGATGGCGCAACGCGCACCCAAGCCGCCGCGATGGGCGGTGTGACATTGCAGATCGTCCGTGACTGGGTGGTCAAATTCAACGCCTCAGGGCCAGATGGTCTGGTCGATCGCAAGGCGCCGGGACAACCGTCTCGGCTTAACGACACGCATCGCTCAGCGCTCGCGGCAATCATCGAGAGCGGGCCAATCCCAGCCATTCATGGCGTCGTGCGCTGGCGCATCATCGATCTGTGCCAATGGATGTTCGACGAACATGACATCTCGATCGCCAAACCGACGTTGAGCCGGGAGCTCCGCGCCATGGGCTATCGTAAGCTATCGGCCCGTCCCCGCCATCATGCGCAGGCCGACGGCGCTATCGAGGATTTTAAAAAAACTTCCCCGCCAGCCTGGACGCGATCGCGCTTGAAAAGGGCATCGATCCAACCGCGATAGAGGTTTGGTGGCAAGACGAAGCGCGCATCGGACAAAAGAACAAGATCACGCGGCGCTGGGCAAAACGCGGCACGCGGCCCTCGGCACCCCAAGATCAACGCACAGCCTCGACCTACATCTTCGGCGCAATCTGCCCAAGGGAAGGCAAGGGCGCGGCCCTCGTCATGCCCCGCTGCGATCTCCATGCGATGACCTTGCATCTCGCCGAGATCGCCACCGAGATTGCGCCGGGCGCGCATGCCGTGCTGTTGGTCGATCAGGCAGGCTGGCACATGTCGAACCAGCTCATCGTGCCACCCAGCATTACGATCATGCCGCTACCGCCCAAATGCCCGGAGCTCAATCCGGTCGAAAACCTCTGGCAATTTATGCGCGACAACTGGCTCTCGAACCGCGTGTTCACATCCTACGAAGACATCGTCGGCCACTGCTGCGAAGCCTGGAACAAGCTCACCGATCAGCCATGGCGCATTATGTCCATCGGCCTGCGCGATTGGGCCCATGGGTTCTGATTAGAGAGCCTTGGTATAAGCGCCTACATACCGCCGCCGACTAAAGCGAGGCCTTGGCGTCCTAAGGTCCATGTCGTGCATGGCTGCATGCCGACAAGCATTACAGGAAGGGCGCTAGCCAAGAAATATGACTCAAGCGGAACCTGCCGACGTTCTCTTTAGTTCGGCTGCGTCATAAGGTTTGCCCGCATGGACGCAACCTCGGACGCTGATACTGCGGGCGCTTGATTGCCCCACGCGTTCCGAATGTATGTGAGGACCGCAGCGACCTGAGCGTCGTCGAGTTGCCAAGCGTAGGACGGCATTGCAGCTCCGGTCGGAGCCTTGTCTGTGGCCGCGCTCTTGGCGCCATCGAGGACGACCCGCATCAGGCTTGTAGCCTCTCGCGACTGAACGGCAGGTGCCGCGCGCAACGTCGGAAAAAGACCTGCGATGCCAGCGCCGTTCGTCTTGTGGCATGCCGCACAGCTGTCGTCGTAGATCGCGCGGCCCGCCTGCATCATTGGATCGGAAGCGTCGAGCGGCTTAACGCTGTCATCCTGGCCAGGGATGCTCTTGAGATAGACGGCCATGGCTCGCAAGTCGTCGACCGGCATGCGCGAACTTGATTGATCGACTTCTTCCGCCATCGGCCCCGACGCTGCGGCCTGCTTGTTGTGGCCGGTCTGCAGGTAGACGACGATGTCATCTACCGACCAGGTGCCGATGCCACGGCGCATGTCACCGGTGATGTTCGGCGCGAACCAACCTTGGATCGCATAACCCTGAAAGGCCTCGCTGGTCTTGTCGCCGCCAAGGACGCTTTTTGGCGTATGGCAAGCGCCGCAATGCTCCAAGCTCTGGACAAGGTAGGCGCCGCGGTTCCAATCCGCATTTTGCGCCGTGTCCTGCTGGAAGCCACCGGCACGAAAATACAGCGCGTTCCACGCTCGCATCGCGAGGCGGATGTTGAACGGGAACGGGAGCTGGTTCGCCACGACCTTGTTGTGGACAGGCGTCACGGTCGACAGGTAGGCACGGATCGCGTTGATGTCCGAGCGGTGCGCCTTGGTGTAATAGACGTAAGGCATCGCCGGGTACAGCATGTGCCCATCTTTGCTGACGCCATGCTGAAGCGCGTTCGCGAATTCCGCGTCGCTCCATCCGCCGATCCCGGTTTCCCTGTCTGGCGTAATGTTGGGCGCCAAGACGAGGCCGAACGGGGTCTCGATCGCTCTGCCGCCACCGAATGGCGCGCCTCCCTGCGTGTCGGTGTGGCAGGCGGCACAGTCGCCGACGGTCGTGAGGTAGCGACCGCGCTCGACCTGGCTGAAGGACTGCTCGCTGACGTGCATCTGTGCCATCGCCCCATGCGGCATGGTTGGCTGCGTGGCGTAGAGGGCGCCGGCAATGGTCGTAGCGCCGATCAGCAAAACGATCGAGAGGCCGCCGAAGAGCTTACGCATGGACGAGCGGCCCCGGGTTCTTCAGGTACTGCGTCTTGATGGCTTCAAGCGACCAGTAGGCGAGCGCGGCCAGCGTCCCCGTCGGGTTGTAGCCGTGGTTCTGCGGAAAGCTGCTCGCGCCGAGGACGAAGAGGTTCGGGACGTCCCAGCTCTGGAGGTAGCGGTTGACCGCCGATGTCTTGGGATCCGTCCCCATTATGGCGCCACCGCAGAGATGCGTCGTCTGGTACTCCGCGACGTCGTAAGGTCCGGTCCGCGGCTTCTTCACCACCATCTGCGCGCCCATCGCCTTGATGATCTCGGCGTACTTGTCCGTGAGATAGGCGCTCATCTTCAGCTCGTTGTCATGGAGATCCATGGTGATGCGGAGGAGCGGGCGGCCGAGACGGTCTTTGTAGACGGGGTCGAGATCAAGATAGACGTCGCGGTAGCTGTAGAAGCTGCCGTGGACGCCGGAGCCGGAGTAGACGGTACTCTGGTAGTTCTCCTTGACCGCCTGCTTCCACTTGGCGCCCCACGTCGGCGTTCCGGGCGGCACCGGCGTCGTCTCGATCGGCCGGCCATTGGTCTGGACTTGGCCCATGTATCCGCCACCGACGAAGCCGAGCGGGCCGTGATCGAAGTTGTCGCTGTTGAATTCGTCGATGCACATGCCGATCGCGCCGGACGCGATGAAGGGATTGAAGATGAACTTCTTGGGATCGAAGAATCCTGTCGCCGTACCGACGGTCTGATGGGTGAAGTTGCGGCCGATCGTGCCTTCGTCGGCGACGGGATCGTAAATCTTGCCGACGCCAGACAGCATCAGGAGTTGCACGTTGAAGATCGTGTAGGCGCAAAGCAGGACCATGTCCGCCGGCTGCTCCCATTCCTCACCGCTTGTGTCGACGAAGACGACGCCGGTCGCGCGTTTCCCCGATGCGTCGAGCAGGATGCGGGTCACTTCGCAGTTGTCGCGCGCGGTGAAGTTCTGCTGTCGTACCAGCACCGGCAGGATCGTGGTCTGCGGGCTGCTCTTCGAATAGTTGCCGCAACCGAACCATTCACAATAGCCGCAGAACGTACAGGGCCCCATCTCGACGCCGAGCGGATTGGTGTAGGCCTGCGACATGTTTCCGGATGGCTGGGGGAAGGGCTTGTAACCGAGGTCCGTGGCGGCCTTGGCGAACAGCGTCGCGTTGTAGGGCTGCTTCTGCGCCGGCGTCGGATAGGCGCGCGATCGCGGCCCCTCGAACGGATTGCCGCCGGGCATGATCTGCCCCTTGATGTTCCCGGCCGTCCCGGAGGTTCCGCAGAGGTATTCGAACTTGTCGTAGTAGGGTTCGATCTCGTCGTAGGTGACGCCCCAGTCCTGGATCGTCATGTCCTCGGGCAGGAACTTCTCACCGTAGCGTTCGGTCAGGTGCGTCTTGATCACGAAATCGGTCGGTGCGAACCGCCACATCTCCGCGTTCCAATGCACGCCGCCGCCTCCCACGCCGTTCGGCGGCATGAACGCGCCCCAGCTCCGGATCGGCAGGGCGTCCTGCTTCATGGTGTTACGGAAAGTGAAGGTGGTCTGCGCCGGACGCAGAAACAGCTCATGCTGGATACGGTAGCGATATTCGTCCGGGGCGTAGGACGGTGGATAGTCCGTGGCGGTGTCGCGCCATGGGCCGCGCTCGATCGCGATCACGTCGAGACCGGCGTCCGCCAGACCGTGCGCCATGATCGATCCAGTCCAGCCGAGACCGATGATCACGACGTCCTTGTGCGGCAGCTTGCGCATCAGAAATCCTTCAGACGCTGATGATCAGCGTGGTGACCAGGAGGGTGCGCCGGTGATCCCGATCGGCGGATGCGGATAGCGTTCGTTGTGACGATCGATCCAGTCGGAATAGTCGTATCTGGCTCCTGGAAAGCCGATCATCTTCCAGGCGACCATGTCGCGATTGCCGCCATAGATCGGATCGCCGAAGAAGCCTTCGCGCGTGTTCTTGAGCAGTGTTGTGAAGAAGACCTTGGGATCGACGCCGGAAAGTTTGAGCTCACCGGTTTCCAGCGCGCCGATAATCTTGTCCTTCTCACTGTCTTCAACATCGGCAAAGGTACGGCCGCCGTAGGTTGCCTTGCAGTACGCGTCGATCTCGGCGAGCGCCTTACGGTACTGCATTGCGGGCGTAAGTGGCGATTGCGCGCCCTGTTGCTTGGTCCCCGTTCGAAATGGCCCGCTGACGTAGAGCCCTTCGGAGCGGCCGTATGGCCCAGCCAGCTGGCGGTCTATGAATACCGCACAGCCCGCATCCCTGCCGCCTGGCGTTTCAGGGTCCGGCGGGATCATTCGGTCGACGAGGGCCTCGACGGCACGGCCTTCGGCCGGCGTGAAGAAATGCCATGGACCAGGGAGGACTCTGATCGGCGGAGCACCGGCCCCAGGTGCCCAGGGTAGCGAGCCTTGAATGATGCCCGCCCGGGCGAACGTCGATCCGAATAGAATGAAAGCGCTGGTCGCGAGCAATTCGCGGCGGTGTAGATTGCGCATCTTTGTATCCTGGCCCGACGACGTTATTTGGGTCACTTCGAGGCGCCGCCAAGTCGGTACACGATTATATGATGCCGCGCCGAGGTTACGAATTTGGGTCGCCTCAAATGCGCAAACCCAGGCCACGCATCCCGCCTCTATCACGCTAATGATGACGTGATGAAACGAATCTTAAGAGATGCCAAATGCTAAGGAGTCCGGGACGGTCATCGTCTTCGATCCGAATAGCGAGCTTTGGCGGCTGCGGCATGGTCGTCGCTCGGACTGATGTTGATGCAGAGGTACTTCGATCACTCGTTTGGAAGAAATGAAAGGGGCGCCGCATGGGCGCCCCTTCTGAAACCACGACGGACTCCGTCGACAGGATTTAGTAGCCGTAACCGTAACCGTAGCCCTGGCCACCGTAGACGCCGTTACCGTAGCCATACGCGGGATAGCCGTACGCCGG
>NZ_LMUU01000265.1:44639-46081 GCF_009765775.1 Beijerinckia sp. L45
GTCACCGTATCCGTAGCCGCCATAGTATCCGCCGGCGATCGCGCCCGCCGCCAGTCCGAGGCCGAGACCGGCAGCCCCGTAGCCTAATCCGCGGCCATACCCGCGTCCGCCGTAGCCCCGGCCATAACCACCGAAGCCGCGGCCGCCGCCGAAGCCGCCATGGAACCCGCCGCCGTGGAATCCACCGCCGCCGAAGCCTCGCGCCTCCGCGCTCGGCGCGGATGAAAGGATTGCCATTCCCAGGGCGGCAGACGCCACCGCCACCATCTTCATCTTCCGGTTCATATCATCTCCTTGGTTGGAGATCGAACAAACTCCAGGAGCTCATCGTTCCTGCATGGTCGCCATGCCGCATCCGACCAGCTGGCGCCAACCCCCGTCCACATCGTCAGCCGACCACTCGCGGAATTCTTAAGGGGTCGACGGGCATACGAACCGGACAGTCGCGCACATCCCGATTCGCTTCCTCAGACCCGTCGATCGAGGTTCCAAGTGTACAAACCGCGTCCGCTCGAAGATCTGCATCCCGGAGTCGGCCCGTTCTGGCTCTACCGCGGCGGGGAGTGGCTGATGGCGAGCATCACCTGGCGTGACGGGCGTCCTTCACGGGTGTCGCTGGCGCCCGGCTTGCCGACCGCGAGTTGGGAGGACTGCAGATCCTTGCCGGCCATCGCCATTGCGACCGCCGGCGCGTCGTCATCGAAAATCGCGCGTCCGCACCTTCAAAGTGTCGATATGCAGGTCGCGGATGAAGATGTCTCGCGGCGTGACGCCCGCGGTCTTCGGCTGGCGGCTATCGGGGGCCGAGCCGCCCCGATGAAACTCGTCGCCGCGCCCGTGCGGCAGCGGGAACGAGCCGTCACGACTGCCGACGCCGGCGAGCTCCGCGGATAGGTCCTTGAGGTGGTATGCGACGAGGTGGACCACATCGCCTTCGCGCTGGACCCGCCCGCGCACGGCGATCATGCTGGCCGACAGGACGATGCGGCGGTGCTTCTCGAACACCTTTGCCCAGACGACGAGGTTGGCGATGCCGCTCTCGTCCTCCAGCGTGATGAACATCACGCCCTTCGCAGACCCAGGCCGCTGCCGGACAAGGACGAGGCCCGCAGCCTCAAGCCATCGGCCGTCACGCGCTTCCATCGCCTCGGCACAGGTGGCGATCCTGCGTCGCCGCAAATCCTGCCGCAGGAACGAGACCGGATGCGCGCGCAGGCTGATACCGACGTGACCGTAGTCCTCGACGACCTCGCCGCCGGCCGTCATCGGACGCAGCGCGACGGCCGGTTCGTCGAGTTCGGCGACGGGACCAGCCTCTCGAACCGCCGCCGCGGCGAACAAGGGCAACGGTTCGTCACTAAGCCCCTTGATCGCCCACAGGGCCTCGCGCCGCGCCAGCCTCAGACCGGGCTGGAAGGCGTCGGCTTCGGCGAGTTGAACGA
>NZ_LMUU01000277.1 GCF_009765775.1 Beijerinckia sp. L45
CAGTGTGTGGAGACTCATAAGGAGTTCAATCTATCGCTTGCTGTGAAGCACAATACCATTACCAATGGTCTCAAGTACTCTCTTGCCACTGGTAACTGGGGTGACCAGAAGAAGTCCATGGCCTCAAAGGCCGGTGTATCGCAGGTGCTGAATAGGTACACTTACGCCTCCACGTTGTCCCATTTGCGTCGATGCAACACCCCTCTTGGTCGTGAAGGCAAGATCGCCAAGCCGCGTCAACTCCACAATACCCACTGGGGAATGGTGTGTCCTGCAGAGACACCCGAAGGCCAAGCCTGCGG
>NZ_LMUU01000254.1 GCF_009765775.1 Beijerinckia sp. L45
CACACCGATCATTTCGGGAAGAAACGTCTGGACCTGGCAGGTCCACTTCTTACGGGGTTGTTTCGCATGCTCTTCAGGAAGCTAACAAAGGATGTTTACCGCTATATGCAAAAGGTAGCATTGTCAGATTCAATCTTTTTCTGTCCTAACGTCGGTGCCTTTAGTGCGTAGAGACACATAAGGAATTCAACCTCAACATGGCTATCAAAACCCAAACGCTCACCAATGGCTTGAAATACTCTCTTGCTACCGGCAATTGGGGTGACCAGAAAAAGTCTATGTCTAGCAAAGCCGGGGTCTCTCAGGTACTGAATCGGTACACTTACGCCTCGACG
>NZ_LMUU01000167.1:0-1380 GCF_009765775.1 Beijerinckia sp. L45
GAGATTGCCTACCACTGGGGCTTTTCCGACATGACGCATTTCGGGCGACGGTTCAAAGCGGCCTATGGCGCCCTGCCGCGGGATGCGCGTCCGAGGCGGAACTGATCTGAAGACATCGACGCGGCGACGCCTGCCAAAGACGTTCAAATCGACGAATTCGGCTGCAGCCACCTCAACGCGCCGCGCCCCGCCGCCGCGCCGGTGGCAAAACACGCCTGCAGCAGATAGCCGCCGGTCGGCGCCTCCCAATCCAGCATTTCGCCGGCGACGAAAGTGCCGGGGCGCTGGCGCAGCATCAGCTGGTCGTCGACACCGGCGAACAACACGCCGCCCGCCGTCGAGATCGCCTTGGCGATCGGCATCGTTTTCGTCAGACGCACGGGCACCGCGTTGACCAGCGCCGCCAGGTCCGCCGGCTCCATCGCGGCAAGCGGGGTCGGCGCCCCCTGCGCCGCCTCGTGCAACAGCGCGATGGCGACAGGCGCCAGGTGCAGCGCCTTGCGCAGGGCATTGGAGACGGATTGCTTGGGCTGCCGGGTCTGCAGCCGCGCCACGATGGCCTCCTGCGACTGATCCGGCAGCAGCGCGATGTGCAATGTCGCCTTGCCGTCGCGGGCTAGCGCCTCGCGGAGCGGCGCGGATAGCGCGTAGATGCCGCCGCCTTCGATGCCGGCGCGCGTCACCATCGCCTCGCCTCGGATGCTGTGGCCGGCAAAACGCAGGCCGATGCCCTTCAGCGGTTGCCCCTCGAACTTGTCGCGAAACAGGTCGGACCAGGCGACGGCGAAGCCGCAGTTCGCGGGGCGCAGCGCAGACACGTCGCTGCCGTCGCCACGCAGCGTCTCGACCCAGCCGCCGTCGGATCCGAGCTGCGGCCAGCTGGCGCCGCCGAGCGCCAGAATGGTGGCGCTGGCTTCGACGGTCACCGGCCCATCTGGCGCGTCCAACGTCAGACGGCCGTCCGCGTCCCAGCCGGTCCAGCGATGCCGCATGGCGAAGCTGACGCCAAGGGATTCGAGCCGGCGCAGCCAGGCGCGCAGCAGCGGCGAGGTCTTGAAGGCGGAAGGAAACACCCGGCCGCTCGAGCCGACGAAGGTCGGCTGTCCCAAAGCCTCGCACCAGGCGCGCACGGCATCCGGGGTCCAGCCTTCGATCGAAGGCCGCAGATGCGGCTCGGCCTCGGCGTACCGCGCGAGGAACGGGACAAGCGGCTCACTATGGGTGATGTTGAGACCACCGCGTCCCGCCAGCAGGAACTTGCGCCCGACCGAGGGCATGCGATCGTAGATCGTGACGCGCGCGCCGCCGGTCGCCGCGACTTCGGCGGCCATTAGCCCGGCCGGCCCGGCGCCGATGACCGCCACGCGGCGCTCGTTGTTT
>NZ_LMUU01000167.1:1508-6885 GCF_009765775.1 Beijerinckia sp. L45
CGGCCAAGCGCGACCGTTTGGAGTCGTTACAGGCTCGGACATCAAAAAGCACATCGCCGTAAAAAGCTTGGCCGCACCGTTGCCGCACGCGCCGGCGTCGTGCAACCCTGCCGCATCGAATCCCGGCCGCAACCCGCCATGTCCAAGCCGTCCACCAAGCACGCCGCCGCCGCGAAGAATGCCGACAGCCCGTCGGGTTTTTTCGCGCGCGTCCGTGCGCGCGGCGGACGGATGAGCACGCCGCTCGACTGGTTGCTCAGCCTGCTGCTTGTGCTGCAGCTTGTCGGCGCCAGCGCCTACGCCAGCCCGGCATCGCTCGGCCAGAGTGTCCAGGCGCCGGACGCGGGCCTCAGCGCCGCCCTCGGCGAGCCCGTCCCGATCTGCGCCCATGGCGATCCCGACAGCCCGACGCCAAGCATGCCGGCCGATTGCGGGCACTGCACGCTCTGCCATGTCATGGCCGGCGGGGCCCCCTTGCCGACGATCCCCGGCCTCGCCGTCCCGGCGGCCGTGGTCACCACGATCGAGCATCCGCCGCTCGCCGCACCGGCTGCCATGCCGCGGCGCGCCGGCAGCACGAGTCCCCGCGGTCCGCCTAGCCTCGCCTGATTGAAAGCCAAGCAACGCCGCATCGCCGCGTCCACAGGACCGGCGACGGCCGCCCCATTCATCAGATCCGAGATTTTTCCATGACACTCCCCTTCAGACGAGGCCTTGCCGCCTCCGCGACCCTGTTCGCGCTCACCACGGCCGCGCAGGCCCACGGCATCGCCGGCGACCGGTTCTTCCCGGTGACGCTGGCCATCGACGACCCCGCCGTCTCCGACGAAGCCTCGCTTCCGACGTTCGCCCGCAGCATCGGCCCCGACGGCTCCCGCGAGCACGACTATTCTTTCGAGTACGACAAGCGCATCACCGAGAATTTCGGCGTCTCGGTGAGCGATACCTACACGCAGCTGCGGCCCGGCGGCAGCGGCTTCCAGAACGTCGAGCTCGGCCTGAAATACGTCGCCTACGTCAACGCGGCGCACGAGTTCATGTTCTCGGTCGGCGCAAGCGCCGAGATCGGCGGCACCGGCGCACCGGCCATCGCCGACGGGTTCACTTCGCTCGGCCCGCAGGTCTACTTCGGCAAGGGGTTCGGCGACCTCCCGACGTCGCTCGACCCGCTGCGCCCCTTCGCCGTCACCGGGCAGATCGGGCTCGCGATCCCGACGCGGGCGCGCAGCGTCACCACGACGCCCGATCCCGACGGCGGCCCGGCCGATGTCGATATCGACAAGCATCCGACCGTTCTGAACTGGGGCTTTTCGCTGCAATACAGCCTTCCCTACCTCAATTCGCACGTGCACGAGGTGACCGGCCCGGACGTGTTGAAGCGGCTGATCCCGCTGGTCGAGGTGGCCTTGCAGTCGCCCGTCGCCTATGTGCCGGATGGCGCCCACATCACCACCGGAACGGTCAATCCCGGCGTGCTCTACGAAGGCGACACCTACCAGATCGGCGTCGAGGCACTGCTGCCGATCAACACGGCGAGCGGCAAGCATCCGGGCTTCGTCGTGCAGCTGCACTATTTTCTCGACGACATCTTTCCGACCACCCTCGGCAGGCCGATCATTCAATGAGGCTCATCATGCAATTTCGCCCAGCCCTTCTCCTGCTGGCCGCCGCCGTGCTGCTGAGCCCTCTGCCGGCGTTCGCCCACGCCCAATTGCTCAAGGCGGTGCCCGGCGTCGGCACCACCGTCACGACGGCCCCGTCCATCACGCTCGCTTTCAGCGAGCCGGTCGAACCGGCCTTTTGCGGCATCGCCTTGAGCGATGCCGCGGGCAAGACCGTGCCGCTCGGCAAGCCGGCCTCGGCCGCCGACAAGGCCACGCTTGTTGCGGCCGTCAAAGCCCGGCTGGCACCGGGCACCTACACCGTCACCTGGCATGCGGTGTCGGTCGACACCCATCGCACCCAAGGCACGTTCGCCTTCACCCTCGCGCCGTGAGGATCGACCGGTGACCCTGCAAGGCGCGCTCGTCACCGCGCGCGCTTTGCACTTTTGCGCCTGCGCGATCCTCTGGGGCGGCGGCGGCCTGCTATGGCTGCTGCGGTCCGCGCCGGGCGCCGGGGCCGGCCCACGGCTCTTGCGGATCGCGGCATTGCTTGCGGCGTTTTCGGGCGCCGCCTGGCTCGCCGCGACCCTCGTCATCATCACGGCCGATTACGGCAGCCTCGTCGACGCCGATGCCTGGGCGGCCTTGTGGAGCTCCAGCTTCGGGCCGCCCTGGGCGATCCGCCTGGTCGTGCTGGCCGGTGCGGCGGCCTTCGCCTTGGCGGGGCGGCCGATGCTGCTGCCGCTGCTCACCCTTTGCGGGGGCGCCCTCGCGCTCGATCAGGCCTGGCTCGGCCATGCCGCGACCGGCAGCGGGGCCAACGGCGCCGTGATGATCGCGAGCGATGCGTTGCACGTGACCGCGGCTTACGCCTGGACCGGCGCCTTGCCGGTGCTGGGATGGCTCGTTTTTCGCGGAGCGGATCGACCGGATACCAAGCGGGCCCTGGCGCTGTTCTCGACCATCGGAATCCTTGCGGTGGCGGCGATCCTGGCGACCGGGGTCATCAACGCCGCCTTTCGACTCGACGTGCCGCGCCAGCTGATCGCCACGATGTATGGGCAGATTCTCTGCATCAAGGTCACGCTGTTTGTCGCGATGCTTGGTTTGGCGTGGATCAATCGCTCGTTGGCTGCACCGGGCCGATCGCCCGGCATGGGCGCAACATGCCATGGCCTGCTGGTCGGCGTGCTTACCGAAACGGCCATCGGCGTGTTCGTCCTCAGCGTCGCGGCTCTTCTTGGAACGACCGCGCCGCCCCTGTAGCGCCGGCAACCAACTCTGCAGAAGAAACCTTTCCGACTTCAATGGGTTCTTCAATGCGGAGGCGTAGCGATGCGTAGATTTATGCCGGCTTTCATGGATCAGACTTCGACGTCGTTGCGGCCCGGCCTGGATCGGATCGTTTACACCAGCGGTCATATGGCTGCGCCGGAAACCATCCGTTTGACCAGCGAAGCGTTTCGCGACAACGAGCCGATCCCGGCCCGCTTCACGGATGACGGCGCAAAAATATCTCCGCCCCTGGCGTTCGAAAATGTTCCGCGCGACGCCAAGTCCCTGGCCTTGATCGTCGAGGATGCGGACAGCGTGACGACCTCGCCGCTGTGCCACGCCCTGGTCTGGGATATCGATCCCCGCGACAGCGCGCTTCAGGAGGCCGCGATCGATGGCGATGTCGTCGAGGCCGCCCGCAAGGGCGCGGTGATCGGCCAGAACTCGCTGCTGTCGCTGGGCTGGCTGCCGCCGGATCCGCCGGTGGGACAGGGCCCGCACCGCTACGCGCTGCAGATTTTCGCGCTCGATTATCGGCCCGATCTGGAAGAGGGCTCGTTTCGCCTTCCCATCGTCAACGCGCTGCAGGGGCATATCTTGGCAAAAGGCCTGCTCGTGGGGACCTACGAACGAGTTTGATCGACGCGGCGATGTCGTGGCACGTCTCCATCTATTTGCGCGAGTGCATTGGTTTTCGTCGACGCCGGCGCGGTGTAGGCAAGCCACAGGCGGTTGACATCCGCAGCAAGCGGCTTCAGCGCCAGCGATGTCGCCTCTTTGCCGCCGAATAGCGATCGATCGAAATCGGCGAGTTGCGCGGCCACACGCGGATCGGTCTCCACGTGCCGCCAGCGGTCGGCGTCCGATCGCGCCATATCCATCAGGGCCGCCTTCATCACCATGGCATCGCCCGCGCGCGCGCCTTTGTTCAAAGCGCGGAGCGCCAACGGTTTGTCAAGAAACCACGGCCGGCCGCGGCCAGCCGAGGTCAGCAGGCCCGCGACGCCGAGCGCCCAGAGCAAACCACCGGCGCCGGCCATCAAAGGGCCCGACGCGACAAAACTTCCAAACAGCGACGGGTCGGCGTGGCGGTGCACGCCCGCGGCGCCGAGATAGCTGACCCACTGCTCGCCGATCGCGACGTCGCGCATCCGCCGCTCGGCGATGTCGAACCACGCAACGCGGATCGCCGGCAACTTCGCCGGCGAGTTCGACACCGGCCGCACGTCCCATTGATAGGTCGCGCGCGCGATCGGGCCATCGGTGGTGAGGATCGTTTCGCGCGTCGCCGGGCCGGTGAAGGTGATGACGCCCGGCACATGCATGACCGGCGGCGGCGGCAGACGGTCGGCCGTGGTGCCTTCGGCCTCCAGCGTGACGGTGCGGCGCCCAACCTTGCCCGGCTCGATCGCGTCGGGTCGCGGCGACCACGTCTCCTTGATGGTAACCGCTTTCGCCGGCAGCCACCAATCGGCGGCCTTGCTGATGCCTTCGTAGCGCTGCACGTCGACGAAAACCGGCTTCGACGCGAAATCCGCCTGGACGCGCTGGTTGGCGCCGACGATCATCGTGACGTGGCGCACGAACGGGTCGATGATCAGACGCCCCGCCTGCTGCGGAAAGATCGCGATGTCACGCTCGTAGCCCGGGACGTTAAAACCATCGGCCATGACGCGGATCGGCTTGTCGCGCCCCAGTTGCTGCCAGTTGAAGTTGGTGAACGGCGGCTGGCGGATCTCGTCGAGCGCCACGTCGCCGCGGATCGTCGTGCGCATTTTCAGGATGATCATCTCGCCGACGTAGGGTACGTCCTTCGGCAGTTCGAGCGTCACTTCGACCCGGCCGATCGAAGGGTCGACAGACGGAGCCTGCTCGGTCTGCGCGACCGCTGCCCCACGCGTCAGCATGAGGACAAGCAGCGCTGCCGGAATGCGGAAGCAAACCATCAATCGTCGTCCTCCTGCTGGGCGCCCTGCGCGGCGCGCCGCTTCTGTTCCGCCAGAATGCGCAATTTTAGGAACCGACCGGGATCGTCCGGCAGCGTCTGCAACCATTCGACGGTCGGCACAATGCTCTGATCGGTATGGCCGCGAACCACCTTGCGCTGGTTCTCCGCGAGCATGGCGGTGACATCCGCCATGTCGCCGCCGGCGCGACCGGGACCAGACCCCTGGCTGGCGGAGCCTGTCGCCTTGCCTTCGCCTGAGTCGCTTGCCTGCTGCTGCCCCTTGCCGGCGCGCGACACCTTGCTGCCGCCCTGTGCGCCCGATTGCGACGAGCCTTCCTGGTTGCCGACGTAGCCGTTGCCGGTGCTGCTCGTCTCGCCGTCGCTGTTGTCGGACGCCTTGCCCTTGTGCTCCTTGTTGGCGAAGGCGTTGGCCATGCTCTTGCTGCGGCCGGCATCGACCGCGCCGCCGGCGATGATCTTTTGCACGATGTCCTTGTTGAACCGCGCGTCCTCGTCCTCGGGGTTGGCATCCAACGCATCATCGTAGGCA
>NZ_LMUU01000167.1:7078-9911 GCF_009765775.1 Beijerinckia sp. L45
CGTGCAGGAGCGCCGCCGCAGCCGATGTATCGCCCAGCGCGAACAACAGCGCACCCAGGCCCGCGGGGCCGGCAAGCCAGGCCGCGGCGCACGGCACGGAGATCACCACGAAAAGTGCGAGCCGCTTCATGCCGCCACCCGCCGGAAGCCGAGCAGCAGAGGAAACGCCGCGGCAATCAGCAGAAAGCGCCCGATATCACGCCACCCGATCGCGATGATCGCGCTGCTGCCGAGATGCTGGATCGACTGGTCGGACAGAGCCGCAAGCACACGTTCGGGCGTCAGCGCGGCCTCGGCAAGACCGCCGCCGGCGCTGGCGACGGCCGCAATTGCCGCCGAGCGTCGGGAGTCTCCCTCGCCGGAACTGGTGAGGGACAGAACATCGACGCGATGCCCGGCCGTCCGTAACGCCGTCGCTTCCTTGCGCGTGGCTTCGCTGTCCAATCCACCGCCGCCGGTAATCAGCACGACGTCGCCCTGGATGATATGCGCCTCGCGCAAAACTTTACGCGCCAACGACAGCGCGCGGTCGGGCCGCGTGCCGGGATCGGGCACCGTCTTGTCGTCGAGCGCGAACAGCAGCGGATCGATCCCGTTGGTGTCGTCGGTGAGCGCGCTTGCGAGATAGGCGTCGCCGGCATAAAGGATCAGCCCGGCCTGGCGCGCGGACGAATGGTCGAGCACGTCATGCGCCGCGCTCGCCGCGGTCCGCAGTTGCGCGCCTCCCGCCACGTCCTGCGACAGGTCCATGACGATCAGCGTCGCATCGAGATTGCGAAGATGGTCCTGATCGACGCTGCGGATCGCCGGACCGCTCAACGCGAGGATGCCGACGATGACGGCGAGAACGATGGGCGTCCAGACGCGTCCGGCGCCGCTCGTCCCGCCGCGCGCCACCATCGCCGCCAACAGCGGCGAATCGACCGCGCGCTGCCAGCTCGTCAGCGCGCCACTCTTTGGCTTGGTCAAAACGAACAACAGCGCGAGCAGCGGCAGCGCGAGCAGCCACCACGGGCGAAGAAGGGCGACGTCACCGAGCGCGATCATCGGCGCGACCGCCGCGCCGCAACCATGCCGACCGAGGCCAGCATGAAGAAGGCGGCGGGGTAGGACCAGAGATCGTGGCGGATCACCGTCGGCGGCGCGATGGTCTGCCCGGCCATCAGCGCCTCGATCGCATGCGCCGCCGCGTCGAGATCGTCGCCGGTGCGGGCGCGAAACGCCTGGCCGCCGCCGATCTTGGCGTAGGAGTCGAGCGCCTCGAAGTCGACGGATTCCGGATCGTCGTTCGGCGTCGACGTATCGTTTGGCCCCAGACCGATCGTGTAGAGCCGCATGCCGAGCGATTTCGCCAGCGCCGCGACGCCGGCTGGATCCTGGGTGCCGGCATTGTTGGCGCCATCCGACATCAGGATGATGATGCGCGACGGCGCCTTCGACTCCGAGAGCCGCTTCACCGCGAGGCCGAGCCCCGCGCCCATCGCGGTCGAGCGCCCGACGAGACCGATCTGCATCTCCTGCAGCGAGCGGCTGACGCTGTCGACGTCGAAACTCAGGGGCACCGCCGCCAGCGTATGTTCGGCGAAAATGACGATGCCGACGCGGTCGCCGGCGCGCCGCTTGATCAGTTCGGTGCCGATCTTCTTCAGCGCGTCGATGCGGGTGATCGGCTTGCCCGACATCACCATGTCTTCGGCGATCATGCTGCCCGAAAGATCCAGCGCCAGCATGATGTCGCGTCCCGAGGCCGGCAGCGCCGGCGTCGCCGCGACGACGCGCGGATCGGCCAGCGCCACGACGAGGAATACCCAGGCGATCCAGCGCAGCGCCAGCAAGCGCGACGGCGGGCGCTTCGTGCCGGGGTCACCGGTCAGCCGCTCGCGCAGCGACACCGGGATGCGCAGCCCGCTGGTGGTGAGCGACCCGCGCTGCCGCCACAGAGCGAACAGCAGCGGCACCGGGAGTAGCAGCAGCGCCCAGGGCGTCGCCAGATCGAAGCCGCCGATCATTGCCGCACCTTGGCGATGAGAGTTTCCAGCGAACGATCGAGAGCTTCGATGTCGGCGTCGTGTCGCCCATAAAGCGCATCGCCATAGGCGCGTCCGTCGCCCTGGCTGAAAAACGAGGTGGCGAACGTCTGGTCGAGCCGCGCCAGCCAGGGGGCGCCATGTTCGCGGGGCTCTTCGGCCGCGGTGGTGCGGACCAGCCGCCGCAGCAGCACCGCCTGCGCGGCGAGCCGTTCCGGCGGCGGTAGTGCGCGCGACAAGACGAGTTCGGCTGCTGCGGCGCGGCGCACGCGCTGCCGGTTCGCGCGGATCATCCGCGCCAGCCAAACGATCAGAACGGCCAGGACGATTCCGACAACAATCATGACGAGGTAGGGCGCAAGCGACTCCGGCGCCGGCGGTTCGCGCAGCGGGCGCAGACTGTCGAGCGTCGAGACGATCTCAGCCATCGACCTGCTCCAGCAGCGCGACATTGCCGTCCGGAGCGACATGAGACGGCACGCGCACGGCATGCGCGCCGAGGCGGCGCAGCGCCTCGATCTTGCCGTCGACCATGCTGCGCTTGCCGGCGTCGATGCGCAGCCAGCCGCTGTCGCCCTCCACGGTGGTGAAGGGGTAGGTGCCGGGCACCGGCTCGCGCTCGAACTGGTCCTCGATCAAACAAAAAATCAAATCGTGGCGTTCGCTTAGCCCCGAGACAACGGCGTCGAACCGCTCGCCCGGCGCATCGAGCGCGGTGGCGACGATGATGGTGCTGCCGGAGCCAGACACGCTGTGCGCCGTCTCCAGAATGTCGGCGAGCGGCGGATCGACCAATGTGCGATCGG
>NZ_LMUU01000253.1 GCF_009765775.1 Beijerinckia sp. L45
CACACCGATCATTTTGGGAAGAAGGACTGGTACAACGTCAAGGCCCCAGGAACCTTCGCCATCAGAGAGTAAGACTCCCTGCAGGCTCACCACAGCCTCTCAATCGACTCAATACTTACATGTCTTCGTTGCAGCGTCGGAAAGACCCTCGTCAACCGCACCACTGGTCTCAAGAACGCGAACGATGCGCTGAAGGGCCGGATATTCGAGGTCTCGCTCGCCGATCTCCAGAAGGCCAAGCCTGCGG
>NZ_LMUU01000172.1:0-11844 GCF_009765775.1 Beijerinckia sp. L45
ACAATGGTAAGAAGACGGTCTTCCAGACCCTGCAGGAAATGCTGGTGCTGCGCGATCGCATGAAGGCGGAGATCGCCCAAGCGGCCGCCGCAGCGTCACAGACGCCCCAGCGCGCGCCATGCATGACCCGGCCGACCTTCTTCGTGCGTGGCTGACCGGATGGCTCCGCGAGGATACCCTGTTCGGATCGAGCCGACGGTCAACGCGACGCTTCTTCCCAATGCGCCCCAGGCAACCCGCACCTATGATGCCGCGAAGCCTGGGCGAGCGACGGCCGGCTGGCGCCGACCGTGGACCTCGGCGCGCAGCGAAACCTATCTGGCACTGCCCTGGCTTCGCGCGAGCTCGCACGACCTGGTCCGCAATGATCCGCATAGCGCCAAGATCATCGGCACGCTGGCGACCGACCTTGTCGGCACCGGCATCATGCCGAAGGCGAACACCGGCAACAAACGGCTGAACAAGAAGGTCGACGAGATCGCGAAGGCGTTCTTCGCCAACATGGATGCCGACGGCGTCACGGCCAATTACGCAGGATTCCAGCTGCTCGCGGCGCGATCGTTCCTGGAGAGCGGGGAGGCGATCCTCCGTCGCTACATCCGGCCCTCCCGCATGGGGCTGAAGGTGCCGTTGCAGTTCTCTCTCCTGGAAAGCGAGTTCCTCGACAACCTCTACAACACGGCGCTGCCAAGCGGGCACCGCGTCATCCAGGGCATCGAGTTCGACGCCGACAACATCCGCAGCCGGTATCACCTCTTCAAGGAGCATCCGGGCGACACCTACATGGGGTCGATCGAGGGCTCCTTCGAGCGCATTCCGGTGCTGGCCGAAGACATCCGCATCATCTACGAGCCGCAGCGGCCCGGACAAATCCGCGGCGTTCCCTGGATCACGCCGATCCTCCTGCGCGCCAAGCAGCTCTCTGATTATGAGGACGCCGAACGGCAACGCAAGCAGATCGAGTCTTCTATTCCGGCGATCGTCCGGAGCCAGGAGCAGTCCGGCGAGGCAAGCGATCCCGGCATTACGTCGCTATTTCCGACGGTGACCGACGTCGACGGCCACATCATCGAGCGCGTCGAGCCGGGAATGATTGCGTATCTGCGCAATGCGACAGAAGTCGACTTTCCCAAGCCCGCCGACGCGATGGGCTACGGCCCGTTCAAACGTAGCGAGCTGCAGTCGATGGCGGCTGGCGCGCGGTCGACCTACGAGCTGGTTTCCGGTGACCTCAGTCAGACGAATTTCTCGTCAATACAGGCCGGCTTGCTGACCTATCGCGGGATGATCGACGTCATCCGGGCGACCATGATCGTGCCGCGTCTCGAGTGGATCTGGGGTTGCATGATTGACATGGCGATCGTCGCCGGCTCCCTGCCGGAGAACACGCCAAAAGGCGTCGAACACCACGCGCCGCCCTGGCTGCCTGTCGATCCGCAAAAACAGGCTGAAGCCAATCTGATCATGATCCGCTCCGGCGAGAAATCGCTGCGAGAGGTGGTCATGGCTCGAGGTAAGGACTTCGACGATCACCTCGACGAGATCGAGGCCGCCAACAAGGCGCTCGATCGCCGCAAGATGATCCTCGACTCCGATCCGCGCCGCGTCGACAAGCGCGGCGTCGAGCAACAGAACGCTGCGAACGTCAAGGGCAATGCGCCTCCGCCCTCGGAAGACGATCCCGACCAAGCTTAGTGCGCAGGCCTAGACAGGCCGCGAAAAGGAACACCCATGTCCGAGCTGATGAAGCTGCCGCGCCAGGTGCGGGGCGTGAACCTGCGCGCCGAGAGCTTCAATCCGGATGCCAACACGATCGACGTCGTTTTCACCACCGGCGCGGCCGTCACGCGGTACTCGTGGGATGACGGTCCCTATATCGAGACGCTTGATGTCACGACAAAGGCGGTCCGCCTCGATCGCCTAAACAACGGCGCGCCGTTTCTGAACACGCATTCGAGCTACGACCTCAGCGATGTGATCGGCTGTGTGGTCCCGGGCACTGCTCGCATCGACGGCAGCCTCGGCGTCGCAACGATCAAACTCTCCAGCGCTGCGGCGGATGCCGATACCGTCGGCAAAATCCGCGATGGTGTGATCCGCAACGTTTCGGTCGGCTACCTCGTCCACGCCGTGGTTCGCACCGAGGCAACGGACAAGGCTATCGCGACCTGTCGCGTGACGGACTGGGAGCCATACGAGATCTCGGCCGTGGCGATCCCGGCGGATGCCGATGCTCACATCCGCACAGCCAGCAAACCAGACGAGGCGGTTCTGTTTCCCTGCACCGTCAGCCGATCGGAACCAGCGCCGCCCGCGACCCATCCAGGAGCCGCCGCGCTGGCCCGTATGCGGATGCTCTCCCGCTCTCTGCTCGGTCGCTGACCGCAGCTTTGGAAATGCCGCCTGCGCCCACCGGGGCCGCAGGACAACGGTCTCATGCCCCGGCCTTGTCTTATCGGTGACCCAATGTCTCGATCGTTCTTGGCGGCAGCCTTTCTCTCCGCCCTTGTTGCACTGACCTTCTTCTCGGCGCCGGAGGCCTTCGCCGCCGTTGTCCACCTATCGCACGGTGCGGATCCGCATGCCGTGTTCTCGCACATGTCGATGGCGACTCTGACCCTTGCGGCGCTGCGCAGCAAGGAAGGCGACCTGGTGGCGCGTGCCGCCGCGAAGCTTGGAGAGATCTCCGACTCGCTGGCGCCGGACGCCATCCGCGCGATCGAGACCGAACACGGGCGCATCCTTGGCGAGGTCGAGGCCGTCCGTGGCCACATCGTGGAAGCCGAGCGCGCTGCGGCGGTCGATCCGGTCGCAATCCGCACGCTGGAGCGCGAACGGATCGCCGGGATCCGTTCCGTCGCCCGCAAGCTCGGCCTAGCCGACGAGGTGAGCGACAAGGCCGTTAACGACGGCACCGGCCTCGACGCCTTCCGCACCCTGGCGATCGACGCGGCGGCCGAACGGCAGCAGCCGATCCACTCGCAGAACCCCGGCGCCTCCGACCGAGGGCAGCAGCACCGCACCTACGCCCAGCCCAAGGGCGAGAAGGTCAAGGGCACCGACGCCACCCGGGCGATGATCGCGCTTGCCGCCTGCCGCGGCAGCCGTCGTGACGCTGCGGACTATGTGTCCCAGCACTACGGCCCCGAGGGCGACGTCGTCGCTCGCGCACTCTCCACCTCGATCGGCTCCGCCGGCGGCTTCCTCGTGCCCGTGGACATGGCCTCCGAGGTCATCGAGCTGCTGCGCCCGGCTTCGACCGTCATGGCGCTGGATCCGGTCATCATCCCGATGCCGCACGGCAACATGTCGATCCCGCGCATCCAGGGCGGCGCGAATGCCGGCTACGTCGGCGAAAACCAGCCGACGAACGCCTCGCAGCAAAGCTTTGGCATGGTGCAGCTGAGCGCCAAGAAGCTGACCTCCGTCGTTCCGATCTCGAATGACATGATCCGCTTCCCGTCGGCTGCGACCGACGCGATCGTTCGCAACGACATGGTTTTGTCGATCGCCACCCGCGCCGACCTCGCTTTCGTCCGCGGCCAAGGCTCGTCCTTCAGCCCGCGTGGTCTGAAGTCCTTCGCGGCCTCGCCGTCGCTGGCAGGCGCCAATCTGATTGTCGCAGGCGTCCTCGTCGGGTCGGCCTACGGCGCGCAGAGCCAGGCCAACGCAATCCAGGCGTTGGCGACCGTCACCAACGACCTCAGCCGCGCCGAGCTAGCGCTCGAAAACGCCAACATCAAGATGACGAAGCCCGGCTGGATCTTCTCGCCGCGCACCAAGCAGTACCTGATGAATATCCGCGACGGTCTCGGCAACCAGATCTACTACGCCGAGATGTCGAAGGGGATGCTGCGGGGCAAGCCGTTCAAGACGACGACGCAGATCCCGAACAACCTGATCGCCGTCGCGACCGATGGCACTACTCCGACGGCGGACGGCTCGGAAATCTACCTTGCCGATTTCGCCGAGGTCTACATCGGTGAAGCCCACGGCCTCGAGCTCGACGTCTTTCCCGGTGGCGCCTACGTCGACGCTTCCGGCAACCTGGTTTCCGGCGTTTCGAACGACCAGACCGTCATGCGCGCGATCGTCCAGCACGACATGAACATGCGCCAGGAAGCTGCCGTGGCGCTAATCACCGGCGTCCGCTGGTTCTAAGCGGCTCACCCTTCACACGATAGCCGGGGCCGCCGCGCGGCGGCCCTCCCGCAATTAGGAACGAACCAGCCATGAACCAGGCCATGCTTCGCGCGCCACAGGAATTTTCCAAGGCCGTGCTCTCCCTCGCATCCGTCGCCGGCAATGCCGCCCAAAACGGGGCCGGCATCGACCGCACCGGTTACTCTTCGCTCATCGCCGACCACGCGGTGTCGGTGTCCGGTGCGCCGACCGGCGGCACGGTCACCCTGCAGCTGCAGGACTCTGCCGACGACACGACCTTTGCGAACTTCGGCTCGCCGGTCGCGACGGCGATCACCAGCAGCAACGCGGGCGGCCTCGTCGCCTCGCTGGCGGCAGACGTCAGTGGCGCCCGCCAATACGTTCGCATCGTTTCGACCGGCGCCCCAACGGGTGGCACGTCGCCGGCTGTGACTCAGGCCGGCACCGTGCGCCTGTACGGGCCCGATCGCCTTCCCGCACTCTGACCGTTAGGCATCCATGACGCATCGTGCCGTTCTGTTCCATCGGGGCATGGCGCCCTACGAAGCCGGCGATATCGCCGGTTTCCCGTCGACCTATGCCCAGGACCTGGTCGACCGCCGTATCGCCGCCTTCCATCCGCCCGTGAAAGCGGACGCGGCGCCTGTGGACATGCTGTCCACCATGGACCGGGCCCAGTTGATCGCCTTCGCAGAGGCGAAGCTCGGAGTCGCGGAAGAACCCGGCGCGGACGTGAGCGACGAGGATATCCGTGGCTTGCTTCGCGAGCACGTCGACGCCGCCGACCTGCAGGTCCAAGCGGAAGAGACGCCGAAGCCCCCGAAGAAGCCCTGATGTCGTTCTTCGACACGGCGATCGCCGCGAGCGGCGCCGTGCATGACATTGTGCTTGGCGAGACGTTCTCGATCGAGCCCAAGACCAAGAAGCCGGGCGACCCCGACGCCCGCTTCATCGCCGACCCGGCCCGGCCGGCGCAGACCTTTGTCGGCGTCTGGACCGACCCCCAAGCCGACATAAGCCCGACGAATCGCACCGGACACCCCGCAGGCGAAGGTGCGAAATTCGACGGTACTAAACCGACCGTCGACTTCCAGACGGATGCGCTGCCGTATCCGCCGTTGATCGGCGACGTCATCACCCGAACCAAGACAAGCGACCGCTTCACGGTCGCCGATCCCGGCGACGACAGCTTCGGACGTTCGACCGTCGCCCTGACAGCCGCGAAGGGGCGATCATGAGCCTGGCGCGCACGGCCCTTCGTATGGCTGCTGTGGCCGCGCTGCGCGCGGACCCCGTCATCGCGGCCTTGTGTCCCGATCGCGTCTTCGACAGCCGGATCGACAAGCTCGACGCCGAGGATCCCGTGCCGGTGATCGTCGTCTACACCGAAGACGACAAAGGGCGCCCCTGGTCGGTTAATAACGGCGGCCCGCCGTTCGACCATGCCTGCGATTTGCTCTTCGAGATCTCGATGCGCGTCGTGGCCGAGGCGGTGGGTGACGACGGCAGCAGTGCGCCGGTTATCGGCATGGCGGAGACTGACACCGAAGCCGAGGTCACACTCGATCTCCTCGAGGAGCGAGCGATCGATGCGGTCACGGTTGCTGACACCCCGCAGTCCCTGCTGATCCGTACTGCCGTGACGCGCCGAGCCGTGGAGCTCGTGTCAGTTCGTTTCGTGTCGGCTGATGCCGGAAGCAAGCTGGCTCTCCGAATGGTGACGCTGAGCACGCACCTGAAGATCAACCAGGCGGATCCCCGCGACATCGCGACTGGACCCTTTGCCGCTTTGCCGGATCCGTTGCGCACCGTTGCCTCAGCCCAGGTTCCGGGCTCCTATTCCTACCAGATCTGCCTCGGCCTTGCTGCCAAGCTGAACCCGGCTCCGACGCCGCAGCCGCTGGAAGGCATGGATCTCACCTACCAGGTGCAGCAGCTTACCGCAGGCGAAACGCCGTCGCAGACCGACCAAGACGCCTCGACCCCGTTCACAGAGAGCATCGACCTATGTCCGAGCAGCCCGCCCGCAAGTTCGTGAAGCCAGCGCACGCCGGCGCCTGTATTCCCGATCCGGCCCATCGCGGCCTGGATCTGCCGCAAGCCGGGACCGATGTCGTTTGGGACCACTACTGGATCCAGCGCGAACGCCGCGGCGAGATCATCGTCGTCGAGCCCGAGGCCAGCAACCAAGCGTCGCCGGCCGCCTGATCGCACGTCCAACCCCTTTCACTGACCATCCGGGCCGCCTCTCAGGGCGGCCTTTTCATTGGGAGCACAGCCCGTGACCGTGGCCTTCAACAACATGCCTGCCGTAATCCGGGCGCCGCTTTTCTACGCCGAGTTCAATCCCGGCGTTTCGCCCTATTCGGGAACGTCTCGCACCATTTTGGTCGGCCGGATGCTGACCGGCGGCACGGCAAAGACCGGCAAGCTGATCGATATCGGCGGCTCGGATCCCAACGGCCTTTTCGGCGCGGGATCGATGCTGGCCGACATGGCGCTGTTCGCGCGGACCTTCAATGCGACGGGCGCCGTCCTCGCCTTGCCGTTGCCGGATCCCACCGGCGGCGCGCCCGGCGCGGGCTCGTTCACAATCACGGGGCCCGCGACCTCGCCCGGCACGCTGACCCGCTACGTCGCCGGCGAACGATATGATTGCCCGGTTGCCACGGGGGACACCGCCGCAGTCATCGCCACCAACATGGTCGGGATCATCAACGCCGGCTACGTCAAATACAATCGCCGCATGCTGCCGCCCGTTGTCGCGTCTGCCGTCAGCGGCGTCCTGACGCTTACGGCGCGCCACACCGGCACCGAGTGCACGATGATCAAGGTCGAGGCCGGTCTTGACGGCGACGAGACGGATCCCGCCGGCGTGAGTGTGGCGATCGCAGCCATGTCCGGCGGCACCGGCATCATCGATATAGCCGCCGGCTTGGCCTTCATGGCCGCTCAGCCCGGCGACTGGTTCGCGTCGCCGTACAGCTCGGTCACCCAGCTGAACGCGTCCAGCACCTTCTTCTCGGACTCGGGCTCTGGCCGCTGGTCGCCGACGATCGGCCTTGAGGGCCACTACATCACCGCCTTCGATGGCAATCTTGCCGCGCAGACTGCCCTGGGCTCGACCCGGAACGATCGCCACGCCACTATCCTCGGAACCTATTCCTACAGCCATCCGCTCTGGTCCTGGGTCGCTGCGCTGACCGGCATCATCGGCATGTCGAAGGATCTCGGCCGGTCCCTGTCCGAGGCTGTCGAGATCGCCCGGCCTTTGCAGACCATCACGTTGCAGGGCCTCCGCGGGCCCGCGGACCCAAGCCTGCAGTGGGCGCTTCCCGATCGGGAAAGCCTATACCGCAACGGGATCTCCGCGGTGACCTTCGCGCCGGATGGCGCGCCCAGTATCGACCGCGTGCTGACGACGTATCAATTCAATTCCTACGGCGTCGCCGATGTCACGTTCCTGGGCATCGAGACCATGGCCATCTCGGCCTACGTCAAGCGCTACATCAAACAGGTCGTAACTCAAACCTATCCGCGAGCGGTGCTGCGCGATGACAATCCGAGCGGGCTGCAGGGCGTGGTGACGCCGACCCAGGCCAAGGCGACGATGATCCACGCCTACACGCAGCTCTGCAACATCGGTGGCGTCGTCGAAAACGCCACGTTGTTCTCGCAGTATTTGATCGTCGAGCGTGACACCGACAGCAATCGGTTGAACGCCTACCTGCCGATCGACGTCGCGAACCAGCTCGTCGTCTTCGCGGCCAACCTGACCATCTTCCCGCAGTTCGACGCGAGCACGATCGCGCTGCAGTAGGCGCGGTTTCATGGAAATGCTCGACTCCATTCACCACCAGCATCTGTAGGACAACGTCATGGATAGCAAAGGCGGCCGTTTCTCTCTCTCGGTCAGCGGCACGACCGTCTCCGGCCGCGGTGCGGCCAAGATCATGCGATCGGGCGTCGGCGTGACGACCGGCGTCAATCAGGACGGCTCCGGCTACAAGACGATAGCGCCGAAGCTCGTCGGGCTCGACCTCACCTTCGACCGCGGCGTCGGTCTCAACTGGGACACGACGATGTTGCTCGCCGACGTCGACGTGACCTTCATCGAGACGGATATGGGCATCACGCACATGTACACCTCGGCGAACTGGGACGGCGACCCGACGATCGACAGCGCGACCGGCGAGGTGACCGGGCTCAAGATCATGACGTCGGAGAGCAATTACCAGACGTTCAACAACTGACCGTCGGAACGCCGCGTGGGTTAGATTGAAACCCGCGTCGACCCCGTGGAGCTTGACCCGACGGGCAAAACCTGAATAATCACCACTGTTCGAAAGTTGCGCCCGGAGCCGAAAGGTGACCGGGCTTTTTTTTATCTTAGGGCGCCCGGGCTTCGGCCTCTAGGGCGCTTTTTCATGCCCGGAGCTTCCGAGACCATGGCCAAAGAGGTTCGCATCCCCTGGCCCAAGGGCCTGGTCACGCACCGGGGCGTGTGCACGGAGATCGTTCTCCGCGAGCCGACCTATGATGAATATCTCGACCTCGGCGAGATCGTCACCTACGGCAAGGCACCTGACGGGACGATCTTTCCGGTCGAAAACAGCGAGGTCCTCCGCAGCTACATCGCGCGGTGCATCGTAGAACCCAAGGATCCGCTCGCGCTGACGCAGGGTGGCGTAAAGCTCGGGCGTGCGGTGAAGGGCGCCGTGGAGGGTTTTTTCCGCGACGAGCCTTCGGTTACCGAACCATTGCCGATCTCGCAGACGACCTCGTCTTCGAATGCGAGCCAGGACGGTTCTCCGCAGACGGCCTAGGCCGTCTGGGCCTGTCTTCGTTGGTCAGCTGGCATGGCCGTGCTGTCCACAAGGCTGCTGAACAGCGCAAACGCAGAACCGGACGTTAGACCGCCATGGCTGATCGGGTCATCACAGCCGAGGCCCTGATCACGGCCAAGGACGGGACCGGCGACGTCTTTACGAAGATAGCGTCGAAATTCCAGCAGCTCGGCAAAGGCGCCAAGGTAAGCGCCGACATCGACAAGATGAGCCAGACTCTGGAGCGAGCGCAAAGCCAGCTCCGGGCGCTCGATAAACTTCAGGGTGCTCGCAGCAAATTTGCCGACGCTCGATCTCAATTCAATGCCCAGAAGGTAGCCGTCGAGCAGGCGGCGAAGGCGATGCAGAGCGCCGAGAAGCCGACGCGCGAGCTCGAAGCCGCCTACAAGCGCACCCAGGCGGCCGTGTCGCGGGCCAGCGCTGAATTCGAACGGCAGAAGACGGCTCTTCTCGATGCCAAGCGCGCTGCGGAGGGCTTTGGGTCGCCTCTGTCGAAGATGGCGGCCGAACAGACGCGCCTGAGAGGCGTCGTCGACGCGACGACGCGCTCCATCGAGCACCAGGCGGCTGCCGAGCTGAAGGCTGCCGACGCGGCAACCCATGCCGCAGCTGCTCACAGGAAGATGGAGCGCGAGGAAGAGCGGCGCGCCCACGATATCGCACACCATGGCGTGGCCAATTTTGCTCTTGGTGCTGCCGCCGGCGCCGTCAGCGCGCACGGCATTGCCAGTGTCGGCGAGCGCACGATCGAGGCCGGCGCCGAACTGCAGCACGAGCGGGTCGCATCGCTGAACGCCGGGCGAACGCCCGAAGAGCTGCGGGCCTACGAGGATGCCGCGCGGGACGTATCGATCAAGCGACCAACCGCCTCCTACATCGAGTCGATGAAGACGCTGCTGGAAACCACCAGCTCCTTCGGCTCGGTTGAGCATGCGATCGAGCACCTCGACTTCATGATGCGCACGGCTTCTGTCTTGAAGGCGTCCTCCGGCGGCAAGATCGACGAATCCTCTGGCGAAATGGGTCAGCAGTTCGCCAAATTCTTCGAGATGCGTGGTGTCGCCAACGACCCCAAGCGATTCGAGGCCGAAGGCAACGAGATGGTCCGCGCTATGGCGGCGACGGGCGGCACGTTCAATCCGCGCGAGATGTTCAATTTCGCGCAACAGGCCAAGAGCTCGTTGCGCAACTACGATCTGCAGTATCTGTCGCGCGTTGTTCCTTCCTTGATCGGGGAGCAGGGCGGCGATCGCGCCGGCACCGCGGCAAATGCCTTCTCCAGCGTCATCATGGGCAAGGCGCGGGATAAGAAGCAGACGGCAGAATGGATGAAATACGGCCTGCTCGACCCGAGCAAGGTCAGCGATAAGAAAGATTCCTGGTCGTCGGGTGCCGTCAAAAACACCGACATCGCGTTGCGCAATCCCCTAAAATGGTTCGAGGACACAGTCCTGCCGGCGATGCGCGCGAAGGGCGTTAACGTGGACGACACGCTCGAGCTGAGCAAGGTGCTCGGCGGCATGTTCCGCAACCAGAATTCGAACGTCTTCGCCAACGAAAATGCCCAACTTGCTGACCGTACGCGACTGCACAAGGATGCCGGGCTCTACGATCTGACGGCTCATCCCGAAGACATGTATCAGCGGAACCTACGCGAGGATCCGACGCAGTCGATGACGGCTCTAACGGCGTCTCTGTCGAGCCTTAGTTCAGCGGTGTCCCAGCCGGCCATGCAGACCGCCGCCGGCGTCATCACGAGTATCTCCGGGGCGCTTGTGCAGCTCGCCGCCGCCGCCAAGGATCACCCGATCGCGGCGATGACGGCCGGCGCCGCCACTGGCGCCGGAGCTCTCGCCGGCGCCGGCTACATGTCCTATCAGCTCATGAACGGCTTTGGACTCGGCGCGTCGGCCACCGCGCTCGATCATTCGGCAGCCGCTCTCGATGCTGCTGCTGTTCGCCTTGGCGCAGCCGGGGCCGCCGGCGCGGCCGAAGGCGGACTAGCCGGAGTAGCACGGTCTGGCGCGAAGGCCGCGGGCCTGTTCGGCATGGGCAGCCTCGGAAGCGCGGGCATCGGCATGGGCGGCCTGCTCGCATTCGACGCCGCAATGATCTACGGCGCGCCTAAGCTTTTTGGAACCAAGAAGGGCGCGCGGTACGGCGGTAAGGAAGGCGAGCCGGATGAGGATCCCGACCATCCCGGGATGCACTTTGTCCGTGCCGCGCGACGAGGCTCGAGCGGATACTGGGAAAACAATCCCGTAGCGCCGACGTTCTCGGGCGGCGTCCACGGCTATCTTGGTGAGGCCCCGCATCCGGCGCTGGCACCGATCTCCGAGCGGGCAGGGTCTATACCGACGTTTGCCGGCCTGGGTGCTGGCTCGACGGGCTCGATCGAGGCGACCGTCAAGCCAGACCAGATCACAGCGAAGATGGAAGGCCAGGCCACCGTTTCCGTGACCGTCAAGGTTGATGGGCCGGGCCAGGTCACGAACCAGGTCTCGTCCGCGACCGGCAACATCAAGGTATCGACGGGCGCCTCGATGCCTGGGGCAAAAGCGGCAACGACCGGCGCCGGGGCTAAGTAGCATGCGCGACTGGACCAAGACGCTTCCGAACGCCTCCTATCGCGGCCAGCCGTTCTTCATCGAGCGTGAGGAGCTTGCCAACGCCGGTCGCAAGGTCGCAGAGCACGAATACGCCAAGTCTGAGGATCACGACACCGAGGACATGGGCCGCAAGGTTCGGCACTTCCGCTTCACCGCCTATATCGTCGGCGACAATGCCGACACCGATGCGCAAGCCTTTATCGAGCTGTGCTCGACGGCCGGCG
>NZ_LMUU01000172.1:11946-17358 GCF_009765775.1 Beijerinckia sp. L45
GCGTCGGCTGAGAAGGTGCGGATGGGCTACGTCCAGGTCGATCTCGAATTCGTCGAGAGCGGAAGCGGTACCGCGTTCTCGGTCACGGCGCTGGGCGATCGCATAGCGGCGTCACTACAGAGCGGGATGATCGCCGCAATAACGTCGACTCTTCAAGCCTTCGCGGACTGAACCATGGCCCTCGACGACCGCTACGCCTTGGCCGCGATCGCGGCCCAGAGCCTTGCAGCCGTCCTGCAGGCCGCCGCCGCCCGGTTACCCCTGACGGCGGCCCAGAGCCAGTCGGTCAAGCGCACCGTCTTCGCAGTGTCCGCTGTCATGGCGCCGGCGATCACCGCGGCGACCGACGTCGCGGCGATCGGCACCGTGTTGGCGACGGCCGCGGCGACAATTCGGGGGGCCGCTGCGGCGACCGACGTTGCGCCTGTCCTCTACAATGCGGCAACAGCGAGCTTCCAAGCGACGCCGACCTTCAGCTCGCCCGCTCGGACGCAGCAGGCCGCGCTCGCGCGAATGCTCGCGGAATGCCTTGAGGCGGCATGGCTCGGCCAAGCCTTCGTCTCGGAGGCGCAGACCGACTTCGGCGATCGACAGGCGGCGATCGCCGCGCGCGCCCGCATCGCTGGCGCCATGGACACGTCGCTCGATCGCATCGCTGCAGCGACGGGGCAAGCCGTGGTGGACGTGCTCGGATCCGTTGCCCGCACAGCGACGACGCATATCGCGACCGTAGCGGCCGATCTGAAGCCGATCGTCAGCGTCCAAACCGCGAAATCGTCGCCATCGACGGCAATTGCCTTCGCGCTCTACGGCGATCCTTCGCGTGCAACAGAACTTGTGGCGCGCAACAAGGTCGCGACACCGCTCTTCATGCCACGCAACATCGACGCGCTTGCTCCGGAGAGCTGAATGGCCGTTTTCGAAACGATCTCGGTCGTCGTCGACGGCTACATGATCAAGGGCTTCCAGTCCGTCGAGATCACCCGGTCCATGCAGGACGGGGCCATGTCCTTCAACCTCGAGGCCTCAGCGTCGAGCTGGTCGCCCCAGGCGATGGCGCTGCGCGAAGGGCGGCAGATGGAAATCTACGCCAACGGCGATCTCGTCGTCACCGGTGCCATCGACGAGTACAATTCCGAGATCTCGGAAGAGGGCCGCTCCGTCAGCCTCAGCGGACGATCCAAGGGCCGCAACGCGATCGACTGCCATCCGATCAAGCATAAGACCGGGATGGTGAAGAACAAGACGCTTCTCCAGGCGGCGCAAGAGTTCGACGAGTTCGGTGTCGGCTGGTCGACTGATCAGCAGCTGCAACCGCTCGCAATGATCCAGCGCCGGCCGGAAGAGCCGATGTTCCACACGATCGAGCGCTATGCCCGCAAGCTTGGTCACATGCTGGTGGCGCAGACCGACGGCTCCATCATGATCACGCGCGCCGGATCGAAGCGCCACGCCGGCGCGCTGGTGCTGGGTCAGTCGCCGGTCGACTCGATGGGCGTCAAGATCACGACGACGCAGAAGCGATCGCCGGTCGTTGTTCGCGGCCAGCGGCGATCGGGCCACGGCAAGGCAAACCTTCGCCAGGAGGCCCAGGATCAGGGCGACGACGGCGACGAATACCGTCCGGCGCTGGTGATCGCCGAAGGAGACCATACCGACAGCGAGCTGCAGACGCGCGCGAAATGGGAACGCCTCCGCATGGCGGCCTACGGAATTCGGCCCAGCGCCAAGGTCTCGACCTGGCGCGACGCGGCCGGGACGCTCTGGACGCCAGGCCTACTCGTCGCGGTGACGAACGATATCGAGGGGATCGACAGCGACTTCACTCTGTCCACGGTAATACTCCGCCAGCAGGACGGGGAGGGGAAGGGCGCCGGAACCCGGGCCACGCTCGAGTTCGTGGATCCGAAGGCACATGGTGGCCAAACCGGCGCCGGAACATCTGACAGCGTCTTCAGCGCGGGAGATGCCTTGTGAGCGAAACCTCACTATTCCGCATCGAGCACATCTCGGCGGACGACACCGGCGATATCCAGACCGTCACGGCTTACGGGCATGCGAGCGAGCAGCTCGAGGGCATCATCCGAGTCCAGCCGCATGGCTTCTCGAGCAACCCGCCCGTCGGCAGCCACGGGATGGGTCTTAGACTTCGCGGTGAAAGCGATCTTGCTGTGGCACTCGGCCTCGAAGATCCGACATCGCGGACCTCCTATGCCAAGGGGCAGAACCCCGGTGACTGCGTCCTCTACAACGCCGACGGATCCGTCTGGAAGATGGTTGGCAAGAGCCCTTCGTTCAGCTGTCTTCAGACTTGCACGCTGACAGCCACGTCTTTCGTCTTCAAGTGCGGCGGCACGACGTTCACGCTCAGCGCCGACGGTTTCGTCCAGACCGGCGGCGCACAGAAGCATAACGATCATGACGTCGGCGCCACGCATCAGCACACCGACGTGACGCCAGGCAGCAGCACTTCCGGACCGCCTCAGTAATCTCAGCGGGGATCCTCGCGCATGCAGCTGACAATCACGCCTCTCGCCGACGCGGGCGTGGAGGTCCTGCCGCCTGACATCGTCTGGAATGGCTACGTCGGCGACTTTGCCGTCTCGACCGTTTCGGCCGATGGCGGTGTCGGCGGCCTGGTCGCGCGCAACCCGCTCCAAACCGCCGTTGCCTTATTGCTTTTCACCGATGTCCAGGTCGACGCCTCGGATCTCCGATTCGATCTGCAGGGCGATCGCCGCGGCTGGGTTGGCGACGGGTTCGACGTCGATACCGCGAACGGCGAGGCGCCGCTTGGCTCCCGGCTTTGGCTCTACCGCCGCAGTGTCCTCGTCGCCAAGACCTTCTCGGACATCGAGGTCGAGATCCGCGCCGCGCTGCAGCCGCTAATCACTCAAGGCGCTGCGGTCCAGATTAACGTCTCCGGCGAGGTGCTCAACGCGCAGGGCCAGGTGCGCTGCTCGATCGACATCTACGGTCGGAACAAGACCAAGGCGTATTCGGCGAAATTCGACCCACTCTGGAAGCGCGCCGATGGGCTATAGCATCCGCCCTCTGGCGACACTCGCCACGCAGGCGCGCCAGTTTTTCACCCAAGCGATCCCCGGCGCCCTGGTGCGCCTCTGGGCTAACACGTTCACCGTTCTGGGCAAGGTTTTCGCTCTGCTCGATTTCGAGCACGAGATGCGCCGGAAATGGCTGTTCGACCAGCTATTCGCCTCAACGGCCGCCTATCAATGGCTGACCCGTCACGGCTTTGAACTCGGCCTGGTTCCGGATGGCGGCAATGCCGCCTCGGGTTTCGTGACCGTCCCAGCCGCGGCCGGCATCATCGTGCTGGCCGGAACGCAGTTTCAGCGGGCTGACGGCGCCACGTATTCGACCCTAGCTGACACGACGGCCGCGGGCGCGACGATCAACCTGATGCTGCAGGCCGACACAGTTGGGGCCGCATACGACGTCGACGCCGGCGACACGCTGACAGTGATCGAGACCACGCTCGTCCCGATTCAACTCGGCACGACGGCAACCGTTGACGCAGACGGGATCACCGGCGGGACCGACACCGAAGAAGTCGAAACCTTCCGGGCACGGGTGCTTTATCGCAAACGTAACCCGCCGCAAGGCGGCTCGGCGCCTGACTATGTCGAGTGGGCCGGTCAGGCGCTCTCGACCGTCAAAAACGTCTACGTCGACAGCTTCGTCAACGACACCCGGTCGGTGTGGCTGTGCTTCACCGTGACGGACCAGCCAAACGGCATCCCGACCGACGGTGAAGTAGCCACGGTCCAGGCCTACGTGAGTGACACCGTCCGTCGGCCGATCACAGCACGAGTCTTCGCGACGGGCCCAACGCCGATCGCGGTCCCGATCGCGCTGAAGAATTTTGCGCCGGACACTGACGATACCCGGGCCGCCGTCGCGGCAGAGATCGCCGCGCTCCAGGATGACGTGATCCAACCAGCGACACCTTCGACACCCTTCACCCTTTTCGTCGAGGAGATCGAGGCCGCGATCAATCGCGCCACGGGCGTGACGCAGTTCACGCTGGTGAGCCCAGCGGCCGACATCACCTACACGGTCGGCGGTCAGACGCCGGTCTTGCAGGTGCCGACCTACTCATGACCGATATCGCTCCTGGCTGGCCGTGCGCACTGCTCCCGGCGATCCCACCGTCGGTCAGCGACAAACTTGCGGCACCGACGGCCGACGACATCCTTCCGCAGCTGCTGCAGTTGACCCCGCGCGGGCCGGCCTGGGGCACGGACGAGGCAGGCGACGGCACCGGAGCGCGGCCGATCATGCTCGCCTTCTGGCGCGCTGTTGCTGGCCATGCCGCCTACAATTACGCGATCGACTTCGAACTTGCGACACAGTGCTTTCCCTCGGCGATCACCTACTCACTGCCGGATTGGGAAAGCGAATACGGACTACCTGACACCTGTTTGTCCGGGGTTGCCGGCACGCCCCAGCGGGTCGTTGCGGTACGCTCGAAGTTCGGTGCGATCGGCGGTCAGTCGCCGGCCTATTTCGTCTGCCTTGCCAGCGCCATCGGCTACGATGTCACGATCGAGGAGCCGAACCAGTTCCTGTGCGACGATAGTGTCTGCGTCGGCACCGGCACCTACGAAGGCTACTTCATCTGCGACGATGACGTGTGCGTCGGGGCGCCGATCGAGGAAGACTGGTTCTATTGCGACGATGGAGCATGCGACGACACGCCGTTGCAATTTTATGTCGTGCCAGCGGATCCTTACCCCAGCGATTTCGACGGCGATCTTGAATATTTCATTCTCGATACCGACCCCGATGCCGATGACCCCGACAACGAAGTGTCGGACGAGACAGTCTGGAAATTCTGGATCGTCCATGTCGGCGCAGCAGCCGATACTTGGTTTTATGCCGACGAGGGGGAGTGTAACTCCGATCCGCTCGAGGGTTTTCTGCCAGCAACCGATCTCGAGTGTGAGTTTCGTCGGTTATGCCCACCACACACGCAGCTCGTCTTTGACTATTCCGCATTGCCCTACGTCGCCGTCCTCGACTTCAGCAATCCGCTAAACAGCGGCCTGCTCGGCCTCCTCTGACCCCACGAGATCCGCATGCTTTACAATCCGCCCACTGGTGGCGCGGCAAACGATCCGTATGTCGGTAAGAACGTTGCCGCCGGTATCCAAGGCTCGAAGGTGCCCCCTGGTGCTGTCGAGTTCCCGCAACGCGAGATCATGGCGATTATAGCCGCCGATCCAAGCCTGACCCCATCGAATACAGACCTTGGTCAGGCCCAAAAGTCGATCGCCTACCAGATCGAGCAGGCAATCGGCGCCATTCCGTCCACGCCTCCCACGTCGCTGTGGCACACCGGCAGCGATAGTTCGTCCACCGCAACCGCCATCGTCGCCACGGCGACCC
>NZ_LMUU01000172.1:17368-18032 GCF_009765775.1 Beijerinckia sp. L45
GCTGCAGTCTGGCGACTATGCCGCGGCGCAGCCCCTCGTCGTCATCGACGATGGTACCAACTTCCGCATCGTCGACCTGGCACCAAGCCAGGTTCTTGCGATTATCGTCGCCAACCTCCCGACTGTCGCGCCCTCGCTCAGCCCGGCGCGCAATCTTCAATCCTTCACGGCGGCCGGAGCCTTCTCGTTCACCGTCCCCGCCAACGTCACGTGGCTGTATGTCACTGTTGTTGGCAGTGGCGGCGGTGCCGGAACCGGCGGCAATGGTTTGACCTTTACCGGCGGCGGTGGTGGGGCTGGCGGAACGACGTCCGGCTGGATCGCGGTGACACCCGGTCAAGTGATCAACGGCGCCGTTGGCGCCGGCGGCGCCGGCTCCGCGACGGATCAATCGGCGGCCACAGCCGGTTCCACGTCATCCTTCGGGACCATGGCGGCCACGGGCGGCGCTGCCGGTACGAACTCGTCGTCCGGACCGGCAGGCGGCTTTGGCGGGGCCGGAAGTGGCGGTCAAATTAACGAATTTGGCGGCAACGGCGGGGACGGGTCCTCCTTAAACACGGTCCCCGGCGGTGCTGGCGGAACCTCAAGCCAAGGCGGTGGTGGCCGCACCTCCACGCTCGGGTCGAACACCAGCACGGCCGCGAACGGACGCGCCCCTGGA
>NZ_LMUU01000172.1:18042-24176 GCF_009765775.1 Beijerinckia sp. L45
AGCAATGGCGCTCGTCTGTCGGAGCACGCCTACGGCAATGCCGTCGACGTGAACCCTTTCGGCCTCGGCAACGGCTTCCATGATAACCGAACAGACCTGCCGGCCAACGTCAGCAAGCTTGCGGCAGAGAACGGGCTGTCCTGGGGTGGCGACTGGCGTAACCGGGACAACATGCACTTCGAGTGGCGCGGTGTCCGGCCTTGGGAAAAGAAGGACGCGCCGACGCCAGCCGTCGGGGAAAAGCCGACGTCGGAAGATTTGATGCGAGCTCAGAACGAGGCTTATCGAAGCCCGAAGAACCCGTTCCTGCATGGGAAGCCCAAGACAGATACACCCGTCCGTCCGCTGGGTGACACCCCGACCATCCACCAGAGCATGCTCTACAACATGGGCGGCGACACCAACCTCACCAGCGCCGGGACCTACAAGGTCAAAGGCGGCGACGCGAAAAGCAATCTTGCCGCGGCGCGCGTCATGGCCGACCAGGCGCATCGCGACCTGATCAGGCGAGCCGAGGGCGCTAATGTCGGTTGAGAGAACACGGAAAGGGTGGCCCCGCAAAGCCATCCTTAGCCGCTTTTGCCAGCCGAATGACGCCTCGTCTTCACCGATGCTTTCGGAGATGAGGCTGCCTTGGAGCTGCCAGCCTTCTTGGGCCCGACGGATGCTTTTGTAGCGGTGGCCTTCTTCGCAACGGCGGCTTTCGCGATCGCCTTAGTTGCCGAGGCTGCCTTGGGCCGAGCGGATGCGGTCTTAGCCATCGCTGGAGCTCGAAATCCGCCATGGGCCTTTGCAGTTAGCGCTGGCCGCCGAACCGCTTTCTCATCGCGTTTAGGCTTTACGGCTATCTCATAGCCAAGGGCATCTGCGACCTTCACTACGGTCGCAAATAAGGGATTGCTGCCGTCGGCGAGGGCCTTGTAGAGACTGTTTCTCGTCAGTCCGGTCTCTTCCGACAGTGCAGCCATACCCTTCGACCGCGCAACGGCGCCGAGCATCTTGGTGATCACGGCGGGATCGCCATCATCGAAAGCGACGGAGATCGTTGCCTTGGCATCCTCTGCGGTGTGGATGTAGTCGGAGAATTCATAAGGCGCCACAATGACGTTTTTCTTGAGGGGCATCGATCAGTCCTCCAGTAGACTTAAAGCGTGCTTTATATCGGCCGACTGATTAGATTTATTGCCGCCAAACAAAAGCGTGATTTCTGAACCCTCTTGAATATAGTAGACGCGATACGCGGGCCCGAATGTGAAGCGCAGCTCGCTTGCTCCCTTGCCGATCGGTTTCACGTCGCCGGGATTGCCCCCTTCGAGACGTACAATCCGCACCTCGATCCGAGCGCGAGTTTTGGCGTCGGAGAGGCCGCTAAACCAAGCGTCGTAGTCAGTCGTTCGGCTAACAGCCATCTCTCAACATCTCCTATTGATATTTGTATCCTGTAGGATACAAGAATGCAAGCGCCCGGCTGTCGGGGTGGTTTGGTCACTTGCGCGCGGAACCGAAATCGCGTAGCAATCCTGAACTGACCGGTGCTGTGCTTAAGCCCGCCCGTCATCGCAAGCGCCCGAGGCTGAGAGCCTGCCGGGCGCTTCTTCGTTTCCAAATCACTGAACGTTTCGCCACCGAGGCGGCCCTCTCTCTTCGCGGATCTGCCGATGTCGTTCATCGATGGACTCACGTCGGCGGCGACGCAGATCCTCGGCGACGCGACGGCGCCGTACGCCCTGTTCACCTCCGCCACGCGCTATATCGGCACGCTCGTCTTCGACGTCACGGTCCGCGAGGTCCATTCCGACGAAGATACCATCACGGTGCATCCCGTCGAAAACGGGACGCCGATTTCGGATCATGTTTTCGCCAACCCGCAGGTCGTCGAGATCACCTGCGCCGCCTCGGACTCGACCGCGGGCTATGCCGGCTACATCCAGGATGTCTATCAGGCCATGCTGGCGCTGAAGGCGACGCGGCAGACCTTCGACGTCTCGACTGGGAAACGCTTCTATTCCAGCATGCTGTTCGGCAACATCACCGTGGTAACGGACGAGACGTCTGAGTTCGCGCTGATGGTCACGGCCCGTCTCCAGCAGGTCATCATCTCGGACACGTCGGGCTCCGCCACGGCATCGCAGGCCAACCAGGCCACGCCCGCCAGCACGGCACCAGAGGTGAACACAGGCAATCAGACGCTGCAACCCGCGTTATTGCCGACCCTCCCGGCCGGCGTCGGCAGCGACGCCGGTGTCACGACGACGGCACCGGTCGGTTAAGCGAGGCGGCTCATGACGACCGTCTTCGAAATACCGCTATCGCCGCAGCCTACGACGATGACCATCGCGCTGGGTCCCACGACCTACAAGCTGCGCTTCCATTACGCGAACGTTGATCAGGGCGGCTGGCTGCTCGACATCAGCGATGCCTCCGGTAACGCGCTGGTCTGCGGTATCCCGCTCGTTACCGGCGCCGATCTCCTCGCGCAGTACGCCTATCTTGGGTTCGCTGGAAAGCTGTTCGTCATGACCGATGGCGATCGTGGCGCGGTACCGACGTTCGAAAACCTGGGCGATACCGCCCACGTCTATTTCGCGACGAGCTGACGATGCGCGTGAGAGCTCTGTCAGCCACGGGCGACATGACGTTCGGCCAAGGGCAGAAGAACTTCTGGGTCAATCAAAAGCAGGGCGTCGCGCAGAAGGTCCAAACGAGGCTTGGCCTCTATGTCGGTGACTGGTTTCTGAGCCTGTCGGATGGCATGACCTGGCGCACCGACGTACTCGGGCTCCGCACGGACTCGACCCGCGATCCCGCGATCCGCGCCCGCATTCAGGGCACGAGCGGTGTCGTCGGCATCAGCAATTACAGCAGCCAGCTGGTCCGCGGCACCCGCGATTATACCGTCTCGGTTTCGATCGACACGGCCTACGGCCAGACCTTGGTCTCGACCCAGGTCCCCGGCCCGAACGGTGACGTCAGGAGTTCGCGCTGATGGGTACGGCGGGCACCTTCACCTCGACCGTCCCGGTGCCGACCGTCACCGCCGCCGGCTGCGTCATTCCGGCCTTTGCCGACATCCTTGCCGCGCTGCAGAATGATTACCGCAGCGTCTACGGCAGCGACGTCTCGCTCGATTCCGATGACCAGGACGGCGAGTGGGTCGGCATCCAGGCCACCGCCTTCAACGATTATTGCGCCGCCTTCGCCGCGGTCTACAACGCGTTCTCGCCTGCGACAGCACAAGGCGCCGGTCTATCCAGCATCGTCAAAACGAACGGAATCGAGCGGCTGATCGCCGGTTTCTCGACCGCCGATCTGACGATCGCCGGCACCGTTGGCACCATCATTTTTTCGGGCGTTGTCTCGGACGGCTCCAACAAATGGTCGATGCCGACCGTCGTCACGATCCCGCTGTCGGGTCAGATCGTCGTCACCGCGATTTGCCAAACTGCTGGAGCCATCACGGCCGCCGCCGGGACGATCTCAAGCATTCAGAACATGACGAAGGGGTGGCAGTCCGCCTCGAACGCGGCCGCTGCTTCGCCAGGCGCTCCTGTTGAGCAGGATCCCCAGCTTCGCGTCCGTCAATCCGAGTCCACGATGCTTGCCGCGACCGGTGTCGTCGACGGCATCTATGGCGCCATCGCCGCTCTCGGTGTCACCCGGCTCCGGATTTACGAGAACGACACCAACGCGCCAGATGCAAACGGCATCCCGGGCCACTCGATCTGCGTCGTCGTTGACGGCGGCGACAACACCGCGATTGCGACGGCGATCGCCAGCCGCAAGCTGTCGGCCGGCACCTACGGTACCACCGTTGTCACGGTTACAACCGGCGCAGCCGGTATCCCGCGCGCCATCAACTTCTTTCGGTCGACCCAGCCGTCGATTTCCTGGGGGATCAGCATTAAGGCGCTGACCGGCTTCACCGTCGATGTGCAGACCCAGCTTCAGCAGGCCTTGTCGGACTGGACCAACGCGCTTGGAATTGGCGCCGGGTCGGCAGGACGCATCATGCTGGCACGCGCTTATGCGCCGGCGTTGCTGACTGGTGTCGCGGCAAGCACGTTCGAGCTGCTCGGCCTCACGGTCTCGCGTGACGGCAACCCGCTTACCGCGGCGGACGTCGCCATCGCCTTCAACGAGGCGCCGTATTGCGATCCCACGCTCGTCACCGTGAACGCAACGACCTGATCGCGGCCGATGGCAGAGACCTCAGACTACCTCGCGCTGATCCCGCCGCTGCATGCGGGCCAGCCCAACTTCGTCGCGACCGTTGGATTTTCGGTCGATCCGCTAGCGCGGATTCAGTCCGCGCTCTTCGCCCTTATCGACGACTTTGATCTCGACGATGCCATTGGCGTCCAGCTGGATGCGGTCGGCGTCCGTGTGGGCCTATCGCGTCTCGTTCCCTACGCGCTGCAGGGACTGTTCTTCTCCTGGGGCGACCCGATCCGCGGCTGGGGCGCCGGCGTCTGGAAAGGCCGCTACGACGTCGGAACCAGCCTTTACAGTCTCGACGACGACACCTATCGCCGCCTGCTGTTCGCCAAGATCCTGGCCAATACCTGGGATGGCACGGTTGAGGGCGAAGAGGGCATCTACAACGCCTACTTCACGGACCAAGCCACGCTCGTCTTCGTTTCGGACGATTCCTACTCGGCGCAGCCGAAGGAATTCTTCACCTGGGGCGATCCGAACCGTGGCTGGGGCCGAGGGACGTGGGTTCCGGCCGACGCGAACCTGAATGATCCGAGCCTGTCGTCCGTCGACATGAAGATGACGGTCGGTTTCGCCGGCAAGATCCCGCAGGTCATCGATCTCGCGATCCTAAACGAAGGCCTCGTCGGCGCGAAACCGGAAGGTGTCACCGTCGATATCGCGGTGACCTCCGTCGACGGCGCCCCGCTGTTTGGTTTCGGGATGGACAACGAATTCATAACCGGCTGGGGCGGCGGCGCATGGGCCGTGAAACCAGCCGATCTCATCGGACAGTCCGCACAACTCATCGTGCCGGGCACCCTCGACTTTAGCCTCGCTGAAAACAGCGGGCTCCTCGGTCTTCTCTGATCGGATCCTTTTGATGCCTCAGAACCAGTTCAAGACCTTCGCCGCTGGCGACGGAGCGAACACGCTCGACCCGGCGACCTACGCCGCCCAGGGCTATCTCGCGCAGGGTTTCCAGAACGGCGTCGCGCAGCCCTACGACGTCAACACGGTTCTGCGTCAGGTCACTACCATCGCGGCGGCGATGGGCCAGTTCACCGCCGACAACCAGCCGGCCGACGTCCTCGACGATGGCATCGTCGCGAACTTCGAAGCCAAGTTCACCGCGGCGCTGAAGGGCGTCATGGCGTCGAGCTCCGTTCACTACGGCGTCGCGACCGGGACCGGCGACGCCATGGTCGTCACGGCGATTCCGCCGATGGTTGCGGCGACGTCCGGCGGGTATCAACCCGGCAGCTTCCTTGTCGTGAAAACGCCCGCGACGCCCAACGCGACGACGGCACCAACACTGAACGCCAACTCCATCGGCAACATCGATATTACGCGCGCCGGAACTGGCACGCTTGCGGTCGGCGACAATCCAGCCTCGACCTGGATGATCCTATTCTTCGATGGCGTCGGCTGCTACCGCATCGGGCTGACGAAAAGCGACGTCATCGCCGCTGCCCCCACACCACCGGCAACAGCACTCTGGCACACCGGCAGCGATAGTTCGTCCACCGCAACCGCCATCGTCGCCACGGCGACCCCCGCCGTCACCGCTCGCACCGCAGACCTCGCCTACCTCATCTTCCCGGCCCATGCCTGTGCTGGTGCCACCACGATCAACGTCGGCTTCGGCGTCGAGCCGCTGACGCGCAGCGATGGGTCCGCATTGCAGTCTGGCGACTATGCCGCGGCGCAGCCCCTCGTCGTCATCGACGACGGCACCGACTTCCGCATCGTCGACCTGACACCAAGCCAGGTTCTTGCGATTATCGTCGCCAACCTCCCGACTGTCGCGCCCTCCCTCAGCCCAGCGCGCAATCTTCAGTCCTTCACGGCGGCCGGAGCCTTCTCGTTCACCGTCCCCGCCAACGTGACGTGGCTGTATGCCACTGTTGTTGGCGGTGGCGGCGGTGCCGGAACCGGCG
>NZ_LMUU01000172.1:24345-25713 GCF_009765775.1 Beijerinckia sp. L45
AGGCGGCGCTGCCGGTACGAACTCGTCGTCCGGCCCGGCAGGCGGCTTTGGCGGGGCCGGAAGTGGCGGCCAAATCAACGAATTCGGCGGCAACGGCGGCGACGGGTCTTCCTTAAACACGGTCCCCGGCGGTGCTGGCGGAACCTCGAGCCAGGGCGGCGGTGGCCGCACCTCCACGCTCGGGTCAAACACCAGCACGGCCGCGAACGGACGCGCCCCTGGATCAGGCGGCGGCGGCATCTGGGGTTCGGGCACCAGCGTCGGGCCTCAGACCGGTGGCAATGGTGCCACTGGTGCCATCTACATCAACTACTGAGGAAGACGCGCATGACCACCAAGATCTGGGCGCGGTCCACCACCTGCGAGTCCTTTGTCGCAGGCTCCATCGTCGGCGAGCTGCAGAGCTTTGATGCAGCGCTCGTGCCGGGCAGGGACATCCCCGCGCTGTGGGCACAAGATGTCTCGAACGTGGCCGGCATCGCCGTCGGCTGGATCTATAGCGGATCGGTCTTCGCGGCTCCCGTTGCCGTGCCACCCACACAGACGCAGCTTGCAGCTTCACTGACCGCTGCAGCCCGGGCCTCCAGCAACTCTATCACCAACCAGATCGCGGCGACCGAAACGCACCTTGCCGGCTATCAGAGCGCGGCCAACATGGTGCGCGCCGCAAACGGCGTGCCCTCGGCCGATCCCGACAAGACCGCGTTTGGCAATCTCGCAACGGCGATAGGCTTGCCGGCCACGACGCTTGCCGGCGTCGTCCTCGCCATGGACGCGACCTCCGTCGGCAACCTCGCCATCCTGATGACTCTTGAAGCGGCCGCGGCCGCGGCGACGACGGCGCCGCAGCTCGCAACAGCACTCTCGACCTTTGAAGTCGCAATCGCCGCTGAAGTGACCGCGCTTAACAAGGCCGGACTGACGACGACGATCGTGGTGCCTGCGGCGATCATCATCGCCGACATTAACGCGTGAGGCAGCCGATGTTCGCTCGCCTCCGCGCGCCGCTGGCGCTTGCCTTCATTGCGGCCGCTCTATCGGCGACGACGGCGGGCTCCAACACCAGTCTTCCGGTCAAGAATGCAACTGGAGGTACGGTCAACGAGGATGCAATCGCATTGCCGAACGGCAATGTGGCGCCGACGCATGTGCTCGTAGACGGGGGTGGCACGCCGTACTCGCCGTCCAATCCACTCCTCACGGCCCCCGCCATCTACCCCGTCGCCTTTACCGATCGGTCCGGCACCGTTGTGACAGTGGGGGCCACGGTCGTCGACATCGCGGCGAGCACGGCGCGCAAGGGCGGATCAATCCGGGCTGCGACCACGAACACGGGACTCATCACGATCACCTTGAAGGATGCGTCGG
>NZ_LMUU01000172.1:25723-28156 GCF_009765775.1 Beijerinckia sp. L45
AGGTGGTACGCCGTACTCGCTGTCCAATCCACTCCTCACAGCCCCCGCCATCTACCCCGTCGCCTTTACCGATCGGTCCGGCACCGTTGCGACAGCGGGCGCCACGGTCGTCGATATCGCGGCGAGCACGGCGCGCAAGGGCGGATCGATCCGGGCTGCGACCACGAACACGGGACTCATCACGATCACCTTGAAGGATGCGTCGGGAAACCTTCACGCCGAACATCTCGCGCCCGGCGAAAGCTACACCTTGACGGTCAATGGCTATGTGATCCAGGTCGAGGTCCTGGTTGCTGGTGATACGATTGGCGACGCCTTTTCTGGAGTGACGTTCCAATGAAGTCTTCCGCCACGCGCTCGTTGGTCAGCACAGCTTCCGCTTTGGCGCTATCGCTGACGACCGTGTTGGCGCAGGCCGATACGCAATTCGCGCCGGGCTCGGGTGTTACCTCGTTCATGGGTCGTCGAGGCCCAATCCAGCTTCAGCAGTCCGATCTTCCGACCGTGCCGCCTGCGAAAGGCGGCCTAGGCACGACATCGCTCAGCGGCATCCCAAAATGCCACGGGGCGTCAGGTGCATGCACGCCGGCCACCGCTGACGCCGTCGGCGCGGACTATGCGTCGCCCGCCTATGTCAACACGATCTTCTCGTCGGCGGTCGTCACCGTGTTCGGCACATCCAACCCCGCGATCGACGGCCCCGCAGTCCAAGCCGCCATATTCACCGGCAAATCTGTCTTCCTTATCGGAACGTTCGATCTTTCCGAGCAGCCTGAGCAGTGCCCGAACCCGGGCCAGAGGATCTTTGGCGCCGGTCGTCTAGCGACCAGAATTCTCGTCTTCACGAACACGACGCATCAGGGATTCCTGTTCGGCGCCACCGGCATTTCGAACCTCCAGGGGCCAGAAATCGACGATCTGTCGGTCTTTTATCCGAACCAGACCGACCCGACGTCGATCGTTTCTTACCCAACAACCTTCTACTTCCCATCCGTAAACCGTCCCCAGTTTCACAGACTTGGCATTTACGGCGGGACGGTCGGGTTCAATCTTGTTGGTTCCGGCGGCGCCACGGCCGACGACATCCAAATCCAGACATGGTTGCACGGTTTCGAGATTGACGCCGCGTTCGATCAAACGACCCTTAATCTGATCCATTGGTGGCCGCATACGAACCTGCCCGGCGGCGCACCGAACGGCCAGATGACGACAGCGCAGTCAAACGCCTGGTACGCATCGACAACCGGCAGAGCGATCTACGGCGGTCGGATCGACGACTTTATCGTCACGAACAGCCTTTTTCTGGGCGCCACCGCCCTCGACATGCATCTGAGCACCAACGGGGTCGATTACGCCTTCGGAACGTTCACGGCATGTGATTTTGATTCCACGAACTTCGGAACGATCGCGGGTGGCAAGCTCACGTTCAAGGGCGGCGCCGTTACGTTGCAAGCCGGATCGACCGGCCCTAATATCACGGGAGGTTTTGTTACTTTTGACGGCACCTATGTCAGTCAATTTGGTGCTATCGGGCTGCCAATATTCACCATTGCATCCGGCGCTAAGCTAGTCTTCGCAAATTCGCCGCTATTCACCACGAACAGCTTTGATAATCAGGGCTTTCAGAACGCTGGAACGCTTATCCTCACCGGCAATATAATGGATAGATACCCTGGAACGAGCGGGGCTCCCGTCGCTTATAATCAACCGGTGGTGTACTCCAACGGCGGGCAAGTGATTGTAAGCAACAATTACCAAACGCCGCTGGCTTCTGGCAGTACGGGTCTTTGGTTATATGCTCCTACTGATTTGAGCCATAAGGTTTCGTTCAATTCGTCTATCGGGTGGACTTACATCTTCCCTGGAGGAAGCGCGAGACAGGCTCCAAATGCTGTCGAGGGCGCCTCGGGTAATTCATATTTCCTGGGCAATTAGCGAACACTTGTCGACCGCTGTTTTCTCAACATAAGCCGCCTTTTGGGCGGCTTTTTCTATGGGGCCTGCCGATGCCGATCACCTATGATCGTACCGGGTTCTTCAATGCTGTCCGCGAGCCCGTGTTTCACGGCCACATGACGAACGACCAGGTCGCCGGCTGCAATGCGATCCTGGCGGAGTGGGAGCGCCTGCAGCCGGCAGGCGACACCCGCTTCATCGCCTACATGCTCGGAACCGCGAACTGGGAAACCGAGCACACCATGCAGCCGATCGAGGAGATCGGGCATGGGCGGGGCAGGGCCTACGGGGCGCCGGACGGGCCTTGGCATCAGGTTTATGATGGGCGCGGAGACGTCCAGATTACTTGGGAAGGCAATTATCGGAAGGCCGACACCGAGCTTCATTTGCGCGGAATCCTGACCGCCGCGGAGGACATGGTGAAGACCCCGGCGCTCGCGATGCGGCCCGACGTCGCCGCCGCCATCATGTTCTATG
>NZ_LMUU01000172.1:28166-29031 GCF_009765775.1 Beijerinckia sp. L45
CGCGATCCTGGCGGAGTGGGAGCGCCTGCAGCCCGCCGGCGACACGCGGTTCATCGCCTACATGCTGGCGACGGCCAACTGGGAAACCGAGCACACCATGCAGCCGATCGAGGAGATCGGACATGGTCACGGCCGGGCCTACGGCGCGCCGGCCGGGCCCTGGCACCAAGTCTACGACGGCCGCGGCGACGTCCAGCTGACCTGGATCCAGAACTACCGGAAGGCCGACACCGAACTCCACATGCGCGGCGTCCTGACGGCTGCCGAGGACATGGTGAAGACGCCGGCGCTCGCGAAGCGGTCCGACGTGGCGGCCGCCATCATGTTTTACGGCATGACGCTTGGCTGGTTCACCGGCAAGAAACTATCCGATTACTTCCACGGCACCGCGACCGACTGGGTCGACGCCCGCCGCATCATCAACGGCACCGACCACGACACCGATATCGCAGCGATCGCGCAGCATTTCTTCGCCGCGCTGAAGAGCTCGATCGTGCTCGCCGCGAAGCCCGCGGCGCCCGCCGCGTCCAAGACCCCAGCGCCGGCGGCGCGCTGAAATCCCGCGCCGGCGGCTCCCGGCAAACTACCAGGACTGAAGACATGACCATCTCTCCGAAGGTCTCCATGGCGATCAACGCCGGTTTCGTGCTGCTCGGCGCCATCGGCGGCGGCGCGCTCGCCATCCCCGATTTCATCCCAGCCGGCGCCGCGCACCAGGTCGTCTCGACCGCGTCGTTCATCTTCGGATGCTACGGCATCGTGAACGCGTATCTGCACGGCGTTTCGGCACCGCAGGCCGGCCCGCTTGTCGCGAAGCCGGTCGAGCCCCAGTCGTGAACGCGCTCTCGCTCCTCCCGCTGCTGCC
>NZ_LMUU01000172.1:29041-30011 GCF_009765775.1 Beijerinckia sp. L45
CCGCGACCGACTGGGTCGATGCGCGCCGCATCATCAACGGCACCGACCACGACACCGACGTCGCGGCGATCGCGGAGCACTTCTTCACCGCGCTGAAGATCTCGATCGTGCTGGTGTCGAAGCCAGCTAGGTCTTGATCGCTTCCAAGAGGTCTGTCGCCCGCTGCATCCGATCCCACCGCCGCTTGTCGACGGTAACGACTTCCATCGTGTGAAGCTCGGCGCCGTCATCGAATTTCCATGACACGACTTCGAGAAGCGCATCCTGCGCCGCACGAACCTGCGTCAGCAACTCAAGCATCCGGTCGCTGGCTTCCTTGAGGTACTTGCCCGGGTTTTTCAGAACATCGTCTTGGTGAGCCTCTAGCTCGCCGATCAGCGTCGCGAGCTTCCGCGCGTGCTCGCGATCGGCCTTACCGAAGTCGCGCGTGATCACCGTCGCACCGTGCTCGCTCATTGCTGAAGCCCCGTCATTCGCAAAGCGAAACCTATCCCGCGCCGGCGGCTCCCGGCAATCTATCAGGAAGTCTGACATGACCGTCTCTCCGAAGGTCTCGATGGCGATCAACGCCGGTTTCGTGCTGCTCGGCGCCATCGGTGGCGGTGCACTCGCCATCCCCGATTTTATCCCCGCCGGCGCCGCGCACCAGGTCGTTTCGACGGCCTCGTTCGTGTTCGGCTGCTACGGCATCGTGAACGCCTACCTGCACGGCGTATCCGCGCCGCAGGCCGGCCCGCTCGTCGCGAAGCCGGTCGAGCCCCAGTCGTGAACGCGCTCTCGCTCCTCCCGCTGCTGCCGGCGCTCGTCGCCAGCGGCAAGTCCGGCGAAGCGCTCGGCGACCTCGCAGGGCTTGCCCCGGTAGTCATGCCGGTGGCGGACAAGTCCGAGTCCTTGACCCAGCTCATCGAGAGGCTGCCGGCGCTTCACAAGAGCGGCAAGTTCAAGCAGATGGGCGACGAGATCCACAGCC
>NZ_LMUU01000172.1:30021-42623 GCF_009765775.1 Beijerinckia sp. L45
CCTGCCGGCGCTTCACAAGAGCGGCAAGTTCAAGCAGATGGGCGACGAGATCCACAGCCTCTGGATGATCGTCGATACAGAGCTCGGCGACCCGGCGCACATGCAGAGCGTCGTCGACGCTCTCAAATCGCTGGTCTCCAGCAAGTGAGCCTCGTCTCGGCCGCGACCACGCTCTTCGGACACGTCGTATCGGCCGTCGCGAAGAACTCCAGCGCCGTCACCCCAGATGAGATCGTCGCGGCCGCCAAGGTGATCGCGACGACGCGTTGGTCCGACATGGTCGCGGCCTGGCACAGCCAGGACCTCGCCACCAAAATCCTGCAGGGCGAAGTCGCACTCGATGTCGCGGCGAAGGTCGTCGCCGTCTTCATCCCGCCCGTTGCCATCTTCGCCAACGATCTCGAGGTCGCCATCGACGTCGAGAAGCTCGCCATTCCCTTCGTGGAGTGGCTCGCAGCGCAACCCGCCCCCGTCGTGCAACCCGGCGAAATCTCGGCCTGGGGTCACACCTTCACCGGCACCATCACCCAAGGAGCATTCGCATGAGCTTTCTGTCGTCCGTTACCAGCTTTTTCGTCACAACCGAGACCGAAGTCGTCACGATCGTCACCGACATCAAGATCGGTGTCGAAGCGGCGGCTAAGGATATCAGCGCCGCCCTTAAGTGGGTCGCGAGCAACACGCCGGCGATCGCCGCCGACCTTCAGCAGGTCGAGGCGATGATCGCGGCGATCGCGGCAGTCAATCCGCAGGTCGCGTCGAACGCCACCGTCAACAAAGCTATTCAGGATGCTAACGCCGCTGTGACCGCGCTGAACGCGTTTGCAACGGCTTCGAACAGCGGCACCAACGATGCCGCCGCGCTCGTCTCCGGCTACGTCGCCTTCCAGACCGCGACCGCCGCTGCAGCTTCGGCCAAGGCCGCCGTTGCCGCGACTCCGACGGTTGCCGCAGCCTAACCCCCGAACATCCGGCGCGCTCCAAGGCCGCTCTGATCACCCGCGCCTCAAGGTCCCCCCGCCAGGGCGCGCCGGATACTGTTCAACGTCCAACATCGAGGCCTGCCATGATCCCGATGCCCTCATGGCTGCCGAAGCTTGTTTGCCGAACCCGGCGGGAATATTTCGCCGACTTCTGGATCACGCCTCCGATCACGGCGACGCTGGCAGTTTATTCGGCGGCCCTCGGTTTCGATAAGCACTGGATGCTTACCTTCGCGGCCGGCTGGTTCGTCTGGACCCTTTACGAATATTTGGTCCATCGGATCTCTCACCACGCGCCTTGGCTGTCGGATCTTCACTGGCTCCATCATAGGAACCAAAAAGACTATATCGCGCTGCATCCCGCCCTAACGCTGCTTAACTACGCCGTGATCTGGCTGCTGTTCGGCTTCAACGCGGCACCCTTCGCGATCGGGTTTTCGGTCGGATACATCGTCTACGCCGGGCTGCACACCGCGTTTCACTATGCGTGGATCCGCGAGGGCGACTGGCTCTGGCCGTTGAAGCGGCACCACGTCGCCCATCATCGCTACCACGACCGCTGCTTTGGCGTGTCGACCACCCTCTGGGACCGCGTCTTCCGTACGGCCTGACCGCCCTCACCGACAGATCGACGGCCGCATTTCGAGCGGCCTTTTTCATGTCCGGAGTTTTGATGTTCAAACACTTCCACATGCCGCCGGCGCATAGCGCGTTCTGGCGGATCTGGCTCGTCGCCCTTGTGGCGATTGCCGCCTTCGCTGCCCTTGCACTAAACGCCCGTGCCGCCGAGGCGCACGTCGCCCGGCATCATCATCGGCATGTACGTCATGCCCGCCACTTCTACCACGCCCGCCCGGCCGCATCGGTCGTAGACCGGGTCGCTCGCTTCGCTCGGGCCCGGGTCGTCGACGTAGCCAGCGTCGGCGGCGTTACGACCGACGTGGTGCGCGAAGCGCTACGCTGGGTCGGCCACGGCAATATGACCGGGACGCGCGGCCCCTGGTGCCAGGACTTCGACACCTTCGTTCTGCGACGAACTGGTCACCAGACAGTAGCCTCGCGCCTTGCCCGCAATGCTGTCTACGCCGGTCGCCTGATCAGTGGTCCAGCCCCAGGCGCCATAATGTCGATGCCGCACCACACTGGCTTCGTGGTTCGCGTGCTCGGCCCCGGCCGCGTCCTGTTAATCTCCGGCAATCACGGTCACCGCGTCGGCCTCGGCGTCTATTCGACCCGCGGCGCCCGCTTCGCGCTGCCGGCGTAAGCACCGCAGCCCTTCCCGCTATTCTGGATCCGCCACCATGGCCTTCGACAGCAACTTCGGCGTCCAGGCGATCATCGAGATCGCGATACCCCTTGTCGGTGTAGTCGGAACGTATTTCACGTTCCGGGAACGATTGAGCTCGCTCATCAAACGCTACGAAGATCAGGAGAAGCGTGACGACGTGCAAAACAAGGCTCAGAAAGACCAGCACGACGACAACCTGAAACGGTTCGCGTCGATCGAGCTGCAGATCGCGCGGGACTGTGTCAAGATCGACGACTTCCGCCGGCTCGAGGACCGCATCTCGGAGAAGTTCGAGAAGGTGGAGCACACCGTAAACAACGCCGGCGTTCGAACCGTCGGCATGGTTCGAGACATGCTCCGCGATGTCCTGCCGCCGCGGTCACCGCGGGAGTAGCGCGATGTCGCGAACGATCCGCACATTCTGGACAATCTATGGGCTTGTCGCGCTCGGGTTCATTGTTCTCGTTGTAGGGCCGCGGGTCGAGGGATTTGTTCGCCCGATCCGAAGCACCCAAAGCATTGAGGATGTCGTTCGCGTTGGCGCGTTTCTCCGCTTCGACTGGGTCAGCGAAAAGATGCGCATGGCGCCGGGTGGACCGCTCGATGTCGCGCTCGTCACCGCGTCGGATCGTTTCGAGGTCACGCTCTACAACGACACCAGCCTTCCGGGCGAGCCTCGCTGCAGCCGCATTTTACCTTGGGCGCGGTCCATGACCGTAGGCGTCGGTCCGCACCGACAGTCGTATTGCGTCGAGATCCCCCGCACCGTGATGGTAAGCGACCGCATCGAACTCGTCGTCGTAGCGCACTATGGCGGTCTGCTCGGCCTCTGGGATCTTCCCGTCGCCTTTCCAGCGATCGTCTTCACGCCCCTGCAATAGCCGAGGTCGCCATGTCGGTGATGATCATCGTCGCTTACCATCTGGTAAGCGGACATTGGCGTGTCGAGCGAGCGGTTCAGTCGCACCCGATGCAGACCATGCTCTGCACGGATCACCTCACCAAAGAGCAGAAACGCGCCGACGATAACAAGACGCCGCGGACCAAGTTCGATGTGATCTGCTCGCCGCGACCGGTCGACCTTTGATCCCGCCCGGAGCAGCCTCATGACCAACATCGTTGCCGGTGCCCCGGCATTTCTGGCGCCGGATTATCGCTATGCCGGCGACGACTGGACCGGCGCCAATGCGCTGACCTACATCGTCTATGACGCGGCCCCGGTCTATGCATCCGACGGCGTCACGATCACGACACCCGGCGTCGCGCGGAACCTCACCGGCGTCACGGTCACCGGCACCCTCAGCTATCTGCAGCGCGCCGGCCAATGCATCCCTAACCGCAGCCCGCGCCTCATCACGATGACGGGCGCCTTGATTGATCCGGTCAACGGTGTCATCGCGCTGTCGCTCGCCGCGGCGCAGACAATCTTCCCGGCGCAGGCCTTCGAGGCGTGGGGTGACCCGCGCCGCGCCTTGCTCATCGCGCAGCCGAAAGTCGTCGGGACGGACGGCGCCGTCTCGATCGGCAAGCAACCCCTGTTCGTGTTCTGATGTCGACGATCGTCGGGATCAGTGGTGCCCGGGCCGCGGCGGCCGTCGTTCGCCATAGCCAGACCGGTGTCGCCGGTAGCCTGCGTCCGCCGTTAGGCGCCGTCGTCGCGATCGCGGAGCACGCGTTCATGGGTTTCGGCATGGTCCGATACCTGGAAGCCACGTCGGACCAAGCGCTGACGCTAAGCCCGGACACCTCGGCGCAGATCGTGATGACGATCGATCCGACGCAGACCGTCAACGCGCTCCAGGCGCCGTTCGCGGCCACGCCGTTCTGGAACGGTCAAAAGATCGTGGCACGTCAGGCCAACGACGTCTTCGAGGTGCGCGTCACCATGAACGTGACGACGATGCTCGCTGGCGGGCATCTCGATCTCGTGGCCGATCTTCTCGTCGGGAATACCGCGAATGGCGGTCCCGTGCTCGATACCGGGTCCGCCACGCTGCCGAGCCAAGCCGGCTCGCTGGAGCGCGTCGGTTACAAACTGCTCCTCTTTGCCGGCGCGACCCTGACGACGACCGGCGCCGGTCTCTTCCTGACCTCGTCCGTTCCCGTGACCGTCAGCGGTTTCTCGATCCTCATCGTGCCGATTTCAGCGGGATCCTGACGTGCAACCGACCCGCATCTTCTTCAACGCGAACGAGCTGCTGATCGACTCGATCCCGCAGCCGTTCATCGCGGGCTCGCTTATCGCATCGCTCAACAATGGCGTCGTTCAGATACAGCGTCCGGAGAGCGACTATCTCTTCGCCGCGCTTCCATGGCCGTCGGTTGCAGACCGCTCCGGCGCCACGTTCGATAGTGCCGATGCCGTCATGGCCTATCTGGCCGTGGAGCTCGCGAAACAGAAGCCGGCGGGCGATTCCTTTGGTCTCGCGACACCGCTCGCGCAGGACGTCGTCGCTGGGCAGCCGCTGGCGATCTCGCGCGCAACCGGGCAACTGGTACTGGCGCGCGCCGACACCTACGCCCTGGCTTTCGTCGCCGGCCTGGCGCCGGCCGATGAGGCTGCCGGATTCGCGCTGCAACCGGGCCGCGGCACCGTCACGATCGCGGACTGGTCGGCCATCACGGGGGCCGCGCAGCTGTCACCCGGCCAACCCTACTTTCTCGCCGCCGCTGGAGGCATGACCACTGCGGCACTTTCGCCAGGCGCGCTGTGCGTGGCCCGCGTCGGCATCGCGGCATCCCCTTCGACGCTCATCGTCGATCCCTTCGATCCCATCCTGCTTTGAGGACCTGATAGATGACTGTTCGTGCCCCGCTCGTTCTTGGCCCCGACGGGCTCCCGCAGCAGCTGCAATCCGGAGATTCGATCTCGGCGCCGGTCAACACGCCGTCGATCCGCGCCGTGGCGAACAACGAGACGGCGGTTGCGCTCGCTTTTGGCCAGCCGGTCTACGCGAACGCCGCCGACGGTGTGAAGCGGGCACAGGCGAACTCGAAAACGACGTCGAAGCTGGCCGGTCTCGTCTATGATGCTACGATCGCAGCCGGCGCCAACGGCAACATCGCGCAGTCCGGGGTTCTGGTCGGCACGACGGCGCAGTGGGATGCGGCCGTGACCGGCCAGACCGGCGGCCTCACGTTCGGGTCGCTCTACTTCCTCGACCCGGGCAACGTCGGCAAGCTGACGACGACGCCGCCGACGACCGTCGGGACCTGTAACGTCGCGATCGGGACCGCGCTGTCCGCGACAGAACTCGAGTTGCAGATCGCGCAACCGATCCTGCTCTGACGCTATGACCCAACGCCGCCCGCTCGTCATCGGTCCGGACGGATTGAGCCAGCAGCTGCAGGCCGGTGACACCACGTCGGTCCACGGCAAGTTCACCGGCACCAGCACGTTTGGTTTCTCGATCTCGCTCGGTCAGACGCAGACTTCGACCCTGGCCGTGACGCCGGCCGTCAGCGGTGACAGTCTTGCGGCAGGTGAGGATATCTCGCTGATGCCAACAGCTGCTCTACCGGCTGGGATCAACATCGCCTTCTTCTTCGTGTCGGCGACCAACACGGTGACGATCGGGTTCACGTCGTCGGCGCTGATCACGCTCAGCTCGACCACGATTAGCTGGCGCGTCACGGCGCACCGCTAAAGCTGCGCTAGGGCATGCATCTTCGCGCAAGCTTCGCCATTTAAACTGCCGACCAGCCGGTTACGATCCGGCACGACAGTAGCCCATGACTCGCCCCGTCTCTGCTTCGGCAGGGGCGGGGCTTTTTTCGTTTCAGTGCCAACGACGCCAAAAAGTTATGACGTAGTCGAAGGCGGCTCCGAAGACGAACGAAGACACGACGAGGCCGCACAGGCTGAGAAGGATCACCAGCTTGGCTTTGGGTTGTTTTGCCACTCCCGCCGCGAAGATGTTTGCAGAAAGGCAAGCTCCGGCGAGCGCCAGCACCAACGCTAGCCCTATCATCGAGGTTCTTCAGGCATCGACCAGGCCCTTGTAGCTCGCGTGGCGCAGCTCGCCAGATCCCGTCAGCCCGCGATACGCGATCTCCGCCTGAAGGTCCGGCCGCACCCACACCGCACCTTTCGTCTTCAGCCCGGGCACCGCGCACTTCGGCGTCGCGATGGCATCCATTTTCGTCCGTAGCATCGCGGCGACCGCGTCGCTGAAACCGGTGCCGACAGACCCGACCGAGACCAGCTTGGCGCCGTCGAACCGCGCCAGCTTCAGATTCGCCAGCGCGCCGCGGACCGCGCCTGACGTCGGCTGATAGCCGACGATGACGAAGGCGTCGGACAGGACGCATTTCGTCTTCAGCCAGGTCTTCACCCGGCCGGAGCGATACTGCGCGTCGAGCCGCTTCGACACGATGCCCTCGAGGTCGTGCTCGCAGGCGACACGGAAGAGTTCGGCACCGGCGCCTGTGAATTCCTCGCTCATGAGGATGGTGCCGGACTTCTTCAGAAGCGTGTCGAGCAGGGCGCGGCGCTCCTCGAGTGGCTTCGCTCGCAGATCCTCGCCGTCGAGGAAGAGGAGATCGAAGGCGTACATCACGGCGGCCTCGGCGCCGTGCTTCGACAGTGCAGCTTGCAGCTCCGCGAAATTCGAGCGGCCCTTGCCATCCAGGATGACGGCCTCGCCATCGATGACGGCGGAGCGCGCTTTAAGGCCGGGGAGGGCGGCGGCGATCGCCGGAAAGCGCGTGGTCCAGTCGTGGCCGTTGCGGGTGCGGATCGTGGCCTTGCCGGCAGCGAGGTAGGCGGAGATGCGGTAGCCGTCCCACTTGATCTCGTGCACCCACTGCGCGCCGATCGGCGGCTTGTCGACGAGCGTCGGTAGCGAAGGCTTGACCCATTTCGGCAGTGGCTGATCGAAGAGGCCGGTCTGGCGAGGGTCACTCGGCTTCGCTACAACGGCACGGCCGGCGAGCCGCTCGGCGCCGAGGTCGTCGGTCTTGCGCGTTTGAGGTGGTTTGCGTGGCGGCTTCGGCATAAGCCGACGATGCCGCAAGGTCGTTAAGGCAGCGTTCCGGCCGCTGGCATGCAGTCTGCTTGGGCAACTTGGACACCCGAAGGGCGTTCCTCCGAAACCTTCCCGTCCTCGCTTCGGCGAGGGCGGCCTTTTTGCGTTTCAGGCCCGTCGATGTGGTCGAGCGCGGTTCGGCGGCGCCGTCAAACACCACTCGATGATCTCGGCCGCGTCCGCCGCGACCTCGCCGCCTCGACGCTCAATCCGCAAGACCTCGAGCCCATCCCGCCGCAGATCGCGCGCGTAATCCAGCGCCTCGTCTTTGGTGTCCATGGCGGACGACACCATGTCCGCGCCGTCGTCGAGCGCGATGATCCGGAAGCTCATAGCGGGTCCGCCGGCCGCGCCTCGCGCGTCTCGACGAGCCTGATGCCCTGGCGCAACGTGACGCGGAAACCGAGGCGCTCCTTGCAGGCCTGTTCAAAGGCGGCGCGGGCGACCAGCATTCCGGAGGTGCGCGCCATCGTCTCGATGATGCCCCCCTCTTTGCTCCAAACATCGATCGTAAAATTGGCCTCGTCACGTGGGTAGGCCGTGACATCGGCATAGAACGAGAGTGCGCGGCTGACGAGCTGCTGCGTCTCTGGGGTGAGGGTGAGACGGCGCGTCGCATCCGTCGCGCCGAAGCGCTTGGCTAGCGCCTGAAGGTCATGGGCGGACGGTAGGATCGGCTTCTGGTCGCGGCGCATGTTCTTATTTTGTTCACGCGGGCGGGGGAGAGTCAATGTAAGTTCGGCACCACGGATCACCGCACTTTCGATATTCAATTAGCGTCGAAACCTATTGGTCCGTATTCGGGGGTTGCCGACGTTCCAACTTGTTCGAAGTGAGCTGCAGACGCGGGACGCCACGCAAGATACGCATCATGCAATAGAGGTGCATCGAGGACGCTCATCTCAGCAGCCTCTATCGGAAACAGCTGGTTTTGCCGGTTCGCGGCAGGTTGTCCATGATCGTCGTACCGCGCCGCCTTCCTCACGCGATCATCCCAACTCAGAAACTCCCAAGCCAAGTGATATGCACAAGCTTCGGGGGGAAAAAATATAGGCACATCCACATGGATCCCGGGGGTATGAATTGCGGTGTTGTACTGCACCCGTTTGCGGTTAAAAAGGCGCCACTGTCGCTGGTTAGTTGGTGTGAAGCGATCAGCGCGAGCGCTAAGAAGGCGATTATTCCGCCACAGTACCTGATGACGCTCAAAGCCTCCAATCCCTTGCGCATCAACGGAAACTAGGTTCGTACAAGCCTCGAGGAGCGCAATGGAGGGGATCTCGTCGCAATCGAGCCGGAGGATCCAATCAGTCGGCGAAGCGGCCGCGAACTTCTCATAGCCGTTCTCGATAAAAGGCTTGTCATTATCAAACGCCCCGAACTCACAACCGAGGCTGTCCAGCGCTGCCTTCGCTGCTGGAGCGTGCTTACTGTCGAGCACATAACGGGGCTCGACCCCAATACAACCAAAATAGAAAGCAGAAAACTTGAGCGCATCAATCTCGTCAAAGACTGGTATCTGTATCGTATATGGGATCTTCATGGTTTTTCCAGAATAGGATGCGGATTTTGCATAGCGAACTCTACATTTTCAGAAGAGAGGTATTCGCGGATCCACCCCTCATTCATATGTTCATAGATACAACTGCGCAACGATTGTTCATCTACAGGAGTAAGATTAGTCAGGGAGGGGCCAGCGCCGTAAGTGAGATAAAGCAACTCTAGATAAGACCCTTTAGGCGGGAGGAAGCGACTCTGGTCAAACTGCAGTCTTCTTCGAAAACGGCTAGTGTAAATATGAGTGAACGGGCTGTCGCATGTCCGCTCGATCAATTCATTCCGGTATTCCGGCAAAAGGAACTTTGCTGACTCCGCCCAGAAAATCGGATAGAAATCGTTTGTAGGCCAGCGTTGTTCTTCCATGTGCGCTTCTTGGATCAGGCGCGTGAGAAGAACCGGGCCAGTTGTGCCCCATCCTGTATCAGGGTTGCTGTCCAAATAGCGAACTGCTTCGCGAATAATTGGATGGCCACGGGTAAATTTGATTTGGCCGTTTGCAAATTTCTCTCCGCGTCCTTCCCGTGCAAATGCAACATCAGCCTGTTTTATAGAACTCGAGTTACAGACTACATCAGTGTCCACCCACCATCCACCTTCCTGCAGCAAGAGCTTATATCGAAATACGTCAGACAAGCTTTCGAAGCCACCGTGAGCTAGATAAATTCTGTCTCTCGGAAGTATAAGGCTAGCGTCCTTTAAAGCTATATGCTTTCCAGCGTTTACGATATTTTCGTAAGTATAAAGGTTTAAGCTGTGGCCGTGATAAACGAATGAATTCATACAGGCAATTGCGATGGGACATAGTTCTCTACCATGCCAGAAGGTGTTAAAAACTTCGCGCATTTAGCTAGCTCCGCAGTCGATCTACAACTCAGGGCACAGGCCGCTGTACGCCAGTTCTTGAGCGACCCAAGTAGAAGAAGCCGGGCACAAGCCGCCAATCGGCTCTGGCCCCTTTCCGTTAGGCCGCTGAGCGGCAGCAGGTGCTTTCATCGCTGTTAATCAGGTGCCTCATTTACCTCGTCAAAACGTCTGTACAGTCGCGACAGTAAACGAAGTCTCGGGACCCCGCTGACAAGCCTATGTAGCCATTTTTGGCGGGCGTTGAACAATTCGTCGCGAAGATCCTTTGCTTCGGCGGAGAGAGCATTCATACTTGCCTCGAGCTTCATTCGTGCAGCCTCAGATGCCTCAAGTTGCACAACAAGAGCACTTTGCTGGTCAGTCAGTCGTTTGACTGCTTCTGCGTGCAATACGCTGACTTGATGCAATGCGGCCTCCAAAGTCTCGGTTTGCGCGGCGCACGCGTTTCGCTCATTGATTACCCTCCGGAGCGCTTCGGCATTCGCAGCGTAATGCAGTCCGCGCGCTGTGTCCGAGGCGGAAAGCCGTTCAGCAAGCGAATCCCGTTCTCTGCTCAACACAGCAAGAGCTTCAGTATGTGCGGTGTGTTCAGCCAAATGGACGTTTGAAAGGTTCGAATACTGAAGCGTCAATCTTTCGACTTCGCTTTGCAGGGCGTCGCCTCGTGTAAATTGCGCGCTCAGCTGGCCGTCGATAGCTGCAATTCGGTGTGTCCAAACAGATCTTGATTTGCGATTGAAGAACTCGTGTCGTTCCCACTCCATCAAAGCCATGTTTTTGGCTTGGTCGACGAAAGCCACACCCTTCGGAGAGACCGTGTCAGCGGGAATCAGTTTCGCGAACTGCTCGATTGTGTCTCGCATCGCCCGCGGCGATTCGACAACAAAGTTGTTGATTTCGAATGTCTGATGGATGTCCGATAAATCGATGTCATGCCGTGCTATCTGCGACAATTCAAATTCAACAATCTGTCGCAAATGCCTGTCCCTGGCGATTGCAGTGAAGTCAACGAGGAGATCGGCAGCATCGAACGCAATACTGTAAAGATAAAGATGCAGTAAGACAAATACTTGAAAGACATCTTCAGGTGGTAGCGACGGGTTCTTAATATCAAACCAGTCTGCTAAGCTACGAAGATATGGATTATCTGACGCCCCCGTAACTGTCGCCCTAATTGTCTCTAAAAAGAAAGGGTTTCCTCCTTCTGCCTGCCCGCAGTAGGAAGCCCATTGGTGAAACAAGTTTCTGTGCAGAAACACTGTCCGGCCGCCGAAAGCCCGGCGTAATGCACGCGAGCGTCCCAACGATCTCGTGCAAGAAAGAAGAGGGATCTTTTTGTTCGAAGAGGCGGCGGAAACGAGGCGATCAACATAAGAAATCTCTGCCGGGGACAGATCGGCATCTGGACCACCGACAGGTAGAAACGTCTCATAGGCCATGCTCCGCGAGAAGCCGCTAATGCCGCCTTCGGATTTTAAAAAAGGTAAGAATTCTAGAAAGTAAGGGGACGAGACTGGGTGTCGGGAATCCCATTGTGTGAAGTCTATCTGCTTCGCCTGCGAAGCGGTGAGCGTCTCAAGGACTTCATGGAATATTTCATAATAGGCAGTTGTGCTCGGCGAAGCGCGCATCTTTTGCCAGAGCCATGTGCTGCCTGTTCTAAAGCTTGAGTGAAGAAAGATCGGCTCTGATGTGGGAGCGGCAGTCGGAGCGACCGACCTAAGCATGAGACTATCTAACCCACGATCCGCGCTCACGCGTCGGTCTCCCATCGAGACGCCCGATCCGTTAATGCTAACAATTTGATGTACTGCAGGTGTAAACTACAAAATCGAAAACGCACTTCGATAACCCTCAGACTTGTGGTCTTGAAATACGTTCAATCCAAAAGCCTGCATATGCAGGGGCTAATCACATGAACGTGAACGAGCGGGCGGGCAGATGCTGCGCGGGCCTGCGTGCAGCCTTTAGACGAGCGGCGGACTCAAGGATGAAGCGGAGCGTGTCACTGTCGCGTGTCCCAAGCGCGTTCCATCTTCATCTAGATTTCTGGCGACCGCCGGGGTTGCCACGGTTTCCTTTTTGGAAGGGCATGGTCTGAAGAGCTAAAGGGTTGATCGATGGCCCGCGACAGCGCACAAGGCGCCCTTTCGTAAGGGCTGATTATCATGACGACTCCCGACCAGCAGGATGAGCTCACGGCCTCCGCGGCACTGTTGGTCGAAGCCCTCAAAGAGGAGGGGTGGGGTAGGCTCATTAACTTCGATATTTCGGAGTGCTACATAACCAATACTCAAGGCTGGTATATCGATCTCGCCATTTTTGACAAAAGCCGTCCAGTACTTGGTCTTTGGCTCGAATATGCCCTCGATCGCGAGACGCGGGGCTACTGGGTCGGATTTCATGAGAAGAAGGCGATTATGGATCGCTTCCTCAAAGATCTGAACCCCAAGGACTTCCAAAACTTAGGGACCGCGGATTACGAACAGGAGGAACACGCCCGCGTTTTGGTGAATGTTCCCGAACGTGCACAGGATGGGTTTCCTGTCTTCGACAAGGGCTGGAAGGGCGCTCACTACTACGGCATCTATGGCCGAGTTGGGCAGCCATTCGACACAGCGCGTTTCTCGATGTTCCTGAGCAAGACCTTCAAAGCTTTGCCGGAATTTAATACCGGAGGCATTTACAACAAGATCGAGAATAAACGGATCGTCGGCATTCACCAGCGCTTTGACCGGAGCAAGCTGCTTGCAAAACTGTGCAAGGAGCGTGACGGCTATCGTTGTCAGGTCTGCGATCTATCGTTCGTCGAGGTGTATGGAGAATTGGGCCTGGAATTTGCCGAGGCCCACCATACCATGCATCTGTCGAAGCTTGTCG
>NZ_LMUU01000172.1:42702-51339 GCF_009765775.1 Beijerinckia sp. L45
TGACCAAGCAGATTGATTCGGAGGAGGATCGAGCGCGAGAGCCGATGTAGCGCGTGAAGCCCGATCCTAGGCACTGATGCTTAAGTTGTGCTGGTGCGCCACCGATCCTTGCGCTTCCGCGCCGCCGTTGCCGAAGCGCGGGAAGCCCGCGCCGCGCTGCCGGAGCCGGCGCGCTACGAGAGCGGCGCCTCGATCGCGCTGCGTCATGCCGCCGATGCTTTGGCGGCGGCACATCGCGCCGTGGCCGACGCCGGGCTACCGATCAACGGTGTCGACATTGCAAAAGCTCTCAGCAACTCGTCCTTCTCTGCCTCGCTCCAGCGCCCGCTCACGACGCCGTCCCCATCGGCGGCGGATTGCTGGACGCGATGAGGCGCTCGATCCGCTCCACCTCGGCAATGACGAGAGCGCCGGCGCGCACCATCATCTGCCGCCGCGCCCGCAGATCGGCCATGGTCGCTGACGCGTAGATCGTTTCCACGCTCGAGACGGCGAGCTCGTCGTCGTCCGGCGCGCGGCTGGAGGCGGCCATCTCGTGTCGCTCGCGGATGATATCGAGGGCGGCACAGGTCGCGCCTGGATCTTCGATGCTAGGCGTGGGCCGGCGGCCCGGAAATGGGATCACGGTCACGGGATGGCTCCTGCGGTTTGGGGTGGTGCAAGCGATGCGGGGCGCGCCGGCACGACCGGGAAGCCGTCGTGGTTGACGCCATCCAGAAGGCGGCCGGCGGCTTTCTTGCCGACGCGGCGCATCAGGACGCCGGCGCCGCCATGCTCGTTCGCGTTGCCACGCCCCACGGCGCCGTCCGGCCATACGATCTCGCCGGGATCGCCGAGGCGGTATTTCGGAATCTCGACCCAGACGCCGTTCTGCTTATGGAGGTACGGCGTGCCGTGCGCGGCGCATTGATCGCGGACGTTTCGGTACCAGTCGTACCGCGACGGCCGCGCCTTATGGGCGCCCTGGTCGGTCTCGCCACCGGTGATGACCTGGCCGAGCGCTGGCAGAACAGGCCAGCCGTCGTCGCCGATCTTGATCCCGCGCTCGAAGCGACCTTCCGAGGTGTTCGCGTCGCCGCCAAGCCACGGCGTCAGGTCGCCAAGATCTTCGAGCAACGGCTCGGCTGACATGAACAGGAACTTCGGACGCAGCCCGGCCGCCACCATGAGGTGGGGCAGGTTGGTCTCGACACGCTTTCGGTCCTCGCAGGTCGTCCCGAACGCGATGTTCGGCGGCATAAAGCCGACCTCTTTGACCATGCGCACGATGTTCTGCGGTCGCTTCGTCAGCAGCAGCCAAAGCAGGTTCGGATAGGCCCTTATTTCAACGAACCATTCCAGCCGGAGATCGACGCCGACCGCGTTGTCGAATGGATCGCAGAGGCTCGGAAAAACCGTCGCCATACGCTCCGCTCGGCGCGCGTCCGCATCCCAGGCCGCGAGCCGCCGCCAATAGCTTTTGCTGGTCCGCCGCCGCTCGCCGTGCGGACCCCATTCGACCCGGCCAAGGCGGGTGTCCATGAGGTGCGCGGCATAGCATCCGTCACAGGCCGGGCTGATCTTGGTACAGCCAATCCATGGTGACCACGTGTGGTCGGCCCATTCGATATTGGTCGTGTCACCCATGACGTTGTCCTTTCTCGCCGGGCAGCGCGGCGACTTTCCCGAAGGCGGAATCGATCTCGGCGAGCACGTCTTTCCAGACGTTCTCGTGGTCGTATTCGGCGAGGACGACGGCGCCGCGCGTCGTCAGCTCGATCGCGAACAGCGACGGCGAGCGGGTCGACATCTTCCAGGACTGGAGGCCGGCCAGCTTCTCAGTCGAGAAGGCGAGGTGCAGGATGCCGTTGATGTAGATCCGGCAGAGACCTGCGGCGTTGTGGGAGGAGGTGATTGCTGGCATCAGCAGGCCTCCGCAGTTCCGTTCACCCGCCCGGCCGCAGCCTCCTTCGCGATCGCGCGCCGCCGGCGCTCTGCATGGAAAGCCGCCCGGTTCAGATCCATGGCGACGGCCCGCGCCTCCTCCGGCGACAGCGCCGCCCAGGCGTCGGATGATAGCGAGCCAAAGTTGCGCATGACACCGAGGTCGAGAAGGACCTCGCCGCGGCATTCCTTGATCTGAATCGCGGCGCCCTTCTCGGGATCGTTGCCGCGGCGATCGTGGTAGGTTTGCTCAAGCATCGGCGTTCTCCGTTTTCTTGGATCGAGGGGCGCCATCGATCGCGGGTGACAGCGGGGCGAGGCCGAGATCCATCTGGATCGGCGCCAGTTCCGACGGCTTCGGCATCCAGTCGTCGGCAGCGGCTTCGATCTCGGCGTAATTTCGAGGGTGCTGCTTCGCGAAGTCGGGCAGCCCGGGCCCGGCGACCCAGCCGCGGCCACGCCCATCGGCCGGCGCCATCCAGCCCATGACGCTGGGCAGCCAGCGGCGGTGATCGATTTTCAGGGCTTGGAAATCGCTGCGGGTCACGACGCGCCGTTTCAGCAGGATCGCCATCTTGATCGCGGCGATCTTCCAATCCGTCAGGGTGATCGGGCAGGGCGTCCCGGCCTGGCTGTCGGGCACGTAGTCCGGCAGGATCTCGCGCCGCATCGGACAGCAGTCGTGCCAGCTATCCGGCAAGGAGCCGTAGCGGTGCGACTTCATGCCGGGCAACGTCGGCAGTATCTCGCCAGTGATGGTCCGCCTGCTTCCGATGCCGCGCTCTTCGTGCACGATTCGGATGATCGTTATGCCGAGATAGCCGCAGATCGTCGGAGAGAAATTGCCGCCGAACTCGGGGACCAATACGGCGCGGAAGTCGGGGCCGCGATCGCCTCGACCGCCCGGATAAAAAGAAGGCCGCTCCTCGATCGCCTGCTCAACGACCAGCGAGTTCAGTTTCAGCTTCGCCTCAATGCCGATTTGGAGGCCATCGGCGACTCGGACGGCGAGGACGTCCCAACCGCAGCATTCCGGATAACAGCGATAAATGCCGCCGCGCTCCGCTTCCGCGATGAAGGCGGCGCAGAGTTCGGCCTCGGTTTTGAAGGTGACGAGCGGGGCGGGTCGCATCAGAAAATTCCGCCGACAGGTTCGATTAAGCGCCGGTCGACCGCGTACTCTCCACACCAGTCATCGTGGGCCGTGTTCGGCCATTGCGCGTTCGGGAAACGCGAGACCGTGATCTCGTCCTGCTTGTCGCCGAAGCGATCGCGCCGGATGTTGACGGCCAGGCTGAACTGCGGTGGCTGGCGCCGGCAGTCCGCATAGGTGTGTTCTGGCTCGGCACGGTGCCAGAATTTGCCGGAGCTGCAGGTCGACCCCTCAGACATGGGCCGCCTCCATCAACGGAGCCTTCGCGAAGTCAGCCGCCTCGATCCGCTTGCCGCCGAGCGTCATCGCCGACAGCAGATGCGGGACGCGGCAGACCTCGGACGCAGCTTCGTCCCGCGTGTAGCGGCCGGCGCTGATCCGATCGGTCGTGTAGCCGGAGTGGTTCGAGCGGTAGTAGGCGCCGTGCTCGCGGTGCCAGATTAGGAAGATGTCGGCTCGGCCGAACAGGATGTCGCGCAGCTTCGCCGCGCGTTCGAACTCCATGGCTCCAACAGCGCTCGCCGGCAACGCCTCCAGCTTGCCTCGCCGGCGCTGCTCGTTCCGCTTCCGGCGGAGGTCTTCCGGTTGGCGGGTGAAGATCTGGCTGGCGCTGAAGCTCTCGAGCCGCCAGCGTCCGGCGACGACCCGCCACATGCAGTTTATGCCGAAGTAAGCGGTACCGCGGTTGATCCGGCCTGTCTTATCAGCGAACCAGACGGTGGCGCCTTGCTCGATACGGTCGCCATCGGCCGAGGTGCCGTTTTTGTAGGCGTAGTCGCAGACCGGACGGCCGGACGTCTTGTCTTTGTGGATGGACGTGGCGTATTCGCGCTCGATGTACTGAAGCGCCGTCAGGCCGCCGAAGTGCGGGCCGCGACGCTGCAGGTTCCTGTTGGTCGTCTCGAACGGGCCATGCTTTTGCAGCCAGGTCTCGATCTTGCCGAACTCGAGATCGACCCGGAGCCGCGTCAGAAACGGCATCTTTTCCCGCTTGTCGAAGTCGTGGCGGTGGCCGTTCCGATTCTTCTGGATCCAGTTTTCGGACCAGACCTCGAATTGGATGGAGCGCCCGTTGACCTCCAGGGTCGCGAGCAACTCGCCCTTGCGACAAAATCGGCGGTACCGGCGCAAGATCGGGTAGTTTTTGACAATGTCGGCGTCGGGGCCAACCGTCCAACCGCGCCGGCGAAGGTGACGGATCAGGCCGGCGAAGATGACCTGCTCGAACAGCGGATCGTTCGCGTCGTCCTGCCAGATGCCGAGATGGGTGTCGTGGATGTTGAGGGCGAGGCCGGCGCGCGGCGGCCGCGAAGTGAGGCGGTCAGCCATGGGCCACCTCCAGCGCGGCCTCGGCCGACTGCGGGTCGACCGGGGTCACGTCTTCGGCGTGAAGAATGTAGCCGCTACCGGGGCTAGCACGCTGTTCGGGCGTGACGGCGACGACGTATTTTGCGGTCTCGGGATAGAGACTGGCGATCGGGCCGTCGCCGTGCCGCGTCGTGACGACTGCGCTAAGCGGCAGATCGAGAGTGATGTCCTCGGCTTTGACCCACTCCTTCACCGCATCGTCGTGCGCATTCCGGACGTAGCTGTCGGCCGTGTCTAAAATCTCGACGGGCTCGGCGTCGGGATCATAGCCTTGTCGCTCGAGTTGCTTCGCGAGATCGTAGCCATCGGTCCGCGAGCCCATGACCTTGAGCAGGTCATCGACGACATCGTCGAGCTTTGCGCGCGGGTCTTTCAGCAAAGCGAGCACTTCGATGCCGAGTTGTTCGGCGGCGCGTCGCATGATGGCTGGTTTGCTACGGCCCGGCCGCGCGGTCGGCGGGACGCCGGGGAGGTGGGGCTGGACTTCAGACATGGGCGCCCTCCATCACGAGAGGGCGGACCGCGAACAACCTGCACGGAAGTTGCACGCATCGTTGAGTCTGGTTGCGCTTACGTTCGCAGGATTTCGTCTCGGGTGGTTTAGCGCCCTTCCTAAGGGCTTCCGGCAGAAACCCTTGTTTTACGGGGGCTTTGCGTCTGGATCGATGGTGGGCGCGACAGGGATTGAACCTGTGACCCCTCCCGTGTGAAGGGAGTGCTCTCCCGCTGAGCTACGCGCCCGAACCGTGTCGGACCTTGTATATGCTTGGCGCTCGGCGGCAAGTCAAACCGCCAAAACTTAAACTGCGACGGAAAAACCGGCCTTGAGCACCGCGACGGCGCCGGACAACTGGTCGAAATGGCTGATGATGCGGTCGGGATTCATCGAGGCGACCGGGCGGTCAGCGTAGCCGAAATCGACGGCGATGACCGGGATCTTGGCATTCTGGGCGGTCGACACGTCGGTGATGGTGTCGCCCACCATGATGCTCTGACGGCGATCGCCGCCGGCCTGATCTATCGTGTCGAACAACGCGCCAGCGTTGGGCTTGCTGACGGCGAACGTGTCCTGGCCGGCGATGACCTTGAAGCGGGTCCGCGCGCCGAGCGCTTCGACCAGCTTGATCGCCGGCTTCTCGTATTTGTTGGTGAGGATCGCCAGGCTCCAGCCCGCCGCGGTGAGCCGGTCGAGCGCCGCCTCGGCGCCGGGGTAGAACACCGTCTTGTCGGTGAGATGATCCTCGTAATAAGCGAGGTACTCCGCGAACATCTCTTCGAGCCGTGCATCGGTGACGCTGGCCCCTTGGGACTCTAGCCCGCGGCGGATCATCACCCGCGCACCGGAACCGACCATTTTGCGGCCGGCCTCCAGCGACACCGGCGCATGGCCCTCGCGGGCGAGAATCACGTTGAGCGTGTCGACGAGGTCGGGCGCGCTGTCGACAAGAGTGCCGTCGAGATCGAAGACGATGAGGGGAGCGAGGCTTTTGAGCATGCGTCCGATTACGAAGTCGGCAGGCGTTGCGCAAGCGTCGTGCGCTCGGATTGGTGAGAGCCTGCGGTCCACGAGACCGTTTCCTGACGGCGCCGGATCAACGAACCTTTGATCCATGCTCTTGAAACAAGGGTGCTTCCTGGCACCGGTCTTGCTCGCCGGAAGACCTTCTCGAGCCCGGGTGCAGCCTCATGGATATTGGCGTCTTCATTCCGATCGGCAACAACGGCTGGCTGATTTCGACGACATCGCCGCAGTACAAGCCGAGCTTCGAACTCAACAAGACCATCGTTCAGAAGGCTGAGCGTTACGGGCTCGATTTTGCGCTTTCGATGATCAAGCTGCGCGGTTTCGGCGGCGTCAGCGAGTTCTGGGACCACAACCTGGAATCCTTCACCCTGATGGCCGGCCTCGCCGCCGTCACCTCGAAAATCAAGCTGTTTGCCTCGACCGCCGTGCTGACGCTGCCGCCGGCGATGGTCGCGCGGATGGCCACCACCATCGACTCGATCTCAGGCGGCCGCTTCGGCGTCAACATCGTCAGCGGCTGGCAGAAGGCCGAGTACTCGCAGATGGGCCTGTGGCCGGGCGACGATTATTTTGGCTATCGCTACCAGTACTCAACGGAATACGTGACGATCCTGCGCGAGCTGTGGGAAACCGGCGCCTCGGACTTCAAGGGCGCACACTTTTCGATGTACGACTGCCGGATGAAGCCGATGCCCGAGGGGGACGTCAAAATCGTCGCCGCCGGGCAGAGCCCGACCGGGATGGCGTTCGCCGCGCAATATGCCGACTATAATTTCATTCTGGCCGTCGGGGTGAACACGCCGACAGCGCATACCGCCGTCAACCAGCAGTTGATGAGCGCCGTCGAAAAGACCGGCCGCGATGTCGGCGCCTATGTCCTGTTCATGATCATCGCCGACGAGACGGACGAGGCGGCGATGGCCAAATGGCTGTCCTACAAGGCCGGCGTCGATGAGGATGCTCTGGCCTGGATGGCGGACCAGGGCAGCCAGGACAAGACGGCCGCCGAGACGTCGACGGCGAAGACGATCAATCTGCCGGAGCAGGCCGTCAACCTCAACATGGGCACGCTCGTCGGCTCCTACGCCACCGTGGCGCGGCTGATGGACGAGGCGGCAACGGTGCCCGGCACCAAGGGGCTGATGCTGACGTTCGATGACTTTGTCGAGGGTGTCGAAACGTTTGGCCAGCGCATCCAGCCGCTGATGCAATCGCGCGCAGCGCGGCTCAGCGCTGCCGCCTGATCGCGAAATCTTTGGCCGCGGCGTGACCTCCGCCGTTTTGTCGCGGCAATCCCTCGGCTATAGCTCTGGCATCCTATGTCTGGAGCCCGCCGATGCAATCCGTGCCTTCTGTTCGATCCTTCGTTGCATCGGCCCTTTTCGCGATCCTGCTCGGGTCGCCGGGCGCACGAGCCGCGGGCAACTATGATTTCCTCGCCGCGCCGCAGATCGACCTCAACCGGGTGTTTCGGCTCGACCGCTCGACTGGTGAGATCGGGGCGTGTCAGTTCGGCCTGAAGGAAGGATCGCCGGTCGGCACGACGCTGTGCTATCCGCCGGGACAGGGCGCGGGACCGCAGGGCTCCAGCGACTATGCGCTGATCGCCTCGCGACACGAGCAGGAGGGCGGCGTGTTTCGCGTCGACCAGCGCACCGGCATGATGTCGATCTGCTACGTTCTCAACGAAACCGTGGTCTGCACCCCGCAGGCCAAATAGCCGGTCTCCGTCCCCGTCTTGCTTGACGGACCGGCCTTCGAAGGCCTAACCCGCAGACCACTTGAGGCCACGTGCCTCGCCTCCGTGAGAGCCCATGCCCCCCCTCGACCTCCTGGATGCGAAACGACAGGCTGCCGCGCGCGCGCTTGATTTTGTCGTGCCCGGCATGCGCCTCGGCCTCGGCACGGGATCGACGGCCGCCGAGTTCGTGACCTTGCTCGGCGCAAGGGTGGCGGAAGGGCTGAAGGTGATCTGCGTCCCGACGTCGGAACAGACCGCCCGGCAGGCCGCCTCGCTGGCCATTCCCCTGGCGACGCTCGACGAGCAGCCGGAACTCGACCTCACGATCGACGGCGCCGACGAGTACGATCCGGCGCTGCGTCTGATCAAGGGCGGCGGCGGGGCCTTGCTGCGGGAAAAGATCATCGCTACGGCCTCGCGCCGGATGATCGTCATCGCCGACGAGACCAAAGCGGTGGACACGCTCGGTCGCTTCCCGCTTCCCGTCGAGGTCAACCGCTTCGGCCTCGAGGCGACGCGTCGCCTGGTCAAGCGCGAGGCGGCGCTGTGCGGCTGCGCCGGCGAAATCGCATTGCGGATGGCAGGTACCGATGCCTTCGTCACGGATGGCGGCCACCTTATTCTCGACTGTCATTTCGAACGCATCCAGACGCCCGACGATCTCGGCGCACGGCTGAACGCCATCCCGGGCGTTGTGGAACACGGCTTGTTTCTCGGGCTCGCCCGTGCGGTCGTGGTCGCCGGGCTCGATGGCGTTCGTGTCCTTGGCCATCCCGAAGAAGACGACTGACCGGGATCGGCGACGTCGGCAGCGACGGCGCGAAACCGGAAAAACCAATTGGGAGACGTTGTTGATGTCGAGCCTCCGCAATCACGAGCCTAGACGCCACGTCGGGATGGGCCCTGCCGTGCTTTTGGCGCTCGCGA
>NZ_LMUU01000224.1:0-7144 GCF_009765775.1 Beijerinckia sp. L45
CCTCGTTCGACGCCGCGGTCGATCCGCCGAGCAGCGCGTCATGATGGCCCGAACTATCCTCGACCAGCGAAAACATCACCCGGCCCATGTCGGACAGGATGACGCGGCCCTTGCGCAGTGCGGACGTCCACTGCACCTTGACCGTGTCGGGGAAATTGATGCGCTCCGACGTGTCGGCGCTGTTCCACGCGACCAACGCGATCGTGGCCGGGCTTTTGCCGAGTTCGAGGCGCAGCGCCTCGCCGCGGCGGAGCGTCGTGGTCCAGTACCAGCCGCCGGGAAGCTGCTCACGATGCAGCAGATCGGCCGGGGCGATCGCCGGTGCCGGTCGGCCGCTCGGCGGCGGCAGCGCCCGCGGCGCATCGCCGAGGCCCGCCGCCTTCAGCGTTTCATAGCGGCGACGGTTGATTTCGATGGTGGCTTCGATACTGATCATGCCGGTCTCTTCGACGTTTGCGTGTCGGGTCGTCCCGAGGAAGTCGTTGGTCGCCAACCGGGTCGTCCCGACGGGCTCGTGCCAATCCCACGTCAGAACATGTGGCTGTAGCGGGCGATCTCCCAAGGCGAGATCGTCAGGTGATACTCCTGCCATTCCGCCGTCTTGTAGCGGATGAACTCGTCGCGCAGGCCCTTGCCCAGAGTCGCCTCCACGAGCGGATCCTCGGCAAAAGCCTCGACCGCTTCCTCGAGTGTCTGCGGCAGGAAGGCGATGCCGCGATCCAGCCGGGCCGCATCGGTAAGCTCGTAAAGATTGTCTTCGTTGGGCTGGCCTGGATCGACCTTGTCCCTGATCCCTTCGAGGCCTGCCGCGAGAACCAGCGCCGCGGCGAGATAGGGATTGACCGAGCCGTCGGCATTGCGCGACTCGCAGCGGCCACCGCCGGCCGGCACGCGTACGGAATTGGTCCGATTGTTGGAGCCGTAGGAATTGAACACCGGCGCCCAGGAAAAGGTCCCCATGGCCCCCTGGCGGACAAGCCGCTTGTAGCTGTTCACGGTCGGGGCGAAGGCGGCGCAGAGCGCGCGGCCGTGCCGCAGCACGCCGCCGATGAAGTGGTAGCCGGTCTCGCTCAGACCGAGCCCGCGCGGGTCGTCTTTGGGATCGCAGGCGAAGATGTTGGCGCCGCTGGCGAGGTCGCGCAGCGACATGTTGAAATGCGCGCCGTTGCCGGTGCGATCGGCAAAAGGCTTCGGCATCATGGTGGCAATGAGGCCTTCTTCCTTGGCATAGTGCTTGGCCATGAAACGAAAGAAGGTGAGCCGGTCGCACATGGTAAGCGCATCGGCATAGGCGAAGTCGAACTCGAACTGACCGCAGGCGTCCTCGTGGTCGAGCGAGTACAGGTCCCAGCCGAGGGCGTTGATCGTGGTGGACACCTTGTCGAGCCAGGCGAAATTGCTGACAAAGCTCGGAATATCGTAACAGGGCTTGATCAGACGGTCGTTGGGGTCCGGCGTCTGCAGCGAGCCGTCTGCGGCCTGACGCAGCAGAAAGATTTCGCATTCGATGCCGAGATTGAAGCCGAACCCCATGTCGGCCGCCTTGGCGAGTTGCGCCTTCAAGGCGACGCGCGTCGATAAGGGATAAGGCACGCCGCCGAAGGTCAGATCCGCCGGTGTCCAGGCGATCTTCGGCTCCCACGGCAGCTGGATGATGTGCGAGAGATCCGGCACCGAGGCCAGCTCGTCTTCGTTGGGCGCCTGACCAAGCCCGTCCAGCGCATAACCGGTATAGCGCTCGGAGCCTGCCGCCATATGCTGCATATGCTCGATCGGCACCACCTTGCCCTTCTGCGCGCCGTGGATGTCGACATAGGCGCCGATGACATATTTGACGCCCCGCTTGCGCAGATCGTCCTGGATGGCGGCGACGGCTGGGTTCTCGGCCATAAAAGACGGTCCCGGTTCTATTCGACTTCGTCGCCATGCGCGACGAGACGGGTGACGATGCTGGGCTTGATTGCGGCCGGCTTGACGTCGTCCTCATCGTCCGGTGGATGGATCAGGGCGTCGAGGCGCGCGCGGGTGGCGCGGAATTCTCGCTCGAGCATCTGGCCTTGCGAACGCGGCCGCGAGACCGGCACTTCGATCAGTTCGGCGATCTCGCCGGGATGCGCGCTGAGCACCAGGATTCGGTCCGCCAGAAATACCGCCTCGTCGAGATCGTGGGTGATGAAGACGATGGTGATGTCGATCTTCTTCCAGATCTCGATGAGATAGGCTTGCATGCGCGCCCGCGACTGGGCGTCGAGCGCGGAGAACGGCTCGTCCATCAGCAGGATTCTTGGCCGCGTCGCCAGAGCACGCGCAATGGCGACGCGCTGCTTCATCCCGCCGGAGAGCTGATGGGGATAGGAATCCGCGAAAAATTCCAGTCCGACGAGAGACAGCCATTCTCTCGCCTCGCGTGCGGCGGTGCGTCGCGACTCGCCATTCTCCTCGAGGCCGAACATCACGTTGCGCAACACGCTGAGCCAGGGGAACAGCGTATAGCCCTGGAACACCATGCCGCGATCGGCGCCGGGCCCGTTGACCGGCTGCCCATCGACGAAGACCGTGCCGGAACTGGCGGTTTCGAGGCCCGCGAGAATCCGGACGAAGGTCGACTTGCCGCAGCCGGACGGGCCAACCACACATAGGAATTCGCGACGGTGGGTCTCGATATCGATGCCGCGCAGGGCGATGGTTTCGCCGCCCTTCGGCGTGCGAAAAACTTTGCCGAGGCCCTGGACGCGCAAGGCGACGTCGCGGGCCTTGATCCGGGCAAAACGCGCCTGCACCGCATCCGATTGGTGGTGGTAGGCCGTGTCGGGCAAAGCGGTCATGCCTCTTCCTTGGCCCAGGGAAACAAACGGCGGCCGATGAGCGCCAGCACGATATCGGTCGCGGAGCCAACGATGCCGATGATCAGGATCGCGGCATAGACGTTCTCGAAATGCTGGTAGCGCGCCTGCTGGGTGATGAAGAAGGTGATGCCCGACGACGTTCCGATCAGCTCGGCGACGATCAGATAGGTCCAGGCCCAACCAAGCAGGATACGCTGGTCGCGATAGAGCTGCGGCAGCACGGCAGGCACAATCACGCGCCGGACGAGGCGCAGGTTGCGCGCCCCGAGCGTCAGCGCCGCCTCGATCAGCATGCCGTCGACCCGGCGCGTCGTGTTGGCGATGACCAGCACCTGCTGAAAGAAGGTGCCGATGATGATGATGGCGATTTTCGGCCCGTCGTAGATACCGAGAATCGCGACCATCAGCGCACCGAAGGCCGGTGCCGGCATGTAGCGGACGAACTCGATAAAGGGTTCGACGATGCGTGCGAAGACCGGCGACGTCCCGCAAAATACCCCGAGCGGCACGCCCAGAATGGACGAGATCGTAAAACCCCAAAAGATGATCTGGATCGAATGCCAGAGACTTTGCGGCAGCGGGATCGCGTCGCCGAAGGTCGGGCGCGTCGTGATCGCGGTCCAGAAAGCGGCGGCGACCTCGTGGGGCGCCGGCAGGTAGACGGGATTGCTGGGGATGCCCTGGGGCGGCGCAGTCCCGGCTTCCTTCGCCGCGGCCACTTCGGTCGCAAAAGTCTCGCGATCGACGCGCATGCCAGGCTGCAGATAGTCCACGGCGCCGGGATCGCTGACTTGGATCAGCGGATGCCAGAGGAACGGCACGTAGGACACCGCCGACCACGCCAGCAGCGGCAGGATGAAGGACAGGATGGTCAGCGACAGCGCATTGCGGCGGCCGAGCGGTTTCGGCACGCCGAACCAACTCCGCCGCTTGCGGCGCATCGGCGACATGCCGAAGGCGTCGGCGATGGGCGGGCGCGGCGCCTCCGTTGGGGTGCTGCTCGCGATCCCGCCCATCAGGCTTACTTTCCGTTGGTCAGCGACGGATCGATGTAGGACTTCACGTCCTGCGCGGTCTTATAGACGCTGTTCTTGACGTTGAACGCATCGGCGTTGCGGCTCGACCCGTAGAGCGATCCAAGACCATCCTTGTCTACCATCACCTTCCTGGCGTCGGCGACGCTCAGCAGCTTGGTGCCCTTGAGGTATTTTACGTATTCCTCCGGCGGGACGCCGGACTTCGCCGCCATGATCTTCACCGCGTCGGGCTGCGTCTTGGGATCGTCGATATAGGCGACGGTCTTGTCCCAAACGGTGAGCACCTTGGCCCAGTCCGCCTTGCGGGCGTTGAGGCTGGTCGGCGATACGGCCAGCACGTCGTAGATCAGACCGGGTGCCTGGGCCGACGTGTAAAGCGGATGCGCGCCGGGGGCTCCTTTCATCGCCTGGCCTGCGACAGGCTGCCAGGCGCCAGCGGCGGCGACATCGCCGGAGGCCAGCACCTGCGGCGTCTCGTTGGTCTTGGCATTGACGAGCGTGACGTCCGTCTCCTTCATCTTGGCCTTGGTCAGGCCGTCGATCAGCAGGAGATGCTCGACGAGACCGACCTCGATGCCGACCTTTTTGCCCTTGAGGTCCTTCAGGCCCTTGGTGCCGGCCTTGCCGACGATGATATCGTTGCCGTTGGAATAATCCGTCAGCATGATCATGACGCTTTTCGCGCCATTGCCGCCCATCACAAGGGCGTCGCCATTGGTCACAAGATCAGCATCGATCTTGCCGGCGGAATAAGCGTCCATCGACGCCGAATAGTCGAACCATTCAAACTTGACGTCGACGCCGGCATCCTTGAACCAGCCCTTGTCGATGGCGACCTGCATCGCCACCCATCCGGGCCAGTCGCTATACCCGATATGCAAGGGAGCGTCGGCGGCGTGCGCGGCTCCCATCGAAAGAGGCATGAAAAGTGGTGCGGCAGATAATGAAGCAACGCGAAGGCAGCGGGCCGAAACGGTCAGGCTCTTGGCGATGATGGCTGGAAAGCGCATGAGCATACTCCAATGAGTACTACGATTTTCGTGTTTCGTAATACACTTAACCATGCAAACAAGAAGCATGCCACATTCTGGCACAAGGAAGTTGGCGGGCCGTTCCGATGAGCGTTGATTTAACAGAGGATCCCGACGCCGGTCGCAAGCGGCCGGTGAGCCGGATCAGTATTTCGCTGCCCGAAGATCTGCTTGAAGATCTCGACGGAATGGTGCGAGCGCGGGGCTTTTCGAGCCGGTCGCAGGCTGTATCGACAATCCTGCACCGCTCCCTGGTCGAGCATCGCCACGAAACCGGCGACCATGTGATGGTCGGGACCATCACGCTATTCTACGACCATCTCGCCAACGGCCTGCAAGATCGGCTGGCCGAGCTGCAGCGGCGCAATATCAACGAGGTCATTTCGTCGTTGCATGTCCACCTCATGCACAACCAGACGCTCGAGGTCATTCTGGTCCAGGGGCCGGCGCGAAAGCTGCAGGAAATCGCCGATGCGATGATCACCGAGCGCGGCGTTCTTTCCGGTCGGCTCGAACTCGCGGCCGCCCTGATTCCGCAAATTCACCCGTTCGGCGATTCCAAAAAACCCGAAGACTAGAGACCGCCGGCTCTCGTCGCCTTCCGTCTGCTCCACGTGCCTACCCTTTAGCGTCTTCGACCAGAAGCCCATGCGCGAACACGCGCAGCGATGTCTCGACGAAGGCGTGGACATCGAGCGGATGGCGGGTGCCGAACAGGCCGAGCCAGCTTTTGGCCAGCATGATCGGCGATATCAGAAGCAGGGAAAGGTCGCCGAGCGCGGAGGGCCGGAACTCGCCGCGGTCGATGCCATAGGCGATGACGGCTTCGAACGCATCGCGGATCGGGACCAGCACCTCCGCATGCCACCGATCGACGACGTCGGGAAACCGCGGGCCTTCGGCAATCAACATGCGGAACAGTTCGGTCTGGCGCGGATCGTCCAGAAGGCAGTTGGCGGTGAACGTCAGATGGGCCCTGAGCATCGCGATGGCCGGCCCGGACGGTTCGGTGGTCAATGCCGAAAGGTGCTCGTAGGCCGGCCACATCATCTGCTTGAGGACAGCGACGAACAGGTCCTCCTTGCTCTGGAAATAGAGGTAGATCGTTCCTTTCGTGATGCCGGCGCGGGCCGCCACATCGTCGAGACGCGTTCCGGCAAAGCCGTCCGCGGCGAAAGCCTGAAAAGCGGCATCCAGAATTTCTGAAGGCCGCGCCTCCTTCCGGCGCCGCCTCAACCCACACAGATCGCGCACAACTTCTCCTTATTGACTAACCAGTCAGTAATTAGTACGGCCTGACAGCGGTTCATGCAACGCTTCGAACTCAAGCGATAGCGCGGGATATGATGCACTACGGCATTCAGCATTCTAGAGCGATACGAGCGGCAGTCACCTTGCTGTGGCTCGGCACGTCCGTCGCCGCGTCGAAAGCCGCGGAAAACCAGGACCCGCCGGCGTGCGGCGCGCAATGCACGCTCGTCGAGGTCGCCACCGCCCGGCAGGAAACATTCACGCCAAAAGTCTCGCTGACCGGCGCGGTCGAACCCAAATTTTTGAGCGACATCGCCTTTCGCGTCAGCGGCAAGATCAGGCAGCGGTTCGTCGATGTCGGCGACCACGTCGAAGCCGATCAGGTTTTGGCGCAGATCGATCCGAAGGATCAGCAGGCCAATCTCGACACGGCCCTGGCCGGCCTCGCCTCGGCGCAGGCGCTGGCGACGCAGGCCAAGGTCGCTTTCGAGCGGCAGGAATCGCTGTTCAAGAGCGGCTACACCACCCGCCCGAGCTACGATACCGCGCAGCAGCAGTTGCGCACCCAACAGGCTGCCGTCGAGTCGGCCAAGGCTGTGCTCGGAACGGCGCAGGAACAATTCGGTTACGCCAACCTGAAGACCGGCGTTGCCGGCATCGTCACGACCCGCAGCGCCGAGACCGGACAAGTGGTTCAGGCTGGCCAGACGATCTTCACCGTCGCGCAGGACGGTCCCCGCGACGCCGTGTTCCAGGTCTACGAAACGCTGCTTACCGACCCGCCCGCGAGCAGGACGGTCGACATCGTTCTGCAATCCGATCCGCGGATCAAAGCCACCGGCACCGTGCGGGAGATCTCGCCGACCGTCGACGGGGCGTCCGGCACCGTCAAGGTGAAGGTTGGGCTCGATAGCGTGCCACCCGGCATGTTGCTCGGGGCGTCCGTCATCGGCTCCGGGGACTTCAAGCCGCGGCTGGC
>NZ_LMUU01000224.1:7191-16103 GCF_009765775.1 Beijerinckia sp. L45
ATGCGCCTGCCGTCTGGACGCTCGATCGCAGGACCGGCGCCGTCGCGCCGCGCCTGGTGACGGTCGACCGCTTCGCCGGCGACACGCTTGTCCTGTCCGGCGGCATCGCGCCCGGCGACACCGTGGTCACCGCCGGGATCCAGTTCCTGCATCCTGGTCAGGTCGTCGCGGTACGGGAGAAGCGGTCTTGATCCCGTTGAAGCTGACGATGGTCGGCATTCTGCCGCTCTTTCTGGTATTCGCCGGCTGCAAGGAGGCCGAGCAGCCGAAAGCAGCCCTCAGACCCGTCCTGACGATGACGGTTGCGCCGGTCGAGGTCGAGACCTTCGGGCCCTTCGCCAGCACCGTCGAGGCGCGCTACCAGACGCAACTCGGCTTCCAGCTGGCCGGCCGAATGGTCGCCCGCGACGTCTATGTCGGCGATGTCGTGCACACCGGCCAGCGGCTCGCCGCCCTCGACCCGACCGTTACCCAATTCGCGCTGACCCGCGCCCAGGCCGATGTGGCCGATGCCAAGGCGCAGCTCGCCAACGCCGGCGGCGTCGAGGAACGCCAGCGGACGCTGGCGACCGGCGGCAACGCCCCGCAGGCCGCATTGGACAACGCCGTCGCCAGCCGTGACACCGCCAAGGCGCGGCTCGATCAGGCCCAGGCCGCCTTGCAGGCAGCCGAGGACCAGATCGGCTACACCGAACTGCGGGCGCAATTCGACGGCGTCATAACCGTCTGGAACGCCGAAGTCGGGCAGTACGTCGGCAACGGTGCCGCGGTGGTAACCGTCGCCCGCCCGGATATCCGCGAAGCGGTGGTCGACATCCCCGACGAGCTCATCGCCAGCGTTCATCCGAAGATGCCGTTTACCGTTCGCCTGCAATCCGAACCCGCGGTGACGGCAACGGCCATCGTCCGCGAGATAGCACCTCTCGCCGACCCGGCGACCCGGTCGCATCGCGTGCGGCTGACGCTGCAGACGCCATCCGCCGCGTTTCGCATCGGCACGACGATCGGCGTCTCCGTCGATCGGCATATCGCGCCGCGCATCACCGTGCCGGCGCAAGCGGTCCTGTCACAGGACGGCAAATCGTTCGTCTGGCTGCTGGCGCCAGACGGCAACAGCGTTCTTCGCCGCGCGGTGACGCTGAATGGCTCGAGCGATGATCAGGTCCTCGTCGGGTCCGGCCTCGCCGCCGGCGACAAGGTCGTTATCGCCGGCGTGCATAGCCTCGTCGATGGTCAGGCGGTCGCCGGCGAAGCGGGCGCGACGACAACGAAGGCAAAAGGGACGCGTCTGTAATGGGTCTGAACCTTTCGGAATGGGCGCTCAAGCACCGGTCCTTCATCTGGTTCCTGATGATCATTTCCGTCCTTGCCGGCGTGATGGCCTACCGCAATCTCGGGCGCGAGGAAGATCCCGCTTTCGCGATCAAGACGATGGTCGTCTCGGCGACGTGGCCCGGCGCGACCATCGCCGACACGCTCGATCAGGTCACCGACCGCATCGAGAAGGAGCTGCAGCAAGTCGACTCGCTCGATTTTACCCGCAGCTACACGACGCCCGGCCATGCCACGGTGTTCGTGCAGTTCAAGGATACCACGGATCCCAAGAAGCTGCCGAACCTGTTCTATCAGGTGCGCAAGCACATCAACGACATTCGCGGCACGTTCCCCGATAGCCTCGGCGGCATCGCCTTCAACGACGAATTCGGTGACGTCTTCGGCAACGTCTACGCCTTTACCGCTGACGGCCTCTCGATGCGCCAGCTGCGCGACTATGTCGAAGGCGTGCGTAGCGCAGTGCTGCGGGTCAAGAACATCGGCAAGACCGAGCTGATCGGCACGCAGGACGAGGCGATCTTCCTCGATTTTTCCACGCGCAAGCTGGCAGGGCTTGGCCTCGACACGCAGGCGCTGATCAAGACGCTGCAAACACAGAACGCCATCGTACCCTCGGGCGTCATCCAGGCCGGTGCCGAGCAGGTGTCCGTGCGCGTCGGCGGCCAGTTCGTGTCGGAGGACAGCCTCAAGGCGATCAACCTGCGGATCAACGACCGTTTCTTCCGCCTCTCCGACGTCGCCGACATCCATCGCGGCTATCCCGAGCCGCCTCAGCCGCTGTTTCGCTTCAACGGCCAGCCGGCCGTCGGCCTCGCCATCGCGATGCGTGCCGGCGGCAACCTGCTGCAGTTCGGCGAGGATCTGAAAGCCAAGATGCATGCCGTCGAGGCGACGCTGCCGATCGGCGTCGGCGTCCACCTCGTCTCCGACCAGCCGCGCATCGTCGAGGAGGCCGTCGGCGGCTTTACCGAGGCGCTACTCGAAGCGATCGGGATCGTGCTGGTGGTGAGTTTCATCAGTCTCGGCGTCCGCGCCGGCCTCGTCGTCTCGATCTCGATCCCGCTGGTGCTGGCAATCACCTTCGTCGTGCTCAACGCGATGGGGGTGACGCTGCAGCGCATCTCGCTCGGCGCGCTCATCATCGCCCTCGGCCTTCTGGTCGATGATGCGATGATCACCGTCGAGATGATGGTCGCGCGGTTGGAGCGCGGCGACAGCCGCATCGCCGCGGCGACCTTCGCTTACACCTCCACGGCCTTCCCGATGTTGACGGGCACGCTCGTCACCGTCGCCGGTTTTTTGCCGATCGGCTTCAACGGCAGCGCCGCCGGCGAGTACACCTACAGCCTGTTCGTCGTCATCGCCGTGTCGCTTCTGGTCTCGTGGATCGTTGCCGTGCTTTTTGCGCCGTTGGTGGGGGTCAAACTGCTTCCGAAGGCATTGAAGCATCACGAGGACAAGCCGAGCCGCTTCGCCCGCGCCTTTCGCGCGATGCTGCTCGGCGCGATGCGCTGGCGTTGGGTCACGGTCGGCGCCTGCGTCGCTGCCCTCGGCCTGTCGATCGTCGGCATGGGGTTCGTGCAACAGCAGTTCTTTCCGTCCTCGGATCGGCCGGAGATTCTCGTCGACATGACACTGCCGAACAACAGCAGCATCGACGAAACGCGCAGGCAGATGGATCGCTTCGAGGCCGCGTTCAAGGACGAAACGGGCATCACGCAATGGAGCTCCTACGTCGGCCAAGGCGCGATCCGCTTCTATCTGCCGCTCGATCAGCAGCTCGGCAATGCCTTCTTCGGCCAGATGGTCGTCGAGACCAAGTCGCTGGAAGTGCGGAACGCGCTGATGGCGAAGCTGACGCGCTTCGGCCGCGAAAATTTCGTCGGCACCGACGTCTTCGTGCACTCGCTCGATCTCGGACCGCCGGTCGGGCGTCCCGTGCAGTACCGCGTCAGCGGCCCGGACCTGCAGACGGTTCGCGCCCAAGCGATCAAGCTCGCCGCCATCGTGAGCGGCAACAAGCATCTCGGCATTCCCACTTTCGACTGGAACGAGCCGGGCCAGATGCTGCGCGTCGACATTCTTCAGGACAAAGCGCGCCAGCTCGGCATCACCTCACAGGATATCGCGGGCGTGCTCAACGGCCTCGTCGGCGGGTCGACCATCACGCAAGTGCGCGACAGCATCTATCTCGTCGATGTCATCGGCCGCGCCAAGGCACTGGAGCGGAACTCGATCGATACGCTGCAGACGCTGCAGGTCACGCTGCCCAACGGCACGTCCGTGCCCCTGCTTGCCTTCGCCCGCATCGGCTACGACCTCGAACAGCCGATCGTCTGGCGGCGCGACCGGTTGCCGACGATCACGCTGCGCAGCACGATCGTCGATACCACGCAGCCGGCGACCGTCGTCGCGGAACTCGCGCCGGCGATCGACGCCTTCGCCAAGGAGGCGCCGCTTGGCTTCGCCATCGCCACCGGCGGCGCGGTCGAAGAGGCGGCCAAAGGACAAGGCCCGATCGCGTCGGTCGTCCCGGTGATGTTATTGACCATGGCCTTGCTGCTGATGATTCAGCTGCAGAGTTTCGGCAAGCTGCTGCTGGTCGTCAGTGTCGCGCCGCTCGGGCTGATCGGCGTCGTCGCCGCGCTGCTGCCCTCCGGCGCGCCGCTCGGCTTCGTCGCCATCCTCGGCGTGCTCGCGCTGATCGGCATCATCATCCGCAACTCGGTGATCCTCGTCACCCAGATCGACGAATATCTTGCCGAAGGGCGCGAGGCCTGGGACGCCGTGGTCGAGGCGACGGTGCACCGCATGCGCCCGATCCTGCTGACGGCTGCGGCGGCAAGTCTAGGCATGGTGCCCATCGCCGGCCAGGTGTTCTGGGGACCGATGGCCTATGCGATGATCGGCGGCATTCTGGCCGGCACCGTGCTGACCCTGATCTTCCTGCCCGCACTCTACGTCGGCGCCTACCGCATCCGCGAACCAGCCGTCAGCGGCTGATAGTGCAAAGCCGCGGCGTTCACATGCCGCTGAGCTGGGCGCTGGGCGTCGGGAGATGCACAGTCCGTTCGCAGGCCGGCTCCGGATGGCCATCCCGCGTAGTGCTGAGGCTCAAGGTACCGGCATGGACGTCGATGACGGCCATGGTCTGCGACCGGTCATCGGACGCATAGGGCGGCATGCACGCCGTCCCTTCGACGACCAGCGTTTTCATCGTTTCGGTGTCGGTGACCTGAGCGCGAAGCGGACACAAAGACTGATCCCAACGGGCCGGCGTCTCGCCGGAATAGGTGACCAGAGGTTGGCATGGTTTCCGGCTGTCTGCCCGTAAGGTCGAAACCAGGATCGCGATCTTGCCGACCTTGAACTGTCGCACATCCGCCTCCGCCATCCGCCGCATGGACGCGATAAAGGTGCGGGGTTCATCCGAAAAGTCGAAGACGTCGCTCCACACCGTGGCGACCTCTCCGGCAAAGGCCGTCATCTGGAGGGGTTGCTGATAGCGTCCGTCGGCGCGGCTCGCGATCATGGCCACAGCGACGACCGTTGCCAAGGCCGCCGCCGAGACGCCGATCGTGACCGACACGGACACCACCGTCTCTTTAACAGGGGCGGCGATAAGGGGGGTGCTCATGCGAAAGGACTTTAGGTGTAAAGAGATATGGAGGCAAAAGCCTTTATACCGGATCGACCGTTAAGACTCTGACTCGACGGCTGGAGACGCGATGGGGATTCCGATGGTCGAGGAACCGCACGTTAAGCTCCGGGGCGGCAAGCTGCACCGCCGACCCAGGGAGCACCTATGGCACAGAAGCCGCACATTCCTATCTTCCCCTGCTCGGGAAATCGAACGGCCGCCGTCAATCCGGCCTTGGTTCGCGCCGTGGAAACGCAAGCCGGCGGCGGCGTGAAGATCATCTTCGACCGCGGTCACGAACTGATGGTCAACGCTTCTCTCCACGCGGTGGTGAGCGCCCTCTGGGACCCGACGCCGGTGGCGGAAATCAAAGAGCTGACGATCGAGGTGAAGTCTTAATCCCGGCTGACGGGACCAGGCGCAATTACGCGGATCAGCGGCGCCAGATCGCATGCAGGGCGCGCGCCGCGCCGTCGAGGGCGAAGCCGATGACGCCGATCACCAGAACGACGGCCATCAGCTCCGAATAGGCGAGCCGGTCGCGCGTATCGAGGATGAGATAGCCGAGGCCGGCCGATACGCCGAGCATCTCGCAAGGTACCAGCACGATCCAGGAAATGCCGATGGCGAGCCGGATGCCGGTCAGCACGTGCCCCATGACGCCCGGGATCACGATGCGCAGCAGGGTCTCGGTACGCGTCGCGGCGAGGCTGCGGCCGAGCAGCAGCCAGCGCTGGTCGAGGGCGCGCACGCCGGCCGCGGTGTTAAGAAGGATCGGCCAGGTCGCCGCAAAGGACAGCAGGAAATAGATCGCGCCGTCGCCGAGCCCAAACAGCATGACGGCGATCGGCATCCAGGACAGCGGCGAAATCATGCGAAGCAGCTGGAACGCCGGGGACGTCGCCGTATCGAGCGGCCGCGAACTGCCGACGGCAAGGCCGAGCGGCACACCGATCACGACTGCGAAGGCCAGCCCCACGAGCACACGTTTCAGACTGACCGCGACATGGGTGAGAAGGTCCGAGCCGGTCACGAGATCGCCGAGGCTCGCCACGGTCAGGAACGGCGAGAACCGCCGGATGAAGCTGCCGGGCCCCGGCAGCAGATCGGTCCCGATGAACCACAGGACCAACAGGCCGAGAAGGCCCAGCGCACCGAGCAGGATTGGTTTCAGCGCCCGTCCGCGCGACGGCCGGATCAGATCGCGATCGGCCGGCGAGACGTCACGCTGGGCAAGGTCGGTCACGGTGCGATCAGCTCCTGCCGGTCAAAACCTTCGGGCAGGCCGAACGCTTTGAAACCGCCGACCGCGGCGATGGCATTTTTGACAAAACGATCGTCGACGAGATCGCGCGCCGCGAAGGCCGGATCGAGCGAGGCGAGAAACGCCTTGTCGCCGTCCACTTCCGTCTGCTTCAAGCGGCGTACCAGTTCCTCGGTGTAGCTTGGGAAGGGATAAGGCTGGAAGTCGATGCGTTGCTCCTGCCAGTCGGCGTGCCTGATGGCGCCGCTGGCGACATAGGCTGCGGCATCGCCTGCCGGCGGCGCCAAGACTTTGGCTAGCACAGGCTCGGGCTGCGGCGTGTAGCGGTTGACGCCGCCCTTCGACAGGATCTGCGCCGTCTCGGCACGGTTCTCACGCGCAAAGACCTGCGCCTTGACGATGGCCGTGACCACCTTTTGCGACCACTCCGGCCGCGCCGCGAGATCGGCCTCGTGCATGAAGACGACGCAGCAGGCGTGGTTCTTCCAGACGTCACCGGTGAAACGCAGCACCTTGCCGATGCCGAGCTGCTCCGCGGCGGCGTTGAACGGCTCGGCGACGATGAAGCCGGCGATCTGCTTGGCCGCCAGCGCCGGCGGCATGTCGGACGGCGCCATCACCACGAGGTTCACTTCGTCGGGCGCCGGCGCGCCGCTCTTCTTGATGATGGGCTTCAAACCACCGTCCCGCAGCAGCGCCTGCAGCACGACATTGTGGATCGAATACCAGAACGGTACGGCGACGGTCTTGCCGCCGAGATCCTTGATGCTTCCGATTTCCGGCAGGACGGTGAGCGCCGAGCCGTCGACGTGGTTCCAGGCGACGACCTTCGCCGGCACCTTGCTGCCGAAGCGCGCCCACACCGTCATCGGCGACAGCAGATGCACGACATCGACCTGTCCGGAAACAAACGCCTCGATGATCTGCGCCCAACTGCGCAGCATCACCGGTTTGTCCGCCTTCACACCTTCGGCATCGAAGAAGCCCTTGGCGTGGGCCACGAGCAACGGGGCCGCGTCGGTAATCGGGAGGTAGCCGATGCGCACCGGCGCATCGGCGGCAAAAGCTGGTCGCGTCTGCAGCAACGGCAATGCCGCAGCGGCCGACAGCATCGCGGAAAACTTTAGCAGGTCGCGGCGGCCAAAGCAGGCATCACACATCGAAGCGCTCTCTCTAGATCCGGCGCAGCGTTGCGCGCAGCTTGAATAGGATGTCCGTGCGCAACCGGCCGAGTTCGACCAGATCATCTTCGCGCGGCTTCGGCAGGTCGATGCGCCACTGTCCGATCTCCCTGGCCGGCGTGCCACCGAGCAGCACGACGCGGTCGGCGACGAGCAGGGCCTCGTCGATATCGTGGGTGATCAGAATGGTCGCCGCGCCGAAGTCGGCTGTCACCTGGAGCAGCAGCGTCTGCATCGCGGCGCGCGTCACCTCGTCGAGCGCGCCGAAGGGTTCGTCGAGCAGCAGCACCTCGGGCTTTCGTGCGAGGCAACGGGCCAAAGCCGCGCGCTGCGCCATGCCGCCCGACAGTTCGGAGGGAAACAATTTGCGCGCGTGCGCCAGACCCACTTCGTCGATCGCGGCGTCGACACGTGCGGCACGCACCTCGCGCGACAGGCGCGGCTGGCGCTTGAAATCGAGCCCGAAGGCGACGTTCTTTTCTAAGGTCAGCCACGGCAACAGACCGGGGTCCTGAAACGCCAGGGCGACACGCGGATGGACGCTGGAAAGCAGTTGATCGCCAACCCGAACCGCACCGCGGCTCGGCTGCTGCAATCCGGCGAGCACACGCAGCAGGCTCGACTTGCCGACGCCGCTCGGGCCGAGCACGGCGACGATCTCGCCGGGGGCCACTGCGAGGTCGAAGTCTTCGAGCACCGGCATAGCGGCGCCGGGATAACGCAGTGTGATCCCCGTCGCTTCGAGGGCCGCGATGGCGGTCTTAGTCATGCCGCGTGTCGGGCGGCATCGCGCTGCGCCGCCAGCGCCGCCTTCAGCTGCACGAGGCTCGGCGTGATGATCGGCACGAAGGCGGCCTCGCGCCAGCGCCGCTGGAAGCCTTCGCCGGATTTCGTGAGATAGGCGCGACCGCCCGCAGCCTGCAGCTCGAGCTCGACCGCCTCCTGGGCGATCTCGGCAAGCCGGATGCGCAGCTCGAAGAGGCGCGCGGCCGCGCCTTGATAGGCGTCCGAGCGCAGGCCGTCGCGCAGCTCCGCCTCACAGTGCTGCAGTTCGGCGGCACGATCCTGGATCGGCTCGCGGAGCACATGGCGGGCGGCGCCGAGATGGCCACGAGCCTCGACGAGCGCGCGGCGGGCAAGCCCGATCGACAGGCCGCATTGCATGCCGAGAAACGCCGGGCGGACCTGCGGAAGCCAGGTCTTGGCCTCGGTGGTCAACACCTGCGCGTCATCGATCGGCACGTCGACCAGGTCGACGGCCGCGGTGTTCGCCGAGCGCATCGCCATCAGGTCCAGATCGGCGCTGCGCGCGACGCCTGGCGCGTCGGAGGGGATCGCGACGACGAGGGTCGCGCCGCTCGCCTCATCCGCCACCGCAGCCCCGACCTGAAAGCCTGCAGGCCTCAGGTTGGTTACCCAGGGCAGCTTGCCGTCGAGCCTATAGCCGCCGTCGACGCGCCGCGCCTTGATCTGCAGGCCTTCGAGGCCCCCC
>NZ_LMUU01000224.1:16293-33478 GCF_009765775.1 Beijerinckia sp. L45
TCAGGCGCCGTAGCCGTCATGGTCTACTCCGCTGCCAGCGCGTGCGGCTTGTCCCAGCGGTAGGCTTCGAGCTGCGGGTTAAGTTCCGGCTGCCCGAGATTGTTGGCGAAGTTGCACAGCGTCGCCAGGCTGACGCCAAGGACGACTTCGAGCGCGCTGGCGTCGGTGAAGCCGGCGGCCTTGAACACGGCCAGCTCTTCGTCGGACACCGCGCCGCGGGTTCTGATCACGGCTAGGGTCATCGCCTGGACCGCGGCGAGGCGCAGATCCGCAAGGGGCGCGATCGTGCGAAGCCCTTCGACCGCAGCCGTATCGAGGTTCGCTTTCTTGATCGCAATGGCCGTGTGGCCGGCGACGCAAAAGCCGCAGCCGTGGGTCGCGGCCGCCGTAATCTGGACGGTCTCGCGCTCGGCAAGCGTCAAGCTGGCCTTGGCGTTGATGCCGCCGAGCGTAAGATAGGCTTCGAGCGCCGCCGGCGCATTGGCGAGCACGCCCAAGAGGTTTGGTAGGAAGCCATTCGCCTTTTCCGCAGCCGCAAGACGCGGCTGGGCGTCGTCTGCGGCGGTTTCAACGGTGAGAAGCGGGATACGCGACATCGATACGTCCTTTTCCTCGATGCTTGGCGCAACGGGACACTGAAGGCCGACACATCGGGAGGTCGGCACGGGCTAAGCGCAATGTGAGAGGCCGGCCACTCGTGTCAAGCGCCTGGCCCTTTGTGCCTGGCATACGCGGCAATTTACGAGCCACCTTCGACGCCGAGGAGGGTCAAAACCTCGCGCCGCAACGCCACGAGATGCGGGTCGTCACGGTGACGCGGATAGGGGCGGTCGACGACGAAGGTAGTGCGTACCCGGGCCGGGCGATCGCTGAAGACGATCAGACGCTGCGCCAGCATCAAAGCCTCCTCGACGTCATGCGTCACGAGCAGCGCGGTGAAGCCGGAGCGCTGCCATAGCTTCACCAGTTCAGCCTGCATGGTGATCCGGGTCAAAGCATCGAGCTTGCCAAGCGGTTCGTCCATCAGGAACAGCCGCGGCTCGTTGACCAGTGCCCGCGCCAACGCCACGCGCTGCGCCATGCCGCCTGAGAGCTGGTGCGGCAGCGCGTCGGCAAAGGCGCTGAGCCCGACAAGTTCAAGGGCTTCCGCAACTTTGTAGCGCTGCGTCTTCAGCAGACCGCGTGCCTCCAGGCCGAGAGCCACGTTGCGCGCCACGCTGCGCCAGGGGAAGAGCGTCGGGTCCTGGAACACCAGCACGTGCGCGGGGTCCGGGCCCTGCACGCCGGCGCCATCGACACTTACGGTACCGGCGCTTGGCGCGTCGAGGCCTGCAAGCAACCGCAGTAGTGTCGATTTCCCGCAGCCGCTCGGCCCGAGCAATGCCACGAACGCGCCCGGCTCGACGCGAAAGCTGACGTTGTCGAGCACCGGTAGCGACACCCCTTTCAGATCGAAGGCGTGGCTGACGTGGGCGACGTCGAGACCGACGCCGCGTGCGGACTCTTCGGCGCGTAGCGCTGCGGCTACCATTGCACGAGGCCCTTCTGCCACGACAACAGGTAGGCGCGCAGACGGAACAGGCCGGTGATAAGGCTCGAGCAGAGCACGGCCATGACGATCAGCGCCGCGTACATGTTGGCATAGGCGGCCCAGCCCTGCGCCCATTGCAGGTACCAGCCGAGCCCCGATTTGACGCCCAACATCTCGGCAACGACAAGAACGGCGAAGGAGCCGCTCAGCCCCATGAACAGGCCGACGAAGACATGCGGCAGGGCGGCCGGGATCGCCACGCGCAGGATAAGAAAGCTCTGTTTTGCGCCCAACGTCCGCGCGACGTCATAAAAACCTTTGTTGACGCTGGCGATGCCGGACCAGGTCAGCACGGTCACCGGAAACGCCGTCGCCAGGGCGATCAGCGCGGTGCTGGCGCTCCAGCTCGACGGGAAGATGAAGAAGGCGATCGGCAACCAAGCGGTAGCCGGCAGCGGGCCGACGAAGCGCAGGATCGGATGCGCCCAGTAGCCGACAAGCACCGACCAGCCGACCGCGACGCCGAGGACGAAGCCGAGCGTCGCGCCGACGGCGTAGCCGACGACGAGCAGCAGAAGCGAATGCCAGACGCTGTCGGCCAACCGCGCGCCGTCATCGAGAAAGACCTCGAGAATCGCCTGCGGCGGCGGGAAGAACGGCATCGGCAGACGCTGGTATTTCGCGGTGACGAGCTCCCAGACCAGAAAGAATAGCGCCAGCGCGACGAGCCAGGGCGCGCCGTAGCGAAGGCGCCGGGCCAAGCCGGACGACCGCAGCCCGAGCAGCGTTGCGGCCGCTATGGCAAACCCGATGACACCCGCGATCGCGGCGAAATCCTGCGTTCTCTCGAAGTCGCCGGCCTCGGGAAGCAGCGCGGTCGCGCCGGCGAGCCCCAGCCACGCGAGGCCGGCGCCAAGGCCGAGGCGAGACAGCGCGCCGCGGCTCACGCCCTTTCGCGCCGGCCTGACCGCCGCGTGACTAGCGAGTGTCACGTCGCTCATCAGCTCAGCACATCGGCATAGACGCGGGCCGCGAATTTTTGAGAGTCGGTGGATTTCTTGATCACGTTGACCAGCTTGAGTTCGTCCGTATAGGCCGCGATCTCGGCCTGCAAATCGTGTCCGACGGGATGGTGGTGATGCGTGTGGCTGCGCAGCATCTGCGCGAGATCCTCGACCGATCCCTTGCCGCCGTAGCCGGCGAAGACCTTGGCCGCATCGGTGGGATCATCACCAAGGTGCTCGCCGGCTTCCAACACGGCCTGCGTGAGAGCACGGGCCACCAAAGGCTGCTCGCGGATGAGAGAGCCACGCACGGCCAGGACGCAGCAGGCGCGGGTGGCGTAAGCGCCGGTGAGATTGGTTGCGATCTCGACGAATTTTTGATCTTTAAGCCAGATGTAGGCGCGCGGATCGGAATTGGCGATCGCCTGCGCCTCGCCCTTGTCGACCGCGAGGGGCAGCAATTCGGCCGGATATTGCCGCCAGGTGACGTCCGTCTCGGGATCGATGCCGTGCTGCTTGAGCATGATGGAAAAGAAGTTCTTCTCCGGGCTCGCCTGGTCGCTCACGGCGATGGTCTTGCCCTTCAGCGACTCCAGCGTGGTGACGCCGGCCGCCTTGGCGCCGATCAGGCGCAGGCAGCCGCCATGCACGCCCGCCGTGATCTTGACGTCGAACCCCTGTTCCAGCGGCTTCAGCCAGCGCAGCGCCATGCCGATTCCGGCATCGGCCTTGCCGGTCGCGATGGCCTCCAGAAGCTGATCGGTCGAGCCGCCGAAGTTGACGAATTCGACATCGAGATTGTGCCGCGCGAAAAATCCGCGCTCCTTGGCGACGGGCGCCGACGCCGTGCAGATCGCCGTCGCGTTCCACGCGAGCTTCAGCTTGGTGACAGGGCCGTCACCTGCCGCCGTACGAAGGATGCTGCCGCACCTCGGCGCCCGGTCGAAACCGGCAGGCGATGCGAAGGGAAAGGCGGACGCGCTGATCACGGTCGCCGCCGTCGCCGTCATCGCGGCACCCGACGTCAAAAGAAGCGAACGACGCGACACATGGGACGGCCGAAACTCGTGATCGCGCTGCATTGTCAAGCCTTCTGATAAACACGTTGCCAAGGTCGAACCTGGTTGAATCAGCCTGCCGGATGCGCATCCAGCCCGCATACAAGCGGCCGGTCTTGCGAATGCCTCGGTGAATTCGAGTCAAAGCAGAACAACATCAGCAAAGTAGTGACACGGCGTTATGCCGGTCAACCAAATGGATTTTCAGATTTTCTTGCTGCCATAGACGGATCGTCCTCCAGGACGGCATGGCCGGAGAACGTTTGCGTCCGGACGCGGGACGCGCCCGATCTTGGCGGAGCCGCGCACCCGAATTCGCCGACATTGATCGAAGCCGCCAGCAATACTTTGTCACACAACGACGACGCGCTCGAAACATTGGAACGCTAGATTGATCGAATAGGAGGGCCGTCGATCGCAGAGCTCGATGGCCGCTGACGCTTGGACCTGATCGCCCTCAAAGAGCCGATCGCGGGGCGAGCTTCCGTTCAATGTAAGGGACACTACCTGTGATCATTTCCGCGCTAATCGTGACAACGCAACTGATGTTTCCCGTCGCCGAGCGGGCGCCCGTCGGAAACTGCATACAAGGCGCGCACGAGCCGCTTCGCGTCCGGCGGCAGCCGTTCATGCCGATGACGAGCTCCAAGCCGCGGAACCCGCTGGAAGATGCTTATCCGCATTGCCGGGAAGCAGCCGGACCCGGCCGCGAGGAGCCAACTTGATCTAGAGACGTCTGGAATTGCGGCCGGCACTCGACACTTTGCTCCCCGCGCCGAAGCAATCGGCACGGATGCTGTGCATCCGACACCCCTTCCCTCCTCGCCTTGAGAGCCTCCGCCTTGACCACGCTCCTGCGTCACAGATGCTTGCATGCCGCCGCACTCGTTCTTGCCCTGTCATCGCTGGGCCTGGCGGGCTGTAACGACGCGCCGGCCTCTGCCGAAAAGGCCGCTGCGCCAACCGACGTGACCGTCGTCTCGGTCGTAACGCGGCCGATCCCTTCCACGCGGGATCTGCCGGGTCGGGTTGCACCGATGCGGATCGCCGAGGTCCGCGCCCGGGTGTCCGGGCTCGTCCTCAATCGCACGTTCGAACAGGGCAGCCTCGTCAAGGAGGGAGAGGTTCTGTACAAAATCGATCCGGCGCTGAATCGGGTCGAGCTGGCGAGCGCGGAGGCGACCCTGGCGCGCACCCAGGCGGCACTCGTTCTCGCCGGCCAGCAGGCGGAGCGCCTGAAACAGTTGCTCGCGCGTCAGGCGTCGAGCCAGGCGCAGTACGACGTGGCCTTCGCGGCCGAAAAGCAGGCCGAGGCCGAGGTTGCGAGCGCCAAGGCGGCGCGTGATCGGGCCAAGCTCAATCTTGGTTACACCGATGTGCGCGCCCCGATTACCGGCCGCATCGGCCGCGCGCTTCTGACCGAAGGTACGCTTATCGAACCGGGCAACGCCGCCGCTCTTGCCACGATCCAGCAGCTCGACCCGATCTACGTCGATGTCACGCAATCCGTCGGCGAGTTGAACAAGCTCAGACGTGACCTCGCCAGTGGGCAACTCGATCGTCCCGACCGCAAAGCCGCCAACGTCCAGCTCCTCATGGAAGATGGCGCGACCTATCCGCTCGACGGCAGCCTGTTGTTCTCGGATGTCACGGTAGACCCGAGCACCGGACAGGTCACGCTGCGAGTGCAATTCCCAAATCCGAATGGGGAGCTGTTCCCGGGCATGTACGTGCGCGCCCGTATCAAGCAAGGCGTGGATTCCGATGCCATCGCGGTTCCCCAGCAGGCGGTTCAGCGCAGCGACGACGGCAAGGCCAGTGTCTATCTCGTCACGGGCGATAACAAGATTGCAACGCGACCGGTGGAACTGGGCAACACCGTAGGCGAGGAGTGGCTGGTCCGCGCCGGGCTCAAGCCAGGCGATCGCGTCGTCGTCGAGGGGCTTCAGAAGATCAGTGCCGGCGTCGCGGTCAAAGCTACAACTCTGAATACCGCCGGCGATCAGACGGGGGCCAAACCATTACGATCCGACGGCGCCGATCGACCCACAATTCATGCCGCCAAGCAGGTCCCTTAAATCATGGCGTCTTTCTTCATCGACCGGCCGGTCTTCGCCTGGATCGTGGCGCTGTTCATCTGCCTCGGCGGCGTGCTCGCGATCCCGAACCTGCCCATCGCGCAGTACCCGGTCATCGCGCCCCCGTCGATTGCGATCTCCACGGCCTTCCCCGGCGCATCGGTTCAGAGCCTCTATACCGGCACCACGCGGTTGATCGAGGATGAGCTGAACGGCGCCGCCAACATTCTGAGCTTCGAGTCCACCAGTGACTCGTTCGGCGCCGTGAACATCACCGCAACCTTCAAGCTCGGCACGGATCCCGCCCTGGCATCCGTCGAGGTACAGAACCGTCTCAAGCGCGTGGAAGCGCGGTTGCCGGCGGAAGTCCGCCAGCAAGGCATTCTCGTCGAGGAAGCCTCTGCGGCGACCCTGAACATCATCACGCTTGTCTCGACCGATGGTTCGGTGAACGAGATCGGCCTCGGCGACTTTTTGATCCGCAACGTGATCAACGAGATCCGTCGCATTCCCGGCGTCGGCCGCGCAACGCTCTATTCGACCGAACGGAGCCTGCGCATCTGGGTCGATCCCGACAAATTGCGCGGACTCTCGCTTAACGCGGACGACGTGGCGACCGCGATCCGCAACCAGAACGTCCAGATCGCCTCCGGCTCCGTCGGGGCTCAGCCCAGCCCGATCAAGCAGGCTGTGACGGCGCTCATCGTCGTCAAGGGGCAACTCGACAAGGTCGAGGACTTTGGAGCCATCGTCCTGCGCGCCAATGCCGATGGGTCGAACGTCCGTCTGCGCGACGTGGCCCGCATCGAGCTCGGCGGCGACAGCTACCAGTTTTCCACGCGGCTCAACGGCGGCGAGGCGGCCGGCATCTCGGTGACCCTTGCGCCCGATGGCAACGCTCTGGAAACCGCCGGCGCGATCCGCGCCAAGATGCAGGAATTGTCGCAATTCTTCCCGTCGAACCTGAAGTGGGATATTCCATACGACATCACGCCCGCGGTTCAGACTTCGATCAAGAAGGTCATCTCGACGCTCGTCGAAGCCGTCGGCCTGGTGTTCCTGGTGATGTTCCTGTTCCTGCAGAACATCCGCTACACGCTCATTCCCATCATCGTCGTGCCGATCGCCTTGCTCGGAACATGCATGGTCATGCTTCTGAGCGGCTTTTCAGTGAACGTTCTGACGATGTTCGCGATGGTGCTGGCCATCGGTATTTTGGTCGATGACGCGATCGTCGTCGTCGAGAACGTCGAGCGCATCATGGCCGAGGAAGGGCTGTCGCCCAAGGAGGCGACGCGCAAGGCGATGAGCCAGATTACCGGCGCGATCATCGGCATCACGCTGGTGCTGATCGCCGTGTTCATCCCGATGGCGTTTTTCCCGGGTTCCGTCGGCATCATCTATCGCCAGTTCTCGATCGCGATGGTGTCTTCGATCGCGTTTTCCGCTTTGCTTGCGCTGTCTTTGACGCCGGCGCTATGCGCGACATTGCTGAAGCCGCTGCCGAAAGGCCACGGCCACGGCAAGCGCGGCGTCTTCGGCTGGTTCAACAGGATCGTCGATCGCGAGACGGCACGCTACGGGCGCGGTGTCGCCTGGTTCATCCAGAAATCCGGCCGCGTGATGATCATCTATCTCGCGCTCTTCGTCGGCGTCGCCTACGGCTTCGCGAAACTGCCGGAAGGTTTTTTGCCCATCGAAGATCAAGGGTTCTTTACGGTCGACGTGCAGACGCCGCCCGGCGCCTCGTTCAATCGGACGCAGAAGGCGGTGCAAAAGCTCGAAGAGCATCTGCTCGCCCAGCCCGGCATCGCCACCGTCACCATGCTCAACGGCCTGTCGTTTTCGGGACAGGGCGAGAACACGTCTCAGGCTTTCGTGACGTTGAAGCCTTGGCATGATCGCGGCCCTGACAGTTCCGCGGCGGCGCTCGTCGCCGGCACCAACGCAGCGCTCGGCGCCTACAAGGATGCCGTGATCCTCGCGCAGGAACCGCCGCCCATCGACAATCTCGGGAACGCCTCAGGCTTCAGCCTGCGGCTTCAGGATCGGGCGCAACGGGGCTATTCCGCCCTGATGGCGGCCCAGGTGCAACTGCTGGCCCTTGCCAAGGATAGTCCCGTCGTTTCGAAAGTGTCCGTCGAGGGCCTGCCGCCCGCGGCGGAGGCGGAGCTCACCGTCGACCGCGAAAAGGCCGCCGCGCTCGGCGTGCGCTTCGAGGATATCAACGCGACCATTCAGGTGAACCTTGGCTCGGTCTATACCAACGATTTTCCCAATCGAGGAAAGATGCAGCGCGTAATCGTGCAGTCGCAGGATCTGCAGCGGATGCAGGCGACCGATCTGCTCAACTATGCCGTCAAGAACGCGCAGGGCACCATGGTGCCGATGTCGTCGTTCGCCAGCATCGAATGGCGCATGGGGCCGAGCCAGGTTGTCGGGTTCAACGGATACCAGTCCGTCCGCGTCACCGGCGAACCATCGGCCGGCCACACCTCGGGCGAGGCGATCGCCGAGATCGAACGGCTGGTGGGACAGCTTCCCAAGGGCTTCGGATTCACTTGGACCGGACAATCGTTGCAGGAGAAAGAAGCGGGAAGCCAGGCATCGTTGCTTCTCGCTTTGTCGATCCTGATCGTCTTCATGTGTCTTGCGGCGCTTTACGAGAGTTGGGCGATCCCGCTATCGGTGCTCCTCGTTATTCCGCTCGGCGTCATCGGTGCGCTGGCTGCCGTCTATCTCCGCGGCCTGCCGAACGACGTCTACTTCAAGATCGGTCTCGTCACGATCATCGGCCTGTCGGCCAAGAACGCGATCCTGATCGTCGAATTCGCGAAGGACCTGTGGAAGCCGGGCGTTTCCATTGTCGATGCCACAATAGAGGCCGCGCGTCTGCGCTTCCGCCCGATCGTCATGACATCGCTCGCCTTCATCCTCGGCGTTGTCCCGCTCGCCATCGCGACAGGGGCATCGTCGAAGAGCCAGCAGGCGATCGGAACCGGCGTGATGGGCGGCATGATCTCGGCGACCTTGCTGGCTGTCCTTTTCGTGCCCGTGTTTTTCGTGGTCGTCATGCGACTGTTTCAACGCAGGCGCATTCGTGACGAAGACAGGGCCGGTTCGCCGGCCGGCGCCCCTTCTGAGAAGCAATCCGATCAGAGGGTTTCGGACACGCAATTGGCGTGACGACGCGGCGTCTGCCACCGACGGAGCCAAGGAAGGCGATGCCTACCTTTAAAACGCAGAAAGCTTTAAACGTGTTGGGAATAGGGTTCGCCGCGACCGCCCGGCAGGGCACGCTGCTGACCATCGCGCTGAGCATGGAAGTGTTGTTGCCCCGCCCTGACGATGGCGCTCGAACTGCGCGAGGCTGTGTCGTCCCGCCTGCTCGTGCTGTTTGCCTTCGGCCTGATCGCCTTGCTCTATCTCGCGACGGAAGAGTTGCTTGTGGAAGCGCACGAGAAACCGGATAGCCTGCTCATAACCTCGTGTTTCTTCGTAAGCTTTTGGCTGTGCTGATCCTGGAGGAGATGATTTGATGTCGGGACGTCGCCGTCCCGGGCCCGTCTCGAGACTGATTGAAGCGGTTTCGGTCTATGCCCAGAGTGGAAAGATACGGCCTCAATGGTGACTGACGCGATGACCGACATAGCCGTGCAACGCATCCTCGTCGTCGAAGATGATGCGGGCATGCGGACTCTGCTCGTGCGCGTGCTGCGCGAAAACGGCTATGAGCCCGTGAGCGCACGGGGTGGTCGCGAGATGCTCGAGGCGCTTGCAGCCGGCGCCTTCGACCTGATTCTTCTCGATGTGATGATGCCCGGCAAGAGCGGGCTCGATCTCTGCCGCGACCTCAGGCAGACCAGCAATGTGCCGATCATCATGGTCAGCGCGCACGGCGAGGAGATCGATCGCGTGCTCGGTCTTGAAATGGGCGCCGACGATTATGTCGCCAAACCGTTCGGCGCCAAGGAGCTGCTGGCCCGGATCCGCGCCGTGCTGCGGCGCGCGACGACGGGGGTGTCTGCGAGAGAACCTGCCGGCAAGCCGACCCAGAATCGCATAGCCTTCGCCGGCTGGTGCCTCGACCGGCGCCGGCGGGAGCTGACCGACCCGGACGGGACGGTCGTCGATCTCTCCGGTGCCGAGCATGACCTCCTCGTCAGCTTTCTGGAGAATCCGCAGCGCGTCATCGGGCGCGACAGGCTTCTCGAAATCTCGCGCGCGCGGCTCGCGGACGTATCGGACCGCAGCATCGACGTGCTGGTCAGCCGGCTGCGACGCAAGCTCGGAGGCGAAGCGGCCGACATGCAGTTGATCCGCACCGTGCGCGGTGCCGGCTACATCTTCACCGCAGAGGTGCAGATCCTGTGATGCGGCTGGCGCTCTGGCCGCGTGGCCTCATCGGCCGGGTCGGCCTCGTCCTGGTCGCCGCGATCCTGTTGGAAGTGATCGGCAGTGTGGTCGTCTTCGAACAGGCGGAAATCCTGTCAGGGGATCAGATCCAGGCGTGGCGGATCGCCGAGGAACTGGTGACGTCGATGCGGGTGTTCGACGTGACGCCGCAGCCGCAGCGCCCCGTGGTCGGGCGCTCGATGTCCTCGAGGGAACTGACGATCGACTGGCGCGACACGCGTGACAACAGGCCCGAGGGCGCGGGGACGCAGACGCGGATTCTGCGCGAGGCGATCATCGCGCACGAACCGGGATTGGCGGATCTCGATCTTCGTCTGCAGGTGCAGGCCGCCGCGGTCGGGAAAGCCCTGGACGGCTCGTTGCGCCTGCCCGACGGAACTTTTTTGCGCTTTCACGCCCCGAACCTCGAAACACCGGTGCCGGCGCTTTACGCCCAGCTCGGCTCGGTGCTGATCCTTTCGGTCTGCGTGCTCGTCGCGGCGCTTCTGCTGGTGCGGACCTTGGCCTCGCCCTTGGCCCTGCTTGCCCGGGCGACCGATGCCATTGGACACGGCGCCCCCGTGCTGCTCGACGTCCACGGTCCGCGTGAGGTCCGGCGCGTCGCGCGCGCCTTCAACGCCATGCAGGACCGCATCGCCAGGCTCATCACCGGCCGCACGGAAGCTCTCGCGGCCGTGTCGCACGATCTGCGCACGCCGATCGCGCGGTTACGGCTGCGCGCCGGGTTTCTGGCCGATGCCGACGACCGCGAGGCGATCGAGGCCGATCTCGCCGAGATGGAAGCGATGGTGAACGACCTCCTCGATCATCTCGGCGGCGAGGACGATCCGGAAAAGCCGCGGCGCACCGATCTCGTCACACTGCTGACCACGCTCGTCGAGGACGCCAGCGACGCCGGCCACATCGCGACCTACAGCGGCCCCGACCGTTTGATCCTCGACCTGCGACCACGCGGTCTGAAGCGCGGCCTGTCCAACATCGTCAACAACGCCTTGGCCTATGGCGATACGGCGCGCGTGTCCCTCACGCGGACGGCCAGCGCCGTCTGTATCGCGATCGATGATGACGGCCCTGGCATTCCGAGCGCCGACGTCGACGCCGTCTTCGAGCCGTTCCGGCGTCTTGAGGGGTCGCGCAATCGCAGCACCGGCGGAACGGGACTTGGCCTGACGATCGCCCGGCAGGCGGTCCAGCGCGAGGGCGGCACGATCACACTGGTCAACCGGCCCGAAGGCGGCCTGAGCGTCCGGGTTTCGCTGCCCGCCTGAACGGCGATGGTGACGTCGGCATGGAGCTCGTGGCCGAGCCAGCGGCCCTTCGCGTCGGAGATTCTGCGAATGCCGGGCACATGACCAGCGGAATGGCGGATCGCTTCGATGATATCGGGTTCGACGCCGTCCAGTATGCGCATGATGAGGGCGCGCGCGACGCCTGTCAGACGATGCCGAAGATTGCGATCCGGCATAGCGCGTTAGCACGGCCCAGACGGTTTCCTTCGCCCGCCGACGCACAACCGCTTATTTCGGTGGCGAGATGTTGGCGCGGCCGCTCATCCCAGCCATCAGTTCCGCGGCATTGTCGTGGATCTCGCCGAACACCTTGATGGTCTGGCTGACCGGGTCGACCCGGCCGCTGATCCGGGTGATTTCGGCGTGATAGGTTTTGTCGGTTTCCTCGATATGGACGGCAAAGCCGTAGCCCGGCTTCAACCAGGCCAGCCAGCGCGACGGCGCGATCAACTCGACTTCGAGGCTGCGTTTGTCGAGAATTTCCAGCAGCGGCTGGCCCGGCGTGGCGTATTGAAACGCCTGGGCCTTCTGCTCGACCGTCACGCCGTCGAACGGCGCCGCGATTTCGCATTTGGAGGCGGCTGCGTTGGCAATCGCGAGATCCGCCCGCGCCTTTTCGACTTCGGCGCGCGAGACGTCGAGCTCGAGTTCGCCGATCGATTTGAGATTGGCGAGCCGCTGATTGATCGCCGCGGTCTTCTCCGCCTGGGTCGACACGGCTTTGGCGCGCGCCACCTGGGCGCGCTGCGTCTTGCAGTCGAACACGATCAGCAGATCGCCTTTGTTGAAATGCTCACCGACCCGGGTGCCGATGCGGTCGAGCCGCGCCGACGTCTCGCTCGATAAGGTCGTGTAGGTGCGCGCCGTCAGCTGGGCGGGAATCTCGGAGGCGCTGCGAAGCGGCGGCATCTGCTCGGACGGGTTTTGCGCGCGCGCCGCGCCGGACAGGCTAGCGCCGAGCAGCATCGCAAACACGACTGAGCCGGCGGCTCGCGCAGCGCCGAGGCTAGTTGTCGCCCCTTGGCTTGTGGTCTCATGCGTGCGGCTCTGACGCCCCGGCGAGAACAACGCGCGTACCGGACGTCTCGCGGTTTGTGTCCGGGTGGTCGATGTCGGGCGACCCTTCATGCAGCCTGTCCCCGTGCATAACGCCCTGCAGAAGGGCCGACCCGGCGACGACACGGCGTTTCCCGAGCCTTTCCCACCCACGCTATTGCACGACCGGCTGCTTTTCGGCAGCGAGCGCGCTCCGTTGCGGCGCCTCGTTCGGGGCCGACGCAGCAACGCGTGTGTCAGCGGGACCGGCTGCAGCGGAAACCGGCGCCGCTGCGGCAGGCGCCTCGCTGGCGTGGCTCAGCCGGTTGTTGTCCCAATCACTGGCGCTGCGGCGGATCGCGGCGCTGAGGGTCGCGATGTCGAGCGACGCCAGTGTCTCCGGCACCGGATCGATGCCGACCACGTCGTACAGCCGTCCCAGCGCCGCCTGGGCCTCGGCGTAGCTACGATAGCGCCGCAGATCCGATTCCACCGCGCTGACCCGCGCCGACACGCGCTCCAGTTCCGACTGCACGTCGGTTTCGGTGCGATTGGAGATCTGCTGGTAAAGCTTTCGATCGACATCGGCGAGTTGATCGGCCCAGCGATATTCCTCCACGGCCGCGAGATATGTCTGATAGGCGATGTGCAGCCGCGCCAATGTCGCCACGCTGAGCGCCTGACGCCGGGTGATCGCGGTATCCTCCGCGAGATGACCGCGCTTCAACTGCTCCGGGATCGACAGAACGCTGATGAGGTTGCCGCTGAGCCGCACCGCGCCGGCGCCCCAGCTGTTGTTGACCAGGAAAGAATTGCTGTCGTAGTTCGGCCCGTAGCTGAAATTGATTCCGGGCAGATTGCGCGCGAGCATCTTGTGGGTTTCGTCCACCATGATGCGCACCTGATAGCTGGCTTCGCGGATGTCCGGATTGTGCAGCAGCGCCAATTCTTCCATCTGCCGTATCGGCGCCTTGAGGCCTTCGATCTTGAGGGTCCGCGGGACCGCCACCGAATAGTTGGTGCCCACCGGCAGGTTGATAAGCGCCGCCAGTTCGGCTTTGCCGACCGCAAGCTGCTTCTGCACGAATTCAAGGTCGCGCAGCGAGTCGAGCAGCGCCTTTTGGTAGCGCAGCGCGTCGATCGGCGCGCGCAGGCTTTCGCTCTTGCGCGAGGACTCCAGCGAATTCTGGGCGTCGCGAATCGCGACACGAATGTCGTTGCTGAGTTGTTGCGCGCTGGCGGCACGCCAGAAGGTGCGGCGAACGTCCTGGAACAGCGCCTGCAGCACGCGGCGGCGCTGCTCCTCGGCGACCAGCACACGATTGGCCTGCTGCTTCGTATTGAAATAGCTGACCCAGAAATCGAGGATGTTCCAGGATGTCGTGAGATCGGCGAATCGCAGGTCGCGATCGCTCGAGGTCGACGGCGGAACGGTGACTTGCGAGTTGACGACCGAGATGCTCGAGCTCGCCAGCACGTTGTCGCGCGTCGAGGCGCCGGCCGTGGCGATCACCTTCGGCAGCAGGTCGAACTTGCTGATCTCGAAGTCGCGCTCGGCGACCTGGCGTTCCATCAGCTTGACGCGCTCATCGAGATTATAGGCCATCGCCCGGGCGAAGGCCTCCTGCAAGGTCAGCGCGTGCGTCAACGGCTCCTGATCCGCGTAGACCTTGGCAAGGTCTGTGTCGGCCTCCGCGCTGCGTTCAGCGTTCGTCAAGGGATGAGGCACGATGGCGCAACCGCCGAGCGAAGTCAGGGTCAGCGCGAGGCCGAGCAACAAACGCAATGGCGGTGCATTTCGTGCGAACATCGAGGGATCCGCGTATGGCGCCAACGAGGCAATCAATTCAGGCTAAGAGTTTATTAATGTACGGTATTGCACCCCCACGTTGTGCTGCAAGGGCAATAACCCGCCGACGGCGTTCCGGAACGCGTTAAGAGTGCGGCGTTGCAGTTCTGCCACTGATGGTGGCAGCGGCAAGCATGGCGCCGCTTCAGGCACCGCTTTCCCGGATCATGACCGCCAGCCCGGCCCGCCAGATGCGCTGCATCAGGGAAATTGCCTCGCCGTGTAAAATTGCCGTGCCGCGCAAAATCCGGCCGACCGGAGTGCCGCCGTGTGCGGCGACCACGAGCCTCACCCGATAAAGGGTTCGGTCCGGAACAAGTTCATTCTGCTTCTGCTCGTTCTGCCGGTCCGGCCTGACGGCGATCGGTCCGCCTCTTGTCGAGGCCAGCGCCGGATCCGACAGCAGCTTGGTGCCGGCCCGCGCGATCTCGACCAGCCGCAGCGGAACTTCGATCCGCGTGTCAGCCTCCGCGATAAAGCTCGCGGCACTGCCGAGCGCGATGCGATCGAGATCGGCTTCGTCGACATAGGCCTCTACGATCAGGCTGGCGGGATCGACCACCGACATCAGCCGCGCCTTGGCGGCGAGCCAACTGCGTGGCTCCAGCCCCTCGGCGACGTCGACCACCTTGCCGGCGACCGGCGTTGTGACATCCAGACGCGATCGTTGATCCTGCAGGGCGCCGTATTCGGCGCGCGCCGTCTCGTATTCGCGCTCGGTGACCTGACTGCGCGCCAGCAGGTCCGGATCGACGCCGCGGGCGCCGAGCTGCCATTCCGAGATCTCGATCTCGGTGCGCGCCCGACCCAGGCGGTAGTCGACGTCGGGTGACGCCATCTGCAGCAGCCTTGCGCCTTTGGCGACGTCGTCGCCTTCGTGGACGTCGAGGCCAATTAGCCGAGCGCCAAATTCCGGGGCGAAGATGTCGACATGCTGTCGGCTTTTGAGCAGCGCCGGCGCTTCGACCGAAGATCGCCATGGCACCAGGACCGCGAGCACGATCGCAAAGCCTAGCGTCGCGGTCACCGCCGTACGGGGGGTGAGGTGAATGTCGGCCCGCCGACGCCACCAGATCAGCGCCTCGCGCACCACCGGCATGACGACGAAGTAACCGACCTCGACGGCCATCATCCCGATGCCGAGAATTTTGACGGCGACGTGATAGACGATCACGGCGATGCCGAGGAACAGGCCGAAGCGGTAGATCCAGGTCAGGAATGCGAACATCACGAGGAAACGGCGGCGATACAGCGGCATGTTCTCGGGCACGTCGTCGCCGAGGCCGAGCAAGGTCTCGCGCAGCCACCATTGCGCAAGCGCAAAGGCGCGGCTGTGCAAATTGGGGATTTCGAGCCAGTCCGAAAGTACGTAATAGCCGTCATAGCGCATGAATGGACTGGCATTGAGCAACACTGTGGTCAGCCAGATCGACGTCGCCACCAGGAATGCGACGCTGCGCGCGGCTCCGTTGGGCAACAAACCCCAAGCGAAAATGGCGAACGCCGCACAGCCAAGCTCGGCGGTGACGCCGGCGAGGCCGATCGCTAGCCGCTGACGCCGCGACGACAGCTTCCAGGCGTCGTTGACGTCGGTGTAGAGCACCGGCACCATAACCAGCAGCGCCAACCCCATGGTCGGCACCCGGCAGCCGAAACGCTTGGCCGTGTAGGCATGGCCGAGTTCATGCAACGCCTTCATGCATCCAAGCGTGATGCCGAAACCGATGATGCCCTGCGCCGAGAACATGTCGACGAAGGTGCCGAGAAACACGTCCCATTGCCGCGTTGCGCGTATCAGCCCCGTGACCCCGATTGCGATCACGAATGCGGCGACCGGCGGGCTGAACACCCAGCGCATGTAGGGATAGGTCAACGTGAGAAAGCGATCCGGACGCAGCAGAGGAATCCGAATGAACAGGTAGTTGTGCAGAAGCCAGCGCCCCCAACTGCCGCGCAAGCGCTGCGCTTTGCGCACGAGGCCCGCGGTAGCCTCGGGACTCGTCGCACGCAGCAGGTCGAACGAAACCAGGAAGCGGAACAAATCCTCGACGTCGTCCGGTTCGACCTGCAGCGTGGTCTCGGCTTGGACCCGCGCCGCAAGCGCCGTGACGCTGCCCGAGTCCCAGCGTGACAAAAGCTCGAACTCGCGCCAGCCGAGCCGAAAGAAGCGATTGCTGGATGGATCGTGAAGCGTCCAGCTCGGCGATCCATCGATTGCCGCAGGCCCGGAAAAGATCGCGATCTCCTCGCGCAGCGGCAACAGGCGTTTTGCGGTGCTCACAGCCGCGTCCATCACCAGCCCACGAATTGCCGCGCAGCCGCAAGCGGACGCCGCAGCAAATAATAGAAGAGGGAGACTCGCTCGCCGAACACCTTGGCCGTCCCTTTCAAGCCGATCCGCGGCGGATGCGCGGCATCCAAGAGCGTGGCCTTGAGGCGGTAGCCGAACAGGCCAGCCGTCGACTGGGTGGCCTCGTAGCTCGCTTGGCGCAGGGTCGCGTGCAGCGGCGAGTCCGGCGCGATGTTGAGAAAGAAGTCGACGTCGGCACCGGTCTTCAGCGTGATCGCGTCCGCCACCGGCAGCCAGACCTCGAGCTCTGTCTGCGCTGGATCGGCAATCTCGAGCAGCCGCTCGCCGATCGCTACCGGCTTGCCGATCCAGGCATTGGGGTCGTCGAACAACGCGAGCCCCCTCCGCGTCGCGGTCACCTTGATGCGACCGAGCAGCGACTGGTTATAGGTGACGTCCGCGCGGCGCTGCTCCATGCGTCCCTTCAGCACGGCCAACAACGCGCGGCTCTTGTCTTCGAATACGGCCTGCTGCGCGGCCTGTCGGTATTCGGCTTCCGCTACCGCGAACGCCTTGCTGGCGACCTCGAGCTTGTTTTCGATGGCGCGTGGATCCAGCGTCAGCAGCAGCTGACC
>NZ_LMUU01000031.1 GCF_009765775.1 Beijerinckia sp. L45
TCTCGTCGTCTTCGGCGTCGCGATCGCGCTGATCGCCGCCAGTTTCTTCCTGTTCTACAAGACGCGTTTCGGCATGCAGGTTCGCGCCGTCATGCAGAACAAGGAAATCGCCTCCGCCTTCGGCATCAACGCCGATCGCGTCTACATGATCACCTTCGCGCTCGGCGCCGGCCTCGCCGGCGTTGCGGGCTCGTTGTTCGGCGTTCTTGCGATCGTTCTGCCCAACATGGGTCAGAGCTACGTCGTTCAGGCGTTCCTCGTCGTGGTCGTCGGCGGCGGCACCATTCTCGGCAGCGTCGTCGCATCGGGCTTGACCGGCGAACTGCAGTCCCTGTTCGCCTTCGCGACGAGCGACACGTTCGCCCGCTTTCTTTTGTACGTGCTGATCGTCGTCTTTCTCCGCTTCAAGCCCAAGGGTCTGTTCGCGCCTTCGAAGGCCCGGCGATGAGCGGCGTCGTTGCAAAGGCTCGTGTGGAAAAGGCTGGTATGACGAACCTCTATCATTCCAAGACCGCACAATGGGCGGTCTACGCGGTGTTCTTCGTCGCCGTCGGTGTCGTGCCCTTGATCACCAGCGACTCCTTCCTGCTGAACCAGTTTGCTGTCTACGGCGTCTACGCGATGCTCGCCGTGTCGATCAGCCTCGGCTGGGGTTTTGGCGGCATTCTCAACCTCGGTCAGGGCATCGCCTTCGGGCTCGCGGCCTACGGCATGGGCATGACCATGCAGATGCAGTCGCAGGATCCGGTGTCGAGCCCGATCCCGCCGTTCATGCTCAACAACAGCCTCGATCACCTGCCGGCGCTGTGGGTACCGTTCTCGAACACGACCCTGGGCATTATTCTGGCGCTCGCGGTCCCCACTCTGTTCTATGTCATCTTCGGCACCCTCGTCTTCGCGGCACGCGTGTCCGGTCCGTTCATCGCGATCATGACACTGGCCGTCCTCAGCGCGCTCAATACGCTGATCATCGACATGCAGCCCTATACCAACGGGGTGAACGGCCTGACGCCGCCGTCGCCGCTGAAACTGTTCGGCGCGGACATCGACCCCTATGGCGCGACCAGCTACTGGATCGTGTTCGGATTGTTGGTGCTGACGACCTGCGGCGCCAAGCTCCTCACGCAGAGCAAGTTCGGTCTCGTCACTCAAGCGTTGCGTGGCGATCCCGAGCGCGTACGCTTCCTCGGCTACAACGTCGCGGTCTACGAGACGGTGATCTATGCGATCTCGGGCTTCATCGCCGCCGTCGCCGGCTGCTGCTTCGTGATGCTGGTGCAATATGTTTCGCCAGCCCAGCTCGACACCAACTTTTCGATCGGCATGGTCATCTGGGTCGGCATTGGCGGGCGCTTCTCGCTGATCGGATCGATCATCGGCGCGCTGATGATCCAGGGCGGCCAGAGTTACCTCGGCGACCAGTTCCTCAATTCCTGGCTCCTGGTGCTCGGCGGCTTCTTCATCCTGGTCGTCCGTTTTCTGCCAAAGGGCCTGGCCGGACTTCTCGAAACCGTTCTCGGCATGGTGGGCACCCGCCGCAGGTCATCGCCGCTGCCGCAGGCAGCCGGTGCTGCCGACATGCCAAGCCAGTAAGGGCGCGACCATGGGCGTTCTCGAGATCCACCACCTCAGCAAAAATTTTGGCGGCACGCAGGTCATCAATGACTTCAGCCTCAAGATCACCGAGCTCACGCTCTGCTGCCTCGTCGGCCCCAACGGTGCCGGTAAGACGACGACGATGGACCTGATCAGCGGCCGGCAGAAACCGTCGAGCGGGCAGATCGTGTTTCGCAACGACGACATCACCGGGCTTGGCGAGCACGAGATCGCGCGCCGCGGCATCGGGCGCAAGTTTCAGGTGCCGGCGGTTTTCCGCGACCTCAGCGTGCGGCACAACCTCGAAGTCGCCTTCAGCCGCGAGACCAATCCGTTTCGCAACATGATGCATCGCAAGCCGAAAGGCCTGCGCGAAAAGCTCGACGAGGTCCTGCAACTGACCGGCCTCGGCAGCCGGCTCGAGACCGAGGCCGGCGTGCTTTCGCACGGCGAGACGCAATGGCTCGAGATCGGCATGGTGCTGATGCAGAACCCGTCGATCCTGCTGCTCGACGAGCCCGTCGCCGGCATGACCGAAAGCGAGATCGAGAACACCATCAAGATCTTCAATCGCTTGAAGAAAACCAACACGTTGATCGTCGTCGAACACGACATGGCCTTCGTCCGTGAAATCGCGGATGTGGTAACCGTCATGCATATGGGAAGCCTGTTGGCGCAGGGTACGATCGGCGAGGTCGAAGCCGATCCCCGCGTGCGCGACGTCTATCTCGGCGATCCGGAGGACTGATGATGCTGCTCAGCCTGGACCAGGTCAGCTCGTATTACGGCAAGACGCCGATCCTGAAGGATCTGTCGTTCGAGCTCAAACAAGGCGACTGCCTTTGCGTGCTCGGGCGCAACGGCGTGGGCAAGACGACGCTGCTACGTACGATCATGGGTCTGACCGATCGCATGGACGGCGCGATTCACGTCGCCGACGCTGATATCAGCAAGGCCCCGACGCACAAGCGCGCGACGCAGGGCCTTGGCTATATCCCGCAGGGGCGCCAGATCCTGCCGGCCTTTACGGTGCGCGAAAACATCTTGCTCGGGACATTCGCGCGCAACGACGGGCTGCAGGATGTTCCCGAACTCTGCCTCACGCTGTTCCCTTATCTCAGAGCGAATCTCGACAAGCGCGCCGGTCTTCTGTCCGGCGGACAGCAGCAGCAGTTGGCGATCGCCCGCGCGCTCGCCTCGGATCCGCGCATCCTTTTGCTCGACGAGCCGACCGAAGGCATCCAGCCAAACATCGTGCATGAGATCGGCCAGACCCTGCGCCGTCTCAACAAGGAATTCGGCATCACGATGATCCTCACCGAGCAGCACATCAAGGTGGCGCGCAAGCTCGGTGATGCCTTCCTGATGATGGAGAACGGCCGCATCGTCGCGCGCGGCCCGATCGCCGAGATGACCGACGAACTCGTCACCCGACACATGACGATCTAACCCAGAGGAGCCTGCATCGATGGAAGCCATACCTAAAAAGGGAACGCCGGAGCGCCAGCGTCTGATCGACGAGCACAAGGCCTGCATCGACTCGATGAAGGGCGTTGCCGGCTTCTCCGTTTTGAAATGCGGCGAGCCTGGCGACACGACCGTCGTCACCGGCGGCGTCCATGCCGATCCCGTCCTGAAGCGGATTCTCCTGCGCATGCGCGGCGAAAGTCCCAAGGGCAAGCTCGTCGTCATCTGCACCAAGATCGAGAAGGAGTGGCGCATCGGCCGGCTCTCCGGCATCCGCGGCGTGCCGCCGGAATTCATCGACGACAAGATCTACGACGACGAGCAGGAAATCCAACACGCGATCTTCCTGATCCGCCTCGACGAACTGCCCGAGACCTATGGCTTCCCGGAGGACTTCAACGAAGGCTGGAAGCGCAAGGACGACAACTGGCCGGTCACCTGATCAGGCCGGCATCAACCCACTATCATATGCGTTCGCGGAGCAAGACATGACATCCATGAGGCTGACCGGTTACGCTGACAAGTTCAGCGTGCATCCCGGCGATCCGATAAAATTCTACGTCAACTGCAATGGCCCGGCCGAGTACAAGGTCGAGATCGTGCACCTGATCAACGGCGATACCAATCCCCGTGGACCCGGCTACCTCGACAAGCCGGTCGCCGCGGACGTCAACAAGACGTATAAGGGTCGCAAACAGATCATCCACGGCGGTTCCTACGGTTATGTGCCGGACGCCAAGGCCTTCCACGTCGAAAGCTTCACGCTGCAGTGCTGGATCTGGCCGACCGCGCCGAAGACGCATCCGCGCTACTGGAAGCACGGCGCACAGGGCCTCGTCACCAAGTGGTCGAAGGATTGCGGCTACGGCCTCTTCGTCAACGAGGACGGCTGCCTCGAGTTGCGCATCAACGAGCATCGCATCACTACCGGCGTGCCGCTGCGCGATCACGCCTGGCATTTCTGCGCCGCGACCTTCGATGCCGCCACCGGTGATGTCGTCCTCTATCACGAGCCGCAGGTCGTCTATGCGCTCGATCCCGTCATCGAGCCCGTCCGGCAGATCCTGAAGCTGGCGATCAGCCATGCGCCTGTTCCCGTCGGCATCGCCTGCTACGTCGAATCCCTTGCGCCGGACGATGCACTCGCCGCCTCGTCGAAGCCGGCCGGCGTCGTCTTCGCCGGCAAGTACAATGGCAAGATCGACAGCCCGCGAATCTGCAAGGTCGCCCTGTCGCGCCAGGACATCGAGACGATGAAGCTCGGCGCTCAGCCCGGCCTTACCGAGCGCCGCAACAGCGGCCCGTCCGGTCGTCTGTCGGAAGTCATCGTCGCGGCGTGGAATTTCGGCAAGGGCATCGACACGATTGTCGCCAGCGATGAGGGGCCCTACCGCTTCGACGCGCAGCTGGTGAACTGCCCGAACCGCGCTATGACCGGCTATAATTGGGGCGGCACCAACTTCGACTGGAAACATGCGCCGCATGAATATGGTGCCATCAGCTTCCACGACGACGACGTCGACGATGCCCGCTGGAGCGCGGACTTCGAATGGTCAGTGCCAGAAACCGGCGTGAAAAGCCGCTTCTATGCCGCCAAGCTCACGACGTCGGAAGGCGACGAGGAGTTCATCCCGTTCTGGGTGGTTCCCCGCGTCGGGCAGGAGACGGCGAAGATCGCGGTCATGGTGCCGACGATCAGCTACATGGCCTATGCCAACGAGCATGTGGCCTGCAACGCCGGCGGCGCCGAGCTGTTCGTCTATCGCGTGCCGATCATGCAGCAGCAGAACATGTATCTCGCGGAACATCGCGAATACGGCGGCTCGATCTACGACACGCATACGGACGGCACCGGCATTTCGATTTCGTCACGTCTGCGTCCGATCCTCTCCATCCGTCCGAAGTACGACCACTTCCTGGCGCAGGCGCCGTGGCAGTACCCAGCCGACCTCCACCTGATCTGCTGGCTGGAGACGATGGGCTACGACTACGACGTCTTCACCGACGAAGACATCACCTATGATGGTTTGGCGCGCATCGAGAATTATAACGTCATCATCACCGGGTCGCATCCCGAACATAACAGCGGCCCGCAGCTCGATGCGCTGCACAACTACACGCAGCGTGGCGGACGCCTGATGTATATGGGCGCCGATGCCTGGTACTGGGTGCATTCCTACCACCCGGCCTATGAGAGCACGGGCCGTGGCGTCGTCACCGAAATGCGGCGCTGCGAATCCGGCATCCGCACCTGGCGCGCCGATCCCGGTGAATATTATCACCAGGGCACCGGCGAACTCGGCGGCATGTGGCGCTTCCGGGGACGCTACCTGCACTCGGTGGCGGGCACCGGCATGTCGTCGGAGGGCTTCGACGTCTCGTCCTACTTCTCGCGGACGCCGGACAGTCTCGATCCTCGTGTGGCCTGGGCGTTCGACGGCATCGGCTACGACGAAAAACTCGGCAATTTCGGTCTCGTCGGTGGTGGCGCTGCCGGTCTCGAACTCGACATCGTCGATACGATGCTGGGCTCGCCGCCGCACACCCTCGCCGTCGCGACGTCGGCGGGACGTCACACCGAAGCCTATCTGCTCGTCATGGAAGACTTCGGCTTCAACCAGCAGGGCCTCGATGGCACCACGCATCCGCGCGTTCGCGCCGACATTGCCTTCCACGAGACGCCGAACGGGGGTGGCTGCTTTGCCTTCTCGTCGATCGCCTTCTGCGGCTCGTTGCCCTGGAACAACTGCGACAACAACATTTCGAAGCTCGTGAAAAATGTGCTCGATCGTTTTGCGGCAGACGGTCCTCTGCCCGCGCCGCCTGCCGACGCCATCAAGCATCGTGGCCGCGCGGACTACGATCCCACGCCGCCGGAACACCGCAGCCGCAAGGCCCGCGGCGAATTCCTGTCGGGCTGAGGGATCGGACCCGTGCTGCACTCTTCCTTGGAGACGGGAGACGTCGCCCCCCAGCGGCCTTCCGTCTCCACGGACCGGACGATCCCGCAAGGGACCGTCCGGCTCCTTCCTCCGGCCGCGTTCCGGTCCCGCATCTTCCAGGCGGAGGAAGATGCGGCGATCTGGACGCGCGCCTGGGTCTGCGCCGGCTTCGCTGCGGAGATTCCGAACGCCGGGGATGTGCTGCCGTTCACCATCGGCACTCACGGCATTCACATCGAACGCCTCGCGGACGGATCCCTTGTCGGCCGGTTCAACAAGGCGCAGCACGGCGGCTGCCGCGCGGTCCCGCTGCAGTGCCAGACGGGCGCCAAGACGAAATGCTCGTTTACCGCCTGCGGCTACAGCCGGGACCGCCGTCCGATCGCGGCGGATGACGTCAACCGCGAGGCGAGCCTCGACCAATATCTCGGCCTGAGGCCGGAGCGATTGCTGACGGTCCCCGTCAAGACCTGGGGCCCCCTGCTTCTGGTTCAGCTCGATCCGGAGGCCAAGACCGGTTTCGATTGGCCTTCGCCAGAGGTGGTGCTGAAAAATGCGTCCTTTGCAGAAAACGGCGCGATGGCAACGCGCTGGTTGGAACACGACGCCAATTGGAAGCATCTCGCGACATGCCTTGCCGATGGCGTGGTCGAAACCATGGGCGGAAGCCACGCCGTACGCGAAGGCGGCTCGGTTCTGCTCTATCCCAACGTCGTCATTCTTGCGGATCACACCGTTACGGCGGTAGTCATTCTTCAACCGACGGCCCTGGGGCGCACGCTGAGCCGCATCCGCTTGTTCGCTCGCGAGGCCTCGGCGCTGTGCGACGCGTCGGCGTGCGAGGCGATCCTTGCGACAATCGCAACGCGGGCCGCCGCAGCCGAAGCGCGGCAGCGCGACGCCATCGACGAGACGGCAGGCGATCCGATGCGCGCCTGGTTCGAGGCCAAAGTGTCGGCGGCCACCGACGCCTTGCATGACGAGGTTCAGACGGCCACGCTTTATCAGACACAAGACAAGGGAGGTTGGTGATGCCACGCGCTGTCCAGACGGCCACGGAAGATCGGTTGCGGGAGGCGGTGGCGGCCTTCGGGCGCGCCGACTACGACACGGCGCTTCCCATCTTTGAGCACGCCGCGGAATCCGGCAATCCTGATGCCCAGGCCTGGCTCGGCTCCTTCTATGCCAACGGCACCGGGGTCGTGCCCTCGCTGGCGACGGCTTTCGCCTGGTACAGCAAGGCGGCCGAGCAAGGCCACGTACAGGCTGCGACCAACGTCGGCGCCATGCTCTCGATGGGGCAGGGCGTGCCGCAGGACCGCACGGCCGGCGTCGCCTGGCTGCAGAAAGCAGCGGATGCCGGCGATGCGATGGCGCGTTACAATCTTGCGACGCTGTATGCCAAGGGCGGCGAGATCCCGCAGGACAATGCGCGCGCCGCAGAGCTCTACCGGCTTGCCGCGGAAACCGGACACTTCCCGTCTCAGGCGCGCCTCGGCCACCTCTACGCCAACGGCATCGGCGTCGCGAAGGACCGTGTCTCCGCCTTTGCCTGGCTGTCGCTTGCGGCCGGTCATGGCGTCGGCACGGCACTCAATGCGCTGGAGGGCCTGATCGCGCAAATGTCGGCGGAAGAGAAAGGCGCCGGTCAGGCGATGGCGCAGCGCTGGCGTGGTCGGTCCGGGCCAGGGCATGCCACGATCAACCCCGTGCCGGCCTGAGCCAATGGCTTACAGCGTCCAGCAAATCAAATTCGAACTGATCAGCTACGTCAAGGAGTTCGGCGCCGATTTCACGGAGTGGTCGATCGGCCTCGCCGCTGACGCGCCGAAGGCGCTGTTCGAAATCAACAAGGTCGATGACGTCAACGACATGTGGCTGTGGAAGCCCGCCGTCACCAATGCCGCCGCCGTGATGATCTGCAACTGGATGACGGATCGGCAGAAGGCCCGCGCCGTTGCCGGCGACACCGACGGCGGGTCCTGCGTGTTCATGTTCAAGCGTCATCCCGCGGATCAGCCATCGGTAGCGTGAGAATGGCGAGGGATTGTCATTCCGTAAGCATCGCGGCTTTGCCGACCTGTGACAGCAGGCGGCAAGGGAAGCTTGAGAGCAACGCAGCTGCTTTCGAGCCTCGCGCGCGCCCAAGCCTGCATGACGGTGGATCGCCCGCCAAGGCTATCTGAGATCCGATCGATACCGGCTCGGGGATCACATAGGGGCGCGCGCGTCGACGCGGGCCGGATCTCCCGAAGGCGCGCACCGGCAGGCAGGCGAAGACGAAGGGCGAGCACACCGTCGGGCACTCATACTCGGCGTCGGCCGCCGGACGCTAAGTCTCGCCGAGGCGATCGAGTTCGTCTGTTGTGAGGCGGCGTTCACGGGGAGCCTCGCGCTATTGCGCGAATCCAGCCATGTGTCGGTCCCGCGCGGCAAAAGCCCCGTTTTTCCTGCGAAGCCATACATGCTAGCGGTGGTGGCAAGACGGCGATTTGTCGGGTACGGGCACCGCTTCAAGCCCAGATCACTCTGTGCGATCATGCCGACGAGAAATTTTCGGGGTCCCTGTCCGAATGATAAAGTGCTTTATGCTGAGGCACGTAGATGATTCCTGGTCGGCTATCTCATGACGAACATTTCGCAGAAATCGGGGCTCCTGGACGAGCGGGACTCGCCCACCATTGCGACCACGACACAGAACCGTCTTCGTGCCGACATCGTGGATTTGACCCTGAAACCGGGGCAGACCCTGCGGTTCGATTGGCTCCGCGAAAAATATCAGGTGAGTCTAAGCCCGTTACGCGAAGCGCTCATGCGCCTCATCGCGGAGGGTCTTGTTCTTCTGGAGGACCACCGGGGGTTTCGGGTGGCGCCGGTTTCGACGGAGCATCTGCTCGACCTGACCATGGTACGCAGCGAAATGGAGGCTCTGGCGATCAGCCTTTCGATCGAGAAGGGCGACGAGCACTGGGAATCCTTCGTGCTCGCGTCTTTGAACACGCTCTCGAAATATCCCGGGAAAAACGGTCGCGAATTATTCGATCCCGAATACGAGAAGCGGCATCGGACGTTTCATTATTCTCTTTACGCGGCCTGCGGGTCGCCGATCTTGCTCGCGACGCTGGCCCAGTTCAACAACCAGTGGGCGCGGTACAGACTGCTGTCCGGACGGTATATGAGCCGCGGACGCAATATCGCACGCGAGCACGAGGATCTGAAGAAGGCCGTCCTGGCGCGTAACGCCGAGACGGCCACCCGCTTAATCCAGCGGCACATTTCCGCTTCTGCCGACTCGATTCTCACATCGTCGGAACCGATCTTCGACAATTCGACAGAGATCTGGCCGTAGATCGATCGCTGCGTCGCGCCCAGTCCGGGATGGACCCGGACGAGACGCAAGGTTGCTGATGGCTGACATCGGTCGCGACGGTCGTCGGCTGACAAACGATCCGTCGGGAGTTCTTCGATTTTATGATCGGCGGCGTGGGCTCTTGTCACGCCGCCTTCCATCATGATCGTCGGTTAGAACCCGAGCTTCGGCAGGCCGAGCGTTTCGGGGAAGAAGACAGAGATTGCGGCACCGACGAACAGGACGTGCGTATTGTTCGGGGAGGGCACAGCGACGTTCACCTGGTCGGGATTGACGATGTAGTCGAGGAAGGGCTTGAACGTCACGCCCGGCGCCAACGCCAGACCGTAGTTCACTTCCACGGTCGTCTCGGCGCCATGGGATGTCGCGCCGAACCCACGTTTCTGCAGGGCGCTGTTGACGAAGTTCGTGTAGTCGGAATTGAGAAGGATGTACCCGACCGAGACGTTGAACTTGTCGTTCGGGCGCTCTGCAAACGGGCCTCTCCAGACGAAGCCGCCGTAAAAAGCGTCGTCGATGATCGGGTTGCCCGTCGTGATCAGGTTGGCGTCGACGAAGAGCGTGATCCCGCGCTCCGACGTCATATCGGGGCGATAGACCACTTTCTGGGCCTGCATCCACATCTCGCTCTTGCCATGATCGACCTTCGCGGTGCCGCCGAAGAGTCCGCGATTGCGATTGCTGCTGTTCTGCAGCGGGTCGCTGTAGTCGCCCGTGTCATAGAGCGCGCCGATATCGATCGTGGTTGGATAGGGATCGTTTTTGTAGGATGTCCGATAGCCGAACTGCGCCGGGATGGTCACGCCCCGCGCACGGTCGAAGCCCCAATCGGGGCCGGGCCAATTGTAGTGCCCTGTCGTGGCGAGCGACGGCTCGTCTTCATAGGCGGCGATATTGAAGAAGAAGTTTTTAGGGAGCTGGGTCTGCGTGACGAGCCCCCACGACGACGTCAGATAGCTCGGGTAGCCCCTGACCCCGTTGAAGGCGGACGGTGCGGCGCAGAGCGAGAACACGAACTCGCAATAGAGATCGGTGGTGTCGAACTCCGTTCCCGTCGGGACGCGGCCGACGCGGACGTCGAACCTGTGGTCGAAAAACGATTGCTCGTAGGAGAGTTCGTTGAGCCGCGACGCCGCGGGGCCACTGAAAACCTTGTTGTTGGCGTAGTTGCTTCCGGAGTAGGGCAGGAAAGGAAGACCGTTCAGGTCGTTGGCCAGGAAATGGACCGAACCGCCCTGAATGCCCGCGATGCGATTCATGTCGAGGTCGAAGCCGAGCGTGGTGAAGCCCTCATAGAGCGAGCCGCGTTTCAATCCGCCGCTGACGTTCGAGAACTCCTCGTTGAAGGTTCGTCCGGTAACATAGATGCCGTAGTCGGCAAGGCTCTTGCCGATCTTTTCGCCTACAGGCCGCAGATTGAAAAAATAGCCTTGGCCTGTCCCGGCATTCGGCAAGGGCAGCGCCGGAGTCGGTGATTGTGTGAGGGGCGACGCCGTCGTCCCGACGTCGGTCCGCTGTTGTGCGAAAGCGCTTGTGTTGGTCAATGTCGCGGTCGCCATCAAAGCAGCTGCAACGCCGACTCCGCCGATTGTGGTCCAAAGTTTTTGCATACGTCCCCCATCCGGGTTCATACTGCTTGCCAGTATGTCCCGCGTGCCCAGTCATTCGTGGAAATCCGCAGCCGCACCGTGCGGCCGCATGTGTCGGCGAGCCCTCACCCCCGTGAGGTGACTCGACATCGCGGCTGTTGCCAACCAAGATGCTCCGACATCAAACTGAAGTCGATTTTCGAATATTACACACTATATTCGAAAATCAAGCGGGCTTTGCATAAATCGCTGAAGCTGGCACGGAAATTGCACATCATGTGATGTCGCTGCAGGGCTCGTTCGCCGGGATCGCATGACCGACAACTTAGTCGTCGAGCCCAAGCAGTCCCGCGAACAGAGCCGCCACCTTGGCGCGGCCGAGCTTCCGCGTGATGAAGACAAGCCGCGTCGCGCGGTCGGCGTCGGGCCAGGCGTTTAGCTCTTCGGGCAATGACGCCAGGTGGCGGACGTAATTCACCACCACGGGACCGGCCGTCCCCGCGACGTCGACAAATCCCTTGACCCGAAGAATGTCTTCGCCGCGTGAGGCGACCAGCGCATCCATCGCGCGCGTGAAGAGCGCCCAGTCGAAGGGTTGTTCGAAGCGCAATACGAAACTTTGGTAGTCCGCCTCGTGCCCATGATGGGAATCGCGGTCGGCCTTCTGCAACGGAAGCACCGGCTGTTGCAGGAACAAGGCCGGGTCGGTACGCGCCGCCTCCGATTCAATCACTGGTGCCTGCGGATTGATCGCAGCGAGGCGCGATGTGAGTACGGCTGCATCCTCCGCACCCAAAATATCGGATTTGGTCAGGATCAAACTATCAGCCTGCACGACTTGTTCGATCCAGACCGCATCGGCGGCTTCGGCACGGGAGGCCAGCACGCCGTCGATGACGGTGACGAGACCACCCAGCGTGTAGTGGTCGGCGAGCGTCCGGTCGGCATGGAAGATCTGCAGGATGGGGCCGGGATCGGCGAGGCCCGACGTCTCGACGATCACGCGTGCGAAGGGCGGGATGGCGCCGGTTTCGCGCTCCGCATAGAGATTGCGCAAGATCCGTTGCAGATCGTGGCGCGCTGCACAGCACATGCAGCCGTTGCCGATCAGCAGCACCTCTTCGGTCGAGGTGCGAATCAACACGTCGTCGATGCCGATCTCGCCGAACTCGTTGACGATCACGACGGAGTTGGCGGCATACGGATGTTTCAGCGCAGCGCGGATCAGCGTGGTCTTGCCGGCGCCGAGAAAGCCCGTCACGACAGTGACCGGCACTTTGCCGGCACCCGGCCGCGGCAGGCGGCGCCCAAAACGACCGCCACCGAAGAGTTGGGCCGGGTGCGCGATCAACGATGCGGCCTCAAAAATCCATTTCTAAGATGTAGACGCCACCGGCGTGCCGGTCGACCGCGTAGACGATGCCGCGCTCGTCGATGTGGACGTCGTTGATCTGGATCGAGCCCGTCGGCGCGCCCGTCGGGGCCGGCGGGATGAAGTGCGCGATTTCCTTCGGCTGATAGGGATTGGAAATGTCGTAGGCGCGTAGACCCGCGTTGAAGAAGGTTCCGACGATCACCTGATCAGAAAACCAGGAAGTCTTGACCGGCGTGTTCTCGTGCAGGTTATGCGCTCCCATGCGGCCGCCGCGCTTTGCGAACTTGGCATAGTCCGGCGGCGGGAACGTGGCGATCGGCACCGGATTGGTCTCGTCGCGCGCATCGAGCACCCAGACGAGCTTCGGATAATCGGCGCCGTCATCGAGCACGGACTCATCGGTGACGATCAGCAGACCGCGATCGAACAGCGGCAGCGCGGTGTGGGTGAAGCCCGCATAAGGCGGTGAGTTGTCCCAGCGCGAGATGACCTTGGGGTTACTTTTGTCGGCGATGTCCATGATGAACATGCCGGCGTCGAGATAGCCGAGGTAGCAGCGGTCCGGGCGTTGCGGATAGACATTGGTGTTGTGAGCCCGGAAGCCGGAGTCCGAGCCGGCCGGATGGCGTTTTGGTTGTGGCGCGGTGTCGCCCACGCGCGTGCCCGGCAGCCACCAGCGGCCGGCTTCCACGGGCTTCGCCGGGTTGCGCACGTCGATGATCCGATAGCACTGGTCGTCCAGCACGTTGTGCGGCACGAAATCCGGCGCGCCCGACGCCATGTGGACGAATTCGCCGTCGCAGAACCAAAGCTGGTGCACGCCGCGCGACGCCGCGCCGTCGGTGCTCATGAAGGCGATCGACTTCGGGCTCTCCGGCACCGAGATGTCCCAGAGTTCAAGGCCGGTGCCCGTCATCCCGGGCTTCTGCGCCTGATAGGCGACGGCCATCACGTCGCCGGTCACCTCCAGCGAGTTGGAGCGCAGGTAGGAGTGCGGCAGAGCCGTCTGGACCACAACCTTCGGGTTCTTCGGGTCGGTGACGTCGAGGCCGGTGAAATTCTTGGGGGCGCTCTCATGGGCCAGCCACAGGATGCGGCGGCCGTCCTTTGCGATCTGCACGGACACGCCTTCGCCGACGCCGCCGAAGCCGCCGAGTTGATGATTGGCCAGCAGCTTGAAATTGAGGGTCGATCCCTGGTCGCCGGGAAGTACGGATATGGTCATCGGACGCTTGTTTCCTTGGAGTCCAGGTTGGCGCGCCTTGCCATGACGAAGCCGGGCGCCCCGTCATGGTCTGCTTGGTCCGGGTTTTGGATATGAGGAGGGCGACCAACGCAAGACGTGCCTATTTTCGAATATCCTATTCGACTTTCGAAAATGTGCCAAGTATGGTCGATCGGCGGGTTTGAAGGCTGGTCGCGTTCCTGACCTCCGCGGCGGTAAATCGGTGGCAGCGGTGAAGACGGCTGCTCGGCCTCATCCTGCTGCAAAATGCCGGTTTGAAGCACACCGATGGACGGCGCCGGGTCTCGTCGGGTCGAGGGGAGAAGAAGCCGCCAGCTGCCGCTCATCCGAAGTGTGGTAGCGAACGTTTCGCGCGCCACTCGGACTGGTCTATCCCTGCCCTAACCATGTTCACTCATCATGGAAATTCCAAGCGCATGACTTCAAAAGCTTTCACGATCTCCGCTCACGGTGCCCAGATGCCGGCGATCGGCTTCGGCACCATGGACTTTCCCTCGCGCGGTGCCGAACTGGTCGCCCATGCCATCCAGTCGGGATACCGCCTGATCGACACGGCGCGCAAATACGGCACGGAAGAGCAGGTGGGCGAAGGCATTCGTGCCAGCGGGATCGCCCGCGAAGACTTGTGGATCACCACGAAGGTGACCGAGCTTAACGCACGCGAGCTTGATTTCTTGATCTCGGCCGAAACCAGCCTGAAGGCGATGGGTGTCGGCTATGTCGACCTGCTGCTGGTGCATTGGCCGCAACCCGGGGTGCCGTTCGCCGAGACGCTGGGCGCGCTCGCCAGGGCCAAGCGCGGCGGCATCGCCAGGCATATAGGCGTGTCGAACTTTACGATCGCCATGCTGGAGCAGGCGGTCAAGGTGTGCCCTGAGCCGCTGCTCACCAATCAGGTCGAGTATCATGCCTATCTCCCACAAACGGCCATGCTGGCGGCCCTGAAGCGGCATGGCATGATCCTCACCGCCTATTGCCCAGTCGCGCGCGGCCAACTGTTGGACGATCCGGTCATCACCGAAATCGCGAAAATTCGCGGCAAGACCACGGCCCAGGTCGCGCTGCGTTGGCTGGTGCAGCAGCCGTTGGTTGCCGCCGTGCCGCGCGCGCTGAGCGAGGCGCATATCGATCAGAATCTCGACATTTTCGACTTTGCGCTCGACGAGGCGGAGATGGCGCTGATCGCGACGCTGCGCGCCAAGCAGTTGCGCCTCGTCAACCCGCCGGAGCGCGCGCCGGCATGGGATCTCGAAACGCTCTGAGCCGACGTCAGCCGGACGCGCCGGCGCTTTTCATCATCCGATCGCGGGGGATCTTGCGTTCGTGGTCCATCCACCGTTCCGGAGTCTCACCGAATGCAAAGCCTGCCGCGCCTGTCGACAAAATTCGCCCTGATCTCGTTCCTGCTGGTCTGCCTGACCTACGTCGTCAACGCGATGGATCGCAGCGTTTTTCCGGTGCTCCTGCCGGCCGTCGCGAAGGAATATAGTTTCCCGCTTGCGACCGGCGGATTGTTGGCGACTCTGTTCACGCTCGGGCTCGGCATCGCCGGTATTCCCGGCGGCTTCCTGTTCGATCGGCTGTCGCGCCGGGCCGTCGCGGCCCTGGGTATCGTGATTTATTCGGTCTGCACCATCCTGACCTGCGTCTCGATCGGCTTCTACGACATGGCCGCCTATCGCGTCGTGTCGGGCGTCGGCGAGGCGCTGCAAAACGTTGCGATTTTCACCATTGCCGGCACGTATTTCCTGAGCAACCGCACGCTGGCACTCGGCGTGCTCAACGTGGCCTATGGCGCGGGGTCCTTCATCGGGCCGCGCTGGGGCAGCGCGCTGATGATCGAATCCGGCAATTGGCATGTCCCGATGTATGTCTTCGGGGTGGTGGGGCTGATCGGCGCCGCCATCGTGATGCTCTTGGTGTCGCGGCGGTTCTCCGAACAGACCGGGGTGGTGGCCCTGCGCGATAGCGTCGAGGAAAGCCATATCCCGGCGCGCCTTCTCAACTGTAACACCGTTCTGCTGGCGCTGGTCTCCGTTGGTGCCGGCCTCGCCAATTTTGGTTACGTCGGGCTCTATCCGACATTTCTGCGTACCGCGCTGCATTTCTCGGCGCAGGACGCGGCCGCCGCGGCCAGCATGTATGGCGTCGGCGCGCTGATGGGGATCCCCGTCGGCTACCTCGCCGACCGCATCAATCAGAAGGCGTTGCATCTGTTCGCGCTGGTTATGCTGGGCACCGTCGCCTACGCGATCTTCAATCTCGCGACCAGTTTCGCGGCGCAGGAGTGGTTGGCGTTCGGCGAGGGCATGGCGGCAAGCGCCATCCTCTACGTCAACGGCTACTCTTTGATGCAACGGTCGGTGCGCGCCAGCATGGTCGGCCGGGCCTCCGGCCTCTACATTTGCTGCTACTATACCGCGGCAGCCGTCTCCGGCTATTGTTTCGCCTCGCTGAAAGTCGTCTTCGACAATTGGGGAACGGCCGCGCTGGTGTTGATGTCCGGGCAATTGGTCATCGCGTTCATCTTGATGTCGTTCTTCGACACGACGCGGATCGCCAACCGTCCGAAAGCGGCGGCAGCGCCCCTGGCCAAAGGTGACGCCGAAGCAGTTTGAAGAGGCAGCCGGATGCTCTGATGCCAAAGCACGTCACGAGTGCTTCGGCGTGTCGGGTGAGGGTGACCAACGCATTGCCGCAAGGATTATTTGATGGCCCACCATCGTCTCGACGCCGGCCCTGATACAGTCCATTGGGGCTACCTCGACGCGGCTCTCCCGCCGGTCCTGGCGATCGATTCCGGCGACACCGTCTTCGTGACGACGGCGAGCGGAAGCCCTGACCAGCTACCGACAGAGGACGGCTTCTCGGTTCGCGACGGACTGCGGGCGATCCACGCCACCGTCGAGCAGCGCCTGGGGCCGCACATCCTCAACGGCCCCATCTTCGTTCGCGGCGCGGAGCCAGGTGACGCTCTCCGCGTGACGATCGTGGATGTTTCGCTCGCCGACGACTGGGGCTACAATCTTATCGCGCCGGACAAGGGTCTGCTGCCGGACGATTTTCCGGTCGGCGGCGTGATCCACCTCGGGATCGATCGGATTAACGGCCGGATCGTTACGCCCTGGGGCATCACCATCCCCGCGCGCCCGTTCTTCGGGGTCATCGGGACGGCGCCCGCACCCGAAGAAGGCGCGGTCACATCTGTCGTGCCCGGCTCCTTCGGCGGCAACATCGACAACAAGGAGCTGACGGCGGGATCGGTGTTGTATCTGCCGGTCGCCACGCCCGGCGGTCTCCTCTCGGTCGGCGACGGACACGCCGCTCAAGGGGACGGCGAGGTCTGCCTGACCGCCGTGGAAACGGGGCTCGCCGGCACGCTGCAGATCGATCTCCTAAAGGGCGCAGACCTATCCGCGCCCTATGCCGAGACCAAGACGCATCTGATTGCGATGGCGTTCGACGACGATTTCGACGAAGCCGTCCGGACCGGGGTGCGCCGCATGATCGTCCTGATCTGCAACGCCAGCACATTGTCCCCCGATCAAGCGTATCGGCTCTGCAGCATCGCCGCCGATGTGAGGATCACGCAGGTGGTCAATCGGAAACGCGGCGTTCATGTCATGCTGCCTCTCGAGCTGTTACGAAACGCATAACGTGCCCGCCGCTTCGGTCTTTGCCGGCCGTTGCGCAAGGTCCCGTTGATCGATGGTGGCAGTCTTCGCCCTACGGCAAGACCTTATGATCTATGGCTCGCTTCCGTAGTAGGCCAGGGCAAGCGCCGGAAAAATCAGGCCTGTCAGGCATAAGCCGGTCCAGCCGCCAAAGGCATAGGCGTAGCCAGACACCAGCGACCCCACGGCGCCTGCCACGAAGAAGGACGCGAGATAGAGACCATTCAGGCGTCCACGCAGCTCGGATCCCAAAGCGAACAGCGCGCGCTGTCCGACCACCAAGTTTGCGGCGACGGCCATGTCGATCAAAAGCGCAGCGACGACCAGAAGCGGCCAGGAGTCATAAAGACCGCCGACCAGCGCTATCAATAATGCCGCAAGGGTCCCCAAAAGGCCGAGGCGCGTGATCAGGGCCGACTTTCCTTGATCCGCGGCATGGCCGGCGTAGGGGGACGCGATGGCCCCGGCCGCTCCGATCAGCGCGAAGATACCGATACCGATCTGGCTGAACCCGAATTTCGGTGTCGCCAAAAATATCGGGACGGTTGTCCAGAACATGCTGAAGGCCGCAAAAAGCCCGCCCTGGTAGGCCCCACGACGATGCAGAACCTTGGTCTTGAGCAAGAGCGGACCCAAGGAGCCAAGGGTCTGAAGGTATGTCATGCCCTTCGGACGACGCTCGGGCAGCGTGCGGAAGAGAAGTACGACCAGAAGCAGGACGGCGACGGCCGACAGCTCGAAAATCGTGCGGTGCCCGGCAAAATGCGCGACGAAGCTCGCCGCCGGGCGTGACAGCATGATGCCGAAGAACAGGCCGCTGGTCACCGTGCCGACGACGCGCCCCCGGGATGCATCGGGCGCGAGATGGCCGGCGAAGGGCACGATGACCTGGACCATGCTGGCGCTGATCCCGACCAGGAGCGAAGCCGCGAGGAACATCGGAATGGTCGGCGCCGCGGCTTCACAGACGAGCGCGATGGCGAGAATCGACAGCATGCCCAGGATGAGCCTGCGATTTTCGACGATGTCGGCAAGCGGCACGACAAGCAGCAGGCCGCACGCGTAACCCATCTGCGTCAGGGTCACGAGCAGGCCCGCTGAGGCCACCGGCATCCCGAAATCCTCACTGATGAGGCCGACCAGAGGCTGGACGTAATAGATGTTGGCGACGACGACGCCGCACGCGAGCGAGAGAATGAAGATGAGCGCCCGAGAAATCATCGGCCGGTCGGCATCGTCCAAAGGGGCAGGCGTCAAGACTTGGGTCATTGGGGCTCGTGTTTTCGGTGGTTCGCGGTTGACGCCATGGATCGCCAATGCGGCGGCCCCTCCCACCGCGGCTTCGGTTGCCCGACGCAGGGCGCGTCGATCCGATCGTGCGATGCAACGCGGGCTGATGAAGGCGGAGATGGCGACGCTGTTCACCGCACGTTGAGACGCGGATCAAGCGGTCTTTCCTGCTTTGTCTAAGGCGCGCCAGCCACAGCGTCTACCCGCGTGTCCTCGGCGAAAACGCAGGTCAGATCAGCCAAATCCTCTTGACAGGCTGGCGGCCGGACGACCGTTCGTGCGTCGAACCAACGGCTAAGGTTCGATCGAATGCATAATGCAGACAGTTCGCCATTTTGATAGGCAATTTGCCGCCAATATGGGCCGCATATGTATACATGTTCGTTGACATTAAGCCAAACTGTACTCAGTTTGGCGCATCAACCAGTGGGTGCTCTATGTTGACTGCCGATGACACGATCGAACAGGTAACCGCGGACAAGTCTGCGCACTACGAGCCTTACGGCTGGCATCACTGGCCGCAATATCCCTGGTTCTCCTATCAGCTCCGGCGCGGCCTCGGCGAAACCCAGGAAGGCGGCGGCGGCGTCAGCGAGGTTTTGCGCACCGCCTCGCGCATCGTCGCCGGCGACCTCGAAAGCTGGCATCATGAATGGCTTGCAGTCGCGGAGCGCAATCGGCAGCGCGGCCTGAGCGAAGAAGCCGCCGGCCACGTCCGCACCGCGATGAACTGCTACCTTCGCGCCGCCAACCACTATCGTCAGGCCGAGTTTTTTCTGGAGCCGACGGATCCACGGCGGCTGAAAACCTTCGAGCTGATGGAATCCTGCAGCCATCGCTTCCTCGCCAATCTCAATCCGTCCGGCGAGGTCGTCGACATTCCTTTTGAAGACGGTAAGCCGATCTGCGGCTACTTCGTGCGCGCGCCATTTCCCGGCGACCGGCTTCCGGTTCTGATCTGCATGGGCGGTCTCGATTCCATCAAGGACGAGATGTGGTTCATGCAGGCCCATGGCTGCCTGCAGCGCGGCATCTCGGTTCTGATGATCGACGGTCCCGGCCAGGGCGGCACGCTACGCCGCCACGGCATCGTCAGCCGCCCCGATACCGAAGTCCCGATCGCGGCCTGCATCGACTGGCTCGTTGCGCGAAGCGATGTCGACCCGTCACGGATCGCCGTGTGCGGCTCCTCGATGGGCGGCTATTACGCAGCCCGCGCCGGCTGCTACGAGCCGCGCCTCGCCGCCGCGATCTCGCACGGCGCTGTCTACGACGTGCACGAGATGTGGGGCCAGAAAGACGAGAATTTTGGGCTCGCGATGCACATCAAGTGGGTCTTGGGCGCCAAGACCATGGATGAAGCTCATGGAATCATGAAAAACTTCACGCTCGAGGGTCATCTCGATCACATGAAGTGCCCGTTCCTGATCGTCCACGGCGGCCACGACGTGCTGACGGTCGCCCAGGCGAGCCGGGCTCATGATTACGCGAAATCCAAGGGTGTGGACGTGACGCTGCGCATCGTCGATCCGGAAGAGACCGGTGCCGAGCATTGCCAGCACGATCATCCGACCATCGGGCAGGAACTCATCAGTGATTGGCTGGCCGACCGCTTCGGCATCGACCAGCGGGCGGTGGTGAAGACCGGCTGGAACCCTCTGATCTAGGAGACGCGGCTTTGAATCTCGGTGTCAGTCAGCCCAAGGCGGCGGTGGTCGCGATCGACCTTCATCGCGGCCATCTCGACATGGCGGTGGCGACCATGCCGACCTCGCCCGAGGTGGCGAAGCAGGTCATCGCCGCGAACCTTCGCCTGTTCACGTGGGCGCGCGGCGCCGGCATTCCCGTGATCCATGTGATGACGCAATATCGCGACGCCGCGGAGATCGCCTGCAATCCATTCTGGCGGACGCGCGCGGAGGATCCGACCGCGACGCGCAAGAACGTCCTGCGCCACAACGTGGCGGGCATGCCCGGTGTGGAAGTCATGCCGGAGCTTTTTGACGCGAGCTGCGATCTCCTCGTCGCCACCAAGAAGCGCTACGATTGCTTTATCGGAACGGACCTCGAGTTCACCTTGCGCGCGCATGGCATCAACGTGCTGATCATCACCGGCGTCAACACGAATTCCTGCGTGCTCGCCACGACGACGGCGGCGAATGTGCGCGACTATTCCGTGATCGTCGCCAAGGACTGCGTCGAGACGATGGATGGCCCGGCCCTCCACGAAGCCGGACTCCTCTGCATCGCCACGGCCTTCGGGATCGTCGCCGACACCAATACGATCATGACCCTGCCGGCTTTTGCGCCGCCACCGCAGCCGGCCGCCTGAACCCAATCCAACCTTCGAGTTCGTCTTGACCTTGCCGCTACCCTTGCCCGTCGTTCCCCAGCCTTCGCTTCCCATCGCAGGCTCCGCCGACCGTTTTCCGATCCGCCGCATCTATTGTGTCGGCCGCAACTACGTCGATCACATTCGCGAGATGAAGGAAGGCGACGAGCGCGATCCGCCGTTCTTTTTCCAGAAGCCGAGCGACGCGATCGTCGAGGATGGTGGCGTCGTCGCGTATCCCGCGGATACCGAAGATTTTCAGTTCGAGATCGAACTTGTCGTTGCGCTGGGCGCAGGTGGTCGGGATCTGACGAAGGCACAGGCGCTCGACGCCGTCTTCGGCTACGCCGTCGGACTCGACTTGACGCGTCGCGACCAGCAGCGCGACATGCGCGCGAAGATGCTACCTTGGGAGCGCGGCAAGGCGTTCGATGCTTCGGCCCCGTGCGGCGCGATCGTGCCGGTGAGCGCTATCGGCCATCCCGCGAAGGGATCGATTACCCTCGACGTCGACGGGGCGCCGCGGCAGAGCGGGGATATCGCGCATATGATCTGGAACGTCCCCGAAATCATCGCCAACCTCTCGGCCTCCTACGCGCTGGCGCCCGGCGACCTGATCATGACGGGAACGCCCGCCGGTGTCGGTCCCGTGCGTCCCGGCGAGACGATGCATGGGCGGGTCGAAGGCGTCGGCACCATCACCATCACCGTTGCACCGTGCGAGGCCTGATCATGTTGCCGACCGAACGTCTGTCCTATTCGGCGATCACCGAACGCCCGGCGCTGAAACTGCCGGACGGTGCGCGCATGGCCGTCTGGGTGATCGTCAATATCGAGGAATGGGACCCTAAGGAAACCATGCCGCGCACGGTGTTGACCCCGCCTGCCGGCGGCGCGCCGATGCCGGACGTTCCGAACTGGGCCTGGCACGAATATGGCAATCGCGTCGGCTTCTGGCGCATGCTGAAGGTGCTGGATCAGCATGGGATTAAGGCGGTGCTCGCCATCAACGGCAAGGCGATCGCGACCTACGAGCCGATCGCGCGCGCAGCCCACGAGCGTGGCTGGGAATTCGTCGGCCACGGCTTCGGCCAGAAGAACATGCAGAAAGTGCCGGACGAACGCGAGGACATCCGCAAGACCAAGGATGCGATCCGTGCGTTCACTGGGCGCGATCCGCGCGGCTGGTTGGGCCCGGGCCTGACGGAGACCTGGGAGACGCCGGACATTCTCGTCGAAGAAGGCTTCGACTACGTCTGCGACTGGGTTCTCGACGACGAGCCCGTCGTGCTGAAGACCCGCACGAAGCCGATCGTCAACATCCCCTATACCCAGGAATGCAACGACGTCGCGATGATGCTGATCCAGCATCACAAGGCGTCGGAATACTACGACCGCGCCGTCGACCAGTTCGACCAGATCTACGGGGACTCGGAAGACTCGGCGCGCGTCCTTGCCCTCGTCGTCCATCCCTACATCATGGGGGCGCCGCATCGCCTAAAGCACTTCGCTCGCGTGTTCGACCATATCGCGCAGCACAAGGACGTCGTCTATCGCACCGGCGGCGAGATCTACGATTGGTTTCTCGGCCAACGCCCCGACGCGCTTGCGGCGCCAAAGCCCTAGCGATGAACCAGACCCTTCTGCAACTCCTCAACGGCCTGACCTTCGCGGCGCTGCTCTTCATCGTCGCGTCGGGGTTCACGCTGATCTTCGGCCTGTTGCGGATCGTCAATCTGGCGCATGGCGCGCTGTATCTGTTCGGCGGCCTGGTCGGCTATACCGCCGCCACCGCTACCGGCAGCTATGTCCTCGGCATTCTTGCGGCGATGGCCGTCGTCGCGCTCCTCGGGCTCGTCATCGACGCGGGCCTATTGCGCTTCGTCCGTGGCAACGAGCTTCGGCAGGTGCTGCTCACCCTGGGGATCGCCTTCATCCTCAACGACCTCGTCCTGGTGCTGTGGGGCGGCGACACCTACACGGTCCCGATCCCGGACATGCTGCGCGGCGCGGCGCGGTTCGGCCACATCTTCTACCCAAAATACCGGCTCTTCGTTCTCGCGCTCGGCGTCGCGATCTTTGGCCTGCTGTGGCTGCTGCTGAACCGCACGCGGCTCGGCGCGCTCATCCGCGCCGGCGTCGACGATCCTGAGATGGTCGAGGCGATGGGGATCAACATCCGCCGCGTCTTTCTCGGCACCTTCATGCTGGGCGCCGCGCTCGCCGGCCTCGGCGGCGTGGTCGGTGGCGCGTTCCTGACACTCTACCCCAGCGCCGATGCCGAGATCCTGGTGTTCTCGCTGGCCGTGGTGATCATCGGCGGCCGTGGCAGTCTCGCCGGCGCCGCGGTCGGTGCGCTACTCGTCGGGTTGCTCAATTCGTTCGGACAAGTGTGGTTTCCCGAACTGTCCTACTTCGTGATCTTTGGCCCGATGGCGCTGATCCTCGCGTTTCGCCCGCTGGGCCTCTTTGGCAGGGCCACCTGATGTCGACGCCGCTCGTTTCCGCCTTGCCGCCTGTCGATCGCGCCGCCCCGACCAAGCGCGTGCTAGTATGGCTTTGTATCGTGCTCGCGGCGCTTCTGGCACTGCCGCTGCTTTTGCCGGGCTACCAGATCTCCATCGCCACGCAGATCCTGATCTTCAGCATCCTGGCGATGTCGATCGATATCCTCGCCGGATTCGTCGGTCGCACGCCGCTCGGGCACGGCGCGATCTTCGGCGTGTCGACCTATGTCGTCATCTACTGGACGGCGTCGCTCGGCGGATCGCTGTGGGTCGGCATGGGGCTCGGCATCCTCGCCGCCACGCTACTTGCCGCCGTCTTCGCGCTGCTCGCGATCCGCACCTCCGGCGTCTACTTTCTTCTGCTGACGCTGGCGCTCGGCATGATCGTCTGGGGGGTGTGCCTGCGCTCGACCGGCATCACCGGTGGCGAGAACGGCCTGCGCGGCATTGGCCGCCCAGGCTTCCTCGTCGATCACGTGCATTTCTACTACGCTATTCTGCTCGTCACGGTGCCGGTCACCTGGATCATCTGGCGCTTCGTGCATTCGCCGTTCGGCCTGACCATGCGCGGGATTCGCGAAAGCGAGAGCCGGATGCGGAGCCTCGGATATAACGTCCCGCTGCATCTGTTCCTGGCCTTCGTGGCCTCGGGCTTCGTCGCCGGCATCGCCGGCGCTCTCTACGCCGTCTTCAACGATTTCGTCAGCCCCTCGACGGTCCAGCTGTCGCAATCGGTCTCGGCGCTGCTGATGGCGATCACAGGCGGCGTCGGCACGTTGTTCGGCGCCTTTGTCGGGGCCACCGCGATCATCCTTCTCGAGAACGTCGTCAGCGTCTTCACCGCGCGCTGGCCGAGCGTTCTCGGCCTGACCTTCGTGCTGATCATGATTTTTGCGCCGGAAGGCATCGTCGGGCGCGCCCGCATCCTGCTCGCCAAGCGCCGCCGCCGCTCATAGACAGAGGAACACATCATGGATCGCAGACGCTTTCTCGAAATCACCAGCCTGATGCTGGCCGGCGGCACCAGCGCTCTTGCCAGCGCGCGCGAAGCGCAGGCCGAGTCCGCCCCGATCCGCATCGGCCTGCTGGCACCGCTGACCGGGGTCGTGGCGGCCGGCGGCAAGGAGATCGTCAACGGCTTTACGATGTTCTGGGACAGCATCGGCAATCAGGTCGGCGGCCGTAAGGTCGAGATCATCGTCGAGGACGATGCGTCCAATCCCGACACCGCGCTGCAGAAGGCCCGCCGCCTCGTCGAGCAGGGCAAGGTCGACATGCTGTTCGGCAATCTTCTTGCGAATACCGGGCTTGCGGTGGCGAATTACGTCAAGGGCAACGGCGAGCCCTATTTCATTCCGGTGATTGCCGCCGACACGCTGACGCAGGGCGGCCGCATCCCGAACGTGATCCGCGCCGGCGGCTATACCGCCAGCCAGTTCTCTCGGCCACTCGCCGACTGGGCCCTCAAGCAGGGCTACAAGAAGGTGGCGACGGTCAGCCAGGATTATACGTTTGGCCACGAACAATGCGGCGGCTTCGCCCAGACCTTCACCGAAGGTGGCGGCGAAATCCTGTTGCAGCTCTGGCATCCGCTGAACACGTCGGATTTCAGTCCCTACCTCGGCCAGCTTTCGAGCCTGGGCGTCGACGCGATCTTCGCCATGGAGACCGGCGCCGATTCCGCGCGCCTCATTCAGCAATATACGAATTTCGGCCTGAAGGGTCAGATCCCCCTGTTGGGCGCGCAGAACGCCACGGACCAGTCCGTCATCCGTACGATGGGCGCGGAATGCGAGGGGATCGTCACCTCGGCGCAGTTCGCAGAAGGCGCCGACCTTCCGGCGACACAGGCCTTCGTCAAAGCCTACAGCGCCAAGTTCGGCAAGATCCCTTCGCTCTATGCGTTCTCGCATTACGTCGGCGCGATGTGGGTGGCCAAAGCGATCGAGACGATCGGCGGCAAGGTCGACGATCGCAAGCTGTTCCTCGAGACCGTGCTGAAGACCGATCTTCCCAACAGCCCGCTCGGCAAGCCGGTCCACTTCGATGCCTACGGCAACCCGGTGTACGACGTGTTCATTCGCAAGGTGGTGAAGAACGCCGACGGCAAGTACTGGAACGTCCCGGTCGATACCTATCCGCAGGTCTCACAGTTCTGGAAGTATGATCCCGCGACCTACATGAAGCAGCCCGCCTATTCGCGCGACTTCCAGGGGATCAAGAAGCGGTGACGCGCGCGGACCCCATACGCGTGACCGAAGAGGTCGGCCGTGCCCGATAGCATCCTGACCCTGGATGGCGTCGGCGTCCGGTTCGGCGGCCTCAAGGCCGTCGACGACGTGTCGTTGTGCGTGAAGCGCGGCGAGCGGCGCGCCATCATCGGCCCCAACGGTGCCGGCAAAACGACTCTGTTCAACGCGATCAGCGGCGTCATCCGGCCGACCTCGGGCCGCGTGACGTTCGAGGGCCGCGATGTGACATCCGCACCGCCGCATCGCCGCGCCGCCGCCGGCATCAGCCGGACGTTCCAGATTACCAACCTGTTTCCGAGCCTGACGGTTCGCGAAAACATGGAGCTTGCGATCTGGGGCCTGGTCGCTCGCAAGTTCTCCTTCTTCGGTTCGCGCAAGTTGACCGCGGGCGAGGACGCACGGGCGAAGCGTGCGCTGGAACTGGCCCGTCTCGGCGCCCGTGCCGACGTCCTTGTCAGCGCCTTGTCCTACGGCGAGCAGCGCCAACTCGAACTGGCGATGACGCTTGCAACGAGTCCCAAGATGCTGCTCCTCGACGAACCCGCTGCCGGCCTGTCGCCGTCCGAACGGATCATCGTCGCCGACGTCATCCGCGCGTTGCCGACGGATCTCACCATCATCCTCATCGAACACGACATGGATCTCGTGCTGTCGCTGGTCGATTGGGTGACCTGCCTGAGCAACGGCCGCTTTCTCGCCGAGGGGGCACCGGCCGAGATCCGCACCAATGCCGACATCCAGGACGTCTACCTAGGCCGAGCGCGCCCCCATGCTTGAGATCCGCGACCTTCATTGTTCTTACGGCGACGCCCAGGTGGTGCATGGCGCGTCCCTGACCGTCGGCGACCGCGAAGTCGTCGCGCTTCTCGGGCGCAACGGCATGGGCAAGACCACCTTGGTCCGCTCGATCATGGGCCTGACGTCCCCGCAGGTTCGCGCCGGCACGATCACCTGGATGGGTGACGCGCTGCTTGGTTTGAAAGCCCATGAGATCGCCGGTCGCAAGATCGCGCTCGTGCCGCAGGGCCGCCGCCTGTTTCCGTCACTGACGGTGACCGAGCATCTCACGATGCTCAAGCCGATCCGCACCAAGACGGGATGGACGGCGGATCGGATTTTTGGCCTGTTCCCGCGCCTCGCGGAGCGTCGCATGAACCGCGGCAACCAGCTCTCGGGCGGTGAGCGCGGCATGCTGGCGGTCGGCCGGGCGCTGATGCTGGATCCCGAACTGATCCTGATGGACGAGCCCTCCGAAGGTTTGGCACCGATCATGGTGCAGCACCTCGAGGGGATCATTGCGCAACTGAAGGCGGAGGGCCTTGGCATCCTGCTCGTCGAACAGAACCTCTACAGCGCGCTCGCCGTAGCGGATCGCGTCTACGTGCTCGAAACCGGCAAGATCGTCTATGAGGCGCAGGCCGAAGCGATCGCCAAGACGCCGGATATTCTCACCCGTTTCCTTGGGGTGCACTGAAACAATCATCGTCACTGGCGCAGCGGGACCGCAGATGCGGCGCACCGCACGTCTGAACCTTTGTCGAAGGTCGCGCTTCACGGCATATGCGCGGCGCCGCCCAGTGAAGATTATTTTTGAAAGAAGCCATGAACACAATGAACGTCAAACCGCTAGGACTATACATCGACGGCCGCTTCCAGCCTGCTTCGACGGGCCGGACGATCCGCGTCGAGAATCCAAAGGACCGCAGCGTCGTCGCAGAGGTCGAAGAAGGCGATGCCTCGGACATCGAGAAAGCGCTCGATGCCGCGACGCGCGCCTTCGCAGTCTGGTCCGCCGTGCAGCCCGCCGAGCGCGGCAACATCATGCACCGCGCCGCCGATCTTCTGGAAAAACGCCTGCCGGATCTCGTCACGATCGAGGTCGACCAGATCGGGCGCCCGCGGCGCGAAATGGAAGCGCAGCTCGGCCGCCTGCCGGAGTGGTTCCGCTATTTCGGCGCCGTGGCGCGGACGCATGAGGATACCGTGCCACCTTTCGGCGGCGCCTTCCTCAACTACACCCGGCGCGTGCCGCTCGGCGTCGTGGGGCACATCACCCCCTGGAACCATCCGCTCCTCATTCTCACCAAGAAGATCGCGCCGGCAATGGCCGCCGGCAACGCCATCGTCGTCAAACCGAGCGAACTGGCGCCGATCACGCCGCTTTTGCTCGGCGACATCTTTAAGGAGGCCGGTGTTCCCGACGGCGTCTACAATGTCGTGCCGGGCTACGGCGCCACTGCCGGTCTCGCGCTGACCTCGAGCCCGCGCATCGCCAAGATCGATCTCACCGGCGGCACCGAAACCGGAAAGACGGTCGCGTCGCTCGCCGCACGCAACCTGACGCGCGTCGCCGCCGAGCTCGGCGGCAAGGCCAATGTCATCGCCTTTGCCGACGTCCCCGTCGATCGATGCGTGGCGGCGACGCTGTTCGCCTCCTTCATCGCTTCCGGTCAGACTTGCGTGCAGGGATCGCGGCTCCTGGTCCATCGCTCGATCCACGATGCCGTCGTGGCCGAACTCGTGCGCCGCACCAACGCGATCCGCCTCGGCGATCCGCAGGACCGCATGACCCAGATGGGCCCGCTCGTCTCGGAGAAACAGCGTGCGCTCGTCGAACGTTATGTCGCGATCGGCGTGGCCGAAGGCGCGACGCTCGCGGCTGGCGGCCGCCGTCCCGACGGTGCCGCGTTCGATGGCGGCTACTACCATCTTCCAACGATCTTCACCGATGTGCGCAACGACATGCGGATCGCCCAGGAGGAAATCTTTGGACCGGTCGTCTGCGTCATCCCCTTCGATACGGAGGAGGAGGCGATCGCGCTGGCCAACGGTACGGAGTTCGGGCTCGCCAATTCGATCTGGACGCGTGACATCACCCGCGCGCATCGCGTCGCCCATCAGCTGCAGAGCGGCATCACCTGGATTAACGACCATCACCGGATCGATCCATGCTCGCCCTGGGGCGGGTTCAAGATGAGCGGGCTCGGGCGCGAAAACGGCCTCGTCGCCTACGAAGAATACACCCAGATCCAGAACATCATCGTCAATCTCTCGGATGCGCCCTTCGACTGGTACGCCGACGACGCGACAGAAAAGCGCTACAGCTGACATGACCATCGACATTCACAGCCACGTAATCCCCGAGCGCGTGGTCGACGCCATCACCGCCGATCCCGCGCGCTTCCAGGCGCGCGTCGAAGGCGTGGGCGACGCCCGCAAGATCGTGCACGATCAAGGCTACGTCTATCCGCTCGCACCCGAGTTCCACCTTACCGACGCCAAGCTCGAGTCGATGGATCGCAAACGGATCGACGTCTCCGTCATCTCGCCGGCACCGCCCATGTTCTACTATTGGGCCGATGCCGATCTTGCGCTGGCCGCCGCGCAACTCGTCAACGACGGCGTCGCCGACATGGTGGCGGACAAGCCGAGCCGGCTCCGCGGCATGGCAACGGTGCCGATGCAGCATCCGGACGCGGCCGTTGCGGAACTCGAGCGCGTCGTCAAGGAGCACGGGTTCAAGGCGGTGGAGATCGGCACCTCGATCGAGGGCGCACAACTCGCCGAGACGCGCTTTCGCCCGGTGCTGCGCCGCGCCGCAGAACTCGGCGCTTTCGTCTTCGCCCATCCCTATTACGTCGGCGCGAAAGCCGGGCTGGAAGACTATTATCTGACCAACCTGCTGGGAAACCCCTTCGATACCACGGTGATGCTGTCACACCTGATGTTTTCCGGCGCGCTCGACGACCTTCCCGATCTGAAGATCGTGCTGGCGCATGGCGGCGGCTTTCTGCCCTATCAGATCGGCCGGCTCGTTCACGGCCACAAGGTCCGCAGCGAAACCAAGGCGAAGACGGCGTCCTCGCCCAAGGACCTGCTCAAGCGCATCTATTTCGACAGCCTAGTCTTCGATCCGCAGGCGCTGCGCTACTTGATCGATCTTGTCGGGGCCGATCATATCTGCATCGGGACCGACTCGCCGTTCGATATGGCGGACCAGGCCCCGTTGCAGACCATCGCAAACGTTCCTGGGATCACGCCTGATGAAACCAAGTGCCTGTGCTGCGGCACTGCGCTCACCTTGCTCCGCGAAGCTTAAGCAGAGGATTACTCGATGACCCAGGATCTTGGCGGCAGCGTCCGCAACCGATTGGATTATACGCCGATCCACAAGCGGCCCAAGCTGCGTCTGCCCGGCGACGCGCGCGTGGCCGTCTGGACCATCGTCAACGTCGAGAATTGGAGTTCGACAGGGCCAATGCCACGCGCGGTTCTGCCGCCGCCGATGGGGCAGGCGCTGCTCCCCGACATTCCGAACTGGGCCTGGCACGAGTACGGGATGCGCGTCGGCTTCTGGCGCTTCCTCGAAGCTCTCGGGTCACGCGGTCTTAAGGCGACGTTCGCGGTCAACGGAACGGCGCTGGACGTCTACCGCGAGGCCTGCGAAGCGGCGCGTGAGGCCGGCTGGGACTTCATGGGGCACGGCTTCATCCAGAAGCCGATGCACAAGGTGGACGACCAGAAGGCCGCCATCGCCGCCACAATAGCCGCGATCAAGGAATTCACCGGCAATCCCCCGCGCGGCTGGGAAAGCCCCGGCTTGACGGAAACGGACGAGACGCTTGATCTGCTCGCCGAGGCCGGCATCGAATATGTCGCGGACTGGGTACTGGACGAGCAGCCCGTGTCGCTACGCACGCGCGCCGGCTCGATCGTATCGGTCCCGTATACCGTCGAAATTAACGACGTCGTGATCAGCGCCGTGCAGCAGCAACCCTCCGACGAGATTTTTCGGCGCGGGCGCGACCAGTTCGATCGGCTCTATCTCGACGGAGCAAGTGCGCCGCGGGTCATGGCGATCTCCATCCACCCCTATCTCACCGGCGTGCCACATCGCATCAAGTACCTGGAGATGCTCTACGACTACATCCTCGGGCACGAGGGTGTCGTGATGTGGACCGGCGCGGAGATTCTGGACTGGTATCGTTCACAGACGGTGGCAACGTAACGTCACGTCGCCACGGCGCCGCCGGATCAACCAACCGCTACAGCAGCCATTGCGCGTGGGTTTCGTCCGCAGGGTCGTCCTTTTTCGCGGCGCTCGCGAGCGCCGCCACTCGCATCAAGGATGCTTTCAAACTGACGATATGGGCGCGCATCAGCGTCTCGGCGGCCTTCGGCTCGCGGAGGAGTACGGCGTGATAGATCTTGTGATGGTTCTCGTGACGGCGACGGATATCGGGAAGGTCGAATCCCACGACGTTGTGGGTCAACGTCTGGGGGATGCGGTTGCACAAGCGCAGGACGTCGGCGAGCAGTCGGGAGTCGGCGGCCTGTTGCAGCGCCAGGTGGAACTGCACGTTGATCGCGGAATAACGGCTGCGACAGTCAGGCGGCGTCGGCGACAGCGCCAGCAGTTCGTCGCCAAGGTACAAGGCCTCGCGCATGGCGAGATCCTGCTCCGCGCTGAGACCACGCTCTGCTGCCAGCCGGCAGATGAGGCCTTCGCTCAGCGCGCGCATTTCAAAGGCGTCGCCGATTTCGCCCATGCTGAAGGCACGGACGACGAAGCCGCGGTTTGGCTGATGATCAAGCAGGCCTTCGCCAGCGAGCGTTTGCAGCGCGGCGCGGATCGGCGTCCGCGACACCGACAGAGACCGCGCAAGTTGCACTTCGTTGATGCGGCTGTCCGCGGGCAGTTTGCCGTCCAAAAGAGCAGCGCGCACGCTTTCGGTCACCTGCAACGCCCGCGTCCGGGCATGGAGCGCTAGTGAGACGGGCTCCTCGGACGAGGCGGTCTGCACGGCAGCTTTCGACGTCATCGCACCCCTTCTCCCTGTGAACACAGTATTCTCTTCCTCATGCCACCCTTCGCCGAAAGAGGCCAGCCATCAAAAAAACGCTGTTGCCTCAAGGTGCATACACTTTGGCACGATCCCTGCGACAGTGTGTACGAAGTGTCGTGAATCGTCCACGATCGGGCAACACACCCTCGATCTGGTCACCAAAGGTTTATCCTCGTGTCTGCAATTCGCCATCCCCGGCCCACTCTGGATTTTACAATCGGAACGCGCTCGGCGCTGAAGCCGGTCCCCGCGGGGCGCTGCCTGCGGAAGCGAGGCTCGCTGATTCGCCGTCTGTTCGCTGCGGTGCTTCTGGCCTCGGCGGTCCAGACCCCGGCCTCGGCGGAGACGCCAGCGACGAAGCTGACGGTCAATGTCTTCCCTGGCGGCTTCAACTGGCCGCTGTTCGTCGCGCGCGACAAGGGATTTTTCGCCGCACGCGGCCTCGAAATCGAGGTCCAGCCGACGACGGGATCGATAGCGCAAATGTCCGGACTCGCCACCGGCAAGTTCGATATCGCGATGACGGCGATCGACAACATTGTCGCCTACGTTGAAGGGCAGGGTGACGCCTCCGTCGGCAAGCAATCGGATTTCGTTGCCGTCATGGGCAGTGACAGCGGCTTTCTCAGTGTCGTCAGTGCGCCGGCGATCCCGACCTTTGAAAAACTTCGCGGCCAGACACTGTCGGTCGACGCGCGAAGCACGGGCTACGCCTTCGTCTTTTTCGACATGCTGGCACGCGAAGGTTTGAAGGCCACCGACTACACCATCGTTCCTGTTGGCGGCATGACGCAACGCTGGACGGCGATGAAGCAGGGTCAGCAGGTCGCAACCATCCTCTCCACGCCTTACGATATCCTGGCCAAGGCCGAAGGCTTTCATCAGCTCGGCTGGGCCACGCATACGATCGGGCCGTACCAGGGCAACGTCGCCGCGACCAAGCGGCCCTGGGCTGAAGCGCATCGTCCGCAGCTCGTCGCCTACATCCGCGCTTATGCCGCCGCGATCGATTGGCTCTACGAGCCGAAGAACCATGACGAGGCGATCAAGATTCTGCGCGCCAACCTGCCGTCGATGTCGGAACAGCTCGCCCAACAAACCTACGGCGAGCTGCTCGATCCCAAGGATGGCTTCTTTCGCCAGGCGAAGGTCGACGCCGAAGGCGTGCGAACCGTGCTCCGGCTGCGCAGCCAGTATCTGCCGGGAAGCCCGCAGCTTAGCGATGCGAGCCGGTACTACGACGCGAGTTTCTGGTCCGACGCCATGACGCCGAGCGTCAAGTAGGACGCCGATCCGGCCAGAGGCGGGCGCTCGCCGATGCGGTGAGCGGCAATCGACGGCCGTTTGCCGAAAACCGTCGCGCCTCGGGGGAGGCGCCAGGATCCACTGCCCGACCCTCTTGGTCGGGACGAGACTCAACGAGGGGATAGCCATGCAACCAAATGCTCGCCTTTACGGTGCCGCGATCGCGGCGGCCGCCTTCTGCTTCAGTTTTGGTGCGCATGCGCAGCAAGCTTCCGACAAGGGGACCAATGCCTCGCCTTTGACGAAACCGATCGCGCCGGCCTTGCCGTTGCCGGATCAGGGCACGTCGCAAGGCTACCTCTTCAACCTGCGGCCGCTTGGCGAAGATTTCGGCAAGAAGTTGGCCGACCACGGAATCTATTTGACTGGCCGTACGTTCAACGAAGGCTTTGCCAACGTCAGCGGCGGCATCAAGCGCGGCAGCCTCTACGAAGGCTTTACCGCCTTCGGTGTCGATCTCGACATGAACCGGATCGCCGGAATCCACGGCGGCTCGATCCATTTGCTTCTCGACGATCTCAACGGCCAGCCGTTCCTCGGCTATTCCGGCAGCGCCTACATCAACAACAAAGTGTTCGGCGGAACGGCGGCGGCGCGCCTCAACGAACTCTCCTACGAGCAGAGCCTGTTCAACGACAAGCTCGACGTTCGCTTCGGCCGCGTCACGGTGGGCACCGAGTTCGATACGTCCGAAATCTATTGCGAATTCGTCACCGCGCTGTGCGCCACGCCATCCGGCTATTCCTTTACCAAGGGCTATCCCTCCTACCTGACGTCATCGACGGCGATCGTTGGGCAGCTGACCTTGCCGAATTCGTTTTATCTCAATGCCGGCGCTTACGAAGACGAGCCTGCGCTCGCGCAGCAGCATCACTTCAACTGGCCGGGACGCGACTGGGATCCGAGCCTGTTTCGCGGCGTCACCGTTCCCGTGCAGTTCGGCTACCGCACGAACTACAACAACGATCCCTATCCCCGCTCCTATGATATCGGCGCGTTCTATGACACGGGCGATTATACCGATCCGCTGTTGAACACGGCGGGCTTGAACCGGGTGAGGAATGGCGGCGTCGCCAAGCTGGATCACGGCAAAAGTTCGGTCTGGGCGCAAGCGCAGCAGGTGGTCTGGCGCCCCGACATGACGTCGAAGCGGGGCATCACCGTATTCGGCGCTGCCAACGTCGTGACAAGCGGCCAGACCAATATCCGGGACACCATTTTCGCCGGCTTTTCCTGGGCTGGCCCGATGGAATCGCGACCCAACGACAAGCTGAACTTTGTCGCGCAATATGTCAGCCTCAACGATGCCTATACGACTTTCGTCGACTCCACCCTGCAGAAGGGAGGGGTCAGCAGCACCGTCAGCAACGACGAGTCGTTCATCGAGCTGAACTATGGAATCGCGCTGGCGCCGGGTATCGCTTTCAAGCCGTTCATCGACGTGATCTTCAATCCGGATCAGGTCGGCATCGCAAAGCCCTCGGCGACCAACACGCATGCCCTGTTCGTCGGTGCCGCGTTCTCCATGTTCTTCGCGGACGCGCTCGGCTTGCCGAAACTGTCGCGCTAAGGGGGCTGGTCAGTCCGGTGCTTTCCGCCTGAGCGGTGAGCCCCACGTATTCGCAGCGCGCTGACTGTACCCAGTCAGCGCGCTTACTTTCGAAGGGCGTGCCACGTCTGAAATCAAGATCGCGATCAAGGGCTTCTTGTTTATCGCCGCAACTGCGCCCCGTTGAAATGTGACATGGGTCGCGGGCCGCATCTGTCGTTCGCCTTCTATGCGCCCGGCCGTTATCAGAACGACCATCATATCGGGATCGCGACGTGCCGACCGCCTTATGGAAAGAGGGCAGGGGTGTTGCGCACCCGCAAAACCGCAATGCTCGCGATCCAGCATCCGATGAGGACAACAAGCTCCGAGGCGAAAAGTCCGACCATCGAAACCGCAACCGATTGGGTCACGACGAGAAACGCAACCAGGGGGACACCCACTCCCGCGCCGATGATCGACACGATCGCGATCTGCTTGAAGTCGCGGGTGGCCTCCAACAGGATTTTTGGAGCCGCGGAGAGCAGGGCCGCCGTCGCGATGCACGAGAGTTCGAGCGTGATCAGAGACAGCGAGCTTCCCGTGAAGCGCCCGGCGAAAAGACGATTACGCAGAAAAGGATAGGCGATCGCCAGGGTCACCTCGTAGGCGGCGCACGCCGCCAGAATGCCAAGCGACATGGTGATCAACAAGGACAGCACCTTGCGGGACCTCGGCCCCTGCAGGATCCGCGCGAGTTCCGGCTGCGTCATGTTTGCGAGGGCGATCGCCGCCAAACGAAGCGGCGACAGGATCGCGGTCATTGCGGCGATCGGAGCATAGGCGGCGGGGCCGGCCAGCACGGCGATGACCAGGGTCGGACCCTGAGACTGAATGGTAGCCGATGTGACGCTGACGATCGACCAGGACAACGATGGCAGCAATTTCGTAAAACGCAGGCGGATGCTCTTGCGCAGCGAAAGCCGAACCGGTTGACGCAAAAGCATCAACGCGACGGCGATACCAGCGAGGTGTGCAGCGGTCAGCGCTATAAACACGTCGCGCAGGACATCGGACGTGTCGGCGCGCAGGATAATCGGAACACACAAGCCTGTTGCAACCAGGGCGAAGGCAAAATCGCCGGCGGTCGCCAGCACCGCGCGTTGTTGCGCAAATAACGCCATGCGGACATAGCTGCGCAGGGCCGACATGCCGATAAACGCGCCTGCAGCGATGGCGCACGAGAGACCTGCAAGCGCGAATATAGTTGCACTAAGAATAGCGCAACCAAAGGCGAAGGCCGCAGCGCCGGACCCGAAACTGACGGCATAGGCACGTGCCGCACTTTCTCTCCGGCACTGCGGCACAAACGTGCAGACCGCGATGCCGAACAGCGTCCGCATGTAGATGGCGGCGAGCCCACTGATCAGAACGATGATCGCGAATTCGCCGTAGCTTTGGTCGGGAATGGAACGGGCCAGAGCGATATTGAGCCCGAACGCCAGCGCGCTTTGCAGGCCTTCTCCACCGAGCATGATGGCGAAGCGCCAACCGAGCCTGCTCAATATTTCGATCAAGCCGCCCGTCCCGAAGCGTCGGAGGGCGTCGACACACGAACAAGGCCCGGCCTACTTTCGAGCATCGTTCGAAGTCTGGCCTGGATGGCGTGTGAGGCCACGGCCTCGCTGAACAAAGCATCGTAGCGTGCCCGTCCCGCTTCGGGAAAGCTCGCCCACGAGGCGGGATTCTCGATCAGAACCTCGAGTGCCGCGGCGAGGGCAGTCGCCGATCCCGGCTCGACCAACCATCCGGTCTTCCCGTCGGCGACGACTTCCACGAGGCCGCCGATGGCCGAGGCTACCGGCGGCCGCCCGAAGGCCATGGCTTCGATCGCGACGCGCCCGAGCGATTCCGGCAAGCGCGAGGGCACCGCGACGACATCGGCCCAGCGATAAAGCGATGCCGGGTCCGCCACGAAGGGTTGAAGAGAAACTGTCTTATCGAGGCCCGCATCCTGGATCATCGTGGCAAGCTGGGCTTCGCGTTGCGGGTCCTCGAAGGCGCTTCCCACGATCCGAACTTCTGGGCGCATCGCAACGTCCAACCTTGCCAAAGCCTCGATCAGAACCTCTTGCCCCTTGATTCGGCTGATCCGTCCCAGCATCAGAAGGCGAAGCGGCCGCGACCCGTCGTATGTCATCGGTTCGGCGCGGGGCGGCCCGGCGACGCCATTGTAGATGACGCCGGATATCACGCTTGCGGGAAGATCGAATGCACTCCGGCTCGACTGCGAATTGAAGATGACCTCCGCCTTGCTCCAGCGGATGCATGCCCGAAGGATCGCCAGGACGGCGCCTTGCGGCAGTTCGTGAACGTGGATGATGGCGCGCCCCGGCCGGAAACGCGCGGCGAGCATGTAGTCGGCGAGCACCGTCGTATTCAGGTAGACGAGATCGCTATACTTCATCCGCTTAAAGGCCCGCAGGATGGCGCGGGGAAGGCGCAACAGGTCGCGGGTTAACAACCGAAGAAGGTCGCGGCGGCGGAGGACCCAGACCGGCTCGATCACAATGCGCGACGCGGCACCGTGAAGCAGGGCCTCGATCGGACCGTGCCGGGGCAACACAACGTCGATTTGTGCATCGGGAAAGCCGGCGCGTATCGCCTCTACGCTCTCGATGAAGCTTCGATCCGACCCGTAGAGTTCGTAGCCCTGATGCACGCAGGTAATGCGCATTCACGTAATCTCGGTGGAGGTAAGCAACCCAAGGTGGCGCTGCCTGCCACCTAGAAGACTACAACCTTAGCGGAAGGCAAGGGAAAGGTCGGCATCCTCTGAAGCCTGTGGCCGCTCGCATGCGTGGTTCCGGGCCGTTCTCGTTCGACCATCGATGCGCTAAGACTTGGCCGAGCTGCCGATCGCGCGGCGATCGCTCGTTCAAACCTCGCGCGACACGACGAATTCAATCGGGGACGGCCGTCATCACGCAGCGATCAGTCGTCATTATGGGAACGAGGGGCATTCCGGGGGCCCATGGCGGGTTTGAGACCTTCGCCGAGCACCTCAGCCTGTTTCTCGTGGCACGCGGCTGGCGGGTTGCCGTGTATTGTCAGATCGATGGGGGCGCCGTCTCGCGGCGCCAATGGATCGACGACTGGAAGGGCGTCGAGCGCATCAACATTGCGGTCACCACGAAGGGCCCGCTGGGAACGCTCGATTTCGACTGGCGCTGCATCCGCGATGCCATGTCCCGCGACAGCGTCTGCCTCGTGCTTGGCTATAATTCCGCAGTGTTCCTGCCGTTTCTTCGATGGAAGAAGCGCCGGATCCTGACCAACATGGATGGACTGGAATGGCGCCGGCAGAAGTGGAGCCGTCCGGTCCGCGGGTGGTTCTGGGTCAATGAGTGGATCGCTGCCTGGGTCTCGCACAAGCTGGTCGCGGATCATCCGGCGATCGCCGATCACCTCGCGTCGCGCCGGTCTCGCAACGGGATCGTAATGATCCCATACGGCGGTGTCCCCATCGAAGCCGCCGATCCCGCTCTGCTCGCCGTACGCGACCTTGTTGCCGATCGATACCTGACTTCGATCGCGCGGATCGAACCGGAAAATAATATCCTCGAAATTGTCCAAGCCTTCTCGCGTCGGGTGCGCGGTGCGAAGCTCGCCGTCCTCGGCACGATGCATGAGGGCAATGCCTATCATCGCGCGGTCAAGGCCGCAGCGGGTCCCGAGGTTTCGTTCCTCGGTCCCATCTACGATCAAGACGCGCTGCGGTGCCTGCGTTTCCATGCGCGGGCCTACGTCCATGGCCATTCGGCCGGCGGTACGAACCCGTCTCTGGTCGAAGCGCTTTGGGCCGGCAATGCCGTCATCGCTCATGACAACGGGTTCAATCGTTGGACCGCCGGCGCGGCGCAGTTCTATTTCAAGGATGTCGCCGGTTGTGACGCTGCAATCTCGTCGATCCTCGATAACGACAAACTTGTTGTCCCCGCACGCCTTGCCGCGCGCGCGCGGGCCCGGCAAGCGTTCGCCTGGCCGGACGTCCTGGCGGCCTACGAACGTGAGTTGCTAGCCCTCGGTCATGGCCATGAGGCCTGACGGCGTCTCACGGCGCGACGCGCTGCTGTTGACCGGATCGGTCTTCGCGGCCGGCCTCGAACCGGGCGTGGCGGCTGGAAGCGCCGCGACGAAACCGGCTGCCTTCAGGCGGGGGGTCAACACGTTTCCCTGGTTCTCGCTGACGCGCGAATTTCACGCGCCGCGAACCGACTATGCCTGGCCGCCATTTCAGGAGGAGAGGGCCGTGCCGCGACCAGAGGATCTTCGGCGTCTCGCCGACGCCGGCTTCGACTTCGTGCGGATCCCGGTCGATCCGGGCCCGTTTCTCGATGCGCGCGACGGTCACCGCAAGCGTCTGATGGCATCGTTGTTCGATGCGGTCCGGGCGGCGCAAGGCGCCGGCCTCGGTGTCGTCGTCAACATCCAAGCGAACGATGCGACGCACTACTATCGGTCCGCCAACCTGATCGCGGCGATCGATGCGCCGCTCTTCGCCGCCTATCGCAGCTTCGTCGTGGCCTGCGCGGAGGGCTTGGCCCCGATGGGGCCGCGCATCGCCTTGGAGCCGGTGAACGAACCGCCGAAGGCGTGCGGTTCAGAGACGTGGCTGGCGGTTCAGAGCAACCTGTTTGCGGCTGTTCGGGCTCGGGCACCGGCGCTCACCTTGGTAGCGACGGGGTCGTGCGGCAGCATGGTCAGCGGTCTGACGGCGCTGGACCCCAAGCCGCTGGCTGCCTTCGCACCCCTGCTTTTCACCTTCCACTTCTACGAACCGTATCTTTTCAGCCATCAGGGAGCGCCTTGGATGCAGGAGCCGGTATACCGCGCCTTGAACGCGGTGCCGTGGCCCGGATCGGCAGGCTCGCTCGAACAGACCTTGAGCGCGGTAAAGTCGCGCATGGAATTGGATGCCGGCCGCTCTCCAGCAGAGAAGCGGGAGGCCTTGGCCATCACCGAGCGGCTGATGCGCCAGTATTTCGAGGCCAATCCGGGCGTCGGCTTTCTCGCGCTTTACTTCGATCAGGTCAGCGCCTGGGTGCGGGCTCACGCTATTCCGAGAGACCAGGTGCTGATGGGGGAGTTCGGCGCCGTAAAGACCTGGGGCACGATCGTCGGTGCTTCTCCGGCGGATCGTGTCCGTTATGTCCGCGATGTTCGCGAGGCGGCCGAAGCGCGCGGGTTCGGCTGGGCTTTCTGGAACCTCTTCGACAGTATGGGTCTGATGGACGATACGTCCCGTGCCTTCGATGCGGACATCATCCGGGCGCTCGGATTGCGGAGCTCGCCCTGATCGCGACGAAACAGCACCAGCATCATCAAGGCGAATTTTGCGAGCAGGGTCGACTTGCTGCCGAGGCTCTCGAACGTGTTGATCACGATCAGAAACCCCAGCATCGGCAAGGCCATCCCGGGCCTGGACGAGCGTGTCAGTTCGTAAAGGAAGAAGCCGAGTGCGACCATCATGAGCGCGGTGAGGATCGCACCCTGATACAGGATCGTGCGGACGATAGGGTTTTCGATCCCTGACATCAGTCCGTTGACCCGGCGCAGACTCTCGACGAGGCCCTGATCCGGACCGATCAGCAGATCGGCCAGCGGAATTTGCTGGAGGAGCGTCAGCATATCGACACGCGCATTCGCGCTGCCGCCATCGGACGCGAAGCGGTCCAGGATGGCATCGAAGAACCCGCCTGAAACTAGGCCGATTATGACGATGGGAGCCGCGGTAGCGATCAGAAGGGCGACGACCACCCCGCCGATCGGAATGCGGTGCGATCGGACGGCTCTCGCGAAGAGAAATAATCCTTGAACGCCGCCAAGGACCACGGTCGTCACGAGCGCGGAGCGTCCGCCGAAGACTACAAGGGCGAGAAACTCGACAAGAATGATGCTGCCTTTGACGCCCGGCGACAGCCGTCCGCCGCCGGCAAGAAGCGCCAGGATATAGAAGGACGTGATTGTCGCATTGCCGAGCGGATGGCCTTGAAGCGCGGTCGATCGCGTATCCGTCACTAGCAGGGCACCGTCGAAGCGGTACGGGAAATAGAGATGCTTGGTGCCGAATTCGACCAGCCCGAGAAGTGCGTTTGCGACCATTGCGGCGTGGATGACGATCTCGATACGGGCGCGTGTCGGCGTGTCCGATTTTGCGAACAAGCCGACGGCCAGCGCCGCCAGCATGTAGGTCTCGCGCGTGCCGGCCATGCCCGGGCCGGCATTGACGACGATGTCGACGAACAGAACGATCGTCGCCATCAGAAGCAGGAATGCGGCGGGTCGATAACGCGCCAGCTCGACGCCGAAGGCGACGGGGTTTCCGGCCTCGATCGCAGCGATCGCGAAAGCGGCGACGACGAGGTAGGTGCCAGGGTGAATTTTGCTGGCGGCGCTGCCGGTCAGGCCTTCGTAGTTGATCCCGACAAGCCAGAGCATGCCGCCCGAGACTGTGTAGAGGACCAGGACGCTGAAGACGAAGAGATGTGAGGGGATGGTGGCGATCGGTGTCAGACCGCGCGCGGTCTGGAGGATACGCCTGTCGACCGGGTGCGCGCGTTCCACGTCAGGCCCTAAGCGGGGTCGACAAGAATGGCCGCCGAGATCGAGCGGCCGCACGCATCGGAAATGGCTTCGCTTGCCGTGGCAACATCGCGCTGCGGGGTCACGCCACGGACGGCCACGAACAGGATTTGGTCGACGCACGCCGCCAGAGGCGCCGCCCACAAGTTATCGGTCAGTGCGCCCCCGTCGAAAACGATGAAATCGAAGTCATGCGCCGCAACCTGCATGAAGTCGTCGATCGTTCGTTCGCGCAGCGTGGAGGCCGCTCCTGTGTCGGCACGTCCGACACCGAGCCGCTGAACGCCGGGCGCGTTCCGACGATTCAAAGTGGTTTTGAGACTGCAATCGCCACGCAAAACGTCGAGAAACCCGTCGGCGTCATGGGGCCCCGCCTCGAAATCGGCATCGATCAAGAGAACCGAAATGGCAAAAGCCGAGGCGACCGAGGCCAAGCCGGCTGTTACGTCAGTGCGCGCCTTGCTGTCGTGAGAGACGGAAGTGACGAAGAGCGTATGGAGCGTCGTCGCCTCGCGCAACTCGGGCAAGGGGCCGAAAAGGCGACTGAGCGCCAATCCCAAGGCGTTGCTTTGCGGCGAGGCTGGACGGGCCACACGCCGCAGGCTCGGCCAACCCGATATGCGTTGCGTTTGCGATGGCAGAACCCCCACGAGGGGCGCGCCTGTCGTGTGCTGGATATGCGCAAGCGACAGGATCGTTGGCCTCAAGAACTCGAGAAGGAAAGCGAGCGTCGCTCCGAGTCCGATGCCGCCGATCAACGCCCCGAGCATGATGAAGCCTCGGGCCGGCCAGCTGGCCTGATCCGGCGGAACGGCCTTGGAAAGAATCCGTGTGTTCGATGTATCGATGCCGGATTGCTCGCCGGTCTCCTCCGCCCTGCTTAAAAAGGACTGATAGAGGGCGCGGCGCGTGGAGGCTTCCGCATTGAGTTCCCGCAGCTTCACCGACGCGTCACCGCTGACGATCGTCTTCTTTTTCAAGGAGTCGAGGCTTTGATCCAGAGCGCGTTCGTTCTTCTGGGCTCGATCGAGTTCGGAATGCGCGGAGCGAGCCAGTCGCTCGAGTTCGGTGCCGATAGCGGATCGGGCTTGGCGGACCTCTGCGACGAGCGCGATGAGATCGGGATAGCGATCGCCATAGCGCGTCCGCATGTCGGATTCCCGCCTGAGGAGATCGGCATAGGACGCGCGGAGCTGTGTGATCACGGTGGACTGAACCGCCTCCGGGATCGCTCCTTTATCCAGACCGCTGCGGCGAAGAGCGTCGATCTGCTCGGCGCGGACGCGGAGTTCTGCGGTCTTTGCGCGTGCATTGTTGAGCTGCGCGTTGGTGTCGCCGAGCTGTTGATCGCTGAGCAATTGCCTGTCCGTGCCGATCAGATCATGCGCGGCCTTGTAGGTCTCGACCTTGTCTTCCGCAGCTTTGACCTGCGCGCGGAGATCGTCGAGGTGGGCCGCTAAAGCTTCCGAGGCTCTTGTCGACGACCGCGCGCGCGACTGGACCTGATCGTTCACGTAGGCTTCGGCAATCGCATCTGCGATTTTGGCGGCGAGGTCCGCTGAATAGGCCGTAAAGATGATGTCGACGATGAATTCGCGGTCGGCGCGCTTCAAGGCCAGATGGGCGCGGAGCACCTTCAGGGCTCGATTGACGGAGGCGTTCGGATCCGTCGCGTCGCTCGACCCCGACAGCCGTTGCATCACGGACGAGAGAATGCCTGGTTTCACCGCGCCATAATCGGGCTCGTGATCAAGCCCGAGCTTTTGGATGGCTTGGATCAGAACGGTATCCGAGCCGATCACACGGGCTTGGCTCTCGACTTGGATGACGCCACCATCAGCCGCGAGGCTGTCGGGATTGACATCCTTTGTGACGATCTGGCGCCCGCGCGGATCGATGAGGAGCTGAGCTGAGGCCGTGAACTGCGATTTCGTCGTCAGAACGTAGGCCGACGCTGCAAGGACGCAGATCGCGAACGCGGCGCAGACCCATGCGCGGCGGCACCATAGAATCCGCCAGAGATCCGCAATATCAACAGCCCCGGCAAACGACGAAGGGGCCTGATCTTCTGCGACGTCCATAGGGCTGTACGGGATTGGAGCCTCGATGCTGGATCGCCAGTTGGCCGCCAACCCTCGGAGATCTTGCGTCAAGTTGCGGAGACCCCAATGTCAGGTACGCCAGAATGGTTAACAAGTTTCTAAGCGGACGACAATGCAAGTTGTGTCTATGATCTGATACACGCGATTGAGGTAAAGCGGCACTATTGAATTACCTGTGCCAATCGCTGTAAGGGCTTGATCAAGGTTCGGTCTATTGGAGATCTCGGCTTGCATCTGACGGTTCGCTTCGACGGTACCGTAGTGCGGCCTTGGCATCTCCGACTTCTTGAACGTCTGTCGGAAAGGCCCGGCTGCGTCGTCTCGATCGACGCCAGGCCAGGGCCGGGCGCCTTGCCGACGAACGCGGATCTGTTATTTCGGATCGAGGCAGCTTTTTTTGGCCGCTCGAAGTCTGCTTTCGGCTTGCCAAAGCCTCTCGCAGATCGGCCGAACGATGCGACGCCTGTCGATCTCATCCTCGATCTCTGTGGCGACGTCGTCCGGGCTGACTGCGAGGTTTGGCTTTTGTGCTTCGATGATCAGGCAGGCGAGCAAGCTCTGCTTCCGTCTCTTATCGCCGACCGCGCCCCGGTAGCGACCGTTCGTCGACCCGACGGAACCGTTGTAGCCACGGGGCGCCTCGCAGCAGCCGGCAAGGGCAAGCTTTTCAAAGCTTACGAAACGTGTCTGATTCGGACCGTGACGCTCATCATGGCGGCGTTGGACGGCGCCGCATCGAAGACCGTACCGGCCTTGCCCGATCAAGAATTACCGGCGTTCGTGGCGGATCGGCTGAACTCTTGGGACGTGATCCGAAGGGTGACGACGATGTTCGGCCGTCAGGTCGCACGGCGACTGTACACCATCGCCTATGACACGCCGCACTGGCGTGTCGGTTGGCGGCAGACGGGCCCCGACCTTTTCGATCTCGGAAGTCGTCCCGAGCATGGGTGGCGGGCTCTGCCTGACGACGGATCACGCTTCTATGCCGATCCGTTTCCGATCGACTATCGCGGCGCGGTGACGCTGTTTGTCGAGGATTTTTCGCACAGCACCCAGAAAGGCATCATTTCAGCCGTCACGTTTGGCGCAGACGGACCGATCGGGAGACCGGAACCGGTCCTCGAACGCGACTATCATCTGTCCTATCCCTTCGTGTTCGAACAGGACGGTGAGGTCTGGATGATCCCGGAGTCCTGCGCGGCGCGCTCCATCGATCTTTATCGGGCGACGGCGTTCCCCGCAGGATGGGTCAAGGACAGCACGCTTGTCGCGAATATCGTGGCAAGCGATGCCACCGTCCAGAAGATACGGGACCGGTGGTGGATGTTCGCGACGGTCCGGGACGAGGGGGGCGACCACTCCGACACATTGCATCTGTGGTCTGCGGAAGACTTCCGCGGGCCGTGGATCGCGCATGCACGGAACCCAGTGCTCATCGATATCGCGTCGGCGCGCCCGGCGGGACGTCTCACCGAACGGGACGGCGCGATCTTCCGCCCCGTCCAGGATTGCCGGTACGGTTATGGCCAGGCTTTGGCGATCGCCCGTATCACGAAACTCGACGACGAGGGTTTCGAACAGACCATCGAGGCGCGAATGCAGGCGGGGCCGCACTGGCGCGGGAGCCGCCTGCACACGCTGAACGGCGCCGGCGGATTCGAGTTCATCGATGGCTCCGGGCGGTCGCGCAATCGTCTCTTGCCTGGTCGCTCCTAAAGACTACGGGACATCCGCAATGCGACCGCTCAATCAGCGGGCGATGACTTCGTCGAGCCAAAGGCCCGCCTGCGCAGCTTCTCGATCCGCAAGCGCTGCGGCAGTGTTTTCAGGCCGCGATAGATCCGCTCCAAGGCCAGGGCCACTGCACCCGCAAGGCTTCGTGCGCCCACCATCGAGTCCAGGCTGACGCTTTGGGTCGCAAAGCGATGCTTGAAGTCTTCTTCGCCGAACAGAAAATCGATCGTCTTCGACCCGTGATCGATCGACCATTTGATGTAGTCCATCATCAAGACAACGCCGGGCGAACCCTTTTGGAAGTCGGCATCGTATGCGGTCACGAATGCCATCATCGTATCGCCTTTGACGAAGTTGACCGAGGCGGCGACGATGAGTCCATCACACTCCAGAACGAAGATCCGCAGCACGCCCACCGCTGCCAGAATTTCGACAAGCGTGGTCAACGTCGTGGACGCATCGTCGAAGAGGGGGGTCTTCTGTGCCGCGTCCTTCTGGCGCTTCAGCGCCGACAGGCGCTTGACGATGGGCGCGAGCGGCTCGCTCGGGTCGACAAGTCTGAAGCCCGTTGTGCCGCGCTCGCCAAGATAAGACAGACCGCGCCGATAGTTTTGACGGGCTTTTTTGGTTTGGGCTTGAAACCAGGCATCGCCCGTCGGCCAAGGTCCGCAGACACGAAGACTAGCGTCACGACGATGATATGGACGTAATTTCTGACTTGCCGATCGCTCTCCAGTCAGGATTTGCGCTTTCGCTTCCGGTAGAAGGCGATTGAGATAAACAATGTCGAAGCCGCCTGCCGACCAAACCTTGTCCCAGAGGGTCCGGATCAAGGTTCGATCGAGTTCCGGGTTTACGAGACCATCGGCGTAATCGACATAATCCTTCGCGGCCCATTCCACCACTCGAAAGCCGCTCCGGCGTTTAGACGCGAGCGGCAGGATCGCGTCCAGGGTCGCGGCGTCCCGCCATGCGAGGACGATGTTGAGTTTGCGGTTCTTGCGATCGGGAATCGTCTCCCACCAGGTCATGACCCAGTCGTGGCGTTGGAAGACGTAGCTGTCTGTCCGCAACCAGAGATCTGTCCACGCCGGCCCGATCTCGATCAACCGCTCGGTCGTTTCGACGATCTCGATCCGATGCAGCATTGTCGGGCCGCTCAAGGCAAAACCTTGTCGTTCGGCCGCGTGTTGCGCGCCACAAAAGACGATGCGATGTGGCCCCCCATTTTCTTGAGAGGAAGCAGATATAGGCCGAACAGCGATTGATAGGCATCCACGTCGCGGTCGATGAGACCAAAGGTGAAGGCCTCTTCAGGCTCTGGAATGCATTGGGTACCAAACAAACGATCCCAGAACGAGAACAGCAATCCAAAATTCTTGTCGTAATGCTTCGGGTTGGTGCTGTGGTGAAGTTGATGCCAATGCGGGCACAAGACCACATGGTTGATCGACCCAAACGAGATCCGAAGGTGGGTGTGGCGGACGAAGTCCATCATCAGAATATTGCGCATGACGTAAACGTTGATGCCGAAGATCGTCACTTCGACGGGATCGAGCGCGATCAAAGTCCAGATTCCGAAGCAGAGTCCGGGAATCAGACCGTCCCAGGCGCGGTTCATCAGTTCGTCGAGGGGATGGACGCGATCCTTCGTGATCCCGACCATGACTTCCGCCGAGTGATGGACCTTATGCAGCTCCCACAGAAACGGAATGCGATGTTGCGCGACGTGATAAAGATAATAGGAAATATCGTAGGCCACCAGCATCGTAACCGTAAAAACGACGATCGTCGCGGGACCCGGTGGTCCCGGAACAATCGGGTCGTGAATGCCAAGAACGGCTTGACCGACAAATCTGGTGCAATAGGCGACGGCACTGACAAAGACCGCTCCGGCGGGAATGAATAGAAATGGCGTCATCAGCCGCTTCGTCAGCCAGAACGCAAAGTCGGCTTTGGCCGATGCCGTCGTCAGGACGTCTCGGGGAAACATGAACGTCAGGAATTCACGTGGCGATCGCTCCCCGCCGTTTTTCCAATAGGCGACCCCTGCGCAAACGAAGGCCGTCGCCAAAAGCAGCAGCATCGCTGCGAGGCTTTCAAACGATAGACGCTTCGATATCATCTCGACGAACGTGTTCGACATGTCGATCCTAATTCGAATTCACACTACCTGTCGCGACAGCTGATCGCCTCAACAAGAGGCTCCAAATAATCTTACGCCGCCGGCACCTTTTGAAGGCGATGCTCGCGCTGTGATACCCGTCTTTCATCGCGCTCGCGGTCGGCGCGGATCGTCCTTCTAAACATTATCCCAGCGCAATGGGCAGTCTTACAAAAAGTTTACCTTAGAGCTGATTCGTGTAAAGGCGCGAACCGCGAATATTATCATGGCGTTATATGTTTGGTGAAGACGCGTTCCGGAGCGGAGCAAAGCGATACGACCGCTTTTGTGTTTGAAGTCTAAGATTTTACATGGTCTGGCGGGGGCGCGACGATCTGTTGTGCCTGCTTACTGGACAAGACCCTGAAACTTGAACGATCCACGACCGCGGTCGGCCTTTACCCGCTGGATCACCGTTCCGATGACCAACCCGGTGTCCGTCGTTTGCGCAAACAGGATATTCCCGGTCTTTGTGACTTGTTCGCGGCGGCGTTCCGCAGCGGATCGGTCATCCGCCGTGATGCTGTCGCGCTCGCGCTCGAACGAACCTATCTCACCTCCCCGGGCGATCGCCTGCAACCGGCGTCGCTGGTCGACGTCGGTGCCGACGGGACCATCGACGCGTTCATGGGGATCGTCACGCTGTCCGCCAGGCTCGGTGACAGGCCGTTGCGCGTCGGCATTCTCGGCAATTTCATGGCTCGCGACTCCAACCGGGCCAAAGCTGCGGTCCGACTTGCCCGGGCCACGACCACCGAGGATTTCGACCTCGTCTTTACGGATACGGCAAACCAGATCTCTCTCGGAATAACCCGTGCGCTCAAATACGCGGTCCTGCCGCTGCACAGCCTCGAATGGGTCAAAATCCTGCGTCCGGTCGAGACCAGCACGTTTCTCGTCGGGCGACGCATACCAGGTCTCGTGCGGGCCCTTGCACCGATCGCGCGGTTTCTCGATCGTGGCGCGCGGCGTCTGGCGTTCGCGTCTCTGCCGGCTCCAGAGCGAGGCGCGGTCACGGATGTCGCGATCTCGCACCTCGAGTTTGCCGACGCGGCGCTGGCCCTGGTCGAGCGGTTCCGCTTTCATCCCGACTGGAGCGAGCGGACGGAACTGCTTTGGCTTCTCGAGCAAGCCTCCCGCAAGACTCGCAACGGGCCCTTGAATGTCCGGAAAGTCGTGGACCCCCAGGGGAAGACGTTGGGGCTGTACCTTCTCTACGCCAGGGCCGGCGCGGCAGCCCATGCGCTCCAGATCCTGTCGATCCGCAACCATGAGCTTTCGGTGCTTGGCGCCGTGATGAAAAGGGCCGATGCGATCGGCGCCGTCGCAGTCCGCGGATCGGCCAATCCCCATGTGCTGGGCGGCCTGATGCGACAACGCGGCATCTTCTATCATCACGTCGCTGCGGCGACGAGTTTTTCACGGGATCCCGAGATCGCCGCCGCGCTGGCCGGCAACGACAGCGTGATCGGCGGCCTGCTCGGCGAAACCTGGACCCAGCTCTCGACGGAAGACTTTCGTTGAACCCTTGATGACCCCGCGTGATTCTGACCACGCCGTTTTAGTCCTCAGATCATAGAGCGTTTTCAAAAGCCTTCGGCGAGAATGCCGTTTGAACGATGATCCTCAGATCGAGACTCATTGACCAATTGTCGACGTAGTAAAGGTCATGTTCGATACGCTTCTGGATCATGCTCGCGGTGAGGATAGGGCCGCGCAAGCCGTTGACTTGCGCCCACCCTGTGATGCCGGGTTTCATATTGTGGCGCCTGGCATAGTTGGCGATCGTGGTCTCGAACTGCTGATCATGCGCGAGCGCATGAGGGCGAGGCCCGACAAGCGACATCTCGCCGTGAAGCACGTTTACCAGTTGGGGAAGTTCGTCGATATTGTACCGACGCATGAAGCGTCCCACGCGCGTGATGCGCCGATCGCCGCGTTCGGCCTGACGGACGTCGCGACCGTCTTCCAGCGTGCTCATGGAGCGAAACTTGACGATGCGGAAAGGCTCCTGATTGAATCCATAGCGGCGTTGAAAAAACAGGACCGGCCCCTTGCTTTCGAGCTTGATGGCCAAGGCGACGAGAGCGAACAATGGCGATAGGGCAGCCAGCAGGGCCAGCGCCCCCAACACGTCGAAAAGCCGCTTGATCGCGACTTCCGCTCGCGTCAACGGTTGGCGTACGAGGTTCAGGCCCGCGAAGGATCCAATCCGACTGAAGCGAACGTCGCCAAAACGCGACAAGGCCCGTTCGAGCCCGAGATGGACGGCCGCCGGAACGCGTTTGAACGCTTCGACGCATCCATCGATCGCCTCTTCTTGCGACCACGGCAGGAGAATGAAGACATCGTCCGGGCGCAGCATCCGTGCAGATGCCGCGGCTAAGGCGAGGTCGTCAGCCATGGTCGTCGGCCCACGCAGTACTGAGGCGCCGACCAGGACGCCTGCCGTCCAAGGATCGTTTTGTGTCGTGAAGCGCGTGATCTCGTCTTCCCCGCCGACGAGGAAGATGCGCTGAGCCGTTGCGGTATCCAGCCGATCGTTTCGCTTGAGGCCGACAACGACGAAGCTGCGGAAGGCGAGAATCGTCCCGAAGCCTGTGCCATATAAGAGCGTCATCGTCGCACGAGAAAACAGGTCGGTCGTCTTTGTCGTGAACACGAGAACGAGCGCGGTCACGAACGTCACGTTCCAGATCAGGAAGGCGCGCCGTGCATGACCGGAGAAGGTGCGATAGCGCCTGATATCGTAGTCTTCGCGCAAGATCGCTGTGATGACGAATATGATCCCGAGACAGAAGCCCGTCCCGGCGAAGAACAGCGTCATGCCCGCCGTCTGATAAAGCAGTTCGTGGTAGGCGTAGCCGACGAGGCCCGCGCTGAGGGTGATCGCCGCGAGATCGACGAGTGCTGCGGTCACGGCAAACCGCGCACGCACGCGCGCGGGACTAAGTCTTGTTTTGCCCCGCCTTAACGCGCCAAAGGTGGTCGCTGCAGGCCGCAATGCCCCACGATGGAGCACAGGTGGATCGAAATACAAAACGCCCTCTCAACAGGCAATGCGAGTTGTCTCAAAAATCAACGCTTTGGCCGAAATCCGACACGCGCGCGTTCTTCCAAGCAAGCGAACGGCCACCAGGAAAGCCCGCGGGCGACGTAAAGGCCCTGACCGCAGGGTTAATAGGCATAAACCATGGTGTCGAGTCGCCTTTTGGTGCCCAAGAGGTGTTTCTCTCGGGATAAAGCTGATTGATTGGTCGAGTGCGCCTTTCCGCACCTTACAGCCGGCACCAAAATGGGTAATGCCTTTGGATTGGAGCAGCCGCCTGTAGATGCCCGTCCCAAGTCGATGATTTTGCAGTCGCTTATCATTGTGCCGATGTAACGCGACGACGCCTGCCAATGATGACGTGCACGCCCTTAGATCTCTTGAATCAATTACTTGCCTATTTCTGGTCGGGTGGTGGGTGGCTCGAGAAGTCGCCGAGAGCCTATGGTGGGTCCGGACGAGTTTGAAGCTTTTCCCGCGGCACACGGAATACCGGTGCCCACCGTCTCGATCCGAGGAACGAGGGGATCTCGATCGAGCCCTCGGTGAACCTGCCGATCGTCGATGGCGGGAAACGGACGGCGCTCGAACGCGTCACTGTGGTCCGCGACGGGGCTCCGACGCAGTATCGTGGCCGAGTCCCGCAGGCGGTCCAGGAGGTCGAGAATGCCCTTGCCGTCGCTCGCTCACGCGCATCGCTGAGCTAGGCAGCACGGTATTCCACGTCGCGACGCCGCATGGTTTCGGGAGACGCGTTGCCGGCACCTCGGGCAAGCTGAGCTTCCGTCCGTGCGGCCGCGTCCGGCAATACGCCTTATATCGAAGGGATCACTGGAAGCCTAATGTCGCCGGCCTCCGACCGCCGATCCTTGAGTCGCTTCAATCGCTGGACTACCGGAAGGAATCCCTATGCTCGCACGCGTCCGAGACCCCGTCCGTGTCGGCCTGATTGGATACGGCTTCTCAGGTCGGACGTTCCATGCCCCGCTCATCCAGTCCGTGCCCGGCCTCAGGCTTTGCCTTGTCGGATCAAGCGACGCCGGAAAGGTGCGCGCCGATCTGCCGGGCATGGCCGTCGCGGTTGATCCGATGGCGATCGCATCGTCGACGGACATCGACCTCGTCGTCATTGCAACACCCAATGACACGCATGCGCCGCTCGCCCAAGCTGCGTTGATGGCTGGCAAGCATGTCGTCATCGACAAGCCGTTCGCTCTGGATCTTGGCGAGGCCCGGAGCCTCATCGCCACCGCTGTCAGATGCGATCGCTTGCTTTCGGTGTTCCACAACCGCCGTTGGGACAGTGACTACCTAAGCGTCAAGGACGCCATCGCGGATGGCGTCGTCGGAACGGTCAAGGTCTTCGAGTCCCGCATCGATCGCTTCCGCCCGCAGGTCAGGGACCGGTGGCGCGAACGCGGTGGTTGCGGCGGTGGTCTGCTGTTTGACCTGGGCCCGCACCTGATCGATCAGGCCCTACAGCTCTTCGGCCTTCCCGACCGGATCGATGCCGATATGGCGACGCTTCGCACCGGGGCCCTGACGGACGACTGGTTTCATGTCGTATTCGACTATCCGGCCCTTAGGGCCGTACTCCAGGCCAGCATTCTGACTGCCGGGGGGACGTCACGCTTCGTCGTCCACGGTGATGCAGGCACGATTGTAAAGCCCAAAGCCGACATCCAGGAGCAACAATTGCTTGCCGGCATGAAGCCAGCCGCCGCCGGATGGGGCGAAGATCCGGATCCGCTGATCGTCTACGATGGTGAAGGCAATCGACGAGCTTTTGCGGCGTCGAACGGGGACCAGCGCCTCTTCTACGTCGGGATAGCGGACACCTTGCTGAGAGGCGCACCGAGCCCGGTTCCGCCGACCGAGGCAATCGAAGTCATGGCGTGTCTCGAGGCGGCGCTGGAATCCGCTCGAAGCCACGCGTCGATCGTTCCTACGCCTTAGCTTTTGAGGCCGGGACGAGCCGCCGCGGACCGATCTTGAAAATGACGGGCCCTTCGTCCGGACGTGCGTCAAGGACACATGGACATTTTTTATGGGCCGCCGCAGCCATCGAGCGCTACCAGCGCATCCGCGATGCCGGGGATCAGGAATGTTGCCGGGGCCGCCTCCTTGCCGTCGAAGGCCAGCGCGATCGCGCCGGCGCGGGCGAAGTCGGGCAGCGACGCCGCCGGGAAGACCGCCGCGAGATAGGGGCCCGTTTTCGCGGCGTGCCAGGCGACGAGCGGCTTGATCGCGGTCTGATCGAGGTGCGTCGTCACGAGCACCACGGAGTTTTCATTCCAGGCCCAACCGTCGTGCTGCAAGGTTACAGCAATCGCGCCCTGGACCTTGCCGAGAAAGATGCCGGTCGGGTGGCCTTCGTCGCCATAGGCATAGGTGATGGTGCAGTCGCGGGTGTCGACGGTCCAGCCACCGACCAGCGCGCTCGACCCGCCGGATGCGACCTGCGCCGCGTCCTCCCATTCGGCCGTCGGGCGTTCGGTGACGAAGGAGTCGACGTAGCTCGAAAAGCTCTGCGCGATGGTCGTGCAGAAGTTGGCGTTGGCGGCGATCAGCGGGTCGATCTTGGCCTGGGTCCGGGCCTTGTAGGCGGCGACTTCGGCCGCCGACGACTTGGATTTCTTGATCAACGCTTCGAGCTTTTGCGCGATGGCTGCGGTCTGGGCCGGCGTCGCGACCACGCCGCAGGCGGCGGCCTCGTAGCGCAGCGCCAACCCGGCGCCGAGCAACTGGTAGACGGTGCTGCTTTGGGATCGCTTGGGTGCAGGCGCATCGGCGGCGCCCTGCGCATGAGCATGGGCCGACAGCATCAAGCAGCCGACGGTCGCGATCCCAAGGCGTCGTCCGATCATCGTGCCCTCCCAAGCCTTCGGTCTACGGTTGAACGGGATCGTGCAGCGGCGATAGGGTGACACGCGCCGCGCAGGCGAAAATCCAACGAATTGCGTACGATGTGGTTTTTAGGGCATGGCATGCCCGTTTGATTGAGCTTTGCCCGCCCATGGCGTAGAGCAGGGCCGAAGCCGTTCAAAAGCCGCGCAAGAGGCTGCAGTTCGATCGAAAGAGACCAAGTCATGGTGGATAGACCTCGCCGCCCGGTCAGCGCGGTGGATGCCGCGGAAGCCGTGTTCAAGCCGGCCCCCAAGGTGGCGCCGCCCGTCGTGTTGCCGCGCGCGATCCCCGGCGCCAAAGAACTCGTCTCGCTGCGGATCGACCAGGACGTGCTGGAGCATTTTCAGGAGCAGGGGCCGGGCTGGCAGGATCGGCTCAATGCGGCACTGCGGAAGGCGATCGGTTTTGACTAAGGCAACCAGCTTGTTCGAAGACGTGCGCGCGGCGGTCGACACCAGTGGCTTCGCCTTCGTCCATGCCAAAGAGATGGCCGCGCTTCTGGCGATCGGCGAGGATGGGCTCATCGGCTTCGCGGTCAGCTGGGACGATCTCGGCGAAGACCGTCACATGGCCGATGGCGGGCGCTATCGTCGCCGCCGTCACGCGACCTTCGATGTGTCGGCCGAGGCGGTCACCCGCCGCCCGCACCAGCCGCACTACCAGGGCACCGACTTCAACCCGCTGAACGGCGGCATCGAGCGCTGGTTCGAGCCGGTGCGTGACGATGTCGCGGCGCATCCGGCGATGCAGGCGGTGCTTGCGACCTGCTATGACCTGTTCGACGCGCTCACCCCGGTCGCTGATCAGCCGGACTCGTGGTTCGTCGAGGTGCATCAGTTTCGTATTGAAGCGAGCACCGACGGCGCGGGCCAGCCGACGCCGGAAGGTGCGCATCGCGACGGCGTCGACTGGGTTCTTGTGATGCTCCTGGCGCGCGACAACATCGCCAGCGGCGTGACGACGATCAGCGATCTCGACCGTAAGCCCTTGGGGTCCTTCACACTGACCGAGCCGCTCGACTCCGCCATCGTAAACGACGCGCGGGTATTCCACGGCGTCACCGCCGTCGAGCCGCTGGACCCCGCGCAGACGGCGCACCGCGACGTGCTCGTGGTGACCTTCCGCCGAAACTGAGCCGTGCGGCCCGCGCCGCGCGATTAAACCGCATTGCCAGGGCTTCCCGCTTCAGGCGTGATCGAAGCCACGCCGGAGCATGGTCGTGGGGCATACTGTCAAACTCAAATCGCTGATCACCCGGATCAACCGCCACTTGGTCAAGACCCAGGAGCGGCTGTGCAAGGCGCGCCCCAACGAGGTCGAGGCGCTTGGCGAATATTATCTGGTCGATGGCGCACAGAAGGCGATCTGCCGTTGCCGCCTGGAGCCGATCGCTTTCGCCGCGGAACGCCGCATTTTGATGCCGGACGACATCGTCGAGGTCGCGACGGCGCCTGTGGTCGAGGCCGAGGCGATGGCTCTCGCGCGACTGACAAAAACACGGAAATTCTGAGGCGCTGCAATCCCGAGACGCTGGGTCGTCCGGCCGGATCGCGCTTTCCGGCTTGCGGAGACCGCGCAACACGGCTTCCGTATGGCATCCGCTTCGGGGACATTGAGATGAAGCTCGCAGTCCTGCTCGTGCTCTGCGCCCTCGTCATCGTGGCGGCAGCCGGCCTATGGCTCTACACGCCCGACAAGCCGCGAGCGGCGCTCGAGGCGGCATACCATATCGCGCCCACCGGCTATCGCGATATCGCCGGGATGCGCATGCGCCTGGCGGACAGCGGTCCCAAACGCGCCCCCGCGCTGATCCTGCTGCACGGCTTCGGCTCCAGCCTCGAAACCTGGGACGCCTGGGTCAAATCGTTAGCCGCCGATTTTCGGGTGATCCGTTTCGACTGGCCCGGCTTCGGACTGACCGGCCCCGATCCCACCGGCGATTACAGCGACGCTCGCAGCCTTCAGATTCTGGCGGCGGTGATGGATGCCCTCGGCATCGACCGCGCGAGCCTGATCGGCAATTCCATCGGCGGCAAGCTGGCCTGGATGTTCGCTGCCAAAAACCCGGCGCGGGTCGACAGGCTGGTGCTGGTTTCGCCCGACGGCTTTGCCAGCCCCGGCTTCGACTACGGCAAAAAGCCCGAGGTGCCGCTGATGGTCCGGGCGCTGCCCTATACGCTGCCGGCCTTCATGGTGCGGGCCAGCATGAGCCCGGCCTTCGGCGACCCCACGCGGATGGACGAGGCCCTCGTCGCGCGCTATCGCGATTTCATGCTGGCGCCGGGCGTGCGGCCGGCGATGATCGCGCGCATGGAGCAAGTGACGATGGTGCCCCCGGAGCCCCTGCTGCGCGGCGTAAGGGCGCCGACCCTGCTGCTGTGGGGCGAGAAGGACGGCATGATCCCCGTCGCCAACGCCGCCGACTATCTGCGGACAATGCCCGATGCCAGGCTCGCCGCGCTGCCCGGCCTCGGCCACGTCCCACAGGAAGAGGCGCCGGCTCTGTCGCTGAAGCCGGTGCTCGATTTTTTGCGCGCGCCCTGAAGGGTCAGGTCCGCTGCATTGCGGCTTTGACCTTCTCCGGCAGGAACGGCACGGAGCGCATGCGCGCGCCGGCCGCATCGAACACCGCGTTGGCGATCGCCGCGGGGACGATCGAGGCGGAGGGCTCACCACCGCCCCACGGCACTTCGTGCGGCCGATCGATCAGGTCCATGACCACCTCCGGCACCTCCGGAAAGGTCAAGATCGGATAGCTCGACCAGTCGAGGCTCGTCACGTGCGAGCGGTCGAAGGTTATCTGCTCCTTGAGCGTGCGGCTGACCGTCTGGATGACGTTGCCTTCGAGCTGGTTGCTGATGCCGTCAGGATTGATGATCTGCCCGCAATCCTGGACGACGAAGAAGCGCACGACGCGCACGGCCCCGGTCGCCTTGTCCACCTCGACGTCGGCGACGCCGCCGACATAAGTGCGCACCAGTTCGTATTTCACGTAGGACATGCCGCGCCCGAACACCGCGGTGCCGGTCGGCTCGCGCTTGGCCGCGCCGGGTTTCCATGCCGCGAGCTTTTGCAGCCGATCCAACAGCTCCAGACCGCGCGGATCCTTCAATACGCGCCGATGATAGTCGAACGGATCGACGCCGGCGGCCACCGCCAGCTCGTCCATAAAGCTCTCGTTGGCGTAGGTGTTCTGTAGCCGGCCCGGCGTGCGGATCCACGACGGCTTGAACGGCGTCGTC
>NZ_LMUU01000231.1 GCF_009765775.1 Beijerinckia sp. L45
CTATGCCAGATTTGTTTAGTCAGTGTAAGGCTTACTATAGCACCATGGAAGCACAAGGAAGTGGAACTTTACATTGTCACATGCTTGTGTGGCTGAGAGAGAATCTTTTATCTCAGAAATTGCAAGATTACATGCAGTTGGATGACGGGTTCAAAACATGGATGTTTACTTGGATAGAATCTGTCATTAAGTGTGAGTTGCTAG
>NZ_LMUU01000263.1 GCF_009765775.1 Beijerinckia sp. L45
CCCATAGCTTGTTTGCCCATGGCGGATTGGTAAGTGTTACGCGGCGACTACAACAGTGTCAGAACAGAATTCTTGGTGTACCTCAGATGGACTTACTTGATTATGATCTGGGAAAGGAATTATACTGGCGCATATGCCGAGAATCATACTTGGATGAATTTCGCAGTGCGTCCATGTGTGTGCATTCACGCCAGCTTTTAGCCTTGCGGCAGGATCAAACTCCCCATCGTCAGGATGAGGGTCAACGCCACTCTGTTGCAGACGGGAATTCTCCAGATCTTCAGGGGTCATGGAGATCATGACGG
>NZ_LMUU01000274.1:0-26982 GCF_009765775.1 Beijerinckia sp. L45
GTCGGCCACGCCGTCGAACGCGGCGATCTGGTCGATATCGCGCGGTGTTGCCAGGCCGAGCGCCCGCATCACCGGCAGGCCGAAGCGCGTTCGGACATAGGCGACCCGCTGCGGGGTCTCGTGCCCATGGAGTTGCAGCATGTCCGGCGCGACAGCCTCGACGACTGCGGCCAGGGCCGCATCATCCGCGTCGACCGTCAGGGCGACTTTTTGGGCACGGCCCGCGACCTGGGCGCCAAGCGCGCGCGCCTGATCGAGGCCGACATGTCGCGGGCTGGCGTCGAAGAAGACGAAGCCGACCATGTCCGCGCCGGCGTCCAACGCCGCTCCGAGGCTGGCGGCGCTGGAAAGGCCGCAGATTTTGACGGTGACCACGCGAACCTACAGACGGAAGCCGCTCCAGCCGGAGCGAGGAAGTGTCAGGCTGATATGGCCATCCCGCGTCCAATCGGAAGAGGATGGCCTAGCGGATCATGACCCTATTGGGCGCGCCCACCGGGCCCTGATCGCGCAAACGGCGGGCTTCGTCCTCCCAGCGCTCCGCCTCGTCGCGGGCGACTCTCGCCTTCCGGCGGCTGCTGCCCTCGGTGAACCACGTGGCGACGCCGCCGATGAACACGCCGACGATCAACGTCAGGAACAGGATTACAAACATCGGCGCCATGATCGCGGCACCGGAAGCGTCGGCGCTGGAAAACGGATCGAACGAGATCGACACGATGGTGCGATTGGCGATCGCGAAGGCGAGGATGATGACGGCGACCGGCACCAGAATGAGCAGCTTCAGAAATCTGACCATTCCGGCCTCCCCCTCGATCCAGGATATCCTGCGCCGACGGAGCGTATCAGCTGAGATAGCCTTCGTTCAACCGCTCGCGCATTTCCTTGCCGGTCTTGAAGAAGGGGACGGATTTCTCGTCGACCTCGACGTGGACTCCGGTACGCGGGTTGCGCCCGAGGCGGGCGTCGCGACGCTTCACCGAAAACGCACCGAAGCCGCGAAGCTCCACCCGATCGCCGCGCGCCAGCGCCTTCGTGATCTCGTCGAGGATCGCATTCACGATCTTCTCGACGTCGCGGAGATAGAGATGGGGGTTCCGGTCGGCGATCTTTTGGATCAACTCTGACTTAATCATTCGAATAGGTCCTACCTTCAGGCCAGCGACGCAACCGCCTAAAAATCAACAACGCGTCAGAGACCACAATGGTTTTCCGATAAAATGGGAAAATCGCACAAAAACGTCCCGAAGCGCGAATAAAATGAACCGTGTGGGCGCGATCAGTCGTCCTGGATCTGCCAAACGGCCAGCAACCCGTCCAAGGCGTGGATTTCGGCGGCTTTGCTGCCTTGGTCGATCACCCCGGCCAAGCCCGTCAACCCCATCGCACTGGCGGCGCCCGACGCCATGCTGAACAGGGTCAGGCCCCCGAGCCCGGCGGTTTTCTTCCAGTCGCGCACCGGCAGACCCTTGGTGACCCCGCGGCTTTCGAGGTAGGCGATGGCTTCGCGCTCCTCACCGAGCCCGTCGACGAGATGCAGGCCGACGCCCTGGCGCCCGGTAAAGACGCGGCCGTCCGAGACAACTGCGAGATCCTGATCGCTCATGGCGCGGCGCGCCTTCACCAGCGCCTTGAACCAGTCGTAGCTGTCCGTCACCAGGGCGGCCATGGCGGCCTGCGCGGCCGGCGTCGTCGGCTCGAACCCGTTGGGCGAGGCCTTGAGGGGCGAGGATTTGATCGTCTCGACTTTCACGCCGATCTTGTCGAGGGCGACGGAGACGTTGGGAAACTGAAACAGCACGCCGATCGAGCCGACCAGCGAGTTGCCCTGCGCCACGATGTGGTCGGCGCCGATGGCTGCGATATAGCCGCCCGATGCGGCGAGCCCGCGCACGACCGCGACCGTCGGCTTCTTCGCCGCGACACGGCGGATCGCATCATAAAGCCGTTCCGCACCAGTCGTGGTGCCGCCGGGGCTCTCGATCGACACGATCATCGCCGACGCGTTGGACACTTCGATGTCGTGAATCAGCTTGATGGTCTCGCGATCGCCGGTAATAACGCCATCTATCGAGAGCCGCGCGATATGCGGAACCAGGGTGCCTGGACCGCCACGTCCCGACAGCCGCCATCCCACCACCACGACGGCGACGGCCAGCGCGAGAAACGCGGCGACGCGCCAGAACGACACCCGGCGCTGCAGGCGGCGGCGATCGACGAGCTGATCTGAAGACAAAGACATTTTTGACGGTCCCGAGGAGAGCCGGGACCCTAGGTCGACCGGTGAAACGACGCAAGATGCGCGCGGTTACGCTCTGGCGGACCAGCGCGCGCGCATGAAGCCGTACAGGGCCGCACCCAGGATCAGGGCGCCGGATGCGACACCAAGCGCCGTCGCGAACCCATGCGCCTGATCCCGCGATTGCGCGAGGACGAGCGTGACGAAAGGCGGCCCCGCGATCTGACCGATGCCGTAGAGCGCCGTCAGCAAGCCGATGTAGCGCGCCGCACGATGCGGGCGCAGGCGACGCACCTCCTGCATCGAGAAGAAACTGATCGCGGTGAACGGCAGCCCCGTCAGCAGGCTGCCGACGACGAAGCCGACGACTGTGGGAATGAACAGGGCGAGGACGACGCCGGTCGCCTGCATCAGGTAGCAGCCGACCAGCATGAGACGCGGATCGATCCGCTTCGGGACGCGCATCGCCAGGAGGCAACCGGCCACGGTGGCAAGGCCAAGAATCGGCCAGAACAGGTCGAGCCACGCCGAGCCTGGCAGCGCCTGACGCGCGATCACCGGCAGGAAGGTCGCCGTGACGATGTAGCCGAACCCCGCCAGCCCGTAGGCCAGGGCGAAGATCAGCATCTCGACCAGGGGACCGGTCTTGGCCGGCTTGACCCCGACGGCCCCGGCGGCCGGACCCACGATCGGCGCCGGGTCGCTGAGGATCGGCCAGACCACGAGACCAAGAAGCACGGCCAGCGCGCCGAACATCAGCCAGTTCGTGGCTGCCGACCAATGCAGCGCCAGCATCCCGGTCGCGGCGAAGCCGGACACCGCGATGCCGATGCCGGGACCGGTGTAGATCACCGCGCCCAGCGACGGCTTGCCGCGTTGGGCGAGGCGCGCCAGGCACCACTCCGAGACGAAGACCATGACGACGGCGCTCGCCACGCCAGATGCGAAGCGCAGAAACACCCATGCCGCCGGTGACGGCAACGCCATCCCGGCCGTGAGCACCGCGGTCGCCACCAGCCCGACCTTGACGATCGCGGCGCTTGGCCAGAGGCGCGGCGCCATCATGCAAAGCAGCGCGCCGACGAGATAGCCAAAATAGTTCGCGCTCGCGAGGCCGCTGGCGAACGCGAGGTCGATCGTGCCCTCGTGCAACATCAGCGGCATCAGCGGCGTGAAGGCAAACCGGCCGATCCCCATCGCACTGGCCAGCGCTAGGGCGCCGCAGAGGGCGATGCCGGTGGCGGTGGCCGTGGGTGGCGCGGTGCCTTCTTCGGATGTGGCACTGGGACATGCGGTCGTCATGGGATGGACCTAACCGGCCTTGCGACGGGAATCGACGTAGCGGCGGAGCACCGCGTTGATGCGTGTCTGATAGCCTCGGCCCTGGAGCCGGAAGTAGGACAGGATGTCCTCGTCGAGCTTTATCGAAATCGCTTCCTTCGTCGCCGGCCGCGCATCGATGCCGGCCCAAAAGGCGTCGTCCAGCGCCGGATGATCGGGATCGGTCGCGGCCATAGTCTCGATCTCTACATCCGTGAGACGGGCGAGCGCGGCTTCGTCGGTCTCCGATTTGACCGGCAGATAGGATCCATCATCCTGTCGTACCAGCAGCGTGCCATCCGCCAATCGCGTGAAAGATCTATCGGCTTGCATAACGCTCGCGCTCTTTTCGGTTCGCCGGCCACGCCGTGATGAGCCAGGTGACGGGGTCTCTTATCGTGTAAACGACCGTAAAGACCGCGCCGAGCGCCTTGCCGATCGTAACGCGCCGCTCTTTATCATAGTCGAAACGCCCGTCGACAAACTCCACGCGGTTCTCATCGTCGAACACTGCGGCCATGTCCCAAAGATCGAAATGACGCTCCCCGAGCAGGATCCGTCGTTTCGAAGGGTCGCATGAGAAGACGCGGTCCATCGCTCCGGTATATACGCCGGTGTATACTCCGACTACCCCCTTCAGCTGGCTTCCGCTCCCACCCGATCCGCCGCCAACAACGCCAAGCCCGAGGCGACCGACTGGAACGCGTCGCCCTGGTGGATCTTGTCCGCGGGGAAGCGCTGGTCGAACAGGCGGCGCACCGCCGGCACATAGGATGTACCGCCGGTGATGAACACCGCGTCGATCCCCGCCGCCGTCAGCCCGGCACTTCGCAGCGCCTCGTCGACCGCGCCGTCGATGCGCTTGAGATCCGGCGCGATCCAGCTTTCGAAGTCGGCCCGTGTCACCTCGGCCTCGATCTTGACGCCCTCGCCTTCGAAATGCAGCAGCGCGGTTTCTTCGCGCGAAAGGGTCGCCTTGAGGCTGCCGATCGCACGATAAAGGGCGAAGCCGAGGTCCATCTCGACGATCGTCGCGAGCGCCTCGAGGTCCGCTTCCCGGTCGCTCGTGGCCGCCAGCTTACGCAAGCCGCTCAGCGTGTCGCCGTTCTTCAGCCAGGACAACTGATGCCATTGCGAGAAGGCCGCGTGGTAGAACGCCGGGATCGGCAAGCGCTTCTCGAACGAGCGATAGGTCGCGCCCTTGCCGAGGCGCGGCGCCACGGCGTGGTCGATGATGCGATAGTCGAACGTGTCGCCGGCGATGCCGACACCGCTGTGCGCCAGCGCGTCGGCCTTCAGCCGACCCCCGTCGCGCGAAAAGCGGAGGACGGAAAAATCGCTGGTGCCGCCGCCGAAGTCGGCGACGAGCACGGTTTCGTCCTTCGTCAGGGTCCGCGCGTACCAGTACGCCGCGCCGAGCGGCTCGTAGGCGAGATCGACGGAGGTGAGGCCGACCTGCGCATAGGCCGTCTGCAGCCGGGCGCAGGCCAGCGCCTCGTCCGCCGTGCCCCCGGCGAAGACCACGGGGCGGCCGCCGGCGATCGCGCAGCCCGTCGGGATCGCGGCCCCTTCGAGCAGATGCCCGAGGAAGGTCGACACCAGGTCCTCGATGGTGAACCGCTTGCCGTAGAGGCGGGTCTCGGAAAACAGCCTGCTGGCGAGATGCGTCTTCAGCGACTGGATGAAGCGCTGCTCGCCGACAGGCTTGGCGGCGCGGGCGATAGCCTCGGGGCCGGCGACATGCATCACCGCCCTGCCCTCACGCCAGACGGTCAGCGCGGTGCGAAACGTCGCGGTCGGGCCCTCGGCAGTCGGCCAGCTCAAGCTCTCGACATCGCCATTGGCGAAGGCCAGCGCCACGACGCTGTTGGTCGTGCCGAAATCGATGCCGACGCCGACCGGCTCGCGCGATGATCGCGTCATGACACTCCTAGAATCCAAGAACAAAAACGAATCCAAGAACAAAAAACCCGCGCGGGGTGAGCCGCGCGGGTGGGACGAGAAGTCGCCTTCTCCCGCGTGCGGGAGAAGGACAGCGTCTACTTATTCGTCGTCTTCTTTGGCCGGAGCATCGGCGGCGCGGGCCTTGAGGGCCGCACCGAGAATGTCGCCGAGCGAAGCGCCCGAGTCGGCCGAACCGTACTGCGCGATGGCTTCCTTCTCTTCGGCGAATTCGAGCGCCTTGATGGAGACGGAAACTTTACGCGCGCGGCGATCGAACTGGGTGATGCGGGCATCAACCTTTTCGCCGATGGCGAAGCGCTCGGGACGCTGATCCGCACGGTCGCGGGCCAGTTCGTTGCGCTTGATGAAGGCGACGAGATCGGAGCCGGCGATCTTGACGTCGATGCCGCCTTCTTTCACGTCGATGACTTCGCAGGTCACGACAGCGCCCTTCTTCATGCCGTCGCCGCTCGAAGCGTCGTCGCTCGGCTGCGGCGCGAACGCGTCGGCGCCGAGCTGCTTGATCCCGAGCGAGATGCGCTCCTTCTCGGTATCGACGTCGAGCACCTTGGCCTTGACGATGTCGCCCTTCTTGAAGTCCTCGATCGCCTGCTCGCCTGGCTTGTTCCAGTCGAGATCCGACAGATGGACCATGCCGTCGACGTCGCCGTCGAGACCGATGAACAGACCGAATTCGGTCTTGTTCTTGACCTCGCCTTCGACTTCCGAGCCGATCGGATACTTCTCGGCGAAGCTTTCCCACGGATTGGCGAGGGTCTGCTTGAGGCCGAGCGAGATGCGACGCTTGACGGAATCGACTTCGAGAACCTGCACGTCGACTTCCTGCGACGTCGCGACGATCTTGCCGGGATGCACGTTCTTCTTGGTCCAGCTCATCTCGGAGACGTGGATCAGACCTTCGATGCCGGCTTCCAGCTCAACGAACGCGCCGTAGTCGGTGATGTTGGTCACGCGGCCCTGGTAGCGGCTGTTGATCGGGTATTTGGCCTCGATGCCCTGCCACGGATCGTCGAGCAGCTGCTTCATGCCGAGCGAGATGCGGTGGGTGTCATGGTTGATCTTGATGATCTTGACCTTGACGGTCTGGCCGATGGTCAGCACCTCGGTCGGGTGATTGACGCGGCGCCAGGCGATATCGGTCACATGGAGCAGACCGTCGATGCCACCGAGGTCGACGAACGCACCGTAGTCGGTGATGTTCTTGACCGTGCCGTCGATGACCTGACCCTCTTCGAGGTTGGCCACGATCTCGTGACGCTGCTCGGCGCGGGACTCTTCGAGAACCGTCCGACGCGACACGACGATGTTGCCCCGACGACGATCCATCTTGAGGATCTGGAAGGGCTGCGGCACCTGCATGAGCGGGGTGACGTCGCGGATCGGACGGATATCGACCTGGGAGCGCGGCAGGAACGCCACGGCGCCGTCGAGATCGACCGTGAAGCCGCCCTTGACCTGATTGAAGATGACGCCTTCGACCTTTTCCTGGCGCTCGAACGCCTTCTCGAGCTTGACCCAGCTCTCTTCGCGGCGGGCCTTGTCACGCGAGATGACGGCTTCGCCGAGCGCGTTCTCGATGCGCTCGAGGTAGACCTCGACCTCATCGCCGACGCTGATCGGACCTTCACGGCCCGGACCCTGGAATTCCTTGAGGGCGACGCGGCCCTCCGTCTTCAGACCGATGTCGATAACGGCGACATCTTTTTCAATGGCAACGACGATGCCCTTGATGACCGAGCCTTCGAAGGCTTCGTGCTCGCCATAGGTCTCGTCGAGCAAAGAGGCGAAATCCTCACGCGATGGCGTGTAGGTCGAAACGTCTGACATTCATTCTCCTGAAATGCCCCTGAGGGCAGCACCGGCGGTTCGTGTTGTTGGGTCGCTTCATCCCACCGGCGTCCGTCACGAAATCGACGAAACCACCGCGTTGCCGCGGGCCGGCGCAAGGACGGCAGGAAGAAGCAGGCTAGGAGGCTCACATAGCAAAGCGGAGCGGCGGCGGCAAGAGTTGCGTCGGCACGCCTTAAGACCGGGCGCAACTGCCTGGTACGAGGCTCGACCGTCAGCGTAGCGGGACGGTGCCGACCGCGCGTTGATGCTTCATCCGAGCCCAATCCGCTGGATCGCGCGTCGCCCGAACGAATTCGATCCCTTTGCGCGTGAGCTTGCGAAACAGCCAGAGACCGTTCGCATCCGCGCCCGGCCCCTCGATATAGTCGAGATCGAGCAGCAGGTTCAGCCCGTCCTCGAAGACCCGCTCATCACAGTCCAGGTCGGCGGCTTCGTCCCGCAGGTCGATGATCACCGTAGCGCGGGGCGAGACCTGCCGCGTTTCGAGATAAAGAAGCGCGACGCGCAGAAACTCGACATCATGGGGCAAGGCGGGCATCGACAAAACAGGCATGAACAAGACAGGCTTGGGCCTTCATCGCAGGCCCCTGGGGTTCGCCTGCTCGGGAAGGGCTCAGACTCGCAGAAGCGCCTGGCCTTGTCGAGACGGCCGAGCGACAGCATCGCCGCCTCCGAGGATTCCGCCACAAAAAGGACCGGGAAGGTGATAAGAGGCGTTTCGTTCGACGGCGCACGCCCTCGTGGTCCCGGTGAAGCCCAGGCAACGGTACCCCATGATCGAGCTCGATAATGTCTACAAGTTCTACAAGACCGACGGCCACAAGAAGATAATCCTGGATCACATCACGACCAAGTTCGAGAGCGGGCACTCCTATGGAATCATGGGGGTCAACGGCGCCGGCAAGTCGACGACGATGCGTCTTTTGTCGGGGACGGAGTTGCCGAACTCGGGCAAGATCAAGCGCAACGTCAGGGTGTCATGGCCGCTCGGTTTCGCCGGCGCCTTCCATCCGCTGATGAACGGCCGCAACAACGTGACCTTCGCCGCCCGGGCCTATGGGCAGAACGTGCGACGCGTTCTCGATTTCGTCGAGGACTTTTCCGAACTCGGCGATTATCTCGATGCCCCGATCAAGACCTACTCGTCGGGCATGATGGCACGTCTCGCCTTCGGCCTGTCCATGGCGATCGAGTTCGACTGCTATCTGATCGACGAAATCACAGCCGTCGGCGACGCGCGCTTCCAGGCCCGCTGCGAACAGGTCTTCGCCGAACGCCGAAAGACCTCGGATCTGATCGTGATCTCCCACTCGATGGGGACGATCAAGACGTTTTGTTCGCGCGGCGCCGTTCTCGTCGATGGCAAGCTGATGATGTTTTCTGACGTCGATCAGGCGATCGACATGTATAATCGACTGAATCGATGAGCATCGGACCAAACCCAATGGCTGCACGCCGATGAGCGACGAACGGATTGGAACGGCGGTTCCCACCGTCTTCTCGCCGCGCGAACGCGCCCAGCTGGTCGCGAAAGCGCTCAGCGAGGCCGCGCGTCGCGCCCGGTTCTCGACGAAACATCGTCGCAATTTCACCAGCGGCGGCTTCCGGGCGCGCCGCGGCGAAAAGCTTTTCCGCATTCTCCGGATCGCGAGTTTCGTCGGCGTCGTCGCGGTGCCGAGCTTTGTCGTCACCTGCTACTATCTCTTCGTCGCGTCCGACCAGTACACCTCGGAGGCACGGTTCACGGTGCGCGGCGGCATGCCGCCCAAGCTTGACGGCATCGGATCGCTGACCGGCGTGCCGTCGATCCTGATCATCCAGGACACCCAGATCATCATGAACTACATCCAGAGCCGCGCCATGGTGGAGCAACTGGACAAAGCGGTCGGCCTGCGCGCGCTCTACAGCAACCCGGCGATCGACGCGCACAGCCGCCTCAAGGACAACGTCAAGATCGAGAAATTCCTGCGCTACTGGAAGTCGATGATCGAGATGTCGGTGCAGATGCCGGCCGGCATCGTCGTCTTCACGGTCAAGGCGTTCTCGCCCGACGACGCCACCCGCATCGCGGATGCGGCTCTGGAAGCGAGCGAGATCCTGGTCAACCAGATGAACGACCAGATGATCAAGGACACGATCGACGTGAGCGAGAAGGAGCGGCAACGCGCCGAAGCCAACCTTGCGACGACACGGGCCAATCTCGAGAAGGCGCGCAACGAGGAAGGCATGCTCAGCGCCGACAAGTCGGCGGAGGCTCTGAACGGGCTGATCACCCAGGTGCGCGGCGAACTGGCGAAGATGCAGCAGGACTACGATACCCAGCGCCGCTACGTGACCGCCAATTCCCCGACGATCCGCAACCTGCAAGCCAAGATAAGCGCCGCCAACGACGAGATCGCGCGCCTTCAGTCGCACCTGACGCAAAGCGCCGACGGCGAGGCCACCAAGAACCTGGCCGGATCGATGTCGAAGCTCGAATACATGACGCTGGAAAACCAGATCGCCGAGAAGATGTATGCGGCGTCGCTGACTTTGCTCGAGCACGCCCGCCTCGCCTCCGAAACGAAGCTGATGTATATCAATACCTTCGTCAGGCCGGTGCCGGCGCAGGAGGCCAAGTATCCGCGACGCGCCTTGGATATCGGTCTGTTTATCGCGGCTGCCTTAGCGTGCTGGGGCGCGCTGATCGGCATTCTCGGCTTGGTCCGGAACAAACTGGCTTGAGCATGCCGCGCGACCCATCGATCGGGAGCCGGTTGCTCGCTTCCTCTTCCCACGACGCCGGGTAGATATGCTTTTCAGCCTCCAGGAGGATCACGGCAGCTCGATCAACGTCTATGTGGTGCCGGATTCCGGCGGCACCGTGCCGTCCATACGGGTGCGAAGCGAGGGCGTCGAACTCGCAACCCTGAGCGCCAACGTGACCATCGATGCGCTCGTCCACGCCGGCCGGCATTCGACGGGCCGGTGCGGCTTCGCGATCGACGACAGTCACGTTCCGAACCTGGCCGGGCATAACGATCTGGAGATCGTGGAGGCCGAAACCGACATCCTCGTGTATCGACGCGCCATGCCGGATCGCCTCCCGGACATCAATTTATTCCGGTTCGAGACCCACCTGCTGCCCCTGTGGCGGATCGACGACGCCCTGAAATCCCGGTTCCAGTACTGGTACAAAGGCATCGATCGATTCGGCCGGGAAACGTCGACGCAGGTCTTCTGCCTCAACAACGGCACATCGTCCTACGTCAGCGGCCGCCTGCTCTACAAGAATTACGAGTTCTACCTGAGCAAGGGGATCAAGACGGTCGCGATGATGCGCGACCCCTACGACGAACTGGCGGAGCGGCTCATCCTCCTGAAGAACATCGGGACGCGGGCCGAAGAGGTTTTGGGCGCGCGCGATGCGATCACCTTCGCGCCGGTCATCGAGAGCCTCGCGGAAAGCGAGGACTTCGACGAGACCTTTTGCAAGCGCTTCTTCAAAAAAGCCTCGGACGAGGTTCTGATGGCCTTGGCGAATCCCATCGTGCGCCAGTTGACAGCCTCAACCCCTGACGAACTGCCGAACCATGCGAGCGTCGCGGCGGCCTTGGACGTGCTGTCCACGTTCGAGCTGATCGGCCGCCGGACCGAGAGTGCCGACTTCAATACCGGCCTCGCCGAACTTCTCGGCGTTCCCGACGCCGCGATCCCCCAGGTGCCCGAATATGCCAGGGTCACCGACCTCGGCGCACGCCTGCGCGGCAACCCGTCGATCGAAGCGTTCCTCGAAAAAGACTTGGAATTGTTTCACTTCCTCGCCAAGGCATTCACGTCGGCCGGGCGCTGATGGTCGCGGGTAATCGATCGTTCACTATAAAGCGTGAGGTTGCTATAGAAGCGTCGAATTGACGGAGCGATTTCGTCGCTTCGAGGACGTCGTCGCGTTGACGGGAGCACCATGCACTTGAGTAGGCGGTTTCTGCGATGAGCGACGTTCGAGATCCCGAAGAGCGGATCGAGATGCCGGTGCTCGAAGTCGAGCCGCCCCGCGGGCGCACCCTCGCGTCGCGGGCTCTGGCACCTCTGCTGCGCGTTGCGCGGCTCGAGCCGCCGCGCCCGCGGGCCGAGATCCTCGTGCAACCGGACGGCAGCTTCGATCTCGAGCCGGAACCGCGGCGAAAACCGAACATCGTCCTCATCAGCCTGATCCTCGTCGTTCTCCTGCCGATCCTGACGGCCGGCCTCTACCTCTTCTTCGTCGCCGCCGACCAGTACGCGGCCGAAACACGCTTCGCCGTGAAGACGGCGTCCGGCGGATCCGACGACAGCGGCGGCAAGGGCGAGACGTCGATCGCCAGCGTCATGACGTCCGGCGGCTCGCTGGGCGGGCAGGAAGCCGACATCGTCGCGAACTACATCCAAAGCCGCGCCATCATCGACGACATTGCGCGCACCGTCGACGTCCGCGCCATCTTCCAGCGGCCCGAAGCGGACTTCTGGGCCAAGCTCCCGACCAATGCCTCGACCGAAGACCTCACCGCCTACTGGAAGAAGATGATCTCGGTCTACATCGAAAGCACGTCGGGCATCGTCACGGTCGAGGCCCGCGCCTTTCGCCGCGAGGATGCGCTGCTTCTCGCCAAGGCGATCGTGAAGTCGAGCGAAACGCTGGTCAACGATCTGTCGAGCAACGTCCGCGCCGATGCGGTCAAGCACGCCGAGGATGAGATCCGGCGCGCCGAAGCCGACGTCCGTTTCGCACTCGCGGATCTCACCGTCTTCCGCAACACGCAGGGCATCATCGATCCGGTCAAAAGCGCCGAGCAGAGCGGCAAGCTCCTGCTGCAGCTGATGGGCGACAAGATCCAGACCGAGAGCCAGCTCTTCGTGTCGCAGCGGACGACAGGTCCCGACGCCCCCGGCGTCGCCGCGACGAAAGCACGCCTGGAAAGCATCGACGAGCATATCGCGACGTTGCAGCAGCAGCTTGCGGGCGACAAGACGACGAAGGCGAATCTGGCCTCGACCATTTCCAAGTTCGAACAACTGGACCTCAAGCGGCAGTTCGCCGAACGGATGTACGGTTTCGCCCGCGACGGCATGGACCGCGCCCGCTTGATCGCCGAGCGGCAGTCCGTCTATCTCGCCGTCTTCGTGCCGCCCTCGTTGCCCCAGGATTATTCCTACCCCCTCCGCTTCTCGGACTTCGCGCTCATCGCCATGGCGGCGATGGTGGCGTGGTCCTGCGGCGCGACGATCTGGGCCTCGGTGCTCGACCATCGGCTCTGAGGCTTTGACGCAATCCACGTTCAAGCTTGTCCCGCGACACGACGTCGAAGCGCGGGACAATGGCTACGAGGCGTTGTCCGCCGATCCCTGGCTGACGATCGACGATCCCCGGCTGCTTCGCGACGCCGGGCGCTTCGTCGAAATCACCTACCGTGCGAGCTTTTGGGACGAACCGGTGCGCCCCGTCTTCCGCTTCGAGACCGCGGACGGAACCGTCACCGAGCGGATTGCGGCCGGTCCTGTGGCTGGTGCGGGACTTTGGATCGGACGCATTCCGCCGCGCACGATCCGCGTCGACGTCAGTCCGACGAACCGTCCCGGCCCCTTTCGCTTCGAGATCGAGACGATCCGCAGGCGATCCTGGCTCAGCCTCCTCGCCCTCGGCTTCACCCAGAATCCGCGCTCGACGCGCAGCGCGATCCTGACCCGGCTGATCGGCTGGGGACCGGAATCCGATATCAATCTGGCCTGGGCGATCGGCTCGACCCGGCTGACGGACTATCCGCGCTGGCGCCGCAAACGGCATAGGCCGCTCGACCTCGGCGGCCTGGACGCACCACGCTTCGATTGGAGCACGGCGCCTCCGATCCATCTGTGGATCGACGCGCGACGCAGCGCGGTCGGGCTCGAGGCCACGGTGCATGCGCTCGACGCACAGGTGTTTTCGCGCTGGACGGCGGCGATTATCAGCAGCACGCCATTGCCGCTGCCGGACGATGCGCGCCTCCGCCAGACCACAGTGGCCGGCCCTGTCCCAGCCACAGCAGGCCTGGTCGGGTCGCTGCGGCCCGGCGACCGGCTCACGCCGGGCGCACTCGCCTGCCTTGCCGAAGCCGCACACCGCTATCCCGACCGCCAGGTCTTCTATGGCGACGAAGAAACCGAAACGCCCGAGGGCCTGGCCCCCGTGTTCAAGCCGGGCTGGAGCCGCCGTCTGCAACAGCGGCAGCCATTCCTTGGCCGCGCCGTTTTCCTGCGGGCCCCGCTGACGCTGACGGCGGAGCAGAACGAACGCTTCATCGTCGACGCGGCGATCCCCGATGCGCTCGCTTCCCGTCTCACCAACGCGACGGCGATGCCGCTGCGCCGCGTTTTGCTGCAGACGAGAGACGCCCCGGCCGCCGGCCCGGTCGAGGCCCATCTCATAGGGTCGGCCGCATCGGCGACGATCATCATCCCGACGCGTGACCAGCCGGCGCGCCTGAGCCGGACGATCGAAAGCATCAGAGCTCATCCCGGCTCACGGCAACCGGATATCGTCGTCATCGACAACGGCAGCGTCGAGCGCGATACGAAGCGGCTGTTCGAGACATTCCGGCAAAGCGGTGACGTCCGCGTCCTCGGCCATCCCGGTCCCTTCAACTTCTCGCTGATGTGCAACGAGGGCGCCGCCTCGACCGATGCCGAGATCCTCGTATTCCTCAACGATGATACCGAAGCGCTGAGCCCCGATTGGCTCGACCGGCTGACGTATTGGGCCTTGCAGCCCGATATTGGTGCGGTCGGCGCAAGGCTCAGCTATCCCGACGGTCGGCTACAGCACATCGGCGTTCTGCTCGGGATGGGCGACAGCGCGGGACATTTTGGCGCCTTTGCCCAACCGGACGATCCGGGTTGGAGTAGCCGTCATCAGGCTGTCCACGATGTCTCGGCCGTCACCGGTGCCTGCCTTGCGGTGGCGCGGCGCAAATTCCTCGCGGTCGGCGGCTTCGATGCCCTCAACCTGCCGATCGAGCTCAGCGACATCGATCTCTGCCTGAGTCTCGCCGAGCGAGGCTTTGCCACGATCGTCGATCCCGGCGTCCATCTGCTCCATGAGGAATCCGCGAGCCGCGGCGGCGCGACGTTCCGGCGGCTTGACGTTTACGAAAGCCAGCGCGCCTATTTCAAACGGCGTCGGCGGGCGAACCTCCGCGACGACCCGTTTTTCCATCCAGGCCTCAGCCTCTACAATTGGACGGCAGCGCTTGCCTGAATGGCGGCTTTCGCGCAGAGATTTGCCGACACCCCTCGCCGCACCGCACGGAGCACCACGTTGAACATGATGGCCAAGCGAGGGAAAGGCACGACGCCCTTTGAAACCTACGAGGCCCGGACGCCGAGCGCCCAGAACGCGATCGACGCGATCGATGGTTGGGTCGGCGCCTTTCCGCCGGAATTCGGCTTAACGGCCGGCGACCGCTATCTCTTCAACGATGGCCGGCTCGAATTCGCGGCGGAGCAGTTTGGCGCGTTGGACGGCCGCGCCGTCCTCGAACTCGGCCCCCTCGAAGCCTCCCATACCTGCGGCCTCGTCGCCAAGGGCGCCGTCGTCGATGCGGTGGAAGCCAACAAGAAAGCCTTCCTCCGCTGTCTGGTGACCAAGGAGATCACGAAGCTGCAGAATGCCAGCTTCCATCTCGGCGACGCCGTGAAATGGCTCGAGGACAGCCCGAAGCGCTACGACTTCATCTTCGCCTGCGGAGTCCTCTACCACATGCCCGACCCGGTGCGCCTGCTCGAGGCCATCGCCGCGCGGACCGACGCCGTCTACCTCTGGACCCATTACGTCGATGTCGATGCCTTGCCGCCGGGCGACCAGCGACGAAACGACTGGAACGCGACGGCCGAAACCAAGGACCTGGCGGGGCAGTCCATCCGCCTGTTCCGGCGCAGCTATCTCAAGGCCAACGAGACGGCCGAATTTTGCGGGGGGGCTTTCGACGACCACCGCTGGATGGATCGCAACGACATTCTGAAGGTGTTGGCACTGCTGGGCCTCAGCACCATCACGGTGGCGCACGAGGATCATTCAAGCCCCTTCGGATCCTCGTTTTCGGTTTTCGCACGTCGGCCATGACGGCCGGCCCTGACTTGAAGCGAGGGGAATCGTCGCTTATCAGGGGGCTGTCGACGCGGCGATGCGGCGGGCCAATTTCGATTTGACCGTCGCCAGCGACACCGTTCGCCCCGGTCGGAAATGCCGGAGCGGGCTGGGATGGCAGACGAAGAGACCGTATCGGCCCGCGCTCTCCACGGCCCAATCTCGATTAAGGATCGCCTATGACGTTACGTTTTCTGGTGACCGGCGGCGCGGGCTTCATCGGGTCGGCCGTGGTCCGCCACCTCATCGAGGACACAGCGCACGAGGTCTGCGTGCTCGATGCGCTGACCTATGCCGGCAATCTCGACAACCTCGACCCCGTCTCCAACAACCCGCGTTATCGCTTCGAGCAGGTCGATATCACGGACGCGCCCGCTGTTCTGCGGGTCTTCGAGGCGGTCAAGCCCGACATCATCATGCATCTGGCCGCCGAGAGCCACGTCGATCGCTCGATCGACGGGCCTGCCGCCTTCATCAAGACCAACGTGCTCGGCACCTTCGTGCTGCTCGAAGCCGCCCGCGCCCAGTGGCTGGCGCTGGACGAGGCGGCTAAGGCGCGGTTTCGCTTCCATCATGTCTCGACCGACGAGGTGTTCGGCTCCCTGGGCGCAAGCGACTTCTTCCTCGAGACCAGCCCCTACCAGCCGAACTCGCCCTACTCCGCCTCCAAGGCCGGCTCGGATCATCTCGTCCGCGCCTGGCATCACACCTACAAGATGCCGACGGTCAGCTCGAACTGCTCCAACAACTACGGGCCCTACCATTTTCCGGAAAAGCTCATTCCGCTCGTCATCTTGAACGCGCTGGAGGGCAAGCCCATCCCGGTCTACGGCAACGGCGCCAACGTCCGCGACTGGCTTTACGTCGAGGACCACGCCCGCGCGCTGGTGACGATTGCCACGCAAGGCGTGCTCGGCGAGAGCTATAATGTCGGCGGCTGGAACGAGCGCTCCAATCTCGACGTCGTCCACGCGATCTGCGACCTCGTCGACGAGATGGCCCCGAAGCCCGGCCACAGCGCGAAGGACCTCATCACCTTCGTGACGGACCGCCCTGGCCACGACCAGCGCTACGCCATCGATGCCTCCAAGATCAAACGCGACCTCGGCTGGGTGCCGCGCGAAAGCTTCGACACCGGCCTGCGCAAGACGGTGCGCTGGTATCTCGACAATCCGCAATGGTGGCAGCGCATCCGCTCGGGCGGTTACCGCGGCGAACGGCTCGGCCAGGGCGCGGAGCAGGTTGCTTGAGCGGCCCGTTGCTGGTGTTCGGCGCCGCCGGCCAGCTCGGCCGTGAGGTGATGGCACTGGCCGCCGCCCGCGACGCGAACGCCGTCGGCCTCGCGCGCAGCGCGGTCGACATCACCGACGCTGACGCCGTCGCCCGGGCGATCGCCGACGCCAAGCCGCGGCTGATCGTGAACTGCGCCGCCTACACCGCCGTCGATCGCGCGGAAACGGAGCCGGAGCTGGCTGCGGCGATCAACGCCACCGGCGCCGGCGTTCTGGCGCAGGCCGCGGATCGCGCCGGCATCCCGATCCTCCACATATCCACCGATTACGTCTTCGACGGCAGCAAGACCGGCGCCTATCGCGAAGACGATCCGATCGCCCCGCTGGGCATCTACGGCCGGACCAAGGCCGAGGGCGAGGCGCTGGTCCGCGCCGTGCCGCGCCACGTCATCCTGCGCACCGCTTGGGTCTATGGCGAATACGGCAACAATTTTCTGAAGACGATGCTCCGGCTGGCCAGGGAGCGCGACCAGCTCCGCGTCGTTGCCGACCAGCGCGGCTGCCCGACGGCGACCATCGACATCGCGGAAGCGATCTTTGCGGTCGACGCGCTCCTGCAGGCGCCGGAGTCTGGCGGACAAGGTTTCGGCACCTATCATTTCGCGGGCACGGGCGCGACGACCTGGCATGGCTTCGCCCAGGCGATCGTCGAGGCCCAGGCCGGGCACACCGGCAAGTCTCCGCCGGTCGCGCCGATCACGACCGCCGACTTTCCGACGCCGGCCAAACGGCCTGCCAATTCGGAACTCGATTCCAGCCTGTTCGCCAAGACCTTTGCCTATCGCGCGGCATACTGGCCGCTGCGCATGCGGCAGGTGATCGAAACCCTGTTCGAAGAGCCCTCCGACCAAAGGACTGCAAAGCCATCATGAAGGGCATAATCCTCGCCGGGGGCACCGGCACCCGCCTGTTTCCGCTGACCTGCGTCGTCTCCAAGCAGCTGCTGCCGGTCTACGACAAACCGATGATCTACTATCCGCTCAGCACGCTGATGATGGCGGATATCCGCGACATCCTCATCATCACCACGCCGCACGACCAGGCCGCCTTCGTTCAGCTGCTCGGTGACGGCAGCGCGATGGGCATCCGCCTCACCTATGCGGTGCAGGACGCCCCCAACGGGCTGGCCGAGGCTTTCATCATCGGCCGCGACTTCATCGGCGACGATCGCGTGGCGCTCGTGCTGGGCGACAACATCTTTTACGGCCACGGCCTGCCGGAACTGCTGGCCTCGGCAGCGCGGCGCGAGAGCGGCGCCACGGTGTTCGGCTATGTCGTCGCCGATCCCGAGCGTTACGGCGTCGTCGAGATCGCCGCCGACGGCCGCGCCTTGACCATCGAGGAAAAGCCGAAGGTTCCGCGCTCCAACCTGGCCGTCACCGGTCTGTATTTCTACGACAACGCCGTCGTCGAGATCGCCGCCTCGATCAAGCCCTCGGCCCGCGGCGAGCTGGAGATCACCGACCTCAACCGCGTCTACATGGAGCGCGGCGCGCTCAACGTGGAGATCATGGGGCGTGGTTTCGCCTGGCTCGACACCGGCACGCACGACAGCCTGCTCGAAGCCGGCCAGTTTGTCGAAATTCTCGAGCGCCGCCAGGGCCTCAAACTCTCCTGCCCGGAAGAGATCGCCTACAATGCCGGCTATATCGACGCCGACCAGCTCACCGCCTGCGCGAAAAAATACGGGAAGTCCGGCTACGGCGCCTACCTGCTGAAGCTCATCGTGACCGAACACCGGACCTGACGCGGAGGCGCGCGTCATACCGTCAGCGCTGCAATTCTTCGGAATTTGGAGGGTGAACCTGTGGCGGGGCCTGGAACGCGAGTATCGAAGCCGCGATACCGAGGACGCCGGACAGAACGGCGACACGCCACCCCCGCCTTACCCCGATCGCCCGGACGTAACCCGCACCATAGCCCAGAATTAGAGGCCTACGGGGAGCAGGAGCACCTGCGATCGGCGGCGGCTCCACTGCGGGACGTCATGTAGATTGTCATACGATTTTGATCCTGACCGATCTATTGGCGAAGTGAGTTGCGCGAGTTCACTCCTCTCTCGCCAACCTGCGTTGGGACTTTGACATTAACAATTGACGCCGCTTCGCTCGCAAGGAAGGCGGCGCCTTTCATTTCGGAGCTGTCACCCGATCAGCGACGCAGCGCTCGAGTTGGTTCGCTAGAAGAAAGGACGCGTCCGACAGAGCGATCCCGATGGCGAGGAACGATATCCAAAGCTGCATTACACACCCCACGTCGAGCTCCGGCGAACGTTCGTCGTGACGGATCTTGAACGAGAGTTCTTCAGTAGAAGCGACGGCAGCTCATGGCCAATGCGGCAGAGAAAGAAGGTGTGCGCCGACATTGTAGATCAGGAGGAGGGCTGCGGCGTATCCGGGAAGCACAGAGAGATAAAAGCTTGCCACCCATATCTTTTGTAGACTTCTATCCTTAACCCGCTGCCCTTCTTCAAATTTTGATAGGCGCGTAAAGAAGCTTTCCGGGGTCGCGTCAACGATCTGGTTGAACTTCGCGTGTGTAATTGCACGCTGTCTCATCACAAATATTTCCCATGTCACAAAGGAAATAAGTGAAACGCCAAGTAGCACTGCAACGATATCGATCTCTCGTGGAGTTAAGCTAGTTTGTGCGAACGACCATAGTCCAAAAAGGCCGGCATACCCCGCTAGAATGATTGCTTTTGTATAAGCCTCTGCCTTTTCGAAGATTTGTAAGTTTGATTTTGTAAGATCCTCAATCCGCTGCTTCACATCCGCAGCGCTCATCGCAGTGGGCGGGTCTACGGTCTGATTTGGGAGACACCCTATGGTGACTTGGACATCTGCGCGCGGGTCCCAGTTCACCCACTGGACCTTGTAACCCGCCGCCCCCGCGCTTGTCGGAATGCTGATATTGTCACCTGGCCTCGGTACTCCAGCCAGCAGCGTATCGAAAAGGTCAGGAAAAGGAGGGCGCCCGTCGACTATGCGGGCCTGTACCGCACTACGTGATGCCGGCGGCAGTTTTGGAGCTGTGGCTTTCCCGCTATCTTGCTCAGCGTCGTCGGCTTCTTCGCTCATTCGCGACGGCAATCCACTCAGCAATGAACGGTGGTCATCATGTGGTCACCGGGATACAAAGTATCATAGAAAAAACCGAAACAGCGTAATCCATCGCTATCATTGTTCAAATTAGTGCGCCAGTTCGAATGAAACTGCGAACACGTATGTGCTTGAAATTCCGTGGTAAGTTCACGCGTTAGCTTCGTTCGTTCGTCGCGAACGCGTGTCTGTCGCCGGGCTCGATCTTTAGAGGTACGCCTCGTCGATCGGGTAGTCGAGGCGGTTCAGCGGATGCAGCGCGGCTTCGATTGCAAGGGCGCCAGCAAGATGCCGCGGCTCGGCGGTGCGAAACATCGCGTCGGTCGCAGCCATGAACAGGCCACCGTTAGGACGCCGCTCGGCGATGATGCCGGGGGGCGGCGTCACCAGCGACGCAAAGTGGGGCGACACGTAGCACATCCAAACGGCGCGGAAGGCGTGCTTTGGGCCCCAGTGGTCCCTCATGTCGTCCGGCCAGGCCTCGACCCAGGTCGTTTCCCAGGTTTCGGCGAGCAGCAGCATAACCTCGCGCCAGAAGGCGTATCGCAGGAACGACGGGTCGGGCTCGGGGCCGAGTTCGAAGTTCATGCGGTTGGTGAACGGCGTCACGCTGAAGCCGGGCCGACCCTCGGGACGCGCGCCTGCGCTGCCGCTCAGGCTGATCAGGCTGCCGGGCGCCGTGCGATCGGCTTGTGCCATGAGCTTGTAACCATTGTCGGGGTCAGGCTCGGCTTCGCCGGCATTGCCCATGTTGCGGGCAACTGCCCCGGCCATCCGCGGCCGGATGCCATCCAGTGGGTAGACGCCGCCTTGGCCTTCCGTTTCGCCGATCTCGTGATAGTCGCCCCAGGACCACACATCGAGCAACGGGTTAAGCGTGCGCAGCGCATCGATCGTGCTGAGAAAGCGCGCGGCGATGGCCGTCGGCGACTCCTCGCGGCTGCCCCATTCGGCCTGCATCAAATACGACTCGTACCGTTGCATCAGCGGATCCTCGGGTTGGGCTTCGGTACACGCGATAAGGCAGAGCGCACGCTCTACAGCGGCCCAGGCTCCGAGGCCCGATCCGGCTTCCGGAAGGCGTGCGAGTCGTGTGCCGCACCCGAGCTTCAGGCCAGTGTTGGTGATCGATAAGGCAAGCGGCATTCCGACGATATTTTCGGCGTGCGTGCGGCGCTCCAGCTCCGACATGGACGGCTCCAAATGGACGGAGCGAGTTTAAGCCCAGCGTGGTAAGAACGGTAGAGCCGCGGAACACGGTCCATCGGACATCGTCTGACCGCGAAAATGTCAGTGCAACCGGAATTGGTTGCGAAATGACCTGTCCGCCGCCATGCGCATGTTCGCAGATTTATTTCGAATGGTGCAGATTTTGGTGCGCCCGAAGAGATTCGAACTCCTGACCCCTAGATTCGTAGTCTAGGCTGAGCCCTTGAAATCATTGATGTTGGTTACTCAGTGCCCGTCCAGGATGGTGGATCTGTGATGACCGTCAACGTTCGGCGTTTCTTGGGTCGAGGTTACCATGGCCGCACGCGACGAGGGTTCGCCGCGGACGCATCAGCGATCCAGGCGGGCGGAGGCTCGAGCCGAGCGAAGGGGTCGATCCATGCCGTCGGGCGTAGACCTATGAAATCGTAAAAGGATCCGGAGGCGGTAGACCACGGTCAGCATGGTTTGCTGACGCTGCTGCGCCCCTTACGGCCTCGAAGCATCCACTTTAGTTCGTTGAACTGAATGCTCTTTCAGGCGAAATCTTACTCCACCTTCCAGACGCTGCTGAACGAGTGCCCGACCTTCCAGGACGCGATGGCCGCGGTATCCTGGCACGGCGCATCGACCGGATCGCGCGTCACGCCGAACTCGTGGTCGACGAGGCGCCCGACCTCGAAGCACGCGTCGCGGTAGTCGCCGAGGACCCGGTTCTTGAGCCGGACACGCACGGTCGTCAGCGCCGCTTCCAGCGCACGCCCCTTCCAGGCCGCGGCGCCGTAGTCGTCGAGGTCGGAATCGACCGACTGCAGCTCCCAGCGATCCTTGAGCTGATCGACGTACCAGGCCGCGAGCGCCGGGAACTCCGCCGGCACGTTAACACCAACATCGCCGGTCTTCATGGCGCCACCGGCGATGACGAAGTCCTTCACCTCGTTGGCGATGAGCGCCGCGCTAGCCGCAGCGATCTTGCCGTACTTGTCGCGGAGCGCCGCCTGGCGAGCTGCCTGCGTGTTCGCCTCGTCGCCGTTGCGCAGCGCCTGGAGCCTGCGCTGTTCGTCGGCTTGGCGGCGGCGTTCGAGCGCCTCACGCTCGTCCTGCGCCTTGCCTGACGCGATGGCCGCGTTCTCGGTCTCGAGCTGCTTGTTCAGAACGGGCTCCGGGAAAAGCTGGTAGGCGATCTTCTCGCGGCGGAACGCGTCGAGGAGCAGCTTCAGGTCGACGGCCGACGCGTAGACCGCAGCGCAGCGCGACCGCTGGACGTCGGCGAACACGTCGTCCGCGCTGTTGGATTCGAGCGCCTGATGCGCCCGTAGACGGCCGACGGCGGGATCGGCGATGCGCCCGAGGATCGCCTCGTGCGCGGCGAGATCGGCCTTCAGGGCGCCGCAGATCGGACCCGACTGCACCGCCGGCAGCACGAGCAGCGCGAAGCCGTCGAGGGCGTCGTGGTCGATGTCGGCCTCAAGCTGCTTGCGCTTGGTCTCGACGGACTGGATCGCGGTCTCGGCCTGGGCATCGGTGACCGAGAGCAGCGGCTTGACGTGGCCGGTCTCGACCTCGTTGAGGAGGCCGGCGGCATAGGCCGGATCCTGCTTGAGGAAGACGCCCCGCTCGACCGCGACGATGTCGACGCTCGGCGCACCGTCGAAGCCGCAGGGCGCAGCCTCCACGAGGAGCTGCTTCAGAGCGTACTTGGCCAAGGCGACTTGGATGCGGTCGCGGATGGCCGTGCCCGCGTCCTTCTCGTAGATGCAGACGCTGGCGATTCCCTGCCCGAAGACGAGGTCGCCGCGCAGGTTGCGCACGACGTGCGGCGCGCTCGGCGCCGCCGTGTACATGAGGACGAGGTCGCCGAGCGAGCCGTCGAGCAGGAAGCGGTTGTGGTCGGTCGTGACGATGTCGAGGTTCGCCGGTGTGCCGCCCTCGGCGTCGGCGTGCGGCTTGTCGTCGACGGCGTTCATCGACAGCAGGAAGTTGTCCTGCAGGCCGTACTGCCGAAGGGCCGCGTCGACGGCGGCGGTCGCCTCGCGAAGCTGCTTGAGGTCGGGATGGGGCAGGATCGCCTCGATGCGCTTCACCAGACCGATCGACGAGGCGGCCGCCGCAGACGTCGGGTTCTGGGCGATGTAGGAGACGAGGAAGCGCTTCTGCTGCTCGGCGAGCTTCACCGCGTCGCCCATCAAACGGGCGCTCTCGCGCGACTTCTGCTCGGCCCGGGCGGCGAGGTACTTCGCGAACGTCGGATCGTCGCGGAACGCCTGCGAGAGCGTCGTCTGCGCGGCCTCGATCTGGTCGAGCTCGCCGTTCGAGAGGGCGGCGTTTGCGGAGGCGATCGCCTCCGCGATGGTCAGCATGCGCGGGTTGCGGGGATCGTACTTCAGGAAGTCGGAGGCCTGCTCGACGAGCTCCTTGGTCGCGGACGTCCCGGACACGAGCCGCCTCTTGCGGTCCGCCTCCTTGCGCTCGGCGTCGGCAGCCTGTCGCCGCTCGGCCTCGGCCTGGGCGGCTTCCGCCTGCGCGGTCTTGCGGGCCTGCTCGAGGGTCGTCACGACGTCGTCGCCATGCTTACGCAGCGTGCGGGCCATGAATTCGATCGAGGCCTCCATGTTGCGGCGGATGCAGTCCTCGGACGAGCCGCAGGCGTTGCGGTCGTTGAACTGCTTGGTGACCTGCTTGGCGACCGCCGGGTCCGGCTTGCCGTGCTGCCGCCTGAAGAGGTCGCCATATTCGGCATCGAGCTTCGAAAGGGTCGCCGAGCTGCAGATCGCGAACTCGGTCGGCATCCGGGCCTTGGCGCAGTCGAAGTTCGGCACCGCCACCTGCCCCGAGGTGACGCCGGACGTCATCATCTGCTGGCGCCGCGCGATGGCGTCACGCCGCTCATAGAGGCTTGTGTGGACGGCGCCTTCGGTGAAGGCCGCCTTAAGGGCGTCGGCGCGCGACACCCGCGTGCTAACCCCGCCGTCGCCTTCCGAGAAGTCCTCGTCGCATCGGCTGGTGAACGTGCCCTGCGGCGTGTTGATCGAGCATTCGACGTTGAGCTTCAGGGTGCGGCTCGCGACAGAGGCGCAGGTCTGACGGATGGCGGCTATGCGTTCGTCGTTGGGTGAGACGCCGCCAGCGATCAGCTGTTGGATCGAGCCGCCTTCCCGCTCGACGCCGGCCGCGATGCAGGCGCGGTCGTCGCCCGACAGGCGACGCCACTCGGTACGGTTCTGCTCGACAATCGCGGCACCGATGATGCCACCGAACATATTGGCGATGCTGTTGGCATCCTGCGCGGACGCGGTACCTGCCGACACGAAGTCGAGGACGAAGGACAGAACTGTAACGAGGCCGAGTATTGTCGAAGGACGTGGCGGCTGCTGGAACATCGTTCTCATGACTTTCTGCGATGGTAGCCGTGGATACGATCTTTACGCGCGGGTGACTGTGATCTCCCGGCCACGTTGCCAGTCATTTCCGTTGGGGCAGCAGGGCTTGTAAGCCAAACGCTAAAGACGCCGTAAAGCCCTACGTCCGGCCGGTAGGTCGGATGCCGTCGCAACGTCGTCTAGTCGGACCGGCTCGAAGAGACCGTTCTGCAGAAGCGCCTGAATATGGCGGCTCAGCGGTTCCCGGCCGCCAGCAACGCCGTCCATGACGTCTCGGCGTTGCGAACGGCGTTCCGCGCCGCGTCGTCGATCTTCAGGAACAGGCTGCAGGGCCTGTTCTCGCCCGTCCTGAGCGGCAGCTCCAGAACCAGCCCCTTCAGGATGACGTCGAGGTCCTGGACGATCGAGTCCTTTGCGATACCCGCGCGGAACGTCGCATCGGGGGCATCCTTGAACGCCGTCATGTCCAACGGTGAGGCGAAGCGGGCGTCGCGCACCCTCATGTCGCCCGGGCTTTCGATCGCGAGCGCATCCGACCTGGATGGCATGGCTAGTGTGACGACAAACGATCCGGCCGCCTTGTTCGGCGTCACATCCAGCACCGCATCGGGCAGAAGCGGCGGGATGGTGACGGTGACCCTGAGCGACGGCGGAGCCGCGTCCGCGGCATCCGGGCCTGCGAAGCGCCAACTGGCCTCGCCCGTCGCGTCACAGCCTCGACCGCCGAGCGTCGCGGCGGCAGGCGGAATCCACGGCTGTGCCTTTTCCGGCGTCGACGCCGGCTTCGCGGTCGAGCGGATGGTCGCGAACTCGGGCTTGCGGGACGCTGGCTCCAGGCGCGCGATCTCCGCGGCGGCGGCGTCATGCTCGACGAAGGAGAGCGGGCAAAGCGGGACCGCGGCCTTCAGCATCGGCAACGCGAAGCCGCGTTGGCCCTGGTTCAGCAGCCACTCGGCCCCATAGAAGTAGGCCTCGCACCGCTCGTCTCCGGTGCGGGCGACCGCTATCGCGGCGGGCAACGTAAGCTGTCCAAGATAGAGCTCGACGAGCGGTCCCGGCCAGTAGGTCCGATTGAGGAGCGGCGCCCAGAAGGCGAAGGTATGGTAGGGATCCGTGCCGGTCTTCGAGAGCGCGTCGTAGAGCGACAGGACGATATACGGGTCGTTGCCCCGCGAGGCCGCGACCGCCAGGTCCGAAACCGCACCCTTGAAGTCGCCCTGATCGAATCGGAAGCGTCCGCGTGCGGCCAAGACGGATGCTTCGGCGGGTGCGATGCGGACCGCCTCCGCGAACTCCGCCGACGCGGTCCTGTTATCCTTCCGCCTGACGGCGAGCGCTGCCCGGTCGATATGGCCCAACAACGCCCCCGGCGGCTCGAGTGCCGCGGCCTCGCCGAGCTCCGCCTCGGCCTCGACGGTCCGGTCCCGCGCCAGGAGGAGCGAGAAACGAAGGTGTTGCAAGCCGGCGTCCCGCGGTTCGAGGCCGGACGCGCGGTCGAGGTCGGCTTGGGCCATGTCGTCTTGGTGCCGGTTCATCGACTCCTGGGCACGCAAAGCTAGCAGCGAGGCATCGTCGGGACGCCGCGTCAGGGCGCGCGAGAGATCGTCGTAGGCCACGTCGTAGCGTCGTCGACGGTCCAGGATTTGGACGTGCATGGCGATCACAGGCAAGGCGTCCGGCGTCAGCGCCAGGGCGCTCGCCGCGTTCCGCGAGGCGCGGTCGAGATCGCCGGTCGCGCCGGAGAGCTGTGCGCTCGCGACGAGGACCGCCGCCAAGACGCTGCGGCGCGAGGCGTCGAACACGTCGAGCGCGCAGCCCGCGCCGGCCATGCTCAGAACGACCGTGGCTACGGCGACGACGCCGGTTCGCATCGACCAGCCGGACGCCGCGACGAGCAGAGCCGCAAAGGTTGCGAGAATGAGGCTCGCATCCAGGCCGGGCAGCACGACCGTCAGCGCCGCGCCGCCGTCGAGCGCTTCGGCCACGAGCCCGATGAGCGTAGCGGCAGCGACAGCAAACGCGGCGACAAGGATGAATCCGACGTACCGCGCAAGCCTTGATCGTCCCATCATCGCGATCGCCTGCGTGGCGGCTTCCCTGTGGACGGTCCAGACCATCCCCTTCAAAGCGGCAAGGCACAGGATCGCGAGGACGACGAGCAGGCAGACGTTGAGGAAGGTCCAGCTAGGCAGCGAAAACGCGGCCGCGATGTAATTCACCGGCGTCGGGAAGACCGGCGAGCCCGCGCCCAAAAAAAGCGGGAGGTCGAAGAACCCGTGTATCAGCACCGCCCGGAAAAGCGTCCTGCCGATGCGGGTCACCGCGGCGGCGCGCCCGATGCCCTTGGCTCGGGCGAGGCCGTAACCGACATAGATGCCTAGCAGCGTGTGGAACGGCACGGTGAGGAAGGCGCGGGAGACCGCGATGCGCTCCCACGAGGCGGCCACCTTGAGGACGGTGCCGACGTTCTCGAGCAAGGCGAAACCCA
>NZ_LMUU01000274.1:26992-27152 GCF_009765775.1 Beijerinckia sp. L45
AGGATAGATGAAAACGAGCGTGACGGTCAGCTTCGCCGTCTCCTCGATCAGACCGGCGAAGACGAAGGCTGTCGTCGTCGCCTTTCCCATGAAGCCGAGGCTTGGAAGGATGCGCTGCTCGGCAATGGTGAGGATAACGCAGACGAGGGCTGCCAATGCA
>NZ_LMUU01000274.1:27162-37707 GCF_009765775.1 Beijerinckia sp. L45
AGCGTCCTGCCGATGCGGGTCACCGCGGCGGCGCGCCCGAGGCCCTTGGCTCGGGCGAGGCCGTAACCGACATAGATGCCGAGCAGCGTGTGGAAGGGCACGGTGAGGAAGGCGCGGGAGACCGCGATGCGTTCCCACGAGGCGGCCACCTTGAGGACGGTGCCGACGTTCTCGAGCAAGGCGAAACCCAGCGCGACGCCGGCCGTCGCCAGCACGATGCGCCGCGCCGAGTCGGCCCGCACGAAGGGATAGATGAAAACGAGCGTGACGGTCAGCTTCGCCGTCTCCTCGATCAGCCCGGCGAAGACGAAGGCTGTCGTCGTCGCCTTTCCGATGAAGCCAAGGCCTGGAAGGATGCGCTGCTCGGCAATGGTGAGGATAACGCAGACGAGGGCTGCCAATGCACCGAACGCCATCGAGACGCCAAGCATCGCGGGCGACAGCCGGCCTCGCCCGACACGGATGAGGACGCCCCCTAACAGAATGCCTGGGACCACGGCCAGCAAGACCGCCCAGAGCTGCCAGAACGGGTCGGCTGGCGTCACGGGAGTTCCTTCGTGCGCGTCGCCTTCCGGATCGCATTGGCGGTCGACGGGGGACGGCGTAGGAGTAGACGGGCCAAGGACCGCACTATGGACACGCCTTGCGTTCTATCAATCCGAGCTCCTTCATGACGTACAAGGCCTGTGGAACCGAGAGGCGCCAACATCGTACCGGCGTGCGAACGCGGCCGTGCATCTTGAAGACTGCAAACGGCGAACCCTCGCCTCTATGCCGAGTTCGACGATCACACGTCGGAGACGTAGGGATCAACGGCCCAGACCATCGGCCGTTCGGCATTCATCGTGGCTGGCGGTTTTGCTTCGTGACCGCTCCTCGCGGGGATATAGACCCTCACGATCAGCACGCCGGAGGTTGCGGAGGAGCGATTGCGCTCGCAGCTCGATCTGGCGGTCGAAGCGCTGGACGGCGCGTCCTGAACTACGCGCAGTGGGCCGACGAGGCGTCCTTCAAGGGGTTCACGCAGGATCCTGCAGGCGAGCGCCTGCGCGCCGCCATCCGTGACGTCGATCCGTCACTGAAGCCACACGCCGTGCAGTGTCGCGTCGTGCGAAGCATAGAGCCGCCGGAGTAGCGCCTCGGACCAAGTCCCAGGATTGCCGTTGGACGCCTTCACCATCAATGTGACGGCGATCCAAGACCAAGCCCTCACACGTCTCGGGCCCACTTGCGCAGGTCGGCGACGAAAAGATCTGGCGCTTCCATCGCGGCGAAATGACCGCCGCGCGGCATCTCGCGCCAGCGCGCGACGTCGTAGCCGCGCTCCACCTATTCGCGTGGCGGGCCGGGAGAGCGTGGGTCCGGTTAGATCGCATAGGCGGTCGGCACCTCGACGCGTCGACCTTCCGACATGCGCCGCACGTTCTCGGCGGCCGCGCCGGCGTAGTATCAGGTCGCTGTCGCGAAGGATTTCGTCAGCAGGTAGAGCATCATGTTGGTGAGAAGCACATCCTTCGGGAAGACGTCGTCGAACGGTCCACGAGGCTGATCTTCGACAAGCACGACTAATTCGAGGTACTAGGCGATTTGTCCAAGGTCGCCGAGGCCATCGGCCTGCAATTACCATGATGCACATGCAGGATGCGATGGTGATCGCGACGCTGGTGGTCGCCCAGCAGCGGAAGGTCGACGCCATGGGTTCGGCGGATTCAGCACTGCCGACCGAACGGGCGTCGCTGCGGGCACTCCAGGACAAGCTACTCAATTGGTGAAGAGCCTAGACGAGGCCAACAGACTATTCGAAGCTCGTGGGGAAACAGCACAAGGCACGCGCCAGCCAGAGGATGCATAGGCATACGTCTCTCGACTCGGAGACGTTCATGACCATCAAGGATATACCGCCCTTCGCCTACCAAGCCGGGCGCCTTGCGCTTGTCTTCGTCATAACCGCCATCGCCGCGGTCGCTTCGCACATCCGTAGCTAGGCGGCCCTGAAACGCCTTCGCGCTGACACCCGATGCGGCCGCTAGAAAGCCCTACGTGGTTAGCGCCGCGGGCGCCCATTTCTTCGTCGGCGACACCTGGCGCGACGAAACGGATGACAACGGCTCTGAGATCACGATGGTGGCGCATGATGGCGAGCTTTACGTCATTTTCGCCTACTGCATCGACGGCTACCGCACGATGACTTGTGCGCCGTCGACGTCGTGCCTTCGGTCCTCGTCATCCTGGTGGCGCCCCTGATCGCTTCGCCATTGAGATCGACGGCGTCCATGGGCGCAGCCTATCCGATCGGCAGTCGACCCGACCGACACCTTCGGCATCCGCAGCTTGGTGCTCGCTCCGACCGCTCTCAAGCGCATCAACATGGTCGGCTTCGTCCGTGATGAAATCCACCCGATAGAGTAAGGCATGCAACTCGATCCCGTGAGGGAACCGCTGGCGATCGGCTTCCAGAGGATGTCGCCGGCATTCTCCAAGGCCGACTTCCTCAGCGTCCTGCAGAGGTTCGCGATGCCGCCGCAGTCCTTTATCGCCATGACGATGGCCGTCCACCCGGGCGTGCAGATGGGGTGATTCCGTCCACCATCTCTCTACTGTCGAACGTGACGGCTCCGGCCCGCGGGAGACCCGAAATTGCGGTTGGGTCCTAATCGCCATCGAGGATGCGACGAAGGGCGACGTCTCCACGTCTTGAAACGTAGCAGGTACACCGTATTCTCGGCAGATCGGCAGTCGGTCGACGAGGAGAACCATGACTACCAACGACAACGACGCGTTCACCCGTATGATCCGAAAGCTGGACCGCCTGGCGAACCTCAGCGAGATCGACCGCGAGGCGATAAGGGCGCTCCCCTTTAGGATAGAGGCTGTACCGCCCGACCATCTTCTGGTCCGCGAAGGCCAGGAGGCGACGGACTGCTGTATTCTCCTGAACGGCTACGCCTGCCGGCATAAGACGACCAGCGGCGGCCGCCGCCAGATCGTGTCCTTCCATATCCCGGGAGACATCCTTGACCTCCAGCATCTCCTCCTCTCGAGAGCGGATCACAACATCCAGGCGATCACCGACGTCGCTGTCGCATGGTTTCCAGCCGCTGACGTGAAGACACTTGCGCAGGCGCGTCCTGCCGTGAGCGAGGCCATGTGGCGGGACTCGCTGATCGACGCCTCGGTTTTCCGAGAGTGGGTGCTAAACGTCGGACGCCGAGACGCGAAGGCGCGTATCACCCACATGCTGTGCGAGTTCGCAGCACGGCGTGAGGCGGCAGGTCTGGGATCGCCCGAACGCTTCGAACTTCCCTTCACGCAGGAGCAGATCGGCGACGCGACCGGCCTGACCGCCATCCACGTGAACCGCATCCTGCACAAACTCGTACAAGACGGCGTTCTCGTGCGCGACCGTACCGAAGTTGAGATCATGAACTGGGATCGGATGAGGGAGATCGCCGATTTCGATCCCAACTACCTCCACATGGCGGCCTGACATGACGTTGTCCTTCCATGCCGTCACGCTGGATGCCGTATCGACGGACAGGGAAGCCATGCTGGTCTTCCGCGAGGGACGGCTCCTCGCCGTGCTTACCTGCCTCAGCGACATCCATGAAGACCTTCGCGGTCACTGGTTCATCTAGGCGATCTTCGGCGAGATCCCACCCCGGCAACCTCCTCCGGCGTTCGAGACCCTTGCACGGTTCGAGGAGTGGCTCGCAAGCAAAGGATGAGCCTGTCGCGGTACGGCAGGAGGGCGACCGGCCCTTCCCTCACGTCCTAGTGCAACGTCTTCTCGATGAACGCGCCAATGATCGCCCCGAGCTCCGCCTTGAGGAAGGTCGTGGCCGCTTCGATGTTGCGTACGGCGAGACCCACATGGTCGATGCCCCGTATCGTCGTTGGTCGGATCATTCATGCCCCTGCGCTCGCGTGGTGCTCAGAAGGCGATGGTTGGTCACCCCCGCGTCGAACTTGTGATACCCCATGACGGCATCTCTATTGCGGTGGTGGGATCGGGGGAGCAACAATGGACACGAACAGCGAAGAGGGCGGGGTCTTCGCCTCCCAGGAGGCCATCTTCCTCAAACGCGCCTTCCTCCTCGCGCAGGACGAGCTCGGTCCGGAGTTTGACCTCGACGACGCGGCAAGATCGAAACTCGCGAAGATCGTAGCGAGCGTCGCCCGCAAGCGGATGCAGGCCGGCGGTGGGATGTTGAGCGACGACGATGCGACCGAGGTGGCGGCGGTATCATGCTTGAGGTTCATCGGACTGAAGGCCGACCGACCAAGCTAGAGAGGCTTCACCCTGCGGGGGCGCCCTGACCATTCAGGTCGCCGGAGCGGCGTCCTAAAGGTTTAGGGGACCGGCGGCCCGTATCTACAAGCTGAACTGCAAGTCGGATCTGCCGATATCGCTTCATGATGAAGACTTCGGAGGTCGAACCAATTCGACGACGGCGACCGGCTCGTGGCCATCCGCAACCGCCGCACCAGTGTGGCGTTAGAGCGGTTTCCACGACGGTTGAATCGTGAGGAGCAGGATTCCCTTTTCTCTTGTGTCGGGCGAGTCTGCTGTCTTCCTTTGAGTCGGGAGACCTATGATGCGGGCTTATTCGATCGATCTTCGGGAGCGTGTGGTGAAGGCCGTAGCCAGCGGTTTGTCGCGGCGCGAAGCGGCGCGGCGTCTCGATGTGGGGGCGGCGACCGCGGTGCGGTGGGCGCAGCAATGGGCGACGACCGGCAATCTGGCCGCAGCCGTCAGCAAACCCGGACGCTCCCCGCTCGAGGCGCATGCGGATTTTCTTCTCGATCTCTGGACGAAGCAGCCCGACATCGCACTCGAAGAGCTGCAAACCGAGTTGCTGGCGGCGCGCGGCGTCAGCACCGGGCTCAGCTCCATCCATCGGTTCTTCGCGCGACGTGCGATCACCTTTAAAAAAAACCCTGTACGCCGCCGAGCAGGCCAGAGCTGACGTCGCGGCGGCGCGCGAGGCCTGGAAACGCCTGCAAGCCACGCTCGATCCCGCAAAACTCGTCTTTATCGACGAGACCGGGACGGCGACCAACATGACAAGGACCCGCGGGCGGGCGCTACGCGGCGAACGGCTCGTCGGCTATACGCCGCACGGACACTGGAAGATGACGACCTGCGTCGCCGCGCTACGGCTCACCGGCGTGGTCGCGCCGCTGGTGCTTGACGGGCCGATGAACGGCGAAACGTTCGTCGCCTACATCGAACAGTTCGTCCTGCCGACGCTCACGCCAGGCGACATCGTCATCATGGACAATCTGTCGTCCCATAAAGCCGCCGCCGTGCGCCCGCTCCTCGAACGCGCCGGAGCGCATCTGATGTATCTGCCGCCCTATTCGCCGGATCTCAACCCGATCGAGATGCTCTTCGCTCAGCTCAAGGCGTATCTTCGCAAAGCCAAAGCCCGAACCGTCGACACCCTCTGGCGCGCCATCGGTGACTTCATCAAAACTGTCACGCCTCAGCAATGCGCAAACTACATCGCTTACGATGGCTACGCCTCGATCTAAGTGGAAACCGCTCTAGGCCGCAACAGCAGGGATGCTTTGCGTGATGCGGTATACGGATGTCTGATCCTGAGGATCTTGGCTCCGCTCGATCGCAACGCCGGTCTTACGCAAGCCGCTGAGCGCGGCGCGGGTGCTGTGGGGCAGCCATCCCGTGGCAGCCATCAAGTCCCCGATCGACGCGCCGCCCTGCCGCTGTAGCAGAGCCAAGACCACCTCTCGCTTCGATCCGGGTCGGCTCGCCGGATTGATCACTTCTGTTCCTTGGGCTGGTTGCTCCTTCGCTTGAATATTCGGCGACACTGGAGCGATCGCGGCCGCCGTGTTCTCGACGACCTTCGCAGATCCGGACGATGGTTGAACGATCGCACGGCCTGCTTTCAGGATCTTGAGGCTGAAGGCCCGCCCCTCCTCATCCATGCGCCAGATCGGAAAGCCAAGCTTGGCGGGGACCTCTTGTACAAGGTGCTGATCAAGAAGTTTGGCTGCCACCTTCACGGCGGCTGTTCGGTTCAGCCCTTCGGGTCGAAGTAGAATACCATCGGTGCGGCCGCAGGCCGAGATGAGGACGGTCGTCTGCGTGTCGGTGAGTTTGGTCATCAGGAATTACTCCAGCGTGTTGATGAAGCCGCCGCTGCAGCTCCCACGCGCTGGAGCCCACGTCCTGACGCGGGACGCGGGCTGTCTTCGGCAGATGAAGACCCTGCGATCAGCTAAAGTCGGACACGCGCTCCCGGTCGCGCCGACGCACCACCGAACTCGCATTCAGCAGGATCGACGCTTCGTGGATCAGCGGCTCGATCTCGAGCAGCGACTGAAACGAGCGCTCGACAAGGCCTTGTTTGCTGTAGCCGTCTGCCGTGCGCGCCAGCACCGCTGCCTCGCCGAGCTTCCGCGCAATATCCTGCGCGAAGTTATGGATGATCTTCGCTTCGAACTCGTTCGCCATGCTGCCTCTCCGCTTCGTTTACACGCTCATGCATGCTCGGTTTGCGGCAGCAGTCGAATGGAATGTGGGGGTCGCCCGCACATTCCTGCGCCAGAACGCCGTTCTGTCTCCGGAGAGAGACAGAACAGCGGCGTACTCGCATGAGATCGGGCCTTTAGAAGACGCACTTTGCGAGGCGAGCAACATGGCGGGTGTCGCTCTTGGCTTCATTGCCGAAGGCCTGACGTTCAGCAGCAACAAGGTGCCCAAGCTAACCCGTCGGGAATGCGAGCTGCTGTATTACGCCCTCAGCCGCACAGTCGATCTTGTCGACGAAGCCAAGCGCGTTTTCTATTCCAAGGCGCGCTCCCCAATCGGCGCTACACAAGATGTGCCCAGATCATGTACTTGACGACAGATCCGTTCCATGATTGGGTAACATCATGAAACAGACGTTCGACGACATCCTAGAAACGAAAAAACTCCACTATGACTCGGCGGTCTTTCCGCCCGAAGTTCTAGCGGAGGTCACCGGCAAGCCGCTCAATACGGTACGCCTCTGGAACAAGCGAGTTGGGAGCGACGACCCCAACTTTCAGGCTGCTCTGCGGCGGGGATTACCTTCGCGGTTCTCCTTCCGCAGCCTAGCAACATATGGCGCGGCCACGCCACTTATCGGCTCGGGAGCTGACGTCGCCACCGCTTATCGAGCAGCCAAAGAATGGTCGTGGCTCGGACACGACGCTATGGGGTATTCTCAAAAAGGCCGCGAGCCTCTCGGCCTGTTCTCGGATGATCAGACGGTCCTTGTTTATCGCAATGCATGCGGACTGGTTGTTCCTCTATCCAAGCTTCCCGATGTCTGGGCTCAAGTTCTTTTTCCTTACGGTGACCGCTTGAACGCTCCCTCCCTCGTCTTTCTAGATGCTGTCCTGGCGAACACAAAAGCGGCTTGCTTGAAGTTCTTAAACCGGTAGCGCCTCAAACTACTTAAGGCTTCCCAAATGACCGAGATCAAAAATGCGGGTTCGCCCGCCACGGCGGAGCTTTGTCTTCCGCCAAACCTGATGAAGCCGCGCCTTCGTCGTGCCGGCGCGTCCGTCATGTCGCTGCTTGGATTGAGCGAGGAAGATCGAGCGGGCACTTTCGAAAACATCATTCTTGCCTACGCCATTTTACACCGCCGGGCATGGCCACACGATCCGATCGAGGATCTGAAGGAGAAGGCGGAGGAGTTCGGCCGGTCTGTCATTCGTCGCTTTGATCAGGTCGAGATCGTTAGCGGGCATCGTGCGGGACGGGCTTAATGGCGGACAACTCTTACGGCCCTTGGTACGGAACGCAGCGTTGGCGGCTTACGGCCCAAGCGCAGCCTATTTCGGAGCCGCTATGCCGCTTCTGTTTCACGGCGGGCATGATCGTGGCTGCCAAGGTCTGCGATCACGTCGAGCCACATCGTGGTGACGAAGCCAAGTTCTAGCTTGGCCCATTCCAGTCGCTTTGCGCCTCGTGCCATTCGCAGACCAAGCAGGCCAAAGAGAACGGCCGTGGGCCGTAGAGCCTCGACGCGGACGGGTGGCCCACCTGAGTGCCCGTTCGCCGCGAAGCATGAGAACGAGGGCAACGTTCTGCCGTTCAATGCGAAGAAGTAGGAGCGCCGTTTTTCGCTACTCGTTGTCCTGAAGCAAATCTAAAATGGTGACAGCACCGATATTTATCTTTTCATAAAATTTCTGCACGTTTTGTTCAGACGTGATTACCAATAGACCATACATCGAGGCCATCCCGGCAACATAGTAGTCCGTTCCACCGTCGAAACTTCAAGCGCCGTTTTGTGCGCCGATTTCTGCCATGGATGCTGCGGCGTTTCGATGCTCGGGCTTTACTGGCGTGCCGGGGCCCACGGCGAGAGCTTCGGCTTCCGTCGGGCAGGCTGTGCTAAATTCCCGCCATACTCTATTACAAACAATGATTAAACCAGTTTCCCATAGATTTTGAAGTACAGCTCGTTCGTTTCCTGTCAAACGAGACCAATCGTTTAGGCCTTTGGTATCAAGAATCCATATTGCTTGCGTGTCATCGCCGCCGCTACTACTCCTCATCTTCAGCATCCTGCGCAGTTGCAGTCGCGGCGTTCGCGAAATAAGCCCCTTGATACTCGGGCTTCAGCTGCGCAATCCGAAAGACATCTATATTATCGAGATCGCCCTTCTCGACCGCAGCACCAAAAACGTGGGCGAACTTAAATCCATAGCGTGCTAGTTTGACCTTCCATTGGTCTGTAGGCTGCCCGCCCTTACGCTTTGGCGGCACGTCCGGATGACTATTACTTATTATCCGATGCCATTTAGAAACAGCCTCGTCCGTGTAGAATCCAAGTTCGTGGAGTCTTATGACGCTTGCGTACTGAGATATCTTAACGCAGCTAGAAAATCTTCTTAGTTCGCTAGTGTCTAATGACTTATTATTAATGAAACGTTTGGCTGCGAAACGAACAAAGTCCTTTGGTGCTAAAAACTCTGCTGAGAACTTATTGCATTTTTTTTCTACATTGTTATTAGTTACTTCCGGATCAGATAGCCCCGACCGGTTAATGATGCAGTGATAGAATTCATAGCCTAGAGTGAACAAGCGACGTCCTGGTGATTGGAGCTTCGTATTGATTGTGATCACGTCAACGCCAGAGTCCTCGCTAAGGCAGAACCCCGCCCCGTCATCAAAAGAAGCCTGAGTAATAAAAAGCTGAAGCGACTCAGCCCTTTGTCGAAGAGCTTTATAAAAAACCCGCGCATCTTTCATGGCCGCCTGTTCAGCCCAGTCTATAGCAATATAAGCTCGAAGCTGAGATGCAGCCTTGTCGATATCGGCACCGTCGACCAAATCGCTAAGTCGCTGACCACTGACATCGTACCCAATGTCAGAAATGGCGCTTCTAATTGACCGAGCAGATTTTATCGCTTTTGCTGTGTCTCGCGTGAAGCCGCCGATCGATGGCTTTCTTTCTCTGAAATCGACCAAGCCTCCCACATGCGGGGGCTTATCCATGAACAACGCATAATCAGGCACGAGCAGCTCGTGGGCTAGTCGCTTTATAAACGCCTCAGGTACCTTTTCCTTAGCAAGCGTTTCTCTGAACTGTGATGGTGTGGTTTTCAGGCGCTGCGCGAGGCCGGCGACAGTCAAGCCGCGCTCGCCTGCGATTGCCTGTATGTTAGCTTTCATGGATGACGGCATATGGGAATGGTCCGCAATGAAACTCAGCGATTTTTCAAGCGTAGTTCAATTAGGCGTCGGCTTGCACGCGGGAGCGGCTTTGTTACAGCTGGCCTCTGATTTGGCAACGGCACCTTTATCCAGAAAACTGCGGCAAATCGAGACTTTGGCCGAGTCGCGTCTACATACACATAAGGAATCGCAAGTACACCTGGACAGAGCCAAAGATCTTATCACGGACCTGCAGATTGCAGGCATAGGATTTGACAAGCAGTACCGCCAACTAATTAAAGTAAACGGCATCGTGTCGCTGGCTCTTATTACACTTTTGGTGTGGCTTTCTGTGGATGCAGACAGAGAGGTCTGCTGGTTGGGAGCCTCGGCAATCTGCGCACTCAGCATCGTCCCGGCTCTGTTTTCATTCGCGTTATACGGATGGCAGTGGTCGCGATACACCGGGGCGTTGAAACTCGATGTGGAAAAGCTTCAGAGCGAAGCTGTAGGGCACTAGCGCCGTCTTAACGGCAATCATAGCCCTCCTTCGTGGCACACCCTGAAAGGCGAACCAACCACGACAGCCTACACCAGGTGACACTATGGTGACACCGCCTCAATGTGGCGAGCGACTACGCGGACTAAGTAATTGAAAACTCTTGCGCACCTGATAGGATTCGAACCTATGACCTCTGCCTTCGGAGGGCAGCGTATTGCAGGCGGAGGAGCCACATCAATCACCGTCCTTGGCATTGTGGCGCAGATGGAGCGGCGCTCATCAAAAAAAGTCCGAAGGACGGGCTGGTAAGGGTCAAAGTTAGGCTCTGACTCAATCTGCGTGCAGTTCTCCAACGAGACGAGCGCGGAGAAGATCGAGG
>NZ_LMUU01000274.1:37717-74880 GCF_009765775.1 Beijerinckia sp. L45
CTCCGTCACTGCAAGCAGCGGGGCGGGGCCGGGCCGGACTGCCGGACCCGGTGCTCGCAAAGACGGCGCTAGTTCTTCTCTTTCAGCAGCCGGCTCTTTTCGCGATTCCAGTCGCGCGCTTTTTCCGTCTCGCGCTTGTCGTGCAGCTGCTTGCCCTTGGCGAGCGCGATCTCGATCTTGGCGCGGCCCTGATCGTTGAAATAGACCTTCAGCGGCACGATGGTCATGCCGTCGCGCTCGACGCCATGCGCCAGCTTGGCGATCTCTTTCGCATGCAGCAGCAGTTTGCGGTGCCGCTTCGGCTCGTGGTTGAAGCGGTTGCCCTGATTGTACTCGGGGATCGTCGCGTTGATCAGATAGACCGCGCCGTCGCGGTCGACCGAGGCATAGCTTTCCGCGATCGTCGCCTTGCCGGTGCGCAGCGCTTTCACCTCGGTGCCGACGAGCATGATCCCAGCCTCGAAGACTTCGCCGATCTCGTAGTGGTATCGCGCCCGCCGGTTGTCGGCCGCGATCTTGAACAGGCGTTCGGGCTTAGGCGCCACCGCAACTCATCCTAAAAACTCGGCTCACGCGTTCAGCAGACCGGCGTGAACCATGGCCTCGCGAACCGCCTTCATCGCCGGTTCCGTCGCCGTCAACATGGGGAGGCGAACCTCGTTTTCCATCTTGCCGAGCAGCGAACAGGCGTATTTCGGGCCCGCGGGGTTGGGATCGGCGAACAGCGCCTGATGCAGCGGCGTCAGGCGGTCCTGGATCGCCAGCGCGCCCTTGAAGTCGCCGGCGAGACAGGCCTCCTGCATGGCGGCGCACTGCCGCGGCGCGACGTTGGAGGTGACCGAGATGCAGCCGTGGCCGCCATGCGCCATGACCGCCAGCGCCGTCATGTCCTCGCCGGACAGCTGGATGAAGTCCGGCCCGAGCAGGCTGCGCTGCAGCGCGGTGCGCGCGAGCGAGGCGGTGGCATCCTTCACGCCGGCGATGTTCTTCAATTCATAGAGCCGGCGCATCGTGTCGACCGACATGTCGACGACCGAACGCGGCGGGATGTTGTAGATGATGATCGGAATGCCGACCGCATCGTTGATCGCCTTGAAGTGCTGGTACATGCCCTCCTGCGAGGGCTTGTTGTAGTAGGGCGTCACCACGAGCAGGCCGTCGGCGCCGACCGACTCGGCGAACTGCGCGAGCTCGAGCGCTTCTTGGGTGTTGTTCGACCCGGCGCCGGCGATGACGACGGCGCGGCCCTTGGTCTGCTCGACGGTGATCTCGACGACGCGGCGATGTTCGGCGTGGGTCAGCGTCGGGCCTTCGCCGGTCGTGCCGACGGGCACGAAGCCATGCGTCCCATTCTCGATCTGCCACTCGATGAAAGCGCGCAGCGCGGACTCGTCCAGCGCCCCGGAGCGAAACGGCGTGACCAACGCCGTAATCGATCCGCCAAACCTCGCACCTGTTGCCATACCCGATCCTTCCGAGGCCGCCCAAAGGGCGCCGCATTCCTCAGGCTTTCTCAGACCTAAGTCGAAGCGTCGTCGCCGGCGACTCACTCCGGTCGCGCGAAACGCTTCATCAAGGGAAAGCCAGTTCGTTGCGCAAGAGACATAGCGGCTCGGCAGCGGAACGCAACACGGACGCCGTCAGGCCGCGCGCCTTCCCCAAGCGTCCGAGGGCGGATTTCGTAAAGATTTGGTTAACCAAGTTGGGCCAAGCTCTTTCCCGTCTGGCGACCACAATGGACGAGGCATGATCAGCAAACGACGTGGTTGGATGCTTCTCGGCGTAAGCGCTCTGTGCTTGTGCGCCATCGCGCCATCGCGGGTTGCCGACGGCCGACTGCCGCGTTGGACCAACATTTTCTGGGATATTCGCCAGGGCGCCAGTCGCGTCGCCGATCTGACCCACGACCTCGTCGGCCGGCTGCATCTCCCCAGCCACGATTCGGCGCCGCCGATCCGGACCGCCTCGGCCCCACCGCCGGAGGTCGTGGCAACCGCGCCGATCCTCGGCACGCTCAATGCCGTCCAGGCCGCGAGCGTTCTCAACCAGGCTTTTGCCGCGGCCGTCGCGACCGAAAGACTGAAAGAACTCGGCTTCGAGGCCGCCCCGATCCGCGACGCGCTGACCGCCTACCGCGCCGGCGATCTCGCCGCCGGCGACGCCGCGGCGCGCAACGCCAGCGACCCGATCGTCCAGACCGCGCTCGAATGGGTGGCGTTGCGCATCGTTTCCGGCAAGATCGGCATGGAGCGCCTGACCGCTTTCACGACGGCGCATCCGGACTGGCCGTCGCAGACCTGGTTCCGCCATCAGGTCGAAGCGCGCCTGTTCCGCTCGCAGGACACGGCGGTGATCCGCTCCTTCTTCGCCGCGAGCCCGCCGCAGACGCCGCTCGGCAAGATGGCGCTGGCGCGCGCCTGGAAAGCCGATGGTCACGCCGCCGATGCGGTCCGCATGATCCGCGCGCTCTATCGCGAATCCGACCTTACATCCTTCCTCGAAACGAAGCTCAAGGCGGATTACGGCAGCGACCTGCAGAAGGCGGACTACAAGTACCGCGCCGACCGCCTGCTCTACAAAGAGGACGTCGGCGCCGCGATGCGCGTCGCGGCTCTCGCCGGCCCCGATGTCGTCGCCCTGGCAAAGGCGCGTGCGGCGGTAATCGCCGAGGCGCCGAGCGACAAGGTGATCGCGGCGGTTCCGGCACCTTTACGCAACGACCCCGGCCTGCTGCTGGCGCAGATCCAAAAACTGCGGCGCTCGGACAAGCTCAAGGAAGCGGCGGCCGCGATGCTGGCGGCGCCGCGCGATCCTGCCATCCTGATCAACGGCGACGAGTGGTGGACGGAGCGCCGCCTGCTCGCCCGCAAGATTCTCGACACCGGCGACGCGCAGACGGCATACAGGATCTGCGCCGGCCATTCCGCGCAATCGACGGAAGCGCGGATCGAAGCCGAGTTTCATGCCGGCTGGATTGCGCTGCGCTTTCTCAACGACCCGGTGACGGCGACCAGGCATTTCGCGACCGCCGCGCAATATGCGGAAACGCCGACGTCACTGGCCCGCGTGGCTTACTGGCAAGGTCGCGCGACGGAAAACGCGACTGATCCCGACGCGCTGATCCGCGCCAAGGCGTTCTACGAAAAAGCCGCGCAACAAACCTCGACCTATTACGGGCAGTTGGCGCGTATCGCGCTGGGGCTCAAGCCCGAGGTGGTCCAGGCGCCCGCGATCGCGGCCAAAGGCACCGACCGCGCCGAGGCAGTTCGCGTCATCGAGATCCTCTACGCCGCCGGCGAAAAGGATTCCGCCTACGCGCTCGCCGCCGATGCCGCGCAAAATATCAAGGACGATGCCCAGGTCGCCGCGTTGGCGAAGGTCATCAACGGCCAGCAGGACGCGCATCTCGCCTTGACCATCGGCAAGATGATGGCGCTGCGCGGCATGCCGGTCGACTCGCTCGCCTTTCCGACGTTCGGCATCCCGCATTTCGAGCCGCTGGTGAATTCCGCCTCGGCCTCCGTCGTCTATTCGGTGGCGCGGCAGGAAAGCGCTTTCAACTCCACTGTGGTCTCCGGCGCCGGCGCCAAGGGCCTGATGCAGATGATCGACTCGACGGCGAAGCGCACCGCGACTCGCGCCGGCCTGCCCTTTGACGAAACGCGCCTGCTGACGGATGCCGCGTTCAACGCGCAGCTCGGCGCGGCGCATCTCGGCGCGCTGATGGCGGAACAGGGCAATTCCTACATTCTCACCTTCGCCGCTTACAATGCCGGCGGCGGGCGGGTGAAGGAGTGGATCAACGCCTATGGCGATCCGCGCAACCCCGGCGTCGACGCGGTGGACTGGGTCGAGCGCATCCCCTTCACCGAGACGCGCAACTATGTGCAGCGGGTGATGGCCAACGTGACGATGTATCAGGCGCGCTTTGCGGACGAGGCCGCGAAGAGCGAAGCCGCGCTGGCCGGCAACGACGGGCGGGCGAAGCTTTAGGGTTTCACGCTTCGATTGATCGGCGGAGAGGCAGAATGCTCAGCGCTGGCGCTCGACGAACGTGTCGATCAGGCGCACGACGTGGTCCAGCGAATAAGGTTTTGGAATGAACTGCTGCGCGGCCGCGTTGAAGCTCGGGGACGGGATGCGGCGACCCGACGTGACCACCACGCCGATCAGCGGATAGGCGCGGCCGATCCGATCGGCCAGTGCGAAACCATCGATCTGGCCCGGCATCTCGACATCGGTGAAGACCACGCGGACGTCGCGGTTCTGATCGAGCAGCGCCAGCGCCTCGTCGGCGTTGCTCGCCTCGATGACGTCGAACCCGGCGTCGGTAAGCATGTCGGCGTTCATCAAACGCAGCAGAGGTTCGTCATCGACGATGAGGACCAGGGGATGGGCAGCGTGGGTGTTAACGTCCATTGCACAAAATCCCGGGCCTTTTAGTCAAACCCGAACCTGAGCCATTTGCATTAACGGACGCTTTAAGAGTTGCGTTAACGCATTCTAAGCGGGATTTTTGGGGATGGCGGCTCGAAACCGGGCCCTCGACCGAGAGGAAACGGGATGGCGAGCGCAGGCGGCGAAAGCCGGTATTACGCGGCAGCCGACTGTCTGCGGCTGCACCTGCGGGATTATGATCCCGGCGCGGTTCCGGCGACCCCGCTGGTCTGCCTGGCCGGGCTGACGCGCAGTGCCGACGACTTCGACCCGCTCGCGCAAAACCTCGCCTTCAAAGCGGCCGTGCCGAGGCGCGTGATCGCCTTCGACTATCGCGGGCGCGGCCTCTCCGATCATGACCCGGATTGGCGGCATTATGATCTCGCGACGGAGCGCGCCGATATTCTCGCCGGGCTCGCGCTCTGCGGGATCGACCAGGCCCATGTTCTCGGAACATCCCGCGGCGGCCTGCACATCATGGCGATGGCAGCGCCGCATCGGGCGCTGTTTCGCTCCGTGATCCTCAACGACATCGGCCCGGTTCTCGAGCCGGACGGCCTCGCGCGGATCAAGACCTATGTCGGGCGCCAGGTCCATCCGCGCGATCTCCGCGAAGCCATCCAGCTCCTGAAGATCGGGGCCGGTCTGCATTTCACGGCGCTGAGCCCCGAGGAATGGCATCTCTTCGCCACGACGACGTTCGGCACGGACGAAGCGCATCTCGGCCTGCGCTACGATCCCGCGCTCGCGCATCTCCTCGACAGCTTCGATCTTACCAAGCCGCTGCCGGCACTGTGGGACCAGTTCGACGCCTTGCGCGGGCTTCCCGTGCTGACCATCCGCGGGGAAAACTCGGACCTTCTGTCGGTCGCGACCACCGCGGCGATGGCGGCGCGATGGGATGGCTGCGAGACCCATCTCGTGCCGGGCCAGGGCCATGCGCCGCTGTTAGCGGACGAAGCCTCAATGACGCGGATCGAGGCGTTTTTGGCGGCGAATGATTAGGGGGCGTCATTGCGAACGGAGCGAAGCAAACCAGGGGCAAGCGCGCTGCTTTAGGAGCAGCGGCCGCTGGGTTGCTTCGCCTTCGGCTCGCTATGACGACGGCTCGCAGAGCGGTGGTCAGTCCGGCTGCCCCAACGCGCGATACATTTCCGACAGCTGTGCGCTCATCGGCAAGCCCAGCGTCTCGCCGGACGGGATCTGGTCGAGGAACCAGCGGCGGTAGCGCAGGCTCAGCACGTTGTCTTCTGCCATGTGCTGAAAGCTCGCCTGGACGAGATCGGCAAACGCCGGATCATCCTTGCGGTACATGATCGCGTAGGGCTCGTAGGACAGATAGTCGCCGACGACCGCGAACTTGTGCCCTTCCGGCTTGGCGGCGATGAAGCCCGACAGCAGAATGTCGTCCGAGGCAAAAGCATCGGCCGTGCCGGCGACGAGCATCGCGTAGGCATCGTCGGTGTTCGACGTCTCGATGACGGTGAAGGGCGGCGACACGCTTTTGGCGACGCGCTGCACCACCGTGTCGGTAGTCGTGCCCTTGCTCACCGCGACGCGCTTGCCGGCGAGGTCGCGATACGAAGCGGCAGCGGTCCCACCGCCGGCCGGTGCGAGCGGCACCATCAGCTTTACGCCGGCGAGAAAGAAGACGGGCGAGAAGGCCGCGGTCTTGGCGCGTTCGGCATTGGCGGTCGTCGAACCGCATTCGAGGTCGACGGCGCCGGCAATCACCTTCGGCAGGCGCTCGTCCGGCGCGACGGGGACGTAGGTGATGCGCACGCCCTTCTGCCAGTCCGGCGCGTCCGCCTCGACCAGATCGAGGTTCAGCTTTTTTGCTACGTCGGCGGCGATGCCGTGGCAGATGTCGAGCGAGAAGCCGACGGGCTGGCCGCCCTTGTTGAGGAAGGCGAACGGAATCGCCGCCGTCCGGTAGCCAATCAAAATCGTCCCGCGTTCCTGGATCGTCTTAAGGGTGCCGGTCAGAACACCCTCCTCCGCGTGGGCCGTGACGCCCGCCAAAACGGCGAGCGTCAGTCCCGTCACAAAAGATGTGAGCTTCATGCCGGCAGCGCTTCCATTTCGCCGATCGTCTCGGCGGTCTCTCCGTCGGTGACGAGTTGGCCTTCCCACTTGGCGACGACCGCCGTCGCCAGCGAGTTGCCGATGACGTTGGTCGCGGAGCGGCCCATATCAAGGAAGGTGTCGATGCCGAGGATCAGCAGCAGCCCTTCTTCCGGCAGGTTGAACTGGCTGAGCGTCGCCGCGATCACGACCAGCGACGCGCGGGGCACGCCGGCCACGCCTTTGCTCGTCAGCATCAGCGTCAGCAGCATCGCGATCTGCGTGCCGAAGCTCAGCGGGATGTCATAGGCCTGTGCGATGAAGATACTGGCAAACGTGCAGTACATCATCGTGCCGTCGAGGTTGAAGGAATAGCCGAGCGGCAGCACGAAGCTCGAGATCTTGGTCGAGATCGGAAACTTCGCGAGCTGCTCGAGCATCTTCGGGTAGGCGGCTTCGGAACTGGCGGTGGAGAAGGCGAGCAGGAACGGTTCCTGCACCAGCTTCACCAGCTTCTTGACCGATGGTCCGAGGATGACGAAGCCGACCAGGACCAGGATCATCCAGAGGCAGACGAGCCCGAAGTAGAACTCGCCCATGAACTTGGCGTAGTTCAGCAGGATGCCGAGACCGTTGGTCGAGATCGTCGCGGCCATGGCGCAGAACACCGCAAGCGGCGCCAGCTTCATCACGTAGCCGGTGACGCGCAGGATGATGTGCGACAGCGACTCGACGGCGACCAGGACCGGTGACGCCTTCGCCCCCATCGAGGCGCAGGCGACGCCGAAGAAGATGGAGAACACGACGATCTGCAGGATCTCGTTATCCACCATCGGGCGGATCGCGGAATCCGGGAAGACGTGCTTGATGAAGCCGTCCAGCGTCATCGCATGCGCGTCGATCCCGGACTTCACGCCGCTGATGACCTTGTGGACGCCTTCGCCCGGGCCGAACAAATTGACCAGGATCAGGCCAAGCGTCAGCGAGACCAGCGAGGCGCTGACGAACCACAGCATCGCCTTGCCACCGACGCGGCCGACGGCGCCCGCATCCTGCATGTGGCCGATCCCGACGACGAGCGTCGAGAAGACGAGCGGTGCAATGATCATCTTGATCAGGCGCAGGAAGATCATGCTGCCGATCGAAATATAGCTGGCGATGGATTTCTGCGTGGCCGGATCGGCATAGACGGTGTGGATGAGCCCACCCGCCAGAATCCCCAGGACCATGGCCCCGACGATATACAGTGTCATACGGCTCGACTTCATCGCAGCTAGTCCCCCAAAAGATGCAGCCGACGCCTATGCAAACTTAACGCCGCTCCCTCGCTAGGGTCCACGGTTCCGTGATCGCGGCAATCGGTCGAAAGTCCCATGGGGCGCCCGATCGGCGGATGTCTACGAAAAAGCGCGGTGCCTGTCCCCAGGCCCGCGCTTACGGTTCGCCTCATTTGCTATGCGTTTCAGTCGGCCAGCGGCACGTAGGAGCCGCACCCGGTCGCCAGCAGCTCCTGGGGGTCGCGCGGCACGCCGTTGAGATTGCGGCTGAAGTCGCTGGTGTTCCAGCCGTTCGGATATTCGCAGCGTTCCGAATGACGCATGAAAACGAACCCGGCTGGCGGCGCGGGATCGACATAGGGGTCTTCCACCGGCGGCTGATAGTATCGCGCGGCATAGTGCTGTCTTGCCGCAGCGCCGTCGAGCGAGACACCGCAGAACGCACAGAACGCGGCCAACAAAAGCGCATTTCTCTTCATAACACGACCTCGATTCGGAGCCTTCGTCTTGCTTCGAAAACGGAGCGTGCGGGGCAAGGTTCCGCCTCGCCGGGGTACGCTATTGGTCGGCGACGAAACTCATGTAGGCCGGAAAGCTGCGTGGTGCGCCTGGTGGCGGCGGCGGAAACGGCGCGGCGCGGCGGACGATCGCCACGGCTTCCTCGTCGACGATGGCGTTGCCGCTGGGATGGTCGAGGGTGACGTCCAGCAGCTCCCCCTTGGATCCGATGTTGAAAACCACATGCGCCACCCCCGGCACGAAGACGCGCCCGGATTTTTTCGCCTTGGCAATCAGCCCATAGACCGCCTGCTGGTAGGTGACGGGGTTCTCGCCATCATCCGACAGGTTCGGCACCGCAACGGCGGCAAAGGAATCCGGCAACAGGCCGAGCGCCCTGTCGGCCTGCGGATGCAGCGCCGCCTGGGCGCGCAGATCGGCGGCCTGCGCCTTCAGCGCGGCGAGCTCGTTCTGGAGCGATTTCAAGGCTTCGGCATCCTCCGCCGCCTTGTCGGGCTCGGGTTGCGGCGCGGCAGGCGGCTTCGCCATCGGCGGCTTTTCGGGTGCTGCCTGAACCGGTTTCTCTGGCGCCGCGGAAGCGGGCTTTGCCGGCTCCTGCCTGGTTTCGCTTTGTTTCGGCGCCTCCGGCTTCACGGGCTCCGGTTTTGCGGGCTCGGTTTTCGCGGGCTCGGGCGGCTTCGGCGGTTCGGCGGCGGCAGGTTTTTCGTCCGGCTTGGGGGCGGCAGGCGGCGGCTCTTTCTTGGGCTCAGGCTTGACCTCCGGGGCCTTCGGCGGCGGCTCCTGGACGATCTCGACGGGCGTCTCCTGCTGCTCGGAAATCGGCGGCGGCTCCTTCACCAGAAGCACGAAGACGGCGAAGAGGGCAAAATGCACGGCAAGCGATATCACGACGACGGGCAGCAGCATGCCGAACCGTCGGGCGATCGCGGGCGGGACGTCCAGCATCGCGAGCCGATCATCGGCCACGAGATCGGACGGACGGTCATCGTCGCCGACATCCTGCGTCTCGTCGTCGCCGACGGGCGGTTCGGCTTCATGCGCGGTGACCACGTCGTGACTCATCGAAGCACGAGACGCTTTGCGGCTTCGGCCGAACGGACGTGTCGTCCTACGTGTCGGTTCATCGCCGCATTCCCGTCCAAACGCCTGGAAAGCATTTCGCTCTTATTGCCGATCGACGCCCGCGCAACAACCGATCGAGGGCCCTCGGCCTTACCGACCGATTTGAAAGGTAAACCGATTGGGGTCTGCCGATGTCTGGTCCGTCGGCGGGACAAGCGGACCCGCGATCGACGGAAACGCGCCGCTCCACTTGGGCGGCGCGAGATTGCTCCCCTCCAGATAGGTCATCCCGTCCTCGCCGGACCCGGCTTGAAACCACAGCGTATCCTGGCGCGAAATCTGTCCCGCTTCGTGATCGGTGAGGTCGCTGTCGACGAGCACGCTCAGAACCAGGACGGTCCGGACCGGCAGAAAGGCAAAGGCCGCAGTCAGGGGGTCGAGCCGCGCGGCAAAAAGACCGGCGGCTGTCGCCAGACGGCGCCCGGCGCTCGACCACGATTTCGAACCGCCGTCGCGTTGCCCGTCCGCGACCAGAAGACCGGCCGATGACGCCGCGCCTTTGTCACCGCACGCCAATGTGAAAACCGCGAACACGGCCACGACGGGGAAGCGAGCGAACGACGGGCGACGAGACATCCAAAGGACTCTTCGGGGCCACACCTGCAAGACGCCGGACCGGCGCCAGAGCCCTGAGCGCCGCGGTCGACATGGGGAAAGCCAATTTCGCCTTTCTACGCGAGGCGAAAGCGGGCGGCAAAGCCCTTTGGCGGCGGCGCCCTTCAAGCCCCGCGTCAGTACCATTCGGGTCACAGTGGCGGCAGGGCCGCCCTGTGTTGGGACAGAGCCCGCGAACCGCCCTTGCCATCACTCCGCTGCTGGGGCATATCTCGTCGCGCCTCTGGCGGCACCTTAAATGTGTCGCTTTCGGGCTTTACGGAGACGTGGCCGAGAGGCTGAAGGCGGCGGTTTGCTAAACCGTTATAGGGCCCTAAAGCCCTATCGAGGGTTCGAATCCCTCCGTCTCCGCCAATACCGGCTTCGACACGACTCAAACGATTTCAAAGAAGCAGGGCATCAAAGCCCTTCGGAGAACGGAAATGTCCCAGACCGTGCGGTCTCGCCTCGCTGACTTCCCCGTGAAGACCCTCGTTCTCGGGGCGAGCTTTGCAACGATGGCTATGATGGGGACAATCGTACCGTCCTTCGCCGATCCGATTTCGCCGGAAGGCCTCTGGTACACCAAGGGGCAGGAATCGATCATCAAGTTCCAGCCGTGCAAGCCCACGTTCTGCGGCTCGGTCGTCTGGTTGAAGGATCCGAATGGCGCGGACGGCAAGCCGATGCTGGACACCAAGAACCCGGACAAGACCAAGCAGATCCAGCCGATGATCGGCACGGAGATCTTCACCGGCATGACGCCGGCGGACGATCACTGGAAGGGCAAGGCCTATAACGCCGACGACGGCAAGACCTACGACGTCACCTTTACGGTGAAGACGGTCAAGGAGCCGAACGACACGGCAGACGTCCGCGGCTGCATCCTCGGCTTTCTCTGCGGCACAGAGACCTTCACACGCGCTGCCGAAGTGCCCGGCGGCGACCCGACGTTGACCGCGACTGCGGCGACCGCACCGGCCGCCAAGGGCGCAAAGGCGGCTCACCCGGCAGCTAAAAAAGACACCGCGAAGAAGTGACCGCAGACGCCAGAGCGTGCGCCTGACGTTACTCATGGACCCAAACAAGTCACAGCTGCGCTTCGGCCACGCCCGAAGCGGTCGGCTTGGCCTTTGCGGCCTGATGGTGATGAGTATCGGCGTGCCTGGCTTGCTGGCGGCGCAAGCCGAAACCGGTTCACGCCCGGCGCCGGTCGCCACATCCCCGGAAGCCTACATCGCCGCTGAAAAGACCACGCAGGGCAATCTCGGTCACCCCTACGTGCTGCCGTCCGCATCGCGCGCGCGCATGCATGAATGCGGCGTCGAATGGCAGGCGATGAAAATGTCGGGCGAAGCGGCGGACAAGATCTGGCGGGTGTTTGCCGCCGCCTGCCTGACGAACGCCGCCAACAAGGCGTCGAGCGCCGAGGGCTCGAAACAACGATAGCCGGCAGCGAGAAGACGCCGGCCGGACTGCCCCCGCCGTTTCTTCTCGCGACCGACTATCCGCTTCATCAACCAAGCAAGAGCGATCTCTTTCCGCTTCGGTGATGCCACCAAAGCGGAGAGCGTTCGAAAAACTCAGGCCTGCTCGGGCGTCGTGCTCGGCGCCGTCTCGGTCTTCGGCTTGCGCGTCGCCGTCTTGCGTGCCGGCTTGGCTACGACTTCCGTCGCGACCTCGGGGGTAGCCTTCTTGGCAGCGGCCCGCGGCGCCTTGGCCTTCGGCGCAACAGCTTTCGGCGCGACGGCCTTGGGCGCAGCGCGCTTGGTCGCCGTCTTCACAGGAGTCGTTTTCGCCGATGTCCGGCGCGCAGCGGTGTTCTTGGCAACCGCTTTGGAGGTCGCCGATTTTGCGGCGGCGGCGCGGGCGGTCGGAGCCTTGCGGGTCGCTTTCGGCGCAACCTTCGCTGCGGTCTTTTTCACGGCGGCCTTGGCGCGCGTCGCCTTGACGACGGGCTTGGCGACCTTCGCGCCGACGCGCTTGGCTGCGGTCTTCGGCGCGGCCTTCTTCGCGGCGACGGACTTCGACGCGGCGGTCTTGGTGGCAGCCTTGCGGGTCGTCGTCTTTGTCGTTGCGCGCGCCGCGGTCTTGGCTGCGGTCTTCGGCTTGGCCGTTGCCGCCTTCACTGCGGTTCGTGCCGGCGCAGCGCGACGCGCCGCGGTCTTCGGTGCAGCGGTCTTGCGCGCCGTGGTGGCCTTCGCCGCAGGCTTTGCGGTCTTCTTGGCTTCCGTTGTTTTGGCGGTCTTCGCCTTCGCAGCCGGAGTCTTGGTTGTCGTCTTGGCCGCTGTCTTGGCCGCGGGTTTCGCCGCGGGCGTTCGTTTCGTAGTCGCCTTGACCATAGCTAATCCCCTTTAGTTTATCTGCAGCACATATGTTCTTGCGCGACGAGGCAAAATAAGCGTAGCGCGCTTGCTTGCCCGTGCAAGTGGTGAACGCCGAAGGTGTTGCCTTTGTGCTGCGAAAACACCGGGCCCACGCGACGAACGAAGCCGCTGCGTTGCCGCAAAAGGGGATTGGGATCTTCGATGCTTGCAGGAAGCGCGGTCTCTATTGTCGACAACGGCAGCAAAGCAGAAGCCGAACAGAACAGTTGCGGGAGCGCAGCCAGACCACAGGCTCGATTTCAAATAACCAATAAATTACAGGCTCTTAGCAGGATAAACGGCGGCTGCCGCCGGTGACATCAGGCCATTTATCGATTAGAGAATGTGGTTTGATAGCGGACGAGTTTGCGGAGCGTCCCCTTATGAGCCGAGCGACGGCGCCGTGCCGTTCGACACACCGGTGCATCTCGATAACCATCGTTCTAAATAATCATGTGAACAAGCGCAGAAACAAGCGCCGATCTGCCTCGACGCTTGTCTTCAGCGGAAATATCGCGCGCGTTTCCGACTGATTCGCGGACGCGCCCGGCTCAGATCCCAAGCTTCTGCTTCAAGATGTCGTTGACGCTCTGCGGATTGGCGCGCCCGCCGGTCTGCTTCATGACCTGCCCGACGAACCATCCGAGCATGCTCGGTTTGGCCTTCGCCTGTTCGACTTTCTGCGGATTGGCGGCGATGATCGCATCCACGGCCGCTTCGATCGCGCCGGTATCGGTGACCTGCGTCAGACCGCGCGCTTCGACGATCGCGCGGGGATCGCCGTCGCGTTCGTCGGTGATGAGAAGCGCGAGAACGTCCTTGGCGATCTTGCCGGAAATCGTGTTGTCGCCGATGAGATCGACCAGGCCGGCAATCTGCGCCGGCGTGATGTGCGTCTGCGACACCGCCAGACCTTGCGAGTTGGCATAGGCCGCGATGTCGCCGTTGACCCAGTTCGCGACAATCTTGGCGTCGCGTTTGACGCCGCCGAAGGCGACGCAGGTTTCGAAGAAATCGGCATTGTCCTTGTCGGCGACGAGCACGCTGGCATCGTAGGGCGACAGACCATAGGCCTCGACGAAGCGCGTCTTCTTGGCGTCCGGCAGTTCCGGCAACGCGGCCTTGAGACCGTCGACGAAAGCCTGATCGAACTCGAGCGGCAGCAGATCGGGATCGGGGAAATAGCGGTAGTCGTGCGCTTCTTCCTTGGAGCGCATCGAGCGCGTTTCGCCGCGCGACGGATCGAACAGACGCGTCTCCTGGTCGATCTTGCCGCCGTCTTCGATGATGCCGATCTGGCGGCGTGCTTCGACATCGATCGCCTGACCGATGAAGCGGATCGAGTTAACGTTCTTGATCTCGCAACGCGTGCCCAGCGGATCGCCGACCTTGCGTACGGAGACGTTGACGTCGGCGCGCAGCGAGCCTTGCTCCATGTTGCCGTCGCAGGTGCCGAGATAGCGCATGATGGTGCGGAGCTTGGTCACATAGGCCTTGGCTTCGTCGGCTGAGCGCATGTCGGGCTTCGACACGATCTCCATCAGCGCCACGCCGGAGCGGTTGAGATCGACGAAGGATTCGGTGGCCGACTGATCATGCAGCGACTTGCCGGCATCCTGCTCCAGATGCAGCCGCTCGATCCCGACTTCGAACTGCTCGGTCGGGGTGAGATCGACGATGACCACGCCCTCGCCGACGATCGGATCCTTGTACTGCGAGATCTGATAGCCCTGCGGCAGATCGGGATAGAAGTAGTTCTTGCGATCGAACACCGAGCGGTTGTGGATCTTGGCGTTGAGGCCGAGGCCGGTGCGCACGGCCTGCGCCACGCATTCCTGGTTGATCACCGGCAGCATGCCCGGCATCGCCGCATCGACCAGCGACACGTTGCTGTTCGGCTCGTTGCCGAAGGTGGTGGAGGCGCCGGAGAACAACTTGGAATTCGACGTCACCTGCGCGTGGATTTCCAGGCCCACGATGATCTCCCAATCGGCGGTGGCGCCTTTGACGAGGTTCTGCGGCTTGATGTGTGCGGTCATGGGTTGTGATCTCTTTGGCTTGAGCCGGCTTGTCGCTAAACGAGCTCAGACTCAACGGCCTTTAGAAGGGGTGGCAGACTTTCTTGTATCGTCATCCATACCAGCGTCGGAGCCACGTCATCATACTCGTGCCGATATTTGTTGCCGGCATTTCGCATGTCCAGCCACTCAATATGTGAGTGACGAGCCTTGAGATCGTTCGGCAGACGGCGGCTCGCTTCGGATATGATTTCGAGTGCTCGCGTGGCGGCATAGAACGTTTTCTGGTCAGCTTTAAAGCTATCCAGGTCGAAGCCTTCGATGAAAGCGGTGGGAAGGACGATATTGTAGCGGAGATCGACCAGCGCCGTTTTGGCCGCCTCAGAAAGCATAGATCGCGTCTCGCTCGGCGGACGGTCGAACGTGCGGTTTGAGCGTTTCGCGGTTGGCGACATCGACCTTCACCGGGAACATATCCTCCAACGAGGAGACGACACCGGCGTATTCCCACAGCCCTAGACGAGCAGCGGGATCGATCTCCACCATGATGTCGATATCACTGCCTGCGCCTTGCTCGTCACGTGCGACCGATCCAAACAGCGCAATGTGAATCACGCCGACAGCCCGCAATTCGAGCTCGGCAGCTCTGAGGGTGGCGATGATTTCATCTTTACCGATCGCATCAGCCGGAGCCTTGGACTTCGCAGCCTCATGGGCCGCAATCGACGGCTGGTCGCGTACGCCCGCCAAGTCGCGCGCAAGTGCTTCCGCTGCAGCGACGCGATGATGCCGCGACCGCTCGAGCCGCCGCTGGGCGTCGGACACCGACAACATCGCGTCCGACATCGGACGAGCGTCAGGATCGTTCATCGCAGCCAAGATCATCTCGTCTTCGGTCATGTCCGTCTAATCCGACCCGGATCGCACCTTAGCATAGGCTCGGCGTTCTGCAGGAAGAAGGCGGCGCGCCGAGATGATGTGCGTGACCTCGTCATCCTCGCCGCGGAGCGTGAAAGCAACATATAGAAGATCGCCGTCAACTTCGCCAACGGCTACGAACCGCAACTCATTGTAGTCCATGCGGAGGTCGATCTGCTCATCACACAGAGGATCTGCGAAGACTTTCGCTGCATGCTCAAAGCGGATCTTCCACTTCTCAAGGTTGGCGTCGTACTTCGCCGGATCCCATTGGAAACCCGGAGGATAACGATCTCGGCCATAGAGTGCCATGGCGTGCCAATCTTTAAGAGACGCGGAAGGTCACGCGTTGCCCTAACTCCGATAACTCGCGATCACTCCGCCTTCTTCGCCTCCGGCAGATTCAACCGGATATGCAGCTCGCGGAGCTGCTTCGGCGTCACCGGCGAGGGCGCGCTCATGAGAAGATCCTCGGCGCGCTGGTTCATCGGGAACAACACGATCTCGCGCAGGTTCTCTTCGCCGGCGAGCAGCATGACGATGCGGTCGACGCCCGGCGCGATGCCGCCGTGCGGCGGGGCGCCGTACTGGAACGCCCGGTACATGCCGCCGAAGCGCTCTTCCAGCACCGTCTCGTCATAGCCCGCGAGCGCGAAGGCCTTCTTCATCGTGTCCGGCCGATGGTTCCGGATCGCACCGGACGACAGTTCCACGCCGTTGCAGACGATGTCGTACTGGAACGCCTTCATGTTCAGGATGGTGTCGGTGTCGGCCGGGTCGAGCGCGAGGAAGGCGTCGTGATCGAACTGCGGCATCGAGAAGGGATTATGCGAAAAATCGATCTTCTTCTCGTCCTCGTTCCACTCATACATCGGGAAGTCGACGATCCAGCAGAGCTCGAAGCCGCCGACCTTGGTGACGCCGAGCTCGGTGCCGATGCGCAGGCGCGCGGCGCCGGCGAGCTTCGCGGCCTTTTCCGGGAGATCGCAGGCGAAGAACACGGCGTCGCCGCTCTTCAGTCCGGCTTTTTCCGCGATCGCCGCCTGCACGTCGGCCGGCAAAAACTTCGCGATCGGGCCTTTGCCGGTCAGCGCCCCGGCTTCGCCTTCGAAGATCACGTAACCGAGCCCCGGCGCACCCTCGCCGCGCGCCCAGTCGTTCAGCTTGTCGAAAAACGAGCGCGGCTGGCTGCCGGCACCCGGCGCCGGAATGGCGCGCACGACGCCGCCCTTCTTGATAACGTTTTTGAAGGCGTTGAAGGTAACCGCTTCTTCCGAGAATTCCGCGGTGACGTCGACGATATGGATCGGGTTACGCAGATCCGGCTTGTCCGACCCGTAGGTCAGCATCGCGTCGGCATAGGTGATCATCGGAAATTTCTGGGTCACCGGCTTGCCGCCGCTGAATTCTTCGAACAGGCCGCGCAGGACAGGCTCGACAGCGGCGAACACGTCCTCCTGCGTCACAAAACTCATCTCGATATCGAGCTGGTAGAACTCGCCAGGGCTGCGGTCGGCGCGCGCGTCCTCGTCGCGGAAACACGGCGCGATCTGAAAATAGCGGTCGAAGCCGGCGACCATGATCAGCTGCTTGAACTGTTGTGGCGCCTGCGGCAGCGCGTAGAATTTGCCGGGGTGGATGCGCGACGGCACGAGGTAGTCGCGCGCGCCTTCCGGGCTCGACGCAGTCAAGATCGGCGTCTGGAATTCGAAGAACCCCTGCCCCTTCATCATCGCGCGCATGGAATCGATGACACGGCCGCGCAGCATGATGTTCTGGTGCAGCTTGTCGCGGCGCAGATCCAGGAAGCGGTACTTGAGGCGGATGTCTTCCGGATAGTTCTGGTCGCCGAACACCGGCAGCGGCAGCTCCGCGGCCGGCCCGAGCACTTCGATCGCGGTGACGTAGACCTCGATCTGGCCGGTCGCCATGTCGGCGTTCTCGGTGCCGACGGGGCGCAGGCGCACCTTGCCGTCGATCCGCACCACCCATTCCGAGCGCAGCTTTTCGGCCGCCGCAAAGGCCGGCGACTCCGGATCGACGACGCATTGCGTCATCCCGTAGTGGTCGCGCAGATCGATGAACAGCACGCCGCCGTGGTCGCGGATGCGGTGACACCAGCCGGAGATCCGCGTGGTTTCACCGGCCTGAGTCTCGCGCAGGGCGCCACAGGTATGCGAGCGGTAACGATGCATGGGTCCAACTGTCATGGTTTTAGCAAAGGATTCGGCGCGTTATCGCGCGGTTTGACGAAAGCGCCAAAAGCGGCGGGAGAACCGCATGCGAGGCGGCGTCTGTCAAGGGAGCCGGCGCGGCGGGCGCCGCCGTGGTGAGACGCCCGCGACGGCTCGTGGCGTTTTCTTTGCAAAAGCCCTAGATTGAAGACAGGAGCTTCAGTCATGACCGCCCTGATCTTCGACACTTTGAAACTATCCAAATTGCTTAGATCAGACTTCACGCCCGAACAGGCGGACGCTTTGGCGTCGGCGCTCTCAACTAGCGCTTATGATACGATCGCTACAAAGGCCGGTATTCAAGAACTAAGAGCTGAAATCGTGGCGCTGAAAGGCGCGACCAAGGCAGATTTGGTTGAATTTAAAGCTGCAACAAAGTCCGATATTTTGGAGCTGAAGGTCGATCTCGTCCGGTGGATCGTTACAGCGATCGCGTTCAATTTCGTCGCGACAGCCGGACTTTTCCTGGGTTTTGCCAAGCTCTTCGCCAAGTAGCCGCTGGTGCCGAGAGGTCGTGGTTAAGCAAGAACGACATCGACGATGGCTGCGTAGAGGGAATCCCCTTGCGGGCGCACGCTTGCCTGACGCACAATTCCCGGCGAAACAACCGGAGCACCACGTCTCCTTTGAAAGACTAGATGAAGCTGATCGCGACCACGCAGGACCTGAGCGACGTCTGCCACCGCCTTGCCACCCACCCCTACGTCACCGTCGACACGGAATTCCTGCGCGAGACGACGTTCTGGCCAAAGCTCTGCGTGGTGCAACTGGCCTCGATCGACGAGGCCGTCGCGGTCGACGCTCTGGCCGATGGCATCGACCTCGCGCCGTTGTTCGCCCTGATGGCCGACCCGGCGGTGGTCAAAGTCTTCCACGCCGCGCGCCAGGACATCGAAATCTTCTGGAACCTCGGGAAAATGATCCCTGCCCCGCTGTTCGATACGCAGGTCGCGGCGATGGTCTGCAATTTCGGCGACCAGATTTCCTACAGCGACCTCGTGCAGACCGTGTGCAAAGTGGCGCTCGACAAGTCCTCGCGCTTCACCGACTGGGCGCGCCGGCCGCTCTCCGACGCGCAGGTCACCTACGCCATCGCCGACGTGACCTATCTCCGCGACATCTACCGCTTCCTGCTGGCCAAGCTCGAATCGACAGACCGGATGTCCTGGCTGGCCGACGAGATGGCTGTCCTGACCTCGACCGCAACCTACGAGCAGCATCCCGACCAGGCCTGGGAGCGCTTCCGCAACCGGGCCCGCAAGCCGCGCGACCTCGCGATCCTGATGGAGCTCGCCGGCTGGCGCGAGGCCGAGGCGCAGGGCCGCGACGTGCCGCGCTCGCGCGTGCTGAAGGACGACATCATGATCGAGGTGGCGCTCGCCGCCCCGCGCTCGGCCGAGGCGCTGGCCGATCTGCGCGCCTTTCCGAAGGGCATGGAGCGCTCCAAGGCCGGCATCGACATTCTGGCGGCGATCGAGCGCGGCCTCGCCCGCGATCCCAAGACGCTGCCGAAGATCGAGCGCGACCGTCGCTCGAACGGCGGCGGGGCCACGGTGGAGCTGCTGAAGGTTCTGCTGCGCCAGGTCAGCGAAGCCCATGGCGTCGCCGCCAAGATGATCGCCACGGTGGAAGACCTGGAGTCCATCGCGACGGACGACCGCGCCGACGTGGCGGCCCTGTCGGGCTGGCGGCGCGACCTGTTCGGCACCAAGGCGCTGGAGCTCAAGCATGGCCGGCTGGCGCTGACGCTGGAGCGCGGCAAGGTGGTTACGCTGGAATGGCAGGAGCATGCCGAGCCGGCGGTTTAGCAGCCATCCTTGTCGTCATTGCGAACCAAGCGAAGCAATGACGACGGATGGGTGCGGACTTAAACCGCCACCGCGACAACGGGCTCGCGCCCACCGAGGGTCTTGCCGACCTGCTTGACGCGCGATTGCAGGCGATCGTTCATCAGGTCGCGGAGATCGGGCGGCAGGATCATCGTCACCTTGCCTTTGACGCACAGCATCGGCGTGCGCGACAGAACACCGGGCATGCCCGCGGCCAGCAACGACGCCACCCGCATCGCGGCGCCGAGGACGCGGCCGCGCTCGAGCAGACGCGGTGCCAGGAACGCGGCGCTGTCGGGCGCGTCCGCCTCGTCGAGGCCGACGTGCCGCAATGACGTCACCAGGGTGAGGAACGCGCGCCCGTCGTGATCGACGCCCGGGAGCTGCGCGCTGACGACGATGTTGAAGTTTTGCACGCCACGATAGTCCGGATGCGCCCGCCAGTTCACCTCCGACAGCAGGCAGGCGGCCTCGCGGAGGCGGCGATCCTGGTCGCTCTCGTCGAGCCCCGCCGAGGCGACGAAGGCGGCCGTCCAGTGGATCAGCTCGTCGGCGAAGGCTGGCGAGCGCGACAGCAGCGTATTGAGCTTGCCCGCGGCGACGAGCAGCGCATCCTGGCGTCGCGTTTCGGCGTCGAGCGCCTCGAACAGAAGCCCCTCACGGACGCCCGAGGTCGAGATGATGATTTCTTTCGGCCTGGCGCGCCGAATCAGCTCGTCGAGGACGACCGCGCCGTAGGCGAGCAGCGGACGCCGTGCGGCGCTCACCGTCTCGATCGCGGGCAACGCGTTCGCATCGATGCGTTCGACGAGGTCGACGAGCTCGGACGCCTCGCGCGCCGCCAGCGTGTAGCCGTGCATGACCGACATCGGGTAGTGCTGCTGCCCCATGTGCAGCTTGGCCAAGGCGCGCCAGGTGCCGCCCACGGCGTAGAATGCGCGGCCCTGCAAGGTGCTCAGCGTGTCGCATTTGGCGAAGGCGTCGCGCGCGATCTTCACGGCAGCTTTCGGCGAGCGGCCGGACATGTCCATCAGCGCAAGGCCGCCGAGCGGCAGGCTGACGCCGCGTCCGATGAGCCCGTTCTGAATGTCGATCAGTTCGAGCGAGCCCCCGCCGAGATCGCCGACGATGCCGTCCGGCTTATAGACCCCAGAGATGACGCCGAGCGCGCTGAGCTCGGCCTCGCGCGGGCCCGACAGCAGGGTGACCTGCGCGCCGCCCAGCGCCTGACGCGCCGCGTCGAGGAACTCGGCGCCGTTGGTCGCATCGCGCGCCGCGGCGGTCGCGATCACATAGAGATGGGTGATGCCCATCAGTTCGCTCAGCACCCGGAAGCGCCGCAGCGCCACCAGGGCCTTCTCGATGCCCTGCTTCGCCAGCTTGCCCGTCGTCAGGACGCCGTTGCCGAGGGCGCAGAGCGCCTTCTCGTTGAACATCGGCACCGGCGCCCGATCGAGCATGTCATAGGCGACGATGCGCACCGAGTTCGACCCGATATCGACGATCGCAACGGGTCGGCCATGCGGCGCCACGCCGGGCCTGTGAGTATCAATCGGCATGAAGATCAGCGACTCTCCAAACGCTTGAACAGCTGGCGCGGGCTCGAATCCTTCAGACTTTGGCCACGGCCGGAGAGGCTGGGATTCGTCATGAAGTACGAATGCGCATTGAACGGTTCCTCGCCCGGCCGCGGGCTCATCCGCGAACTCGAACCATCCGGCGATACGCGATAGGACTGCTGGTTGTCGAGCATGTTCGCCACCATGATCTGATCCAGAACCTGTTCATGCACCGTCGGGTTGAGGATCGGCGCCATGATTTCGACGCGGCGGTTGAGATTGCGCTGCATCAGGTCTGCCGAGGAGACGTAGACCAGCGCCTTGGGGTGCGGCAGCGCATGGCCGTTGCCGAAGCAGTAGATGCGCGCGTGTTCCAGAAACCGTCCGATGATCGATTTGACCCGGATGTTTTCGGACAGACCCGGCAGGCCGGGGCGCAGGCAGCAGATGCCGCGCACCACGCAATCGATCTGAACGCCGGCCTGGCTGGCGCGGTACAGCGCATCGATGATGTTGGCATCGACCAGCGAATTGCACTTGATCCAGATCGACGCCTTCTTGCCGGCCTTGGCATTGTCGATCTCCGCCTCGAGGTTCTGCATGAACCGCGCGCGCAGCGAGATCGGCGAGACCGACAGCCGTTCGAGACCGATCGGCTCGGCGTAGCCGGTGATGAAGTTGAAGATCCGCGAGACGTCGCGGCCGATCGCCGGGTCCGCCGTAAAGAACGACACGTCGGTGTAGATCTTCGCGGTGTTGGGGTGATAGTTGCCGGTGCCGATATGGCAATAGGTGATCAACGCCCCACCTTCGCGGCGCACCACCATCGACAGTTTGCCGTGCGTCTTCAGCTCGATGAAGCCGAACACGACTTGCGCCCCGGCGCGCTCGAGATCGCGCGCCCAGCGGATGTTGGCGGCCTCGTCGAAGCGCGCCTTCAGCTCGACGAGCGCGGTCACCGACTTGCCGGCCTCGGCCGCCTCGATCAGAGCGCGAACGATCGGGCTGTCCGACGAGGTGCGATAAAGCGTCTGCTTGATCGCCACGACATTGGGATCGCGCGCCGCCTGGTTGAGATATTGCACCACCACGTCGAAGGATTCGTAGGGGTGATGAACCACCAGATCCTTCTGGCGGATCGCCAGAAAGCAATCGCCGCCGTTGTCGCGCACGCGCTCGGGAAAGCGCGGATTGTAGGGTTTGAATTTCAAGTCCGGCCGGTCGAGGCTGACGATCTCGGAGAGCTCGTTCAGCGCCAGCATGCCGTCGAGAACGAAGCTCTCGTCGGGAATGACGTCGAGCTCATCGGCGATGAAGGTGCGCAGGCTGCCGGGCATCAGACTGTCGAATTCGAGCTTGATGACGGACCCGCGGCGACGCCGCTTGAGCGCGGATTCGAACAACAGGACGAGATCTTCCGCCTCTTCCTCGATTTCGAGGTCGCTGTCGCGGATCACCCGGAAGGCGCCGGAGCCCTTCAGGAGATATCCGGGGAACAGCATCTGCGTGAACATGCCGACAAGCGTCTCGTTTGACACGAAACGTTGTGGGCCGCCTTCGACGGCCGGCAGATGCACGAAGCGGTCGATCTTGGCGGGCAGACGGATCAGGGCACGCAGGTGTTTTCGGTCACCGGGGCGCACCAGCTCCAGCGCGATCGAGAATCCCAGGTTGGGAATGAACGGAAACGGATGCGCCGGGTCGATGGCGAGCGGCGTCAGCACCGGAAAGACATGCGTTGTGAAGTGATGCTCGAGATATTCGAGCTCGGCCTTGCTGAGATCGGACGGGTCGACGAGGACGATGCCGATCTTGGCGATCTCGCCGCGCAGCTCCTGCCAGCGGCGTTGCTGCTCCGCCGCGAGGTGCGTAACCCCTTCGCGGATCTTCACGAGCTGTTCCGCAGGCGACAGACCGTCGTCGGACACTTCCGTCACGCCTTCACGCATCTGCCCGCGCAGGCCGGCGACGCGGACCATGAAAAATTCGTCGAGGTTGTTCGCGGAGATCGAAAGGAAGCGAAGCTGCTCGAGGAGCGGGTGGTTGCGGTTGGAGGCTTCCTGAAGCACCCGACGGTTGAACTCCAACCACGACAACTCGCGGTTGATGAAGCGTTGCGGCGATTGCGCCAGCTCATCGGGATGGTGGGCGAGGTCGCCCAGCGTATCCATCAGCGCGATATTGGCGGCCGGCGAGGCCTCGCCGTTCGCGCTCGCGCCGTCGTTCGTGGTCGCGACGCCATCGGCTTCCCGACCTGTGGGCGCCTCGGATTTGGACACCAGGTTTTCCCCGTCGCTCATGTATATTCCTCGATCGTTGCGCGCGTCGCGTTGCGCGACCGACCCTAAAGTTCCAATTCGGCGGACGCCATCATCTAGTCGTTTGGGGGATGAGCCTCGTCATTACGACGGTTGCTCTCGCCCTTTTCAAGAGTCATCGTGGCGCACACGTTAAAAGCTGCAATTGTGACAGTAGGTTAAAGGGAGGCAAAAATGACCGTTGCCCGTATTCTTGCCAGCAAGGGACGTGACGTCGTCACCATGCAGCCGCACAATACGCTCCGTGACGTGGTCGATGCGCTCGCGGCGAAGCACATCGGCGCCCTGATCATAACCGATCCCCAGGGCAAGATGCAGGGAATTGTATCGGAGCGCGACGTCGTGCGCGCCATCGCCCAGCATGGCGCCGACGCCCTGGAAGACCCCGTCTCCAATTATATGACGAAAAACATCGTCACGGCGACCGAGGAGGAATCCGTCCTCGAGGTCGTCGGCAAGATGAGCAAAGGGCGATTCCGCCACATGCCCATCGTGGTGAACGACAGGCTTGTCGGCATCGTGTCCGTCGGCGATGCGATCAAGTTCCGGCTGGCGCAGATGGAAGAAGAACAGTCCGCGCTGCGCGAGTACATCGCCACCGCCTAAGCCCCATCTTTGCGAGCCGAAGGCGAAGCAACCCAGGGGCCGCGGCGCCCGGCAACGATGTTCAGGCTGCCCTTGGTTGCTTCGCTGCGCTCGCAATGACGGCGAAGGACATCCCCTAAGCTTTAAGCGGTCACCTTCGCCTCACCGAGCAATGCTTCGATGGCCGGCATCGCGCGCCGCGTCGCGACGCGCCCGTACTCGATGAGTTGGGCGGCGCGATGAAAATCGAACGAGCCGCAGGTGGTCAGCCGCGCGTTGATCATGATGTCGGGCGGATCGGCGGCGAGGCGCTCGCGCGAGATATGGTCCTGCGAGATCGCGAAGGCGTCCATCATGACGCTGGCGATCCCCGGCGCGCCGCCGTCCGCGCGCTTGGTGAACAGCCGCCGCCGGGCGAAGATGCGCCGGCGTTTCTTCTTGACCTCGAAGGGAGCCGCGATCGACTCGGTGACGGCGGCGGAGACCAACTCATCCAGCTCCGGCTCGACCGACAGACCCGGATCGGTCTCGGATGCGGCGCGGCTGATGTCGGCGGACAGGTTCACCGCGATCACCACATCCGCGCCGAGGGACCGACAGACGGACACCGGGACGGGATTGGCCAGCGCGCCGTCGAAGATCCAGCGGCCGTCGACCAGGATCGGCTCGAAGATGCCCGGCAGCGCGTAGGACGCGCGGATGGATTCGACCAGGTCGCCCTCGGTCATCACCACTTCGCGGCCGGTCGCCATCTCGGCGGCGACGGCGGCGAAGGGAATCGGCAAGGCCTCGATGGCGAGCCCCACCAGATCACGGTTCAACCGGCGTTTCAGGCGGGCGCCCGCAATCAGCCCCGTGCCTTGAAACGACAGGTCCATCAAGGTGAAGACGCGACGACGGTTGAGGCCGCGGGCAAAGGCTTCCAGCGTGTCGAGCTTTCCGGCGGCATAGGCGCCGCCCACCACCGCCCCGATGGAGGTGCCGGCGACGACGTCGGGGTGGATGCCGTGGTCGGCGAGTTCGCGAAGAACGCCGATGTGGGCCCAGCCGCGGGCCGAGCCGGCGCCGAGGGCAAGTCCGATCACCGGGCGGCCGGGAACGTGAGGCACGATCGGCGCGATCATGTGATCATCCGAGCGTCTGGAGAGCGAAAACAGCATGAACGCGTGAAAAATCCTGAGTGACCAACCGACAGCATGGTCCCAAACCGTTGATGAACCCTTGGCTCCGGCAACACCCGAAAAAGCGTGTTTGCTTCAGAGCGGATCGATCGCCAGCGCCGGGCCTGCGCTGTCTGACGTCACAATGCGGTAAAAGCAGGATCGCCGGCCGGTATGGCAGGCGCCGCCGTCGCCGCCGGGCCGGACCCGCATCAGGAGCGCGTCCTGGTCGCAGTCGGTGCGCACATCGACGACGGCTTGCGTCTGCCCCGACGTATCGCCCTTGCGCCAGAGCGCCTGGCGCGACCGCGACCAGTAATGGGCGATGCCGGTCTCCAGCGTCAGGCGCAGCGCCTCCGCGTTCATATGCGCGACCATGAGCACGGTGCCGTCGGCCGCATCCACGGTGACGCAGGTGATCAGCCCGTCGCGATCGAAGCGGGGCGCGAAGAACGAACCCTCCTCCAGCTCGATCTTCGACAGGGTGCCGGCTTCGGCCGTCACCAGCGCTTGTCCCGGTAGGGAGGGGTCACCGCGACCCGCCGTGGCGGAGAAGGCTGATGAAGCGGACCTGCTCGGTCGGATCGGTGCGGAACAGGCCGCTGAACTGCGTCGTCACCGTCGATGTCCCGTGCTTGCGGACACCGCGCATCGACATGCACATGTGCTCGGCTTCGATCATCACCGCGCAGCCGCGCGGCCGCAGGTTGAGCTCGATCGCCGCGATGATCTGCGCCGTCAGCGCTTCCTGGGTCTGCAGGCGCCGGGCGAAGACATCGACCAGCCGAGCAAGCTTCGACAGGCCGACGACGCCCTCGTCGCTCGGATAGTAGGCGATCTGCGCGCGTCCGGTGAACGGCACCATGTGGTGCTCGCAATGCGAGAAGAAGGGAATGTCGCGCACCAGGACGAGATCGTCATAGCCATGCACGTCCTCGAAGACGCGGGTCAGGACCTCGGCGGCGTCCATGCGATAGCCGCCATACAGCTCGTCGTAGGAGGCGACCACGCGGCGCGGCGTATCGCGCAGGCCTTCGCGGTTGGGATCGTCGCCGGAATAGGCGAGCAGAACCCGCACCGCGGCTTCGGCTTCTTCACGGCTCGGCTTGCTTGCGATCGGCTGGGGCTTCGCGCGGGTCAGCAAGGTCTTAACCACATCATCCACGTGGCGCCTCCAAGTTAGGGGTCATCAAAGAACGCAAAGCCATACAGCGAGCTTGCTTCCAGCGTCTACGACACGCGGTCTCGTCCGCGCGGGTTGCGCCACCTATATAGGAAGCCTGATCGCACGTCATCGGGACGGATTTTTCAAAAACCATGCTTGATACGATTTACAACCAACGCATCCTGGAGCTCGCCGGGAATATCCCTCTCCAGGGGCGTCTTGCCGCACCACAGGCGAGCGCCAAGGCGCACTCGAAGCTGTGCGGCTCGACAATCATTGTTGATCTCGCAATGCGCGATGGCAGGGTTGTCGATTTCGCACAGGACGTGAAGGCCTGCGCGCTGGGCCAGGCCGCCGCCGCGATCATGGCGCGGCACGTCATCGGATCGACGGCACCGGAGCTTCGGGCCGTGCGCGATCAGGTGCGCGCGATGCTGAAAGAGAATGGCGCGCCGCCGGACGGGGCCTGGGCGGAGGTTGCCGTGCTTGAGCCGGTCCGCGATTTCAAGGCGCGGCATGCCTCGACGCTACTGGCCTTCGAGGCCACGGTCGATGCCGTGACGCAGATCGAAGCGCGCGAGGCGGCGGCGCCATAAAAAAGCGCCCACGAGGGGCGCTTTTTTTGTCTTCGATGAGGCAGATCGGCCGGGACGTCCCGGCCGATGGGTTTTAGTAACCCATGATGCCAAAGCCCTTGAAGCCGAACGTGTAGGCCAGGGTGACGCCGCCGGTGAACTGATCGCGCGTTCCGAGAACGGTCGCGACCGGGCTGCTGCCGACGCTGGAGGCCAGACGATCGTAACCGCCGAACAGGGTGGCGCTGTAGGTCGAGTTGAAGTCGTAACGGACGGTCGCGTAGGCGCCGACCGAGGTCAGGCCCGAGCTTGCCTGATAGGCATTGACCCGGCCGTTGAGCGCCGCTTCGGTCGGGGTGATGCTGAAGAAGTTGTTGACGTAGCGCTGATCGCCGAACTTGACGCGCGGACCGAGCGAAGCCTGGAACGGCCCGAAACGGCCGATTGCGTCGGCACCGATCGAGCCGACGACGCCGTCGTAACCGGAGACGGCCTTGCGGACTTCGCCGCGAATACGGAGATGATCCTGGAAGGGCCAGAGTTCGACGAAGCCGCCAAGCTCGACCGAGTCACGGACATTGTGCAGGCCGAAGAACTGGCCATTGCCGTCCGACAGGCCGCGACGGTTGAGGAAGTTCGCGGCGGGACCGGCCTTGAGCCAGCCGGTGTCGAGGATACGGAAGTCGAAGGAGTCGTCCGGCGTGTAGAAGGGGTCGTGCTCGCCGGGCTTCAGATAGGCCAGGTGGACGCTCGGCAGGACGGTGTAGCTTTTCGAACCGGGAAAGCTCGGCGTGACTTCAGGACCAGCGGCGATGATCACCGTAAAAATCGGCGCCGGATCGACATAGGCCGGGGCGACGGCACGCGACGGAAGATCGGCGGCAAAGGCCGGGATCGCGATGCTTACGGCACTGATGCTCGCAGCCAGACGTAGAGCGGAGGAGAAGCGCACCGGTCACCTTTTGTTGAAACGATTCAGCGTTGATCGCACTATGTCTGCAACGAGGCATCTCAACCAGTGTATAACTGCCACACAATCGGGGATAAGGGATCCGCACGACCATGTCGTCGCTCGCGCAGCATGCCGCCCACGCTGCTATCCGCTTCTACCAACTCACGTTTTCGGGGCTGGTCGGGCGCCAGTGCCGGTACTTGCCGACTTGCTCGGACTACATGGACCAGGCGATAAACACGCACGGCCTGTGGGCCGGCGGCTGGATGGGCACGGCGCGGCTGTGCCGCTGCCATCCCTGGAGCGCCTCCGGCTACGATCCCGTGGCGTCGGCGCTGCCATCCGAATCGCACTGGTCCAGACCGTGGCGCTACGGGTCGTGGCGCTACCGGTCCTGGCGCGGCCCGGGCGACCAATCGGCGTCCGACGCGTGAAGGATGGGTGAACGCGCTCTTCCACCGCCGTTCAGACGAAGACTCCTAGGGTCAGGCCACGCTCAACCGAGCGGGTTCTAACCTCCCAGGATCCTGTCATGACCAGCCGCCTCAAATTTTTCGCCGCCGCCGCCCTCGGCCTCGTTCTCGCGACCGGCACGCTTGCCGACGTCTCCGCCAAGACGGTGACCACGACGCATGCCGCGACGACGCATATCGGCAAGACGCACACCGCGATGACGCATCACACCAGGATCGCGACCAAGGGCCATCGCCTGCACGTCGCGCATCTGCGTCACGCTCATAAGCTGCACGTCGCGCATCACAAGACCGGCCATCACCTCGTCAAGGCGACCGGCGCCAAGGGCACCAAGGACGCCGGCGTGACCCACCGCGAGCGCCACGCGGACAACCGTCGCGTCGCCGGCAAGCCGGCCAGCGTCATCCGCTGACCCTTTTGGCGGCGGCAGCCCGGGCGGGCGGAGAGCGTGTGCTTTCCGCCCGCCCGGCGCGTCCGCGTCTTGCGCCACCCGCGTTTTCAGGCTTGGCTGGTCGTCCGACCTCCAACGACACGGATGCCTGATGCAAAGCCCGAATGGCCGTACCGCCGACCACCCGATCAACCCGATTTTCCTCGAGCGGTTTTCGCCGCGCGCCTTTACCGGCGAGGCGATGTCCGAAGCCGACCTGCTGACGATCTTCGAGGCCGCGCGCTGGGCGCCGTCCTCCTACAACTCGCAGCCCTGGCGCTTCCTCTACGCCCGCCGCGACACGCCGATGTGGGACACGTTCCTCAACCTGCTGGTTCCCGGCAACCAGGGCTGGGCCAAGGACACCGCGGTGCTGGTGATCCTGATCTCCAAGATCTCGATGTCGGTCCCCGGCAAGGAGATTCCGATCCAGTCCTACAGCCACTCGCTGGATGCCGGCGCCGCCTGGGGCTACCTCGCCCTGCAGGCGCAGATGAGCGGCTGGGCCGCGCATGCGATGGTCGGCTTCGATCTCGACCGCACCGCCATCGAGCTCGACATCCCCGCGGACTACCGCGTCGAAATCGCCCTCGCCATCGGCCGCCAGGTGCCTCCGGCCGAGCTGCCGGACGACAAGAAGGCCAAGGAGAAGCCCAACGGCCGCACGCCGATCGCGACGCTGATCCGCGAAGGGAAGTTCGCGAAGTAAAGCCAACGCCCCGACGCAGCGTGCATGGATAAGTGCCGAAAGGGCGGGACGCCGCACGCGGCCGTGACGACGCGATCACGGCCGCACCGCTCTCGCATCGGATCCCGCGGCCGGCGATGTACGGGATCCCGCCGTCACGGCAGCGACCTGCGGCGCGCCATCCGCGCAACAGGAACATCCGTTGCAACCATCATATCCGCGTGATAGCCAGCCGAGACATCTATAGAACCCGAGAAATCTATAGAAACAAGGCAGGCGGCGATGGATATGAACGACAGTCCGAAGTTTTCCATAGTCATACCCACGCGTAATGGCCTCAAGTACCTGCCTTATACTATCGAGACCGTTCTTTCGCAGCCGTCTCAGGATTTCGAGCTGATCATCAGCGACAATCATTCGACAGATGGCACGGCCGCCTATCTCGAAACGATTACGGATCCACGCTTCAGATACGTCAAACCCGAGACGCCACTGTCGATGGTCTTGCACTTCGAGTTTGTCATCACCCAGACGCGTGGTCGCTGGATCACGATCCTCGGCGACGACGACGGACTGATGCCATCTTTTTTCGAGAGACTGGATGCTCTTGCAATCGACACGTTAGATGTCGACGCCATAACGTTCCGACGCGCCTATTACACCTGGGACGGCTGCCAGGAACTCCAAGGTGACAGCGTCCTCTATTACAGTTACTACCCGAAGAAGGCCTATTTAAACAACAATATATCGATCTTTTTATGCCTGATTTCGCTGATCGATTACATGTATCTTCCGCAGCTCTACACCACAGGGCTGATCAAAAGAAGCTACGTCGAAAGCATCAAGGCGGGAGCGGGCGGCAAATTCTACTACGGCGACACGCCGGACGCGTCCTCCGCGGCCATCCTAGCGCTCAGTGCACCACGGCACTACCGTTTCGAAGAGCCGCTGTTCTGGACGGGCACCTCGCCGAAGAGCGTCGGCTTTTCACAAGAGTCGAAGCTGCTGAAAGCAAAAGCGCTGGAGTTCGAGTCTCTGAACGTGAAGGATGGCAAGGTCTTTGACAACGTCATGGCCTCGCGCCTCGATCCGGCACTCGCCGACATCTTCGACCTGACCATCATTTTCTACAAGGCCGTTCAACTATGCCCGAACGCCGGGCGCATGTGGAAATCCCGTGTCGTCTACTATCTGTTCCTGGCAGGGCTGATGCTGAAGGACGCGAAGTTCGTCCCGGTCATCATGACGTCTTATGCCACCGGCCCGCAGAGATTGGCCTTACGCCTCGCCCGCCTGGCGGTTGTCGCGGTCAAACGCGAATTCCGCAGGCGGAATTACGACCTCACCGGCAAGCGCCCCGAAAAAGAGATTTACTCGAGAGACCGCCATGAGTTCCCGACGATCCGCGAAGGCTCCATCGCGGTCGCACGGCTGTGGCAGCGCTAGTTTCCAAGCCCCCGTCGTCACAGATCCATGTCGCGGAAATAAAGCTCGATCGCGTTCGAGCGCCCGCACTTGATCAGGGGATGCCGGCCCCCTGACGAGAAGATCGTGACGTTGCCCGGTGAGTCCGTATTGACGACATACGTCCCCTGGCTGATCGTCGTGTTGTCGCCGATGTTGCACCGCCCGACGATGGAGGTGTTGGGGAACATCAGAACGCCCTTCCCGATCGTCGGCCGATCGTTGCCGAGCCGCCCGACCGTGGAGTTCTGGAAGATGGCAAAGTAGTTTCCATAGGTCGTGTTGCTCAAAACGATACCGACGGTATGGCCGAGCAGAAATACCGGCGGCATTTCAATCTTGAAGAACATTTCGATGCCGTGAAGCGCCTTGTTGAGCAAGAACAGCTTCGTCGGGACCGCCTCGCTCGCCGTATCGCGCCACACCGTGTTCGCCAGAAGGTATAGAAAGGTGGAATGTTGCGACGAATTCATCGGATCGAACTCGTCCAGCCTCCACTGCACGACTTTCTTCGTGCAGACCGACAGCCGCTCGAGCGCGACCGCAAGGCTCTTCCGGATCGCACGATAATTGTCGTCCCGGCTGCCGTCGGGATAGAACGATGCGATTTGCGCGCAGGTATAGTGCGCCAGCTCGTCGAACGAAAATCCGATAATCTTCATGGGCAATTGCGACATCGAAAAACACCTGACGGTTCAACCTGTCGGGATCGCGGTACCTTGCAGGGGCGCCGCCGCTGCTCAAGTTTAGACCAAACTAAAAATGACTCACGCCGCCTTTTTCAAAGCAATAGCCGCCAATGTCCGCAGGATTGTCCGCGTGCCTTCCAACCGCGTCTTGGTGTTGGCGAAATCGCGGATGAAGACGATCTTCATGTCCGGCCGCACCTTGGCGTCCGAGCCCTGCTCCGTGACGAAGCGCACAAGCCCGGCCGGGTTGGCGAAGGCGTTTTCGCGGAAGGCGATGATCACGCCCTTCGGCCCGGCGTCGACCTTTTCGACGTTGGCGCGGCGGCAGAGCGCCTTGATGGCGACGAGCTTCATCAGCTGTTCGACCTCCGACGGCAACGGGCCGAACCGGTCGATCAGCTCGGCGGCAAACCCTTCGATCTCGTCGTCGGTCTCGAGCGTCGCCATGCGGCGGTAGAGGCTGACGCGGAGCTGCGGATCCTCGATATAGTCCTCCGGAATAGTGACAGGCGTGCCGGTGGAAATCTGCGGTGACCAGGCCTCGTCCGCCGGTTCCTCGATCCCCGATTGCAGCGCCTGGATCGCCTCCTGCAGCATCTCCTGGTAGAGCTCGAAGCCGACCTCCTTGATGTGGCCGGACTGTTCGTCGCCCAACAGATTGCCGGCGCCGCGGATGTCGAGATCATGGCTGGCGAGCTGGAACCCGGCGCCCAGCGTATCCAGCGAATCCAGCACTTTGAGGCGCCGCTCGGCTTGCGCGGTCACCGTCTTGTTGGCCGGAAGCGTGAACAGCGCATAGGCGCGGGTTTTGGAGCGACCGACGCGGCCACGCAGCTGGTAGAGCTGCGAGAGGCCGAACATGTCGGCGCGATGCACGATCAGCGTGTTGGCGGTCGGGATGTCGAGGCCGGATTCGATGATCGTCGTCGACAGCAAGATGTCGTACTTGCCGTCGTAAAACGCCGACATCTTTTCTTCGAGTTCGGTCGGCGGCATCTGGCCGTGCGCGACGACGACTTTCGCTTCCGGCACGCTCTGGCGCAGGAACGAAAGCGCCTCGTCGAGATATTCGATGCGCGGGCAGACATAAAAACTCTGGCCGCCGCGATAGCGTTCGCGCAGCAGCGCCTCGCGCACCAGCAGTTCGTCGAACGGCGTGACGAAGGTGCGCACGGCGAGACGATCGACCGGCGGCGTGGCGATGATGGACAGATCGCGGACCCCGGTCATCGCCAGCTGCAGCGTGCGCGGGATCGGCGTCGCCGACAGCGTCAGCACATGCACTTCCGCGCGCATATCCTTCAGGCGCTCCTTGTGCTTGACGCCAAAATGCTGCTCCTCGTCGACGATCACCAGCCCCAGGTCCTTGAAGTCGATGGCCTTGCCAAGCACGGCGTGGGTGCCGACGACGATGTCGATTTCGCCCGTCGCGATGCCGGCCTTCGCAGTCTTCATGTCCGCCGCGCTGACCATGCGGGACAGCTGCGCGACGTTGATCGGGAGATGCGCGAAGCGGTTGACGAAATTCTTAAAATGCTGGCGGGCGAGCAAAGTCGTCGGCACGATGAGCGCGACCTGCTTGCCGTTGATCGCCGCGGTGAACGCGGCGCGCAGCGCGACCTCGGTCTTGCCGAAGCCGACGTCGCCGCACACCAGGCGATCCATCGGCTTGCCCGACGCCATGTCGTCGAGCACGGCGTCGATGGTGGTGAGCTGGTCTTCCGTCTCGTCGTAGGGGAAGCCGGCGGCGAATTCCTCATAGGGGCCATCCGGCGGAATGAGTTTGGTGCCCTCCTTCAGCGCGCGCGCGGCGGCGATCTTCATCAGGCCTGCCGCCATTTCCAGGACGCGCTTGCGCATCTTGGCCTTGCGCTTCTGCCAGCCGGCGCCCCCAAGGCGGTCCAACTGCGCCTCGGCATCTTCCGAGCCGTAACGCGACAGAAGCTCGAGATTTTCGACCGGCAGGAACAGTTTTGCGCCTTCGGCGTAGTGCAGCTCCAAACAATCGTGCGGCATGCCCGCCGCCTCGATCGGCTTGAGGCCGATGAAGCGGGCGATGCCGTGGTTGGCGTGAACGACGATGTCGCCTTCGCTGAGCGAGCCGATCTCGGAGAGAAAATTGGCGGCGCGCTTGGCGCTCTTGCGCTTGCGGACGAGTCGATCGCCGAGAATGTCCTGCTCGCTGATGACGACGAATTCGTCGGTCTCAAAACCCTGCTCCAGCCCGAACACGGCCAGCGCCGCTTTTCCGCGCAAGGCGGTGGCTTGGACCAAGGCCGAGACCGGCTCGGTCTGCTTCAAACCATGGTCGGCAAGCACGCCGGCGAGACGTTCGCGCGACCCGTCGGACCAGCCGGCGAGAATCACCTGCTTGCCGGCGGCCTGCTTGGCGCGGACATGTTCGACCGCGGCTTCAAAGACGTTCTTGCTGTCGTCGGCGCGTTCAGGGGCAAACGAGCGCCCGAGATGGCCGCCGCAATCGACGATCGGGCCGCTGCCGCCTTCCGGCTGCGTATGGGCGCTGACCTGGACGTGCGAGCGGGTGGCGAGCAACTTGGTCCATTCCGACGTCGTGAGATACAGCGCGTCCGGCTTCAGCGGCTTGTAGGGCGAGTTGTTCGGCGACGCGTCATGCGCCGTCTTGCGTGCATCGTAGTAATCCGCGATCTGCGCCAGGCGCTCGCCGGCGGCCTCCTTGACCTGCGCGTCGAGGATCAGCGGCGCGTTGCCGGTATAGGCGAAGATCGTATCGAGATCGTCGTAGAAAAGCGGCAGCCAGTGCTCGTAACCGGGATGCCGGCGGCCTTCGCTGATCGTCTCGTAGAGCATGTCGCCGCGCGTCTGCGCGCCGAACTCGCTGAGATAGGCCTGACGAAAGTGCTTCATCGTGTCGGTCGTGAGTTGCACTTCGCTCATCGGCACGAGGTCTAGCCCGCGCAGCTGCCCGGTGGTGCGCTGACTCTCGGGATCGAAGGCGCGGATCGTCTCCAGCGTATCGCCGAAGAAGTCGAGCCGCACTGGCGACTGCAGAGCCGGCGCAAACAGATCGAGAATCCCGCCGCGCACCGCGTATTCGCCGGTGTCGCGCACGGTGGAGTTGCGGGAGAAGCCGTTGATCTCCAACCATTGCACCAGCGCGTCCATGTCGACGGCATTGCCGGGCGCGGCGGAAAACGTGTCCTTCGCGACTTTTTTGAGCGGCGGCACGCGCTGCAGCACGGCGTTGATGGTGGTGGAGAGAATGCGCGGCCGGTCTTCCGCGGTGCGCGAGCCCGACAGCCGCGACAATGCGGTCATCCGCCGCGCGCTGATCCCGGCGTTCGGCGACACGCGGTCGTAGGGCTGGCAATCCCAGGCCGGAAAATCCAGCACCTCGATGCGCGGATCGGCGAAGGCAAGCGCCTCGTTGAAGGCGCGCGCCCGCTGCTCGTCGCGCGACACATGAACGAATACCACCGCGCGATGCTCGGCGTCGCGGGCCAGCGAGCGCGTGAGATCGGCGACGCAGAAGGCGTCGTACCCCTCGGGAACCGACGAGAGAGTGAGGGTGCCGCCCTTTTTCAGTTCGGCGACGGCGCGTTTGAGATCGGTCACGGGGCTCGTTCTAAGGGGGAAGCGCGATAGGTGGGGATTTGGAGGCGGAAGGCAACAGGCGATTTGAGGTGGGACGGCGTGGGGCTTCCCCTCCCCCTTGCGGGGAGGGGTGGGGGTGGGGGTCCAGCAGCGCCAACGATGACGATGAGCTGAAGTGTTCGAGCCGACGCCCGGCATCGCTCGGGCGGCCCGACCCCCACCCCTGTCCCCTCCCCGCAAGGGGGAGGGGGACGCTCACTACGTAAAAATCGGCCCCTCGTGGGTATGGAAGGCGCGCACCTTGTGGAACACCGGGGTGTCGAACTCCGGCGGCACGGCCAACTCGCCGGTCAGCCAGGAGAACACGTCGCGGTCGGGCATCTCCAAGAGGGCCTCGAGGTCGGCAAGGTCGTCTTCCGGCAGATCGCGCAGCTTTTCGTCGGCGAAGCGGCCCATGGTTAGGTCCATCTCGCGGGTGCCGCGGTGCCAGGCGCGGAACAGGATACGGCGGCGACGGACATCGAGCCCCTCGCTGGTGCGCGAGACGGACATGGGGACCTCAAACGCTCGGGACGCGGCGGTGTGCCGCTGGAGGTTTCCATATAGATCATTTCCGGGGGATGAGGACCCCTCCCGCGTCCTCCCTTCTCCCGCTTGCGGGAGAAGGTGACCCTTGCGTCAGCAAGGGTCGGATGAGGGCGGTGCCGGAAAAGTCGCAACGGCGAGGCAACCACCCAGCGCCCTCATCCGGCCTCGCTTCGCGAGGCCACCTTCTCCCACTTCATGGGAGAAGGGGAGCCGCGTCTGCGCGGAAAAACCCATTGATTGCTTGGCTGAGGCTCGCTCTCGAATTTGCGCGCGTCAAGGATGAAACCAGCGGAGCAGGCGGCGCTTCGCGCCGTCCTTGACCCGCGCAAATTCGAGAGCAGACTGGCTACCAAGCGATCAAAGGGTCGGTCTGCGACCGGATCGCGCCCTCATACCGTAGCCGCCGCCCGGCCGTTGAGGCTCGCGCTCAGACGACCGGGTCATGCTGCCTTGTCAGGGACGGTCGGACGGATCAAGACGTCAGCGGAAATGCCAAGATGCTGGTGGAGCCGCCGGATCATCGCCATGGACAGGCTGCGCTGGCGGTTCATGATCTCCGCAACACGCGCTCGTGTCCCGATGAGCGGTTCGAGGTCCTTTCGGCTCAACCCCTGCTGCTCCATGCGAAATGCGATCGCGTCAATCGGATCAGGCGGATCCATGGGATCGTGCTGTGCTTCATAGGCGTCGATCAGGGTCGCCAACACGTCGAGCCGGTCGCCTTTTGCGGTGCCGGTCTTCGCGCCCCACAGGCGCGCCACGTCTGCAAGCGCGTTTTCGTAATCCGCCTCTGTGCGGATCGGTTTCAATTCAGCCGCCATGGCGCACCTCCGTCACATCGATCTTGTCGTAAGCCTTGTGGGTCCCGATCCATTTGATCCAGACGATCGCCTTCTGGAAATCCACCGACACGACGAGACGATAATCGTTACCCTTGATGTTGAAGACGATTCGTTCGGCGGTGACGACACTTGCCGTCGCATAACGTTTTTTGATGTCGGCCGTACTTTTCCAGGTTGCTCCGCTGACTTCATCGAACCAGGCGTCGAGAGACGCTTTGACCGCTTGCTGGTCCCTCCCGTCTGACAGGCTCGCGATGAACGCGCGCAGCGTGCGGCGGGCGATAACTCTCATTGCCACCTCTTAACATGGTCCCAATCTGGGATCAACGGATCGCCAGCCCCGTTGAAGCGCGCGCCCGCCCGCGCTAGCGTCCGCGCGCCGCAGCACGCGGCCACCGGAACCCGATGCGACCCACCCTCCTGACACCTTTGTTCGCCTCTGCCGCCGCCCTGCCCGGCATCGGGCCCAAGACCGGCAAGCTGCTCGACCGGCTGCTCGGGCCGGCCAACGGCACGGCACGCATTTTGGACCTGCTGTTCCACCTGCCACATGCCGTCATCGACCGGCGCAACCAGCCCCCGATCGCCGAGGCGCCGATCGACGTCGTGGTGACGCTGAAGGCTCGCGTCACCGAGCACCGTGCCCCGCCGCCGCGCTCGCGCGCGCCCTACAAGGTGCTGATCGAGGACGAGACCGGCGACGTGCTGCTGATCTTCTTTCTC
>NZ_LMUU01000274.1:74990-75931 GCF_009765775.1 Beijerinckia sp. L45
CGCCAGATGGTGCATCCCGACCGCGTCGTCGACGCCGAGGGGTTTGCCACGATGCCGCTGACCGAACCGGTCTACGGCCTGACCGAGGGCCTGTACCCCAAGATTCTGGCCAAGGCCGTCGACGGGGCGCTGGCGAAACTGCCCGCCCTGCCCGACTGGCTCGCGGACCTGCGCGTGCCGCTGCCGGCGTGGCCGAGCTTCGCCGCGGCGCTGAAAACCGTGCACAAGCCGGCCGATCCGGAGGGCATCAAGCCTGAATCCCCCGGACGGGTCCGCCTCGCCTTCGACGAGTTGTTCGCCCACCAGATCGCGCTGGCCTTGATGCGCCAGCGGTTGCGCGTCCGCCTCGGCCGGCCGCTGGCCGTCAGCCACCGCGTCGCCGCCGGCATCGAGGCGGCGCTGCCCTTCGCGCTGACGCCGGCGCAGCAGGGCGCGCTGAAGGAAATCCGCGCGGACCTGCAATCGCCGTCGCGCATGCTGCGGCTGCTGCAGGGCGACGTCGGCTCGGGCAAGACGCTTGTGGCGTTTCTCGCGATGGCCGATGTCGTCGAGGGCGGCCGCCAGGCCGTCCTGATGGCGCCGACGGAAATTCTCGCCCGCCAGCATTTCGCCGGTCTTCAGCCCCGCGCGGAGGCGGCGGGGATGATCATGGCGCTTCTCACCGGACGCGACAAGCCGGCCGAGCGCGCCCGGACGCTGGAGGGCCTGCGCAACGGCTCCATCCAGATCGCCATCGGCACCCACGCGCTGATCCAGGAGAGCGTCGCCTTCAAGAACCTCGGCTTCGCCGTGGTCGACGAGCAGCATCGGTTTGGCGTCCACCAGCGTCTCGCGCTCGGCGATAAGGGCGAGGCCGTCGACATTCTGGTGATGACCGCCACGCCGATCCCGCGCACGCTGGTGCTGTCCTATTTCGGCGACATGGAAGTCTCCGCCTTGCG
>NZ_LMUU01000274.1:76031-82168 GCF_009765775.1 Beijerinckia sp. L45
AGGATGTGATCACCCGCCTCGGCAAGGTGATCGCGAGTGGCGCCCGCGCCTACTGGGTCTGCCCGCTGGTCGAGGAAAACGAAGACCTCGACGTCGCCGCTGCGCAGGAGCGCTACGACATGCTGAAAATGTTCTTCGGCGAGCGCGTCGGGCTGGTGCACGGCAAGATGAAGGGGCCGGACAAGGATGCGGCGATGGCGGCCTTCGCCGCCGGCCGCACGCAGATTCTTTGCGCCACCACGGTCATCGAGGTCGGCGTCGACGTGCCGGAAGCCACCATCATCGTCATCGAACACGCCGAGCGGTTCGGCCTGTCGCAGATCCATCAGCTGCGCGGCCGCGTCGGCCGCGGCCCCGGCGCGTCCGTGTGCCTGCTGCTCTACAAGGCGCCCTTGGGTGACGTCGCCCAGGCGCGCATCGAGATTCTGCGCGCGACGGAAGACGGATTCTTGATCGCGGAAGAGGATCTGAAACTGCGCGGCGAGGGCGAGGTGCTGGGCACCCGCCAGTCCGGAGCGCCGGGGTTCAAGCTGGCGGATTTGTCCGTCCACGGCGGGCTGCTGCCGCTGGCGCGTGACGCGGCGCAAACCATCGTGGCGGCACAGCCGAATCTGGATGGCGCCAATGGCGAGGCGATCCGGACCCTGCTGCATCTGTTCGAGCGGGAAGAGGCGATCAGGCTGATCGAGGCGGGGTGAGGGGCGTCATTCCGGGGCGCCGCAAGGCGAACCCGGAACCGGGGTTCTGCCATCGCGCAAAGCACCCCACCTATATCGCTCGCGCACACCGGTTCCGGGTTCACGCCTCCGGCGCGGCCCGGAATGACGGGTGTTGTCGATAAAACGCGCGGCAGCGACCGCATCGCCTCACGCTCCTCACCCATCCGCCAGCCTTGACACCGTCCCCTGCCGCAGCGTTACTCGCGGGATTGCCGGATTGATTTGATTGAGGTTTGCCGATGCTTGGTCGCGCTCTTCGTCTCGGATGTCTCGCCGCCGCGCTCGCCATGCCGCCCCACACCACGCAAGCCGCGCGCGCCACCTATCCGATACCCCCGCGGGGCACCGTGCGCATCGGCTCGTTCTACGCGCTCGACCCGACCTGCGCGACGATCGGCCTGCCGACGGTGCAGCTCGTCGCGGGCCCGTCCAACGGCACGATCGAAGCGCGCCACGCCCGCGATTTTCCCAACTTCCCCACCTCCAACGTGCGGGTGAAATGCGACACCCGCCGCGTGCCGGTGACGGAAGTTCTGTACCGCGCCACGCCCGGCTTCGTCGGGGTCGACAGCGTGACCTACGACATCGTGTTTCCGCGCGGCCAGCTGCGCCGCTACCGGCGGGTGATTGTCGTCCGGCCCGGCGCGCCGCCGAGCGCGGATGCGGGGTCGAACGGCGGGATGTGAGGGGGGCATTCCGGGGCGGCGCAGCCGAACCCGGAACCGGGGTTCTGCGATGGAGTTAATCCAGCGCGGGCATCGCCCGCGCACACCGGGTCCGGGCTCGCCCCTGCGGCGCGACCCGGAATGACGGCGTTGGGGACGCGCCCTCACCCCGCCAACAATCCCAGCGCGCGCTGCCGCGTCTTCGGCAGGCCCCGCGCCACGAGGCCGTGCGAGCGGGCGATGTAATGGCGCAGATCGGCGTCGCTCAGGCCGGGGCTGGCGTAATGCTGGATCCACTTCAGCCCGCGCGAGGCGAGATAGGGCGCGGGGCGCAGGCCCGGCTGGTCGCGCAGCATCTCGAACGCCATCTCGCCGGCCTTGAACGTAAAGCTCGGCTCGCGCTCCCGCCACCCGCCGATCGCGAACACTTTGCCGCCCACCTTCCAGACGTCAGCGCCGCCCCACTGGTTGACAGTGGTCGTGGCCGGCAGCGCCGCGCAGAAGGCGTTGAAGTCGTCATCGGTCATGGGTCCCTCCGTCGACCTGGGTCGCGCCGGCGGCGCCGGATCCGCGCGTGGACGAAACGAGCCCCATGATCCCTCCAGTCCGCATCCGCGTTTTCTCAAATTTCCGGACCCGCGCGGCGCGCGTCCCGGGATGACATCGTTGGACCACGGCGAACCACGCGCGGGCCGTTCGTCGTCGCGCGAGTCGCGCCCTTGCCTTCCCGCACAGAAGTGGCTCTATCGCATGGCCTGGGAGGCATCATGAACAAATATGCGGTTGCCGTACTGGCGACATTTGCCATTACCGTCGGCGTCGTCTGCAAGGGGATTGTCGTGTCGGGGCAGACCATCCGCGCCCTGTTCGGCCGCGGTGAGCGGCCTTGAACCCGCTTCGCCGTTAGACGCCAACCGCAACGCGATTGCGGGGCGGCGCATCGCGGTCGCGTCATGCCTGGCGTCGTGCCGGCGCGTCGCGGTGTTCTCGGCGACGATGCTGCGCCGTCCCGGCGTGGATGGCCGGGACGCGCCCGGCCATGACGAACGAATGAAGACGGCGGCATTCCCTTCTCCCCGCTCGCGGGAGAAGGTGGCCTTCGCGTCAGCGAAGGTCGGATGAGGGCGATGCCGATGAGGCCGCAATGCTCGCCGTCATTGCGAGTACCGGGTCCGGCCTGTTGGCCGGCCCGGCACAGGCTCCGCCGAAGCAACCCAGGGGCCGAAGCGCTCGCTCTGGGTCGCTTCGCTGCGCTCGCAAAGACGGGCGCCGAAAACACCGCAGCTCCCGCCCCGCGCCCTCATCCGACCTCGCTTCGCGAGGCCACCTTCTCCCACAAGTGGGAGAAGGAGCGCGCGCACCTGCGTTGAAAAACCCATTCATCGCTTGGTTGCGGCTCGCTCTCGGGCTCGCGCGCGTCAAGGATGAAACCAGCGGAGCTGGCGGAGGCTCCGTTGAAGTCGGGCCTGCCCGACTTCAACCACTCAAGTGTCCATGTCGGGCAAGCCCGACATGGATGCCGTCCTTGACCCGCGCGAGCCCGAGAGCACAGTGGCCCCCAAGCGATAAATGGGTTGGTCGGCAAACGAGTTTGCCGGCCGGACGAGCCGATCCGGATCACCTGTTAGCGTCATGCCCGGCCTCGTGCCGGGCATCCACGCCGCCCCGCTGCGGTCTTATCGGCGCAGATGGCCACCGCGTCCCAGCGTGGATGGCCGGGACCGCCGATGACGCAAGGATGCGGACCGCGGCTCTCCTTCTCCCGCTTGCGGGAGAAGGTGGCCCTTGCGTCAGCAAGGGTCGGATGAGGGCGGTGCCGAAGAGTCAGCAATGCAAAACGCTAACGAAGCCGCATCACCGCAGCCCTCGCCCAGCGCCCTCATCCGACCTCGCTTCGCGAGGCCACCTTCTCCCATTGCCATGGGAGAAGGAGCGCGCTTCTGCGCGTAAAACCCCATTCATCGCTTGGCCGAGGCTCGCTCTCGGGCTCACACGCGTCAAGGATGAAACCAGCGGAGCTGGCGCGGCTACGCCGCGTCCTTGACCCGCGCGAGCCCGAGAGCACACTGGCCCCCAAGTGATCAATGGGTTCGACTGCAAACGAGTTTGCCGGCCCGGACCAGCCGATACGCCTCACCCCGCCCGCGTCGTGCCGGGCCTCCACGCCGTTCCGCTGCGGTCTTCTCGGCAACGAGGCCGCACCGTCGCGGCGTGGAGGGACGCCATGACGGTAGACGACGGCACGCCTTCTCCCGCTCGCGGGAGAAGGTGGCCCTTGCGTCAGCAAGGGTCGGATGAGGGCGATGCCGACGAGGCCGCAACGCCCACCGTCATTGCGAGCACCGGGTCCGGCCTGTTGGCCGGCCCGGCACAGGCTCCGCCGAAGCAACCCAGGGGCCGAAGCGCTTGCTCTAGGTTGCGTCGCTGCGCTCGCAAAGACGGCCGCCGAAAACACCGAAGCTCCCGCCCAGCGCCCTCATCCGACCTCGCTTCGCGAGGCCACCTTCTCCCACAAGTGGGAGAAGGGGCGCGCCCCCCTGCACGGAAAACCCCATTCATCGCTTGGCCGAGGCTCGCTCTCGGGATCGCACGCGTCAAGGATGAATCAGCCGAGCTGGCGGAGGCTCCGCCCCCGTCCTTGACCCGCGCGAGCCCGAGAGCACACTGGACACCAAGCGATCGATGGGTTGGCCTGCAAACGAGTTTGCCGGCCGGACCAGCCGAGACGGACTATCCCGTCCGCGTCATGCCCGGCCCTGTGCCGGGCATTCACGCCGGCCCGCTGCGGTCTTCTCGGCGCCGATGCCGCATCGGCCCTGCGTGGGTAGTCGGGACACGCCCGGCCATGCCGCTAAAATGCGGACGAGGGCGATGCTGATGAGGCCGCAACGCGAAAGCGCCGACGAGGCCCGAACAACGAAGCCCCCACCCAGCGCCCCCATTCGACCTCGTTTCGCGAGGCCTCCTTCTCCCATTGGCATGGGACAAGGAGCGCACGCGGCGGCGCGGATGGGGCCATTCATCGCTCGGCTGGGCTCGCGCTTGCACGGCACATTGAACACCAAGAGATTTATTGACTGGCTTGCTAACGAGTGCGCCGGCCGAAGTCACCTCATGAGGGAGACGGCGCAGTAACTGAATCCTCCGTGAACGGCACAGCATTCCGAGGGCCAAAAAGCCGCCTTTTCATACAGCATCTTGTTCCAGGCAGCCGCAGCATTCAACCAACTGCGTGGTGTCAGGCATCATCTAACACCTTAGCGATCGCGGCCCCCAATCGCCTAAGGAATTCGACCGATGTCTCTACGTCTTCGCGGTATATCGGCCAAAGCTCTACTCCACCTAAAGCGGGATTGAGATCTGCCTCGTGAGCTATTCTGTTTCTGAGATCAACAACTCTTTTTAACTCAGCTTTAGCAACGGAGGATGTCCGCACTAGGCAGCTAGATATCTTCTCCCATGGATCATTAACAAGAGGTCGCAGGCAGGATGCCAATTTATCCGGGGCCACAAAAGACTTGTAAGAATTGTCCTCCCTTATGCACGCCTCAATCGATTCGATTCGTTCGAGATCTCGCTGTAGTAAAACATTGAAAGGCACTTTGAAAATATCAACTTTCTTTCCAGTTCTTATCCTATGAATCACCTCAAGCCTGAATAGGTCATGAATGAACAAGTCAAAAGAGCTGACCGCCAGAACTACTGCAGATCTCAGTATGTCATCGCAATCCATTGCGGCCGGGGCTGTACGGCGTAAATGGTGGAAGATTGCACAAAGGCCTTCCGCACGTGTACACCCAGATTGGAAGGTCCCAAGGGCTAAGGAGAGGTGGCTCTTCATGCTACAATGTTTATTATCTTATCTGCAGCTTCTTGATATATTTTTTTGAATTTTTCTGCGCTTTCAACCTGATTTTTCGCGACAGATCCGGAATTGGCAATGTCATCTTTATCCAGATCAAACACTGGCTTAGATAGTGATTGCGAAATCGCTATTAGGCTATTGAAATCTGGTACTTCAATAAGAAACTTATCTAAAGGCGCCGCAGATACATCGTAGGCCTCCTTATCGAGCAAAAGCCCTGCTTTTTCCAGCGAAGGCATAAGAATCTCCTGTTTTACTTCTAACAACGCACTAAACCACTTTTCATAAGCGCGAGTCGGAGCTTCTTTCTTCCCATCGCGCGATCGTACGCGATAGTTTTGCACAATCGAACCTAGATACTTTGGTGTCTTATTAGGCCAAGGATAAGCTGAATCCTGCAAAACACTTTGCTCAGCGGCTTTGGCAGACCAGGAGGTCCATTTCGGAACTACTCTGGCCAGCGATCTCAGCGCCATAGCAGAAAAAAAGTCTGGGGCTGTCGGAATAATAAAAGCATCGCTCGTTGTAAGAAGATTTTGATTTATAGCGCCTAGACTAGGACTCATATCTACTAGTACAATATCCGCATCTATCTCCGCGGCTGTCAAGTCGATTAACCATCTGAGCGAACCGGGAATGTTCTGTAAAGCAGCCAGAGATCCAGACAAATCATGAGCAATAGACAACTGACTTTCGTACTCCGCTAATCCAACATGCCCTGGAAGAACATAGAGCCCTTCTCGCCCCTCCACAGCTTGGACCTGGACCGGTGACAACGCCACTGGCCGAGCTTCAAAAGCCGGAGCAAGTCCATCCTTTATATTTAACGCCTTATACCAAGGCTCTCTAATCAGAACCCATGGGCCCAATCGCGCAGGCCGATGGACA
>NZ_LMUU01000171.1 GCF_009765775.1 Beijerinckia sp. L45
CCACAGGCTTGGCCTTCTGGCTCGACATGTGTAGGTAGATATGGACTGTCATTGATCGTCTGTTTGATAAATACACGCGTTTCGAGCTAAGTGCCCTGACCAAGGCCGAACTGGTCAGGCATCCAGAAAATTTGCCTCTTCTTCCTCTCCTTGCCCCGCTCCGAATTGTGCCGCTACCATCTCCCTTTCTTTGGTGGATAGCGATGCCAGTTGGCTGGTGATCGCGTTTATCTTGTTCTTCCCAAAATGATCGGTGTG
>NZ_LMUU01000032.1 GCF_009765775.1 Beijerinckia sp. L45
CCAGGCGAAGAAGCCGGTCGACTGCTGGGCCGGCGGGACTTCGGTGCCGCCACGCGCGGCGATCTCGGCGCGGGCCTCTTCGTAGCCCGCCATCGGCTTGCCGTTGGCCGGGATATGCACCGTCTTGCCGTCGGGGAACAGGCGGGCGAGATTGTCGTAGCTCATGCGCGGCCAGCTGCGCACGCCGCCGACGTCGATGTGGACGAAATTGGCGGACTGGTAATAGCCGACGCCGCCGCGCTGCATCTTCATCGCGATCTCGCGAATCCGCTCCATCGACATGCCGGGCATGGTCGTGTCCATCGCCTTGCCGAGCATGTGCTGGGAATGCTCAGCCACGGCGCGCGAGCGGCGGCGCAGCATGGCGTTGGTCTCGGGCGAGCGGTAGGCGGAGTAGATCTGGATCGGCTGGTCGGCGCCGGCGGTGCGATAGACCTCCCACAGCGTGTCGAACAGCCGGGGGTCCATGTGGGTCTGGTCGTTGTTGCGCCAGTCGCGGAGGAAGTAGTTCAGCTTGTCGAGGACGGCCTGGTCGTAGTGGCCATCGATCCGGAAGGTGGCGTCGATCGATTCGCCGGTGTGCGTATGATAAAAGTGGATGGTGCGGGTATCGCCGTTGGCGACGGCCGTCTCGGTGGCCGATGGGGCCAGTGTCCAGCTGAGAAACGACCAGGCGGCGCCGGCCGAAGCCAGGACCAGAAGCCGTTTCACAGCCGTGCGGAAGCGCGTCATTCGCAAAAGCTCGACCCTCGTTCGCCGTCGAATCAACCTAAGTTGACTAAATCGTTACAGACAAGCGTTAACGCTTTCTATTCCACGGTTTTGAGGCTCCCAAGACACCCATTTTTAGCGGGTGTGACATGGAAGCAACCTTGGCCGTAACGTCATGCCATGCTGCGGCGCGAAAGGCTAGGTGGGTCCGCGCATGTGTTTGGGAGGGTCTTTTGATTTGAGATGCGCCGCCCGTCGGATCGCGCGGCCGGGCGCGTGAGGACCGAGAGATCTCTTCACGCCGCCGATCGGAGGCGCACCTTTGCGGCTTTGACGTCGCGGGCCGGTGGCATGCCGAACAGACGTCCGTATTCGCGCGTGAATTGCGACACGCTCTCGTAGCCGACGGCATAGGCGACGTTACCGATCATCGCGCCTTCGGCGAGCAGCATCCGCCGCGCCTCGATCAGGCGCACGTGCTTCTGGAATTGCAGTGGCGTGAGCGACGTGATCGTCCGGAAATGCTCGTGAAACGCCGAGACGCTCATCCCCGCGACGTCGGCGAGCCTCTCGACCCGCAGCGTCTTCGCAGGATCCGAGCGGATCATGGCGACAGCGCGAGCGATGCGCTGCGCGTGGCTGTCGGTGATCCCCAGCGCGCGGATGGCGCCGCCATGCCGACCGCTCAGCAGCCAGAAATGAAGCTCGCGCCATAATTGCGGCTGGAGAATCCCGAGCGATGCCGGCCGATCCAGCAGACGCATCAGGCGCAGTGCGGCATCGGTGACCTCGCTATCGGTGGCGCCGACCCGCACCGGCTGCCCGGCTGCGAACGGCGCCGCCCCCATCTCCGCCACGAGGCCTTGGATCACGGCATGGTCGAGATCCACGACCAACGAGACATACGGCGCGCCCGCGCTGGCACGCGTGATCTGGCTGACGGTCGGCACGTCCATGGTTATCAGGAGCGACTCGCCTGCGCCGAAATCGAAGGCGGCGGTTCCCATCGCCACGCGCTTGCTGCCTTGAAGTACGATCGCGACGAGTGGAGTCGAGATCGCATAGTTCAGCGCGGTGGGCATGGTCTCGTGCAGAATCGTAAGACCGCGGACCGGCGTTGGCGCGACGCCATCGAGGCAATGGCTTTCCGCATAGCGGCTGGCGGCAGCGAGAAGCGTGTCGGTCATCGGACGATGATTAAACCGATCGACACACCAACTCAATCGCATGGCGAGGAATAGGCAACCGCTGCGAAGACATTTTGCCGGCAGCATCCGGAGAGCCCGGCCCATAGAAGGACGCGCGCGTCGGATCTGGAGCATCGGGCAAAAACTGGCGAGTTTTGGGCAACTGCTGCCGGGCTGAGCCGCGCATAAACGGTTGTCGCACCCCGACCTGACGGAGCATCCCAATGACGACCCTTTCGCTCGTGACCGGCGCCAGCCGTGGCCTCGGCCGCAACACCGCGATCAGCATCGCCCGCCACGGTGGCGACGTGATCCTCACCTACCGCAACGGCGCCGACGCGGCGAAAGCCGTCGTCGCGGAAATCGAGGCCTTGGGCCGCAAGGCAGTCGCCATCGAACTCGACGTCACGCAAATCCCGACCTTCGCCACGTTCGTCGGCACGGTCCAAACGGCGCTGCACGACCGCTGGAACCGCAATACATTCGACCACCTCGTCAACAATGCCGGCCAAGGCGAGATGGCGGCCTTCGCGGAGACCACCGAAGCGCAGTTCGACGCGTTGTTCGATACCCATGTGAAGGGCGTGTTCTTCCTGACCCAGGCGCTATTGCCCGCGCTGGCGGACGGCGGCCGGATCGTGAACGTCTCGTCCGGTCTCACGCGCGTCTCGTTCGCGGGCTTCTCCGCCTATTCCGCCGCCAAGGGCGCCGTCGAGATCCTGAGCGTATACATGGCGAAGGAATTGGGCACGCGCGGCATCGCGGTGAACACGGTTGCGCCCGGCGCGATCGAAACCGACTTCCTCGGCGGTGCGGTGCGCGACATGCCCGATCTCAATCAGCAGTTTGCTGACATGACAGCACTTGGCCGCGTCGGCGTGCCGGACGACATCGGCCCGATGATCGCCGGCCTGCTGGGTCCACACAACAGATGGATCAACGGCCAGCGCATCGAAGTGTCCGGCGGGCAGTGCATCTGACGACCAAGCCGCCGCGCATGATCCGCAGCGGCCACCTCCAACTGACGCGAGCCGGCATTCTGGCCGCTTCATCAAGCTGCGCCATCGCGAACCGGCCATAATCAATCTGCAAGGGGCGCATACCCGCAAAGGTTGGTCCTCGTGCTAAAGGACGCTATGTCCGAACGATATTATTCCGACCTCCGCGCATTGCGCTGTATCATCGATCAAGGCAGTTTCGTTGCCGCTGCCCGAGAGCTTCGTGTGTCGCGCTCCGCTCTAAGCGAGACGATCCGCCGGTTGGAAGGCCTTGTCGGCATTCAACTCCTGAACCGGACGACGCGCAGCGTCAGCCCTACGCCCGCAGGCGAGCGATTGACTGCGCGCTTCAGTTTGGCATTTGAGGAAATCCAGGCCGCCTTGAGCGAAGCCGGCGCGATGAGCGGTGAGGTCGCGGGTCCGGTGCGGGTTCACGCGCAACGTCTTGGCTATGAATTGTTCTTACGATCGCTGCTGCCCGAGTTCGTTCGTCGTTTCCCTCGGATCAGCGTAGAGGTGCAAATCGATGATGCCGGCGCAGATATTGTCTCGGAACGATTCGACGTAGGAGTTCGGCTTGGGGAGTTGCTCGACCAGGATGTTATCGCCTTCCCGCTTCAGCCCGCCTTACGACAGATCGCCGTCGCCGCTCCATCCTACCTTGATCAATATGGCGCACCGCTTCATCCCCGCGAGCTTCGCGATCATCTCTGTATCGGCTTCCGCTGGCCGGGCCATGCTGCTTTATACAACTGGGAGTTCTGCGAAAACGGCGTTTGGTTCTCCGTGCCCGTGTCCGGCCCTTTGACCTTCAACGACCAGCGAGCAGCGCTCGATGCCGCGATCGCTGGCGCGGGCATCGCTTTTTGGGTCGAGAGCGAGGTGCAGCCGTTCGTCACGGCCGGGCGTCTCGTGCCGCTCCTGACGGACTATTCCGGCACCTTTCCTGGCTTTGCCCTTTACTATCCCCCGCATCGACATCGGTCAGCCGCTGTGTCGACTTTCATTGCCGCCCTGCGTGACGTCGGAAAGCATAAGGCGATTGTGCCGACTTAACCGAACAAGCCATCCGGAATCTGCGATATTAAGATTGCGATGCAGCAACTCCAAATGATGCCCCAGTCATCATAGGAGGTAGATAATGAATACGAGGACCGCAGCAGGAGACTTCGAGGGCAAAGTCGCGATCGTCACGGGAGCAGCAAGTGGAATCGGCCGCGCGACTGTGGAACTGCTTCATGAGCGTGGCGCATCAGTCATTGCGGAGGACCGCAATCCCGAGGTCAACGCACTGGCCCGGCCGGGCCTTGTCCCGCTGGTCGCCGACGTAACGGAAGAAAGCGCCGCGCAACAAGCCGTGGCAATGGCGATCGAGCAGTTCGGCAAGTTGGATATCCTCGTCAACAACGCGGGCATCATCATCAATAAGCTGGTGGTCGATATGACCCTGGACGATTGGGATCGCATCTTTGCCGTCAACATTCGAGGCGTGTTCCTGCATTCGCGCGAGGCGATGCATGCCATGATTCCCAACGGGACCGGCGCCATCGTCAATGTCGGCTCCTACGCATGCTTTCAAACGTTTCCCTCGATCGCGGCCTATGCTGCGTCGAAGGGGGCGCTCGCGCAGTTCACCCGGACACTTGCCGTGGAGGCGATCAGCCATGGCATTCGCGTGAATGCAGTGGGTTCTGGAGACACCGTGACCAATATCCTCAACCATATTCACGAGGACGGCCCATCGGCACTCGCCGGTTACGGAAAACACTCGCCAATCGGGCGTGCGGCGCAGCCGGCCGAGATTGCCAAGGTCATCGCCTTCCTAGCGTCCGACCAAGCGAGCTTCATGGTCGGGTCGATCGCCATGGCAGATGGCGGGAAGAGCGTGGTGCTACCGGCCTAATACCTGACCTGGTGGCGGATACTCCTAGCCGGCGAGCGGCTGGCTGGGGGTACCGAGCCAGTGTCTGTTGTCGTCTTGTATCATCGCCAATGAACCGAGCGGCAGCGTTAGAGCATCGGACGCAAAAGTTGCAGACTTTTGCGTGCGACCTGATGCTCTAAGTCTTTGAAAAGAGAGCGACGGCTTGTCGCTTAAGTGAGTCCGCTTAAGCGGCCGGCGCTCCAGGCATCGGCAACGAGACCGCCCGCGTTGGGTGCGATCTAGCCAGCGCGCTCCGCGCTGGCCACGCTTAAAGTACCCTAACTGTCCTGCCCCAGCGCCTGCGCCACCCGGCCGACGTAGCCGTACACGTCGTCGCGCAGCTCGAGATGGCCGCCGGTGTCGACGCTGGCGGTAAAGTATTCGATGTGGATCGGCAGCGGGGTCGGCAGCTTGACGTAGCGCTCCTTGTCGCCGAGCAGGCTCTTCAGCTTGCCCTCGCTCCATTTGTCGGACCCCAGCACCGTCTCGGCGAAGCGGAACGGCTGGTCGACGCGGACGCAGCCGTGGCTGTAGGCGCGCTTGGCGGTGGCGAACAGCGCTTTCGACGGGGTGTCGTGGAGATATACGGCATAGTCGTTGGGGAAGATGAATTTCACCCGGCCGAGCGCGTTCCGCTCGCCGGACGGCTGCTGCACCGTGAGGCGGCCGTGCTTCTCCACCACCTTGTAGCCGAGGCGATCGAGGTAGCCCGGGTCGGCCGCCAGCTTCGGCAGCATTTCCTTCTTGATGATCGACTCCGGCACGTTCCAGACGGGATTGACGATCACCACCTGCATCGCGTTGGAGAACAGCGGCGTCGGCGTATCCTTCTTGCCGACGACGACGCGGTTGTGCGAGACGGCGACGCCGTCACGGATCACGCTCACCGCGAAGTCCGGCACGTTGACCTCGATATGCTCGGCGCCGAGCTCGTGCGGCATCCAGCGCCACATTTCCATGTTGGCGACGAGTTGCCCTTCGAGACGCGACGGGTGGCCGCCCGACAGCGCGACGATCGTCCGCTTGGTGAGAGTCCCGGAGGCCGGCAGGCCGTTGGCCTTCTGGAAATCGGCGACGGCAGCGGCGACTTCGGTGTCGTAGCGCAGATCCTGCGGCTCGCCGGTCAGGCCGTCGAGGCTGAAGCGCGAGCGGATCAGCGGCACGCGGGGATCGCGCATGCCGACCTTGAGGTCGGGGCCTGCTGGAATCGTCGAGGCGGTGGCCGGCGCGTGGGCCGCCCGCAGTTCGTTGAGCTTGTCGCGCAGCGCGACGTAGCGTGGCTCGCTCGGATTGAAGGCGCGCAGGCGATCGCCCGCGTCCGCCCCGGCGGCCGCGACGGTTTCGAGCGCCTCGGTGGCGTCGACGAGGGTCGGCTTGAGACCGATCAGCGGGTTGATCGCGGTCGGCTCGATGCGGCTGCCGCTGGCCTGGCGGGCGTAGGCCACCACGGCCTCGGACAGCGCCAATTCGCTTTCGGCGATCTCGTCGGGCGTGCCGGTGGCTTTCAGCGCGGCCGGCGCCACGGCGAGCGTCAACGCGTCGTCGCCGGCATGCGCCAGGCGCGCGATCACCGGATCGACCGCGGCGACGGCCGCGCCGTCGGCGGACCACACCGGCGCGAAATCATGCGCGATATAGAAGAAGGCGATGGCCTCGCGCTCCTTGCGGCGCTCAGCGGCGTTCGGCCCGCGGATCTCGGCGGCCTCGCGCTTGTCGAGCGCGCTCTTGATCGCGGCGTTGAGCGGCGGCAGCGGCGCGTCGGCGGCCGGAGCCTTGGCGGCGTCGAGGGGCTTTGCCGGCAGCTTGTCGATCGGATCGGACGAGGGCGCGGCGGCCGGCGGCTTGATCGCGACGTTGGGCTCGGGATCGAGGCCCTTGTCATCGGCCTTGTCGACCGACGTTTTGGCGGGGGCGCTGGCCGGCGTCTCGGTCGGCGACCAGGTCGACAGGAGATCGGCACCGGACGTGCTCTTCCCGTCGATGGAGGATGTCGGCGTGCGATCGAGCGCGAAGGGGGTGGCGTCGGAAGTTGGCGCAGCCTTGGGCGCGATGGCCTCGGGATGATCCGCCGGCGTGCTCAGCGCGGCGGTGTCCTGCCGCGGGCTTGCCGGCTCGGCGCGGGCGAGACCGGCCAGGGCAAGCATCATCGCGACGGCACTGGCGCCGGCTAGATAAGAGATCGGAGACCGTGCGCGCATGCGAGACCCCTGGCGGATCGACCGCCTGCAAAACAAAATTCACGTCTTCGGATACGGACGTCGAGCCGCCAGCCCACCGCACCATCTGGCGGCCGATTCTGACGAAATCAACGGCCGTCGGGCCCATTAGACCAGGGGTCCGTGGATTCTCAGTTAACGTGGCGCGCCGGACACAAGTGTTTCACGGACTTGTGCTTTTTCCGGGCGTTGGCACCAGCCGCGTCGCCATGAATTACCCAGAAACGCGTCAGGCGGCGCGCTCGTCGTCTTCCGCCGTCTCGCCCTGGAAGAAGCCGTATTCCTTCATCTTGCGATACAGCGTCGAGCGCCCGATTCCGAGCTTGCGCGCCATCGCCGACATCTGTCCGCGATAATGGCTCAGCGCGAAGCGAATGGTCTCGGCCTCCAGCTCTTCCAGCTTGCGCACGTCGCCGCTTTCGTCGAGCAGCGGCAGGACGTTGGGGTCACGCACTTCCACCCGGACGATCTCCCGATCGGGGCGCTGCGACACCGGCAGGCCGAGGGCGAGCGGCGGGATGCGGACGTCGAAGCCTTCGACCTGCGCCGCGATCTGCGGGAATTCCGCGATGGTGAGTTCGTCCTGATCCGCCAGCACGACCGCGCGAAACACCGCGTTTTCCAGCTGCCGGACGTTGCCCGGCCAGTTGTAGGTGACGAGGAGCGACAGCGCCTCGGCACAGATGCCGCGGATGCGTTTGCCCTCTTCCGCCGCGAAGCGGGCGACGAAGCGGCGGGCGAGGTCGGCGATGTCGTCGCGGCGCGAGCGCAGCGGCGGCACCGTGATCGGGAACACGTTGAGGCGGTAGTACAGATCTTCGCGGAACTGGCCGCGTTTCACCAGCTCGATGAGGTTCTGGTTGGTCGCCGAGATCAGGCGGATGTCCACTTTCACCGGCTTCTTGCCGCCGACCGGGTCGACCTCGCCTTCCTGAAGGGCGCGCAGCAGCTTGACCTGAGCCTCGAGCGGCAATTCGCCGATCTCGTCGAGGAACAATGTGCCGCCGTGAGCTTCGACGAATTTGCCCGAATGTTTTTCGGTGGCGCCGGTAAAGGCGCCCTTCTCGTGGCCGAACAGGATCGATTCGATCAGGTGTTCCGGCAGCGCACCGCAGTTGACGGTGACGAAGGCTTTGCCGCGCCGGTCCGAAGCGCCCTGGATCGCCCGGGCGATCAGCTCCTTGCCGACACCGGACTCGCCTTCGAGCAGCACGGGAATGGTGGATTTTGCCGAGCGCTCGCCGAGGCGGATCACCCGCTCCATGTCTTCGCTCTTGGTCGAGAGATCGGCGAGCGTCAGCGCGCCGGCCGCATGGCGGTTCATCCGCCGGATCTCGTCCTCCAGCGCGTCGACACGCAGGGCATTCTTGATGGAGACCTGGAGGCGCTCGGCGCCGACCGGCTTGACGACGAAGTCGAGGGCTCCGGCGCGCATCGCGGAAATCACCGCTTCGATCGAGCCGTTGGCCGTCTGGACGATGGTGGGGACGACGCGCTTCAGGTCGCGCATCCGGGTCAGGACCCCCATGCCGTCGAGATCGGGCATGACGAGATCGAGAATGAGAAGGTCGATCGGCGTGCCGCTCGCGGGGTCGAGACGCTTCAGCGCCGCCTCGCCGCTTTCGGCCGTCTCCGCCCCGTAACCGAACCGCCGGACCAGGGCTTCAAGCAGACGGCGCTGAACGGGATCGTCGTCGACGATCAGAATGGTGCAGGACATGCGACCTCGTTGGCGAACGCACCCGCGCTCTTCTGAAGTCACATTCGGCCGTCACGGTAAATTTGATGTTAAAGTCGGCCGAACCTTGTGCCGGGCTGGATCATTTTTTGATCAGCCTGCCCGGCGGAAGCGCATCGCAGCGCCTTCGCCGGAGGGAGAACGCCCTTACCAGACAGACCCTTCGGCGCTGCGCGACACGACTTGGACGCGCACCGAGGCGGTGCCGGCGCCGATCATGCCGAGCGTGCTGGCTGCGCCGCGCGACACGTCGACGATGCGACCGCGCACGAATGGACCGCGATCGTTGACGGTCAGCACGGCCTGGCGGCCGCTGCTCAGGTTGGTGACGAGAACCCTGGTGCCGAACGGCAGTGTGCGGTGGGCGCAGGTCGCCGCGCCGACGAAGCCGCCGTTCGCGGTGCGGTGCGAGCCGCTGTAGAACGAGGCCTTGCCGGTCTGACCGCCGCCGTCGGCAAAGCTGCCGACCGGGGCATCGACGAGACGGCGCGCCAGGCGTGCGACACCATGGCGATGGGCGGCGGCATAGAGGCCGCGATGATGGACATGGCCGGCGAACCGGGCGCGGCGCCCAAGACGGCCGGCGTGGCGCTCACCGGCGTGGACGGCTCGGAGACCGTGATGCGGCCCGATGGCGCGATGCGCGCTGGTCCGGTGACTATGGGCAAAGCGCGCGGCCGAGGCGCTGGCGTTGGAAGCAATAAATCCCGCAACGGCGAGGGCTACGCACATAACCGTATTTCTGATAGTCAACGATCTTCACATCCGAGTTGTTCTAGGGAGGCGATCCCCTATAGGCTGCCTAATGGAATGGGAAGTCTTGACTATGATTTTTTTTTGACGCAGCCGCGAAATTGAATTGCTGCGAAAATGAGGCAAACAACACTGGCGCCTTAATTTTGCCGATGGACGAACACTTAACGAAGTAATCATTGTTCTTGGGTACGCCCGAGTTGGATTGTCGGTTGTGCGCCCCCACCGCTTACGGCGGTCCGCTCCCTCGCTGGCGCGGGTGAGGATTGCGGGCGTCTTCTCCCCCGCTTGTGGTCTAGGGGATTCACACATTCTGTAGATTTCGGCCTTGGGCTATGGCGCGGAAGTATGAGAGGCCATGGGTGAACGTAATGGGCCCCGGCGGTTTTGATTTGGGATAGCCGTCCCATCCTCCGAGTTTCGCGATGGCCCATGCGGCCCAGGCGAGTGAGCCTGGGGGGTGATGATTTTTCTGGAGCACGGTCTTGCCCTCGAGCGTCGGGACCAGGGCTTTGAGGGTCTCGATCTCGGCGGGACTGAAGGCGATGGCGGCGTCCTGTTCCGATTGCCCGTCCCTGGCCTGCACCAATTGCATGATGAGGACCGCGGCCTGGACGGCGAGGGCGGTTAACTTGATGAGGCGTTCGGCCGTTTCTAACTGACTGTCTTCCAGGTGCAGGCCCTGCTGCTTGAGCGTGCGAAAGACCTGTTCGATGTGCCAGCGTTGGCGGTACCAATCGACGATGCGCCAAGCCATGGCCGGGTCTTCCACGCGATGGGTGGTCAGCAAACGCCAGAGGATCGGCTCGACGCCCTCGGGGGCATCGATCTCACGGACCTCGACGAGGGTCAGCGAAACGGTCTCCGGCATTCCTTTTTCGAGGGTGGCGCGCGGGCGGCGAACGTTCACCCGAGCATAGCCCGCCGTCAGCCGGGCGGTGCGCGCCAAGCGGCCTGGCCGCGCCCGCAACGTCACCGCGGCTTCTCCAGCCGGCGTCAAGGCCACGCTCGACAGCGTGCCGCCTTGGACGGCGCGGTCGTGCATCGCCCGCGTCAGCATGTGGAAGCCGGGGGCTGGGACCCGCGCCCATTTGGCGTAGATGTCGCTCTCGCGATCGCTGATCTCGGTGATCATGGCGGCGCCGGCGAGGACCGTCTTGGCCGTCTCGGCGGTGGTCAGCCAGCGCTCCGACTCCTTGTCGGCCAGCAGGCGCGCGGCGTGGGGAACACTCACCCGGCCGGCCCGTGTCCAGACCCGGCCGGCGACCAGACCCAGAATCCCCCCTGTGTCCGCGTCGAGCCCCAGCATCGCGTGGAGAAGCACGCCCCGACCGTTGCCTTTGCCGATCTCGCCCAAACCCCTTCGCCGCGTCGCCACCGTCGTGAAGGTGATCTCGCTGGTGTCCTGGATGGCCAGGATATGACGCCCCGCACAAGCCGCCGACGCGTCAAGGCCCCAGCCTTCGATCAAGGCCTCGGCCGTCACCCGAGGATTGGCGAGAAATCGGGAGAAGCCGACGATCCCGCGCCGATGTCCGCCCGCCAGACGACGGAGGCACACGCTCGCGCATGCCACCATCCGTGCCACGATCTGGACCCCCTTTTTTTAAGCCGTTCGTCACCGAACGTCACACCCGAGCCAGACATCGACATCCCCGCATCCTCTGCCTGATACAGACAGATCACGGATCACCCGAACACACTCACTCACGTTCGAGTCATCGCCGGTGCCAACGATGTGTGCATCCCCTAGCGCTTGTGGTGGGGGGGGGAACGAAGCGAAGCATTGTGGAAGAGCCTCCCGCGTGCCCACCTTGATCCCCCCACCCCCACCGGCTACCACAGCGCCTTCCCTCGATGAGCGCAGGTATCGCCATGACATTGCTCTCCGCCGCAGACGCCGCGGCCCGCGTCGACCCGGCCCTCGGCCCCCTGCCGGAGTGGAATCTCGGCGATCTCTATCCCTCCATGGAGTCCGACGCCTTCGCTCGCGACTTGCGGGAGGCGCTCCACGCCTGCCAAGCTTTCACCGCCGACTACAAGGGCCGGCTCGAAGCCTTGGCACGCGACACGTCGGACGAAGGGCTGATCGAAGCCGTCCGCCGCTACGAGGCGATCGACGACACGCTCGGGCGCATCATGTCCTACGCCGGGCTGATCTATGCCGGCGACACCACCGATCCGACGCGCGCCAAATTCTACGGCGACACCCAGGACAAGATCACCACCGCCTCGACGGACCTGCTGTTCTTCCAGCTCGAGCTCAATCGCATCGACGATGCCGTGCTCGATGCCGCGATGGCGCAGGGCCCGCTCGCCCATTACCGCCCCTGGCTCGACGACATCCGCAAGGACAAGCCGCACCAGCTCGACGACAAGCTCGAACAGCTGTTTCTGGAAAAAGCCGCCACCGGGCACAGCGCCTGGAACCGGCTGTTCGACGAGACGATGGCGGGCCTGCGCTTCGACGTCGACGGCGAGGCGCTGTCGCTCGAACCGGTCCTGTCGATGCTGACCGATCCGGTGCCCGAAACACGCAAGACCGCCGCCGACGCGCTTGCCGTCGGTTTGAAGGCCAACATGCGGACTTTCGCGCTGATCACCAACACGTTGGCCAAGGACAAGGAGATCGCCGACCGCTGGCGCGGCTATACGGATGTCGCGGACTCCCGTCATCTCGCCAACCGCGTCGAGCGCGAGGTCGTCGACGCGCTGGTCGCCGCCGTGCATTCCGCCTATCCCCGGCTGTCGCACCGCTATTACAAGCTGAAGGCCAAATGGTTTGGCGTCGAAGCGATGCCGCACTGGGACCGCAACGCGCCGCTGCCCAACGTGCCGACGCGCATCGTCGGCTGGGAAGAGGCCCGCGCCACCGTGCTCGACGCCTATCGCGGGTTTTCGCCCCGCATGGCCGGCATCGCGCAAAAATTCTTCGACGACCGCTGGATCGACGCGCCGGTGCGCCCGGGCAAGGCGCCCGGCGCCTTCGCCCATCCGACGGTGCCCTCGGCGCACCCCTATGTCCTGCTGAACTACCAGGGCAAGCCGCGCGACGTGATGACGCTCGCCCACGAGCTCGGCCACGGCGTGCACCAGGTGCTGGCCGGGCCCAACGGCGCGCTGATGGCGCCGACGCCGCTGACGCTCGCCGAAACCGCCAGCGTGTTCGGCGAAATGCTGACCTTCCGGGCCCTGCTCGCCAAGACCACCACCAAGGACGAGCGCCGCGCGCTGCTGTCGGGCAAGGTCGAGGACATGATCAACACGGTGGTCCGCCAGATCGCTTTCTATACGTTCGAGCGCAAACTTCACACGGCGCGCCGCGAAGGCGAACTCACGGCGGACCAGATCTCGGACATCTGGATGAGCGTGCAGGCGGAAAGCCTCGGCCCGGCGATCCAGCTGATGCCGGGCTACGAGACCTACTGGGCCTACATCCCGCACTTCATCCACTCGCCGTTCTACGTCTACGCCTATGCCTTCGGCGACTGCCTGGTGAACTCGCTCTACGGCGTCTTCGAGCGCGCCCAGGACGGCTTCGCCGAGCGCTACCTCGCGATGCTCGCGGCCGGAGGCACCAAGCACCACTCCGAACTGCTCAGACCCTTCGGGCTCGACGCAACGGACCCGGCGTTCTGGCAGATCGGGCTGGGCATGATCGAGGGGATGATCGGCGAGTTGGAGGCGATGGAGGGGTAGCGTGTTCGGGCGCCTTCCATATCTTCCTGCAGTGTGCCGTCGGCATAAGCCCCGGATCTGACGGCGTCTGGTCGGTCGCGCTCGTCCGGCATCGTCAATTCGCGCTCGACCCTGTCTTGCAAGACAGGACGCGACGCCGCGACCGAATCCCAGACAGAGATGGCCGCGACGCCTTCGTAATCGTGCCGATAGACGTTGCCCGCGCCCGCCATCTTTTTCCAAGGCACACTGGGATGACGCGCGCTTTGAGCGCGTCTGGTAAGCGGCGCGAGGCCTCGGAAATAATTTCAAGGCATCGTACGACCGAATAAACCGTCTTTTTATCTTCGACGAAACTCTGTTCGTCGAACCCCTGCGTAAATTCCTTCACCAGCTCGATATGATCTTTGATGTCCAACAAGGCCCGGCGCGGGTCCTTAGAAGGCATAGATTGCATCCTTGGCAGCGTCTTCCGCGACACGCGGCTTCAGGTTTCTGAGGCTGACGACATCGGTCTTGATCGTGAAAAAGTCCGAGATGAAGTCTTTCAGCCCGACATATTCGTAAATCGTCATGCGGAGGGCCGGGTCGACCTCGATGAGAATGTCGGTGTCGCTTTCAGGCGTCTCGTCGCCCCGCGCCCGCGACCCGAACAGGGCCGCATGCAGCACGCCCCGCTCCCGCAGGGCCGGTTCGATCTCTTTCAGGCGGTCAAGAATGTCCTGGCGCGTCATGGCGGCAAAATACCATTGTCGCGACGACGCTACCACTGTCATCCTGGGCTGGCCGCAGCCCGGATGATAGCGTGGTCTCGCACGTGCCTTCCCGCTTTATATATACCTGCGGAAAGCGAGCCGACCATGCACCCAGCGATCCGAGAGAAACGCGACGAAATCGTTTTAGCGTGCCGACGCTTCAACGTGGCGCGGCTTGACCTTTTCGGCTCCGGAGCCAGGAACGACGATTTCGACATCGCGGCGAGCGACGCTGATTTCCTGGTCGCATTTCCGCCCGGCACGGCCGCAGGCGCGTATGTCGATCTCAAGGAAACCTTCGAGCAGATCCTGGGCCGCCGCGTCGATCTTGTGGATCGTCAGGCTATCGAGACCAGCCGCAACTATATCCGCCGGCGTCACATCCTGTCGCAGGCCGAGCCGTTCTATGTGGCGTGACGACGCCCTTTTGCTCGACATCGTCATGGCTGCATCAGACGCGCGAGCGTTCGTGCGCAACCTCGATTTCGAGGCGTTTCTAAACAGCAGGCTCCATCAGAACGCGGTCATCCGGTCGCTGGAAGTCATCGGCGAAGCTGCAGGTAAGCTGACAGCAGAATTCAAGGATATTCATCCGAGTCTTCCGTGGCGCGACATGATCAACATGCGTCATCGCCTCATCCATGCTTATGGCGACGTCAGCCTCGATGTTGTCTGGGACATCATCCAAAACGATCTTCCGTCGCTCATAGCCACGCTTAAGCCACTGATCCCACCAGACATCTAAATCTGGCTTCGCGCGTGCGCGCTGAACGTTGGCAGTCCGGGAACGCGCGGTCCGAGCACTCCCGTCGCCCCCTCCCGCTCTTGCCCCGCCTTAATCCTCTGCTAACCTCTCGCCATCGCCGCCGCCCGGCTGCGGTCGCGAGGGTGCCAAAGGCTGATGACCGACGAGACGCTCGGATACTTCGCCCAAAAAGCCGCGTTCAACGCGCGCCAGGGCTACCGCATCGACTACAAATATCTCGCCATGGCCTACGGCATCGAGATCGCCGTGGTGGCGACGTCGCTCGCCTCGGCGTGGTTCTTCGCCAAGCTCTATGGCCATGGCGACGGCACCACCATGGCGATGATGATGCTGGCGCCGATCGCCTATGCCGGGATCGAGATCGCCCGGGTGCCGCTGGCGCTCGCGATGCGCACGCAGCCGAACTGGTTCTGGAAGCTCGTCTTCGCGGTGATGGTGCTCTGCGCCGTGGCGGTCAGCGTCAAATCGCTCTCCCAACTCGGCGAAGTCATGTTTCGCCCGCGCCTCATCGACGTCACCCACGCCACCACCGAACTCAAGGACGCGCAGAGCGCACAGGCGACCTACGCCGCCAAAATCAAGGGCGCGGACGCCGTCGTCGCGCAGCGCACCAGCGAACTCACCGATGCGGAAGCGCGCCTCAAGGCGGTGAACTCCGAGCTCGGCGCCCTGCCCGCCGACAAATGCGCGCGCGTCTGGCACACCAACCGCAACGGCCAGCGCTATTCTACGCAGGAATGCCACGCCGACGCGCGTCAAGGCGTGATGGCGGCCAACCTCGTCGATGCGCAAAAAGCGCGGGGCGACGCGTCGGAAAAACTCGATGCGGCACGCGCCGCTCGCGACACGCTCGACGCAGGCCCCACCGACAAGCAGGTTGGCGCGCTCGAACTGGCGCGCCGCGACGCCGTCCAGAACTCGCAGCTGCATTCCTTCACCGGCATGTTTTTCGGCAAGGATCCGACCGAGGTCACCGAAGCCGAGCTGCACAGTTTTCTGCGCCTGTTCGTCTTTTTTCCCGCGATCTTCGCCGCGCTGGCGGCGACCGCCCTGGCGTTGGCCTCGGTGACGCCGCTGCGGCAGGAGCCGGAGCCCGTCGACCTCGACACCGCCGCCGCCGCGACTTTTTTGCTCGACCCGATGGCCGACGCGATCAAGAGGGACGTGCTCGCCGCCACGCTCGAAGAGCTCGCCCGGCAGAAGGCGGCCGATGTCGCGGCCGAGGTAAAACCCGTCGAGCCAAAGGTCGGGCCGATGCGCCCCACCGTGGTTCCACCGTCGGCGGTGGCCTGAAGCGATGGCCGCGATCTACATAAGGCGCCGCGACACGTTCCCTTCCCCCTTGTGGGGAAGGGTTAGGGATGGGGGTCACCTTCTGGCTCAAGGCGGAAGAACACGCAGAACCCCCACTCCCAACCTCTCCCCACAAGGGGGAGAGGAGCACATCGGGGCAGGTGGCGCCCCATGCTGATCGCCGGAACAAAAGCCAATCGCGACCTCGCCGGGGCGGTCAATGCCCGCGTCAATGCCGACGCCGGCATGATTTCCGCCCGCGCGCTGCTAATCCGCCTCGGCGCGATCGGCCTGCTCGGTCTGATGATCGGGGCCGGCGTTGCGTTGGCCTGCCTCGGCTATGCCCGCATCCACGACGAGAGCAGCGTCGCGGAGCGTCTGGCGGGAGCGCTGACGCAAGCGTTGGAAAAGACCACCATGCATGCGCAGCTCGATCCCGGCGCGAGCGTGCATCTCGACCCCGACGCAAAAGTCGGTCTCGATCCCTATGCCCAGGTGCACATCGCCGACCGGCCGGACATCCCGCATCCCGGTGCCGCGCAGTTGCGGCCCGACTCGGCACCGGCCTCGAAAAGCGCAGTACAGACCAACTATACCGTGTTCAAGAACGTCAAATTCGGCCTCGGCGAAGTGGTCACGGGCTACAATTTCGCGCCCGACGGCACCCTGCCCGAGCGGGAATATTGCTATTATGCCAGCGGCGTCGACGACCAGGCCTACGTCACCACGCCGATCGCCGCCAACGGCCGCTTCATCGCGCCCCAGCATCCGCCGGCCGGCGTCGAGCCGGCCAAGGCGGCCGCGGAATGCGTGTGGTTCGACGGCAAGCCGACGCGGTTTTGATCGACACTTGCGAGAAGCCCGGCTGCGTTATACATTTTGTACAACCAGGAGGAAGATCATGACGCGCTCCGAAGATGAAGGCGACCTCCCTGCGGAGGCCCTGCAAATTCGCAGGATAGGCAACTCGGTCGGGCTGATCCTTCCCAAGGAGTTGCTCGCGCGCCTGAAGCTGAGAGAAGGCGACAAGCTGCATATAGTCGAGCAGACAGAACGCGGCCTGAAGCTAAGCCCTTACGATCCCCACCATGCCAGGGGCATGGAACTCGCTCGACAAGCATTTCGCGACTACGCCGATACGTTCAAGGCCCTCGCAAAATGAACGAGCCCGTCTGGCTCGGTGTGGAACTCATCATCGATATTCATAGCGAGCAACTTGCTCTCTTTGGCGGCCCGGCCGGCATTCGCGACATGGGACTACTTGAATCCGCGATGGCGCGGCCTTTGAATCGCTATGCTTATGGCGAAGAGAATTTGGATGCCCTCGCCGCAAGTTATGCGTTTGGTCTGGCGCGCAACCATCCTTTCATCGATGGCAACAAGCGGGCAGCGTTCGCCGCTTTCATCGTTTTCCTCGGTATCAATGGCATTAACTTTCGTGTGCCGCCGCAACATGCGACAGCAAGCATCCTTGCGCTTGCCGCAGGAGAGATCGATGAAGCGGGCTTTACCCGCTGGGTAAAAGAGAACTGGCCCGGAGCTGCCTGAGCTCCCCTTCCGCAATCGAGCTCCCATGACCGACTCCGAAGCCAATCGATTTTCCGCGCGGGCTGCGCGCTATGCCAAGGTTGGCGCCAACATGGGGGGCGTGGCGGCGCGGATGGCCGGCGCAAAACTGTTCGGCGCCAACGGCGATCTCACCAATGCGGCGGCGCTGACCAAGGCGCTCGGCGGCCTCAAAGGGCCGATGATGAAGGTGGCGCAGATGATGGCCACCATCCCGGATCTGCTGCCGGAAGAATATGCCGCGGAACTGCAGTCGCTGCAGAACGACGCCCCGCCGATGGGCGCCGCCTTCGTCAAGCGGCGCATGCAGGCGGAGCTTGGGCCGGACTGGCTGACCCGCTTCGGCCATTTCAACTACAAGCCGGCCGCCGCCGCCTCGCTCGGCCAGGTGCACCGCGCCACAGCCCATGACGGCGCCCCGCTCGCCTGCAAGCTGCAGTATCCCGACATGCAGTCGGCGGTGGAGGCCGACCTCAGCCAGCTCGACATGCTGTTCGGCCTGCATCGTCAGTTTTCGCCCGGTATCGACACCCGCGAGGTGGCGAAGGAAATCGCCGCACGCTTGCGCGAAGAACTCGACTATGTCCACGAGGCGAAGCACGCCGCGCTCTACGGCGAGATCCTGGCCGACATCGACGCCGTCCGCGTGCCGAAGGTCCGCACGGACCTCTCCACGAAACGCCTGCTGACGATGGACTGGCTCGAGGGCGAAAAGCTGCTCAGCTTCAAAGGCGCCGACGAAGAGACCCGAAACCGTCTGGCCTCTGCGATGTTCCAGGCCTTGTGGTACCCGTTCAGCCATTACGGCGTGATCCACGGCGATCCGCATCCCGGCAACTACACAGTCTTCCGCGACGCGAGCGGGAAAGATGGGTTCCGCGATGAAAACGCCGGGCCGGCCGGCATCAATTTGCTGGACTACGGCTGCATCCGCATTTTCGAGCCGAGCTTCGCCGCTGGCGTCGTCGATCTCTATCGCGGCTTCCAGACCCACGACGAGGCTCTGGTGGTTTACGCCTACGAGCGCTGGGGGTTCAAAGGGCTGAGCAAGGCGTTGATCGAGACGCTCAACATCTGGGCGCGCTTCATCTATGCGCCGCTCCTTGATGATCGCGTGCGCACCGTCGCCGATGGGATCGCGCCCGGCCAGTACGGCCGCCGCGAGGCGTTCCTGCTTCACCAGGCGTTGAAGAAACAGGGGCCAGTCCAGGTGCCGCGGCAGTTCGTGTTCATGGATCGCGCCGCCATCGGACTCGGCAGCGTCTTCCTGCATCTCGATGCCCGGATGAATTTTCACAGGATGTACAACGAGTTGATCGAAGGGTTCTCGATCGAGACTTTGGCGGCCCGGCAGAATGCCGCGCTGGCCCGCGCCGGTCTGGCATCACCTGCAATTTAATCGTGGCATAGAAAAATTGAGGCTGCCGGGGACGAACAGCCCCTTGCGTCCCGGCGCGAAGGTTGCAATTGCTGTCGCCCTGCGTGGCCCTCTCAAGCTCTGGCTTTGCGGACCACGCGCCACGCCTTACAGTGTGCAAGTTCGAAGAACGCCGAGGTCGCGCATAGCTGGTCCTGGACCGCCGCGCCGACCGCGACATTTATTACCAGGCGGGCGCAGACTCGCGCGCGTCACGAAAAGCTGGGGGCACCATGGTCGACAATACAGCTGTTTCCGCCGGTCATCCCGACATGGATTACGCCGAGCACGAGAAGACCTACCTGCTGTTTCTCTGGCTGCTGAAGTACGGCGCCATCGCGGTGATCGTCATTCTCATCTTTCTCGCCTTCATGTGGGGCTGATGGCCGCTTCGGCCGCGCCTCCTTTCCGCTTCAAGCCCAGCTTCGGACGACCCCTCCTCAAGGGGCTTCCGGCATTTCGGAGACATTCATGCGTATCGCCGTAACCGCGGAAAACGATTCCGCAGAGCACCGCGTCGCGGGCACGCCCGATACGGTGAAGCGCTTCGTTGCGCTTGGGGCCGAGGTGGTCGTTCAGGCCGGGGCCGGCCTGAAGTCGGGCATCCGCGACGAGGACTACAAGACCGCCGGTGCGACGATCGCAGACGGCGCCGAGGGGACGATCCGCGACGCCGACGTCATCCTCCGCGTGCGCCGCCCGAGCGCCGACGATCTCAACGGGATCAAGCAGGGCGCCCTCGTCATCGCGATCATGGACCCCTACGGCAACATCGATGCGCTGAAGTCGCTGGCCGAGCGCGGCGCCTCCGCCTTTGCGATGGAGCTGATGCCCCGCATCACCCGCGCCCAGTCGATGGACGTGCTGTCGAGCCAAGCCAACATCGCGGGCTACCGCGCCGTCATCGATGCCGCCGCCGAATTCGGCCGCGCCATGCCGATGATGATGACCGCCGCCGGCACCGTGCCCGCCGCAAAAGTCTTCATCATGGGCGTCGGTGTCGCCGGCCTCCAGGCCATCGCCACCGCCCGCCGCCTCGGCGCCATCGTCACCGCGACGGACGTGCGCCCGGCCACCAAGGAACAGGTCGAGTCGCTCGGCGCAAAATTCATCGCCGTCGAGAACGAGGAATTCAAGGCCGCGGAAACCTCCGGCGGCTACGCCAAGGAAATGTCGGACGAGTATAAGAAGGCGCAGAACGAGCTGACGACGACGCATATCGCCAAGCAGGACATCGTCATCACCACCGCTCTGATCCCCGGCCGTCCGGCGCCGAAGCTGATCACGTCAGCGATGGTCGCCTCGATGAAGCCCGGTTCGGTCATCGTCGATCTCGCCGTCGAGCGTGGCGGCAACTGCGAGCTGGCGCATCCCGGCGAGGTGTTCGTCTCGGAGAACGGCGTGAAGATCGTCGGCAACCTCAACGTCGCCGGCCGCCTCGCCCAGACCGCCTCGGCGCTCTACGCCAAGAACCTCTACACCTTCGTGGAGACCTTCGTCGACAAGCAGACCAAGGCCTTCGCCGTGCCGTGGGACGACGAGCTGGTGAAGGCTACGCTCCTCACCAAGGACGGCCAGCTCGTCAATCCGAATTTTCAAGACGCGGCCTGATCCGGCGTCGGGACCCTACGCCTAACCGCTTCACGCCCTCTGAGAGACCAAAGCCATGGCGCAAGACATCGCGACGACAAACCAGCAACTGTTAGAGCGCGCCCAGGCGGCGGCGGATAGCGCCCGCCACGCTGCGGAAGCCGCGCAATCCTATGCCGACCAGATTGCCCACACCGGCGGCGCCGTGGCGCATGCGGTGACCGGCGGCGTCATCGATCCCTTCGTGTTCCGCTTGGCGATCTTCGCGCTGGCCGTGTTCATCGGCTACTACGTCGTCTGGTCGGTGACCCCCGCCCTGCACACGCCGCTGATGTCGGTGACCAACGCGATCTCCTCGGTGATCGTGGTCGGCGCCCTGCTCTCGGTCGGCGTCGACGCCTCGGCCTTCTCGGACGACGGCCCGATCTACGCCCGCATCTTCGGCTTCGTCGCGCTCGTGCTGGCCTCCGTGAACATCTTCGGCGGCTTCCTCGTCACCGAGCGCATGCTCTCCATGTACAAGAAGAAGGGCTGAGCGATGAACGTCAATATCGCGGCGATCCTCTACCTCATCGCCGGCATCCTGTTCATTCTCGCCCTGCGCGGCCTGTCCTCGCCGGCCACGTCGCGCCAGGGTAACCGCTACGGCATGATCGGCATGGGTCTCGCGATCCTGACGACGCTTGCTTACAAGCCGCCCTCGGGCATCGGTTCGTGGATCATGGTCGTTGCCGGCATCGCCATCGGCGGCGCGATCGGCGCCTGGCGCGCCCGCACGGTCAAGATGACCGACATGCCGCAACTCATTGCCTTCTTCCACGCGCTCGTGGGTCTCTCGGCGGTGCTCGTGGCCGCCGGCGCGCTCTATGCGCCGCAAGCCTTCGGCATCGGCGTTCCCGGCGACATCCATGGCGGCAGCCTCGTTGAAATGTCGCTCGGCCTCGCCATCGGCGCGATCACCTTCTCCGGCTCGATCATCGCCTTCCTGAAACTGGACGGCCGGATGTCCGGCAAGCCGATCCTTCTGCCGCAGCGTCACATCATCAACATCGCGCTCGCCGCGCTGATCGTGGTGCTGATCATCGCCTTCGTCATCAACCAGGGCGTCTTCCTGTTCTGGCTGATCGCGATCGCTGCCGTGGCGCTCGGCTTCCTCATCATCATCCCGATCGGCGGCGCCGACATGCCGGTCGTGGTGTCGATGCTGAACTCCTACTCCGGCTGGGCCGCGGCCGGCATCGGCTTCACGCTAGGCAACCTGGCTCTGATCATCACCGGCTCGCTGGTCGGCTCGTCGGGCGCGATTCTCTCCTACATCATGTGTAAGGCGATGAACCGCTCCTTCATCTCGGTGATCCTCGGCGGCTTCGGTGGCGATGCCGCGGCCGGCAGTGGCGCGGTCGAGACCCGCCAGGTCAAGCAGGGCTCGGCGGAAGATGCCGCCTACATCATGCAGAACGCCTCGACGGTCATCATCGTGCCGGGCTACGGCATGGCGGTGGCTCAGGCCCAGCATGCGCTGCGCGAAATGGGCGACGTGCTGACCAAGGAAGGCGTCACGGTGAAATACGCCATTCACCCGGTCGCCGGGCGTATGCCGGGCCACATGAACGTGCTGCTCGCCGAGGCCAACGTGCCCTACGACGAGGTGTTCGAGCTGGAAGACATCAACTCCGAGTTCGCCCAGGCCGACGTCGCCTTCGTCATCGGCGCCAACGACGTCACCAACCCGGCCGCCAAGACCGACAAGTCGTCTGCCATCTACGGCATGCCGATCCTCGACGTCGAGAAAGCGAAGACCGTGCTCTTCATCAAGCGCGGCATGGGATCCGGCTACGCCGGCGTCGAGAACGAACTGTTCTTCCGCGACAACACCCTGATGTTGTTCGGCGATGCCAAGAAGATGGTCGAGAATATCTTGAAGAGCCTGCACTAATTTAGCTGCCGCGACCTGCCCCTCTCCCCCTTGCGGGGAGAGGTGAGGGAGTGGGGGTCGGGGTGTTCCTCACGATTGAAACAGAGCGATGGACCCCCACCCCTGGCCCCTCCCCGCAAGGGGGAGGGGAAGCGGGCCGCCGCAAAAAAAAGCCGCTGCCGGGGATGCCCGACAGCGGCTTCTTCGTTTCGAAAAATCGGGACGCTCGCCGGGGCCCATCGCCGCCCGACGACACAGAACTCTAATGCAGGGTGGTATCGTCGCCACGCAATTTGGTGATTTCGTCTTTCAGCAGCAGTTTGCGCCGCTTCAGCTCGGCGACCTTGATCTCGTCGGAGCTCGGGTGGACGAGCTCCTTCTCGATTTCGCGGTTCAGCGCGCTATGGCGCCGCTCGAGCTCATTGAGATGGTTCTGCATCGACATTCAGAAACGTCCTTTTGATCGTTATGGACAGGTGCAGTCTGTCACAGGCACGACAAGCTGCAAGCGATCTTTGAGGCTTGACAGTGGCGCCGGCGTTGCCGCGTAAAAATCGCGAATCCTCGGTTAGGAAACGCTTTCCCCCACCTTGCCAAATCGATGGAAACGCCTGCTATAAGCGAAACCTGAGACGACGTTTGACGGGCTGGGTATGGCGGGCATGGACGACGAACCGAGCGACGAGGACCGCAAGGCCTGGAGCGCCGAACTCGAACATTTGCGCCAGGAGCACCGCGATCTCGACGCCGCGATCGAAGCGCTGCTGCATATCGGCGGCATGGATGCGCTGCAGGTCCAGCGCCTGAAGAAGCGCAAGCTGATCCTCCGCGACCGCCTGCGCTACCTCGGCGACCAGATCACCCCCGACATCAGCGCCTGAGTCGCCTTCGGCCGCCCACGCGCCTTGCTTGCGACGGCAGGCCCCTTCGTCTATGCCCGCTGATCCTAGCTGAAAGTTATCCGACGTGCCGTCTTCGTCCAAGCCAGTCGCCATCATCATGGGCAGCCAGTCCGACTGGCCGATTATGTCGCACGCGGCCGAGATCCTGGTGACACTCGGCATCGGCTACGAGGCGCTGATCATCTCCGCGCACCGCACGCCCGACCGCATGGTCGGCTTCGCCAAGGGCGCCAAGGCAGCCGGCTACAGCATCATCATCGCCGGGGCCGGAGGCGCCGCGCATCTGCCTGGCATGACCGCCGCCTTCACCGCCCTCCCCGTGTTCGGCGTGCCGATCGAGGGCAAGGTGCTCAGCGGCCAGGATTCGCTCTATTCCATCGTGCAGATGCCGGGCGGCATCCCGGTCGGCACGCTCGCCATCGGCAAACCCGGCGCGATCAATGCGGCGCTGCTCGCCGCCTCCGTCCTCGCTTTGCACGACGATGCCCTCGCCGAGCGCCTCGCCGCTTGGCGGGCCGCGCAGACGGCGCAAGTCGACCTGATTCCGACCGCTCTCACCCCTGTCGCATCGGCCTGATCCCGTGACCGCGATTGCGCCCGGCGCCACCATCGGCATTCTCGGCGGCGGCCAGCTCGGCCGGATGATCGCGATGGCCGCCGCCAAGCTCGGCCTCAAGGCACACATCTATTCCCCCGATGCCGATAGCCCGGCCTTCGAGGTCGCGGCCGTGCATACGATCGCGGACTACGAGGACGAGGATGCGCTGCGTGCCTTCGCGGCGACGGTCGACGTCATCACCTACGAGTTCGAGAACGTCCCCGCCCGCACCGCCAGCATTTTGGCCGCGATCAAGCCGGTCCGGCCCGATGCGGCAGCGCTCGCGGCAAGCCAGGATCGGCTCGTCGAAAAAGAGTTCATGACGTCGCTGGGCATTCTCACCGCGCCATTCATGAACGTCGAATCCGCCGGCGCGCTGGCTCGAGCGGTGGCCCAGCTCGGTCGCCCGTCGATCCTGAAGACCCGGCGCTTCGGTTATGACGGCAAGGGCCAGACCCAGATCCGCGAGGGCTCGGACATCGCCGTCGCCTATCGCTCGCTCGGCGGGGTGCCTTCGATCCTCGAAGGCATGGTGCCCTTCACCAAGGAAATCTCGATCGTTGCCGCGCGCGGCCTCGACGGCTCCTTCGCCGCCTACGACGTCTGCGAAAATCACCACGAGCACCATATCCTCGACCGGACGATCGCGCCGGCGGGAATCGAGCCGCACACGGCAGAGCGCGGCGTCGCCATCGCCAAGACGATCGCCGACGCGCTCGACTATGTCGGTGTGCTCGCCGTCGAGCTGTTTCTGACCGTCGAGGACGGCAAAGAAGTCATCCGGGTCAACGAGATCGCGCCGCGCGTCCATAATTCCGGGCACTGGACGCTCGGCGGCGCCGTCACCTCGCAGTTCGAGCAGCACGTCCGCGCCATCTGCGGCTGGCCGCTCGGCGCCACCACCCGGCACGGCACCCGGGTCGAGATGCGCAACCTGATCGGCGCCGACGTGCTGGCCTGGCACGACATTTTGTCGAGCGGCGACACCAGCCTCTGCCTCTACGGCAAGGCCGAGGAACGGCCTGGCCGCAAGATGGGCCACACGACGAAAGTGTTTTACGACTGAGCTTGAGTCTGGCGACCGGCTCTGGACATCAAACCGTCGCTCTGGTACCACCCGCCCGTCGCATCCGGTGCGCGAATCGCGCGCCCGGCTTGCTATTCCCAATTCAACCTCTTCGCCGCGTAGAGGCGGTGACGTAAAAGGATCGATGCGTGCAAGTTCTCGTTCGCGACAATAATGTCGACCAGGCTCTCAAGGCTCTAAAGAAGAAGATGCAGCGCGAAGGCATCTTCCGCGAAATGAAGCTGCGCGGCCACTACGAGAAGCCCTCCGAGAAGCGCGCCCGCGAAAAGGCCGAAGCTATTCGTCGCGCCCGCAAGCTTGCCCGCAAGAAGATGCAGCGCGAAGGTCTTCTGCCGATGAAGCCGAAGCCCGTCCCCGGCGCGCCGCGCTGACCGGACTTTAGTCTAAGCTCTGCTTCGCGGGTCGTCTGAGCAGGGAATATTGGTGCTGCGTTCATCGTTCCTAAACCATACCGGCCCTAGACGTGGTTAAGTCTGGGGCGGCGCGTCCCATTCTTGCCGAATTGATCTTGGCATAAAGCGCGCAACGGAATTCCGGCGCTTGTCCGCGAAGGGCCGAGAAGGACGACCGCAATGATCGCAGTTTCGAAGACCGCTCCCGGATCATCCCAGCCGACGATGCCGCGCCTCGGCGCTTCCGCACTCGCCTGCTTCATCCTGGGAACGCTCGGTCTCGCAGGCTGCGAATCGACGAGCAACGTCTCCGGCATGCGCGGCGCCGGCGTTGCCGAGATCACCAACGAATCGCCCCAGGCCGCGCAGGACAACTTGGCCTCGCTGAGCGACGTCGTGCAGCGCAACCCGACCAGCGTCGAAGCCCTGACGACGCGCGGCGTGGCTTACGCGAAGTTCGGCCGCTTCCAGGAAGCCATCGGCGATTTTACCCAGGCGATCCAGCTCGATCCCAATAGCGCCGCCGCGCTGACCGATCGCGCGCTCGCCTACCGCCAGATCAACCGCAACGATGTCGCCCTGGCCGACTTCAACCGCGCCATTACCGCCAACCCGCGCCACGCGCCGGCCTATCTCGGCCGCGCCAATCTCGAGCGCGTGCAGAACCATCTCGACGAAGCCAAGGCCGATCTCGATCAGGCGATCAAGCTCAACCCCGAGAGTGCCCAGGCCTTCCATTCGCGTGGCCTGATCTATCAGCGCGAAGGCAACCAGCCGCTGGCGATCACCGATTTCGACAATGCCATCGACCGCGATCCGTTCGCCGCCGCTCCCTACCAGGCGCGCGGCGAGAGCCTCATCGCCACCGGCAAGTACGACAAGGCGATCGAAGATTTTAACGCCGCGCTCAACGTCAACAACAAGAACGGCAGCGCCTGGGCCGGCCTCGGCCTCGCCTACGAGAAGAAGGGCGACCGCAGCCAGGCCGCGGAAAACTATCGCCGCGCGCTGAATTTCGACCCCGCCAACCAGATCGCCAAGGACGGCGCGGCGCGAGTCAGCCGGGCTTAGGCTTTAGCGCCCCGTCCGCCGCGCGTCGCGCGATCCCCCTCCCCCGTGGACGGGGAGGGCAGCCGGCAATATCCTCACCTGCGTAGCGGGGAGGGGGCAATGCGGAGCATGGCGGAGGGGGCCACCCCACCTAACGCCCCCAACTTCGCATTGACAAAACTGCACGCGCTCGGTAATCCTCCGCGCCTCTATCCAGGGTCTCTCGCGCCTCGCTTCGGCTATGGCGCTGTGTCCCGGATCGGGTCCCATAAACTGCAAAGAAGCCGGTCGCGCGCGGTATTCCCATCGCGGCAGATCGGCATGAACACGGAGATAACGATGTTCGCAGTGATTAAAACAGGCGGCAAGCAATACAGTGTTGCGGCCGAAGATACGATTACCGTGATGACGCTCGTCGGCGAACCCGGCGACAAGATCATTTTTGACAACGTGCTGATGCTCGTTGGCGAGACCGAGACGAAGCTTGGCGCCCCCTTCCTCGAAGGCATCAGCGTCACTGGCGAGATCGTCGCGCATGGCCGCGGTCCCAAGGTGATCGCGTTCAAGAAGCGCCGTCGTCAGAATTCGAAGCGCAAGCGCGGCCATCGTCAGGATCTGACGACCGTCCGCATCGTGTCGCTGGGAGTCTAGCACTCGGGTCTGGTCGATCGGGCGATAGCGCCCGGTCGCGTCACCTCTCATATCGATTACGCCCGGCAGTTTTACGCCAGGGCCTCGGAGCATTACGATGGCACATAAAAAGGCAGGCGGTTCGTCCCGCAACGGCCGCGACTCGGACGGGCGCCGCCTCGGCGTCAAGAAGTTCGGCGGCGAGCACGTGATCGGCGGCAATATCATCATCCGTCAGCGCGGCACCACCTGGCATCCCGGCGCCAATGTCGGCATCGGCGTCGACCATACGCTGTTCGCGCTGCGCGAAGGCCACGTCCTCTTCACGACCAAAGCCAACGGCCGCTCGTTCGTATCGGTCGTCGAGCCGGTCGCCCAGGCCGCGGAATAACCATTGCTAGCCGCTGAGCGCTAGCGCTCAGCGGACTCTACCGGTGGGTCGGCGCTCAAGATTTCAGCGTGACCAAGTGTGGAGCATGACCGGCAGTGGCCGGTCGGCTTTTTCCGTGTCACCGGAGCACGACCATGTTCCCGGATATCACCTGCGACGACATCTTTCGTCTGGAGACGCGACGTCTCTGGCTGCGGTGGGTCCGCGCGCCGGACGCCCCGACCATCGCGAGCTTCGCCAGTCTTGCGGCTGTGGCGCAGATGACGGCGTCGATTCCTCATCCCTACCCCGCGGGCGAAGCCGAGCGCTTCATCCTCAACGCCCGGGCCGCCACCGCAGGCGGCCAGGCGCTTGTGCTCGGCCTGACCCTGAAGAACAAGGCGCGGACCCTGATCGGTCTCGTCAGCGCCGAGGCCAACGCGGGCCGCGACGTCGAGATCGGCTATGTCGTCGCGCCCGCCGCGTCGGGCAAGGGGCTCGCGACGGAAGCGGTGCGCGCGATCGTCGACTCGATCTTCAGCCTGACCGAGGCTCGGACGATTTCGGCCAACAGCCGCACCATCAATCCGGCGTCCCGACGCGTGCTGGAAAAAAGCGGGTTCGCTTTCGTCGACACCCTGCTGACCACCCTGCCCGCGCGAGGCGGCCAGCACCCCTGCGACCACTTGAAGCTGACCCGCTTCAGCTGGGCGTCTTGGGAGCGCGCCCGGCGCATGCCGAGCATGGCGCAGCAGCCGCGCGACGACGGCGGCCGGTCGATGGCCGCGCAGCGGGCGTCCTAGAGCATTTTCCACAAAAGTTGCAGACTTTTGTGATCGAGAAAATGCTCTAACTTTTTGAGGAGAGAGCGATTTCTTATCGCTTTGGTGATTCCACCAAAGCGGAAAGCGCTCTAGGCGCTCGCTGCCGGGCGTTGACACCGCGGTCGCCCGGCGCTACCCAAAACTCGGACGTGTAAAAGTCACAGCCCGGTCGGTAGTCCGGGTGGCTCCGCGCTCGTACAATGGCCGACTGCCCGACAGGCGGCCACCAGTGCGTCCTTTCCGAAATACAGGAGAGGTCCGTCCCAATGAAACTCAACCATATCAATCTGACCAGCGTCGACGTTCGCGGCGATCGTGCGATGTTCGAGACCTATTTCGGCCTGCGCTGCTCCGTCGAAAAGGGCAAGGCCTTGGCCGTCATGCATGACGAGCACGGCATGCTGCTGGTGCTGAACGACTTCGCCAAGAAGCGCGGCGATTTCGCCTATCCCGAAGACTCCGACGTGCACCACATCGGCTTCATCCAGGACAATCGCGAAGAGGTCGACGCCGTGAATGCGCAGTTGCGCGCCGACGGCTGGGATGTTCCGGAGCCGCGGGATTATCACGGCGCCTGGACGTTCTATTTTAAGGCCAAGGGCGGCTACTTCGTCGAGGTCGCGACGGAAACGCGGCTCGGTCCGCGGGATAGCACCGCGGCCTGAGCACCGGAAGCGCGGGACGTCGAACGGCGGCCCGCGCGCATCGTCTTTGCGGTCCCGACGGCGTCAACACCGATCATGGCGAAGATGACGGCGAGGCGTCTATTCATCCGGCTTTGGCCTCGGCCATCAGATCTGGGACGAACCAGCGGCCCAGCGCTTCCATCAGTCCGTCCGCCCGGCCCGCCTCGCTGATCCAGGCGAGGCAGGCATCGGGGCGGATCAGCATCGAGGGTCCCGCCGCGACCGCCACGCAGCGGATGCGATGTCGGTGCGCCGTGACGAGCCGGGTCGCCGCCCCATCAGTCGTGGCGTCGAGCAGGACGCCCGTGCCATCCAGCATGAGATCGTAAAGCGTGGTCTCGACATCGCCCTGCCGGATCGGCTGGTCGCCGATCAACCGTCCGACGGCGTCCAGCGGCGATCCCAGATCGTGGCGGGCGGCGAGCCCGCTCATCATCGCGCCGATGAAGCGGTTGACGTCGTCGAACCGCAGGAGATCCGCCATGATATCCGCATCGCCGCCGCTTGCGGGTCGGGCCGCATGATGGCGATCTGGGCGCGCGTGTTCGCCAGAACGGCTTCGGCGACGGGGCGCCGCTCGGCGGTATAGGTGTCGAGAAGCGTTTCGGGCATCGTGCCGCGTATGACGGCCGCGAGCTTCCAGCCCAGGTTCGCGGCATCCACGAGCCCGAGGCTCAAGCCTTGCCCGCCGAACGGCGAGTGAACATGCGCCGCATCGCCGGCGAGCAGCACGCGACCGCGGCGGTACGTCTCGACGAGCCGCGCGTGGTCCGTCCACCGGCTCGCATTCTCGAACGCCTTGATCCGCACGTCCTGCTGACTGATCCGGCGAAGCGCATCTTCGAGTTCGCGGTGTGTGATCGGCGCCTGCCGGTCTTTCGGCGGCCCGTCGAAATCCGCCATGATCAGCCGGTTGGGCTAGAACCCGTACGAGTACATGCCGCCCGAAGTGCGGGCGAAGCCGCGCGACGCCAGCTGCTCGGGATGGTCGATCGCGGCGATCGCTTGGTACATCGTCAGGGTCGGGTCCGAGCCGGGAAACGCGAAACCGGCCATCTTGCGGACGGCGCTGCGCCCGCCGTCGCAACCGATGACGTAGGCACAGCGGATCTGATCGTCGCCACTCGCCGTGACCCAGGTCACGTCGATTCCATCAGCGCTCTGCGCCAGACTCGTCACCTCGCAGCCGCGTCGTACCTCGATGCCGAGCGTCCGCACGCGGTCGAACAGCATGGCTTCGATATCCTGCTGCGCCACAGGGGCGCCGCGCCGGTGCGGTTCGCTCTGTGCGTCCGCTCGGATCAGCATCAGTCCACCGAAATGGCCGCTGAATTTTGATCTCCGGCCGAGCACGGCGGCGCCGCTCCGTCCGGCGTCATGCGCCAGCGCCCCAAACGTCTGCTCTTGCGCAGCAGCCAGCGACGCAGCCATCCCGCGGCGCTGCAACGCTTCGATCCCAAGAGGTCCGATCCCGCCTGCCTTCAGAACCATGCTCGGCGCGGCGAGGCGCTCCAGCACGAGAACGCCGACGCCGGCCAGCTTCAGTTCAATGGCCATGAGGAGACCAACCGGTCCCGCTCCGACCACGACAACGTCAATTTGCGCTTTCATATATTTGGTCCCAATATGTATTGAGTATATGTAAATGTGTGCTATTGGAATCGCTATGTCAATGCCGCCCGATCGCCGTGCTCGAAAACGCCTCGCCACCAGGCAAAGCATCTCCGATGCAGCCACTCTGCTTTTCCTGGAACGGGGCTTCGATCAGGTGACGGTGGACGAGATCGCGGAAGCCGCCGACGTCGGGCGGATGACCGTCTTCAACCACTTTCCGCGCAAGGAGGATCTGTTCTTCGACCGCGACGAGGAGGGCCGCGACCTCCTGCGCCATGCGTTGCGACAGCGCGATCCCGGCGTCTCACCGATCGAAACCTATCGGCTGCTCGCCCATCAACTGATTGCCGACCGGAGCCCGGCCGTCTCCTTTTCCGCCTGGAGCCAGGGCTTCGTCGAAACAACGGAACGCAGCGAAACCCTCAAAGCGCGGGCACGGGCGATTCGCGATGAGTTCGCGCAGGCCGTTAGGCTGGCGCTGTCCGAAAGCATCGGCCGAGACCCTACCGATCCCGACGCTCAACTCGCAGCCGGCCTTCTTCTGGCGCTATGGACCGTCGCCTTCCTGCAGGCCCACGGGACGTTTCGGCAGACCCACGACCCGCAAAAGGCCCAAACGATTTTCCTCACTCTGGTCGACAAAGGTAGCGCCGGGATCAAAGTCGCGATGGCGGGAACGCCCTACGCCTGAACCCTGTCTCGCGTGGGGCCTCAAGGCCCCGGCGCATCCTCCCAGCGCGAGCCGTTCCACAGCCGCACGGTGACATGGGCGCAGCCGTCCTGGATCCTGATGCGGTTGTAGGCGTTGGGCTCGTCGCCGCGCAGCCGCGTCGAGGTCGCCGATCCGGCCTGCACCGCAAGCAGCCGTCCCTTGCAGCCCTGCGTCCCGCCACCGTCGACCTCGACGCGCTCCGGCCCCTCGCCATCGGCCTCGGCGAAGCGCGCGTAATGCCGATGCAGGTGACCGGCGAGCGTCAGCCCGACGCCGCTGCGTCGGAACGCGGCAAGCGCCTTGTCGGCGCGCCCCACCAGGCGCGCCTCCTCGTCCCAGGGCGGCGGCATGAACGGATGATGCCCCACCACGATCTTGAACAGATTTGCCGGCATCGCCTTCAGCCGCGCTTCGGCCTGCACGATCTGCCATCGATGGATCTTGCCCTGCGACCAGTCGCGCTCCGGCGCCCAGGTGCGGACCGTGTTGAGACAAACCACCCCGATCTCGTCGTCCTGGAACGTCGGCTCGGTGTCCGCCGCGATAAAACGGCGATAGCGGCTGAACGGGCGAAGAAACCGCTGCATCAGATGGAACGGAGAGATGTCGTGGTTGCCCGGCACGCTGATCCAGGGCTGCGGCAGCCGCTGCAAGAAGGCGTGCGCCGCCTCATACTCGGTGCGCCGCGCCGCCATGGTGAAATCGCCGGAGATGATGAGAAGGTCCGGCTTGTCGGCGTTGAGTTCAACGATAAGGCCTTCGACCACGGTTGGGTTGGTGCAGCCGAAATGCAGGTCGGAAATCTGGGCGATCCGTCTCATGGCGTCTCGAGGCTCGTTGGTGGCACCAGAACGACGAGCGCTTGCGGCCGGCTGCGATAACGCAGCGGCGCATCGATCAGCCGAACCTCGCCGTCGTTCATCACCCGCAACGCGCGATGCCGCGAATCGATCACGAGGTCATCGGCGGGAAAGCGCTGAAGGCCCGGCAGGCGGTGCCAGTCGCCGACCGCGAAGCCGACGCCGAGGCGTGCCATCGACCACAGCGACAGATGCTCCAGGAGATAGACGGTGAGTTTGCCGCCATCCAGCGGCTCGCGAACCAGAAGATTGCCCGGCCGCTCGACGAAATCATTGTTCACCACGGCCAGCAGGCGAAAGCGCCAGCGGCGCTCCTGCCCGTCGATCGTGGCGGTGACGTCGAGCTTGGGATAGCGTCCGAGATGCCGGAGCAGCCCGCCGGCAAAGCGGGCCATGCCGCGCAGATCGACGCCGCCGCGCTGCGCCTCGCGGTGCTTGGCCATGCGCGCCGGCATGCCGAGCAGCGAGCTGGTGAGGAACACGTGACCGTTGACCGCGCCAAGGTCGATTTTTTTGCTGTGCCCTGCCCTGACGGTCTCGATGGCCGCATTGATGTCGAGCGGCACGCCGAGATCTTTTACCAGCAGGTTCATGGTGCCGAGCGGCAGCAGGCCCAGCGGCATGTCGCGCCCGGCGAGAAGGCTCGCCGCGCAGGCGATGGTGCCGTCGCCGCCGGCCACGACCAACGCCTCGATGCCGGGCTGCGCGGCCGCTGCCGCCAGACGGGCCGGCAGCGGCGCGCTGTCGTCCGCCTCGGGCGCGGCCGTCAGGCCGGAGGCCGCGATCTTTTCGCGAATGATGTCCGGGGTGAGAGCGCCGGACATCGATCCGGCAGTCGCATTGATGACAAGGGCGACGCGCATGGGGCCTCAGGGGTTTTGGTCCGCCCTTATGCGCGCGATGCACGTCGATCTCATGTCGGCGTCTTGGCGGCGTCGCGGAAAGCACGCGCGGTCGCCGGCGCGCCGATCTCGAAAGGCGTGGCGGCAAACGCGAAGCGCCGCGTGAACTTGCCGGCATCGACCCGATAGGGCCGATCCAGGGTGAAGCGCATTTCGACGACTTCGCGCAGGAACGGCACGAAGAGGCCGATGAGCGGAAGCATCCAGAGCGGTACGGCGAGGAGTTTCGGACTGGCGCCGAGGGCCGTCGCGCCAAGCGCAAAAATTTCGCGCGGCGTGCGGGTCGGGGCGCAGGGCATGTTCCAGATCTGCCCGAACGCATCGTCGGGGGCATCAAGCAGCGCGATGACCGCGCGGGCGATGTCCGGGACATAGGCGAAATCGTGGGGCGTGTCGGGCGGCGCGACGAGCGTGGCGGTCTTGCCTTTCGCAAGGGCCCCGAACGCCGTGTCGCCAAGGTGCGAGTTGGCGACGCCGGGACCATAAAAGTCCGGGGCCCGAAGGGCTGCCACGCGCACGCGACTTGTGGCTGCCATCCAGATCCGCGTCACCTCGGACCGCACCGCCGGCTTCACGCCGAACGTCGTCAGCGGCATGTCCTCCCGCAACGGTTCGCGCTGCGGCCCCAGCATGTAGAGGCCATCGACGAAGACCATGCGGGCGCCCGTCGCCGCACAGGCCTCGATGAGGTTCGTCATGGCCAGAGGCCAGGTCCGGCGCCACACGGCCCCGTCATACGGCAGCCCGATCGCGACGACGACCTGATCTGCGCCCTCGATCGCGGTGGAGACCGAGCGGGCATTCGCCACATCGCAGGGCCGGAACGCGACATGCGGCGGCAGATCGGCAGGACGCGTCCGCTGCGCCACCCGAACCGTTGTCCCTTGAGCCAGCAGGGCCTCCGTCGTAGCCCGTCCAACCGGGCCGAAGCCTATGACAACTATCATCTTGTTCATGACCAACCTCCATTGCGTCATCACGATAAGCCGCCGCTAGGCATATAGAAAATGCATTGTTATGATCATAACTATGCGTGAAACAAATATTGCCAGCATCGATCTCAATCTCGTTCCGGCGCTCGAAGCCCTACTCCGCCTACGCAACGTCACGCATGCGGCGGCCGATGTCGGGCTGAGCCAGCCGGCGATGAGCCGGGCCCTGGCGCGGCTGCGCGATCTCCAGCGCGATCCGCTGCTCGTGCGCACGCGCAGCGGCTACATCCTGACGCCGCGGGCGCTCGCCCTCCAACCGGAGTTGACGGCGGCGGTGCAGCACCTGCGCGCCGTGTTTCAGCAGCAGACGTTCGTGCCGGGTCTGGTGCGCCGGACCCTGCGGCTCGCCGCGGCCGATATCCAGACGATCGTCGTCCTGCCCGGGATTCTGTCGCGCCTGGCTGTGGAAGCCCCGGGCGTCGATCTGCGCGTCGAACCTTATAGCGCCGACATTCTGACGCGGCTCGACAGCGGCGCACTCGATCTCGCCTTCGCCTTGTCGAACACGCCGTTGCCGCCGGGCATCAGCAGCGAGGTCGTCGGCGAAGACCACCTTGCCTTGGTGATGCGGGCCGGTCATCCCGCCGCGGACCACGCTTGGACCCTCGCCGATTACGGCCGCCACCCGCATGTCACGGTCGCGCTGCTTGGGGACGGGCAGTCGGACATCGACGCGTTGCTCGCGGCCGCGGGCGTCGCCCGCCGGATCGCTCTGGTGACGCCGTATTTCATGGCGGCCCTGGCCGCGGTCGCGGCAACGGACATGGTCACCACGATATCGGCCGCGCTCGCCACGCGCTTCGCGGCGCCATTCGGCCTAGTGCTGCGCGAGCCACCCTTCGCGTCGATCCGTCTCGAGTCGACGCTGGTGTGCAGCCACGTCCGCGCCGCCGATCCCTTCCTCGTCTGGTTTCGCGCCCTCGTCAGGGACGTCGCCGAGACGGTGGGGCTTACAGCATGCTCGCCAGAACCCGGTCCGGCGGGCGATGACCGTCCCAGAACGCCTTGATGTTGATGATGACCTTTTCGCCCATGTCGACGCGGCCCTCGGTTGTCGCCGAGCCCATGTGCGGAAGCAGCGTCACCTTGCCGGTGCGCGCCAGCCGCAGCAGCTTCGGCGACACGCTCGGCTCATGCTCGAACACGTCGAGCCCGGCACCGGCCACTTCGCCGGCCTCCAGCATCTTGATCAGGGCGTTCTCGTCGATCACTTCGCCGCGCGCCGTGTTGATGAGAATCGCCTCCGGCCGCAGATATTTGAGCCGCCGGGCGGACAGCAGATGATAGGTCGCCGGGGTATGCGGGCAGTTGACCGAAACGATGTCCATCCGCGCCAGCATCTGGTCGAGCGAATCCCAGTACGTCGCCTCGAGTTGCTCCTCGATCGCCGAGCTGAGCCGGCGGCGGTTGTGGTAATGGATCTGCAGGCCGAAGGCGCGCGCCCGCCGCGCCACCGCCTGGCCGATGCGCCCCATGCCGACGATGCCGAGTCGTTTGCCGGTGATGCGGCGCCCGAGCATCCAGGTCGGCGACCAGCCGGACCATTCGCCCGACGGAATCGCTCCCGCCCCTTCGACGATCCGCCGTGCCACGGCAAGGATCAGCGCCATCGTCATGTCGGCGGTGTCTTCGGTCAGCACGCCCGGCGTGTTGGTGACGATGATCCCGCGCTCCAACGCCGCACCGATTGCGATATTGTCGACGCCGTTACCGAAATTGGCGATGAGTTGCAGCTGCGGCCCGGCCTCGCGAATGACTTCCGCGTCGATGCGGTCGGTCACCGTCGGCACGATCACGTCGGCGACTTTTACCGCCTCGAGCAGTTGCGCACGCGTCATCGGCTGGTCGTCGATGTTGAGCCGCGTGTCGAACAGCTCGCACATCCGCGTCTCGACGCGGTCGGGAAGCTTGCGGGTGATGATGACGAGCGGTTTCTTCTTGGCCATGATCTCTGTTCTCGAGCCGCCGCCGTCAGGCCATGATGCCGCGAAGATTGGCGGCCTTCACCCGGTCTTAAGGATGCCGGGCCATCAAGAGAGGACACGGCGACCGCGTCGCGGTCTCTACCAGATGATGGCTCAAAGACAAGAAGCGTGGCGCACGGCGTATGGTGGATGCAGGCAGACGCGAGGGACGATCATACATGAACGGGGCTGACGCGGAACGCGCGCGAACGACGAAGCGGGGCGTGTTTGCTGCGCTGGCGCTGCTCGCCAGCCT
>NZ_LMUU01000269.1 GCF_009765775.1 Beijerinckia sp. L45
AGAAAACCAGCTATTTCCAGGTTTGTTTAGCCTTTCACCCCTATCCACAGCTCATCCCATAACTTTTCAACGTTAGTGGGTTCGGACCTCCAGTACGTGTTACCGCACCTTCATCCTGGCCATGGATAGATCACCTGGTTTCGGGTCTACACCCAGCGACTGAACGCCCTGTTCGGACTCGCTTTCGCTACGCCTGCCCTAATCGGTTAAGCTTGCCACTGAATGTAAGTCGCTGACCCATTATGCAAAAGTACAACTCG
>NZ_LMUU01000273.1 GCF_009765775.1 Beijerinckia sp. L45
CACACCGACCACTTTGGGAAAAAGACGGAATCATCGCTAGGGCTGGGAAAATCTACCTTCCCAACAACACCAAACTTAGAAACCACGTACTGAAAGACCACCATGATTCCCCCAATGTTGGACATCCAGGAATACACCACATGCTAGAACTGATCAAAAGAAACTACTGGTGGCCCACGATCAAAACGGACGTCAAACAATATGTCAAAGGATGCGAAGAATGCCAAAAGAACAAAGCTAACCGGAAACCCGATCACATCACACTAAACCCATTACCGATCCCCGAAGGCCAAGCCTGCGG
>NZ_LMUU01000154.1 GCF_009765775.1 Beijerinckia sp. L45
CACAGGCTTGGCCCTCTGGTGTTTCTGCAGGGCACACCATTCCCCAGTGAGTATTATGCAGCTGACGTGGTTTGGCAATTTTGCCCTCTCGGCCCAAAGGTGTGTTGCATCGCCGTAGATGGGATAGGGTAGAAGCATAAGTATATCTATTCAGTACTTGAGATACACCGGCCTTGGAAGACATAGATTTCTTCTGATCACCCCAATTACCGGTCGCAAGGGAGTACTTGAGACCGTTCGTGATGGTCTGGTGCT
>NZ_LMUU01000230.1 GCF_009765775.1 Beijerinckia sp. L45
GACGCGGAGGAGGAGGAGGGCCCGGGGGCGGAGACAAAGGTGCCATATGAGGAACACCATTAGGTTGTTGGAATGTTGGGGGAGGTACAGGATAGTAACTGGAACCGTATGCCTGGCGACCTAATGAGGGATCGTAGGGAATGTATTGGTTTGGAGGAGGTGCGGGACCCTGGAAATAGGGTGTTTGAGGATGGGCAAACAAGCCATGGG
>NZ_LMUU01000221.1 GCF_009765775.1 Beijerinckia sp. L45
CTCTTCCGATCTTCGTTTGTACTTTTGCATAATGGGTCAGCAAGTTAACATTAGATGCAAGTTAGCGCGTAGTTAAACCATTCGTTAAAATAACGAACAGTGTCTAATGTTAGACCCGAAGCCTAGTGATCTTACCATGATCAGGATTATAAAAGTCCGAACGGTATATCGTTGCATAGATATCCGATGAATCGTGGTAAGTTTAGTGAAAGACAAAACTGACTAGGAAAGCTGGTTTTCTACGAAACATA
>NZ_LMUU01000276.1:0-28910 GCF_009765775.1 Beijerinckia sp. L45
CACGGCGGGCCGCATCCTTCGCGATCGTTCGCGCGATCTCGTCAGAAACAACCCTCACGTTGCGAAGGCCGTCGAAGCCCTCGTCTCGAATGCTGTCGGAACGGGTGTAAGACCTCGGCCGAAGCTCGACGACAAAGACCAGAACAAGAAGGTTGTCGATGCCTTCAACAAGTGGGCGAAGGCGGGCGGCTGCGATCAAGACGGACAGCTAGACTTCTACGGCCTTCAGCATCTTGCAGTACGCGAGATGATCGAAGGTGGCGAAGTCCTTATTCGTCGCAGCCTGACAAAATCCAGCAAGAAACAGGATGTCCCACTCCAGCTTCAACTTCTTGAGGCCGATTTCCTCGACCCCTTCAAGAATGGCCCGCTCAGTGAAGGCACATTCTCAATACAGGGCGTCGAGATTTCGTCGAGTGGCGACAACATATCGAAGCGTGTCGCGTACTGGCTGTATGAGCAGCATCCCGGCACGCTATTCTTTAACACTGCGCAGAGCCTGATATCGAAGCCTGTCCCGGCAAGCGAAGTGCTGCACGTCTACGAAAAGCAGCGCACCCAAATGCGCGGCGTGCCTTGGGGAACACCAAGCTTCGAAACGTTGAAGCACCTCGCTGACTACGAACTTGCCGAGATCGTCCGGAAACGAACTGAGGCGTGCATGGTCGCTCTCATCACGACAGAAGACGAAGCTCAGGTAGGCTGGAACCACACCGATCCTGACGGTATCCACGACACGATCCAGGCTGGCGCCTACGATCGCAGCGGCAACCCGATCGATTACTTCGAACCTGGGCAGATCGGCTATATCAGCGGCGGTAAAACCGTCGCCTTCAACAGTCCTGCAAGCATCGGGGGCTACAACGAATACAAGACTTCGCAGCTTCGCACGGCAGCATCGGGCTTCCGTGTCCCCTATGAACTGCTCTCTGGCGATCTTTCGAGCGTCAATTTCTCATCGATGCGCGGCGGCACTGTCGAGTTTCGCCGGATCATCAGTTCGATCCAGGCTCGCATTCTAGTACCGATGTTTCTTGATCCGGTCTGGGAGTGGTGGTGCGAAGCCGCTTTCTTGGCGGGTGTCATCGACACGCCTGATGTCCCCGTAGATTGGGCGTTTCCGAAGTGGGAATACGTCAACCCTACTGACGATGTGGCAGCTCAAAACGAAGCGATCCGCTCTGGTCTTACATCCTGGGCGGCAACCGTCGCCGACGCGGGTTTCGACCCTGACGAGCTGTACGAAGAGATCAAGGCATTCCAGGACAAGGCGTCGAAAGACGGCGTGGTGCTGGATTCCGATCCGCGTGCATCGACCGGACGCGGTGTTGCGCAGAAGTCCGATGAGCCTTCAAAGGGCAAGGGATCGAAAAAGAAGAAGAAGAAAACGAAGAAACAGGACGGCGCGATCCCCGCCGATACGCCTGATCAGAGTGACGACGACACGGTTTGATAAATAAAAACATGTCGTCGATGAAAGAAAGCTTGCAGCTGCCGCGTCAAGCGAGGGCCGCGCGCCTAAATGCCGAGTCCTACAATGCAGAGGCCAACACCGTTGACCTCATCTGGACGACCGGCGCCGATGTTACGCGATCTGACCCGGCTGGTAATCCCTATATCGAGCGGCTTGCCACCGGGTCGGACAATGTTCGGCTGGAGCGGCTAAACGCAGGCGCGTCGTTCCTAGACACGCACAATAGCTACGAGCTGAACGCGGTCATCGGCAGCGTCGTGCCAGGGAGCGCCCGGATGGACGGCGGCCTTGGCTTGGCGACCGTCAAGCTCTCAAGCTCTGCTCGCGCGGCCGACACCGTTCAAGACATCAAAGACGGTGTGATCCGCAACATCTCTATCGGCTACTCGGTCTACGCTTTCGAGCGTACCGAGGGCCGCGATGGCTCACCGGCCACGATGACGGCGACCGACTGGGAACCCTGCGAAATCAGCGCAGTCCCTGTTCCTGCTGACGCAGGCGCCCAAATCCGCATGCGATCCGAGGCTGCCGCCGAACTAAATACCTGCATCGTGACCCGATCAAACATTTCCGAAGATAAGGAGGCCATTTTGGCTGAAGAGAACCCCGTGATTGCTGAGGCTGTCGTCGAAGCGAAAACGATCGAAACTGTCGAAGCTGTCGCCGAGACCCCCACCGTCGAAATCGAGCGTATTAGCGCAGAGGCCGTCTCGGCTGAGCGCGCCCGCATTAGCACCATCATCTCGCTGAGCCGCGATTACGGCCTCGACGATGCTGGCCAGGAACACGCCGAACGCGGCACCTCAGTGCAGGGCTTCAAGGATGTCATCCTGGAGCGGCTTAAGGGCCGTAGCGCAAACTTCGCGCCCACCGTCACCGCAGTCACCGAGCCCTCTCTCGAAAAGAAAGAGAAGGATTGGAGCCACATCCGCAAACACCTCGGCTCCAAGAAGTAAGGAATTTTTATGAGCAGCTATACTTTTCCCAAAATTGAACTCACACCGCTTTTTGCTGGTGATTTCCCGATCCGCGCCCGTCAGGTGACGATTCCAGCTGGTTCGAACGCCGCTGGCACCGTCCTGGAGCGTGGCACCATCCTCGGCCTCGTTACGGCTAACGGCAACGGCATCGTGTCGGTACTGGCGGCAACAGACGGTTCACAGAACCCGAAGTGCATCCTCGCTGACGACATCGACGCAAGCACCGTCGCTGTAAGCGCCAACGCCTATTTCACTGGCGATTTCGCCGACATTAAGTGTATTTTCGGCACCGGTCACACGGCGGCGACAGTAAATGCATCGTTTGCAGAATCTGGCCAGCCGATCTTCATCCACGTCGTCGGAACTGTCGCCTAACCGGATGCTGGAAAGCTTCCCAAAAGTCGTTGTCGATGAGTTGAGGCGTGATAAGGCCCGCTATCGCCTTCGCGCCAAGACCTACCAGCGCGCTCTCATCGAGAGCGAGCTGGCCAGAGCGGGACTTACAGTTCCTGCCTCTGATGATGACCTCAAGATGGTCAGTATAGACGCCCACGGCAAGATCGTCGGCATCCAAAAGATCATCGCCAAACATAAATAACACCAAACACTAACAACGTTACCCACCGGGCGCCTGCCGCCATGGGGTAGTTTCTGAGGAAACCGCCGCATGGCAATTAATTTTAATTCGTATTCGACTACCGCTCTTATGGGCGCCTATCAGGTCATTGATGTCGCGCCGCAGTTTCTCTACGACGTTTTCTTCAAGACCCAGATTCAGTTCGACACTGAACTTGTCTTCCTGGATCAGATCGACCGCAACAAGCGTCTCGCTCCACTCGTCAGCCCGAACGTTCCTGCCCGCACCTACAAGCAGCGTTCGTACAGCACCACTGCCATCCAGCCTGCCTACATCAAGGTTCGGCACGAGATCGTCCCCGGCGAGCTTCTGCGTCGCCGCGCGGGTGAGCAGTTCGGTGGCGTTCTCACGCCGCAGGAACGCCTTGACCTCGCTGTTGCCCAGGTCCTCCAGGATCAGGTCAATGACATCAACCGTCGCAAGGAAGCTCTCGCTGCACAGTGCCTGCTCACTGGTGGCCTCGTCCTTCAGGACGTGGATTTCCCGACCCAGACCGTCAGCTACAACCGGCCTTCGGCAAACACCATCACGCTGTCCGGTTCGACTGCTTGGGGCGCGACTGGCGTAGACGCTCTCGAAGACCTCCGCACCTGGAGCACCATGGTGCAGGCAACCTCTGGGTTCGTACCCCGCGTCGTCGTCATGGACCCGCTGGCATTCGACAAGTTCCGTACTTCGCCGGGTGTCGCCACGGTCATGAATTCGTTCCGTCAGACCTCTGGCGATGTCAATCTTGCAGGCTATGCGGTGGGCGGCGTCGGCAACGAGGCGATGTTGATGGCGAATGTCGCTGGCTTCGAAATCTGGGTCTATCAGGCCTACATCTGGGATGCGAACGGCAACCAGACCGCCATCATGCCAGACAACACCGTCATCATGGGCGACCCTGTCGGTGCGGGCGGCACGCGGCTTTACGGCGCAATCCAGGACATCGAGGCGGGCATGGTCGCACAGCCGATCTACTCCAAGAGCTGGTTGATCAACGATCCGAGCGCGCTGTCGATTACGAGTGCATCGGCGCCGCTACCGGCGTTGGGCTGGTCACAGGCCACGCTTTCAGCGACCGTCGCGTAAAGACCTGACGGGGGCCGAACGGCCCCCTCATTTTTAGGAAAGCATGGCCAAGAAGACCTACCACCTCAATGTCACTGTTGCCGTACCCGACGCCAGCCGCGATCGGCCTGCGATCGTCGATGACAGCGGTCTGGTCATCATCCCCGCACAGAAGGGCAAGCGTTACGTCGCCGCTGGCGATCCCGTGTCGCTGGAGCGTGAAGAAGGCGAGCGCCTGCTAGCTCGGTTCGGTGAGCTGAAGCCCGCCGCGAAAGGCTGAATGATCGATTTCTCCCGACTCGTTCTGAAGCCGTGCATGACGGCCTTTGCGCAGCCGATCGTCATAAATCCGGTGAAGTCTCAGCCGGGCGCAGTTCCCTACGCCGCACGGGGTGTGTGGTCGTTCAAGATGGTCGAAATTCCGACAGCTCAGGGCGACTACATCTCGACCAACACGCCTGTCATCGGCATTCGCGTTTCTGAGTTCGCCGCACCTCCGCTTCAGGATGATCAGATCACGACGGGTGGTGTCACATACGTCGTCAATGACACCATTCTCGATGCCCAGGGTGGGTCCGATCTTTTGTTGAAGAGCGTCACGCCACGGTGACCTACTACCCCTGCTCTCCCATCGAAATCCGCGACGGTACGTATGAACGCCTCTTGGCTATTACCGGCCTCAAGAGCGTCGCGAAGACGTATACGAAGCCGATCAAGGAATACAATCTGCCGCTCGCCGTCGTTTACAACGCTGGCGAGCGAACGTCGCCGATGGGCGATGCCAATGCTGGCCAGCCAAAGTTCGACCACCGGCTCAGCCTGATCATCGACATTATCGCTGCCGACACCAGCGACCTCAACGTTGACGCGGATATCGTCACATTCGTTGAAGCGGTCAAGATGACCTTGCTGTCCGACACATCGTGGCTCGAATTGTTCGAAGCCGTTGAGCATGTCGATGTGAGCTACAGCTACCCCAAGGACGGCGAAGACTACATCGCACAAGGTCAGATCGAATTCGAACTGTTCTTCCGATCGATGTGGCCACCGCTTACGCCGAACGATTTCCGCGAAGCCACCGTCAAGACCAAAGTCAACAAGTCACTCCACGACAATCCCGTCTACACGGAAATCTTTCTCCCCAAGTCATGACACTCAGAATTCCAATCATCTACGTCTATCCGACGAAATCCAGCTCGCTTTACCTGAAGCATCCGACGCACGGCCCGATGGTGGCCGAAGGCGTTTACTGGCCCAAAGACAATTACACGTGTCGCCGTCTCAGTGACGGATCAGTAACGGTTGTAGCGCCCGTAAAAGCCGATGGCGTTCCGTTTCCTTTCGCCACTATGGCTGCATCGTCAGCAAAGCCTGCTTGATAAATAAGAACACAGCCTAACGGCGAACTAATTAAATCATCCATCGGAAGCGCTGCCTTCAGGGATTTCCTTGAAGGACAACCCTTTGGCTATTTCTACTACAATTCCTGAGTCTTTTAAGCTTCCGCTGTTTTTCGCCGTCGTTGACGGCAGCATGGCAGGCAATCTTACTGAAGACCAGCCCGCGTTGCTCGTCGGACAGATGCTCTCGACCGGTATTGCACAGATCAACGTTCCGACGCCCGTAGGTTCCGTCGCTATCGCTGGCCAGCTCTTCGGTCAGGGTTCGATGGCCGAGCGCATGGTTTCGGCATTTTATGCGATCAACACCACCCAAAACCTTTGGGTTGCACCAGTCGCCGCGCCTACGGCCGGTGTCGCAGCAACCGCATCGGTGACGATTACTTCCGTCGCAACAGCATCGGGCGTCGTATACCTGTATATCGCAGGCCAGCTCGTCACGATCAACGCCTATACGACGGATACGACGGCGAACGTCGCCACTCGCCTCGCTGCCGCGATCAACGCGATCCCGACGATGGTTGTCAGCGCTTCCGTCGATACGACGAATACCAGCAAGGTCGATCTCACCTGCAAGTGGATCGGAGACACCGGCAACGACATTCAGATGTCGTTCAACTATCTCGGCCTGTACGGCGGACAGAGTTTCCCGACCGGCTTTGCAGCAACGCTGACCGCCTTCACGGGTGGCAATGGCCAGCCTGATTTTACCGCGATCATCGCGGCGATCCAGAGCCAGAACTTCGTGCACGTGGCGATGCCCTATAATGACACCGCGTCGCTCGATGCTTGGGATTCCGAGTACGGTTTCTCGCCGACTGTTGGCCGGTGGTCGTACACCCGACAGCAATACGGGTGGATATATAATGCTAGCCGTAATGATTTCGCGGATGCTTTGGAATGGGGCGAAGCACACAATAGTGCAGTCATCTCGACAATGATCATTGAGCCGACTGTACCGTCGCCGATTTGGGAAGTCACCGCCGCGTATTGCGCGAATGGCGCATATTACCTGCTCGACGATCCAGCACGCCCGCTTCAGACGCTTCCGCTGAGCGGAATCCTGCCTGCTCTTCCTGCGGCTCGCTTCAATCAGTCCGAACTTAATACGTTGACCAACAACGGTCTCGCGATCCAGGCAACGAACGCAAACGGCGTGCCCGCTATTCTGCGTGAAGCCACCCAGTACCAGTTCAATAGCTACGGTCAGTCCGACACTGCATTTGGGTTGCTGACAATCCTAAGCAACCTTGCAGAACTTCTCAATAGGATGAAGTCCGCAATCACATCAAAATATCCTCGACACAAGCTCGCCCCAGATTCTACCAAGTATGGCGCCGGGCAGGCCATTGTTACTCCGAGTGTTATTAAGGCTGAACTCGTTTCTGAAGCAATTCAGGCTGTCTACGACGGTTTGATGAGCGACATTACCGACTTCACAGCAAACCTTGTTGTTGAGATCGACGACAATAACCCAAACCGCGTGAATATCCTTTGGCCTCCGCAGCTTATGGGCCAGCTTCGTCAGGTGGCTGTCGATGCTCAGTTCCGCCTTCTTTACAACGACCTCACCTAATTAAGGAAACCCAATTTAAGAATGGCAAATGGAAGAATTGGCGGCACGCTCGCATTCACGATCGATGGCACCGCGTATGATGTGCGAGGCAATTTTGAGGTCTCGGCGTCCAGTGTGAAGCGTGAAGGTCAGGCAGGACAGAGCGGTTATCAGGGCTACACGGAAATGCCGGTGGTCCAGGGCTTCAAGGCCGATCTGACGACTGGCGACAGCCTATCGATGACGACCCTTGAAGCGATCACAAGCTCGACGATGCAGGTGAGCCTCGCAAACGGCAAGACCTACGTCCTGACCCAGGGTTTTTTCTGCTCTGGCACCACGATCAACGCCACGGAAGGTCGCATCGCCTGCGAATTCCAGGGCGCTTCGATGACTGAGATTTAACAAAGGTCTCAGTGGCGCTTCCCTCGCAGCCGTGGCGCTCAGCGATGCTCCCGGCGTCGTTTTCGGGGGCGCCTTTTTACACCGAAACTGACGGCCAAAGTGGTGGCCGTCGTCTTGTCGCGCACGAGTTCCCGATGCGCGACGTACCTTACGTCGAAGACCTCGGCCGCAGAGCCCGGCGTTGGACGATCGCAGGCTACTTGATCGGGCCGACCTACATCGCCGACCGCGCGGCCCTTATAGCGGCTTGTGAGACGAACGGCCCCGGCACCCTTGTGCATCCGACCCTGGGCACGGTGCAGGCCAACTGCGAGAGCTATTCCACCTCGGAATCTCGTGAGCGCGGCGGCCTCGCCACCTTCGAAATGGTCTTCGTCGAGTCCGGCAACCTTCAGGGTACGGCGATCACCACGGACACACAGTCGGCGGCATCCTCAGCCGGATCGAACCTGGGCAACCAGTCAGGTCAGTCTCTGGACAACACCACCAACAACTCTCTGGCCAATGGGGGCACCATCTCGATATGACCCTTGCCGAACTTGACGAGGCCATTTCGGTACTGGCCACCATGATGATGGCCCTCGGTGGCGTACTCGTCGGCGCCTCTGGCATCGACGCGGCCAACCTGCGCTACGCTATCGATGACCTCAACTCGAATGCCGATACCCTGATCCGTACAGCGTCGCTTGGAAGCGCCCTGCTCAATGTGTTCGACCTTGCTTTCGAAGCTGGCGCCGCCATCCCGACGCTCGAAAGCGTGCGTACCACCCTGCTTGCACTGGCGCCGACTACAACGACTGCTGTAGCCATTCAGAACATCGGCATCCAAATGACCCTCTCTGAAGAAGTGAAGGTCTACGCCACGACGACGTTTACCAGTCGTCAGGACGTGGATACCGCCTTATCTCAGCTCATCGATGCCTTCGACTCGGCGGAAATCTTCGCGGCCGACAACGGCGACTCCAGCTCGTTTCAGGCATTGATCGCAGCACATGCCGCCATCGTGCGAGACTTGACCACCAGAGCCCGCCCGCTGCCGAACATGATCACATACAGCTTCGGCCGCACGCTGACCTCCCACGCCCTCGCACAGCGTCTATACGCGGATGCGAGCCGCGCCGACGAGCTGGTGGCGGAGAACAAGGTCATCAACCCGGCTTTCATGCCAGCATCGGGCTCCGCTCTGTCCGCATAAATACGGGATGAGTTTCACACCCGTACCCGATCCCATTTTCACGCACGTCCTTAAGAAGCCGATCCGCTTCCTCGACGACGAAATTTCTGAAATTGCAGTCCGCGAACCCACAAGTGGCGATATGCAGCGTCACGGCAACCCCGTGAAGTACGACCCGCGCTTCGATCCGCCCACCATTGAAATCGACGAGACCAAGGCATTCGCGATGCTGTCAGCACTGTCTGGTATCCCGGTCAGCATTTTGGGACAGCTTAAGCCAAACGATGCACTCGAAATATTCTGGGGTTTTGCGCGCCATTTTATCCCTGGGCTGTAGACGCTGACGGTCGAAGTTTCTGCCCGTTGGTAGAAACTGGGAAAATGGCGCGAAGGCTGGCCCGCTTCTATCACGTATCGCCTTTGACCTTTTACGATTTGCCGACTGATCAGATTCTTCGGCTGTTCGCCGATACACAGCAAGACCTAGCGGACGACGCTGGTGAGGAAATCTTCTCTCGATGAAACTGACCTTTAACTTCCGAGAATTTGAACGTGCTGCCAAGCGTATTGGCGGCGCCATGGATCAGATACCGTTCGCCCTCGCACAGTCGCTGAACGATGCGGCCGAAGCCACTCGGAAAACCTTGATCGAGGATACGTGGCCCAGTTCGATAAAGCAGCGTAACAAGAGCTTCATGAAGGCCGCTCTCACTCTAAAGGGCAACAGAGCGACAAAGAAACGGCTGCGCGTAGCAATCACGGACAAGCTGAACCGGGCAAGCCTTGCGCTCCACGCGGACGGCGGAACGAAGGTTCCTCGCAGAGCAAACCTTGCTGTCCCCAGCAAACAGATCGCAGCTCGTCGCAGTGGTCGTGGTGTGCCGCAGAGCCTGAAGCCGCTGAACTTGGCCGACTCATTCAAGAAAGGCGATGTGATCTACCAGCGTGTAGGCAAAAAGGGCCGAAAGCTGAAGCTCGCGTACGTGCTGAAAAAGGCCGTCAAGATCAAGAAGGACGTTCCCTTCAGACAAGACTTTGCGCGCTCGATGCGCCGCGAAGTATCAAGGGCATTTGGCCCTCGCTTCCGTGCGGCGATGAAGACACGACGGTAACACAAAGGAAAGATGGCCAACGAAAAGCTGATCCTGGAGGCCGAGGTCCGAGACAATATGTCGGCGGCGCTTCGGAAAATCCAAAAAGAACTCAATTCGATCGGTGCCACGCCGGGCATGAAGGAAACCAACGGCTGGCTCACCAAGCTGGGAAAAGAGGCCGATGGCTTCGTAAAGAGCGGCGGCGGTGCAGCCGGTGTCATCAACAGCATGGGGATCGGCGGCCTTACAGCGGCAGCATCTCTCGCTGGCATGGTCGCGCAATTCAAGGAACTCGCCACTCAGCAACTGGCTCTTAAAGAGCTTGGCCGCGAAATTGGTATGACCACGGATCAAGTCAACCAGTTCGCGCATGCGGGCGAGCATTTTGGGGTAGCTGGTGACGCCATGAAGGGGATGCTCGACGGCTTCGCTGGCCTGATGCCGGAATTCAAGCGATCGACTGGTGATCTGTTCAAGGAAATGAGTCAGTGGCCAGAGGTAATCGGCCGAATGCAGCACGAAGGCATCGGCGACGCGCTGCTCGACGGTCTTCGTCAGGCTGAGGAAATCGCCAAAGCGAAAGGCCCACAAGCCCAAAAACGCTTCCTAGAGCACCTGTTTCCGGGCCACGGGCCAGATGCTGAGAAGCTGTTCAGCGGTGGCTTGGGCGAATTCATCAAAGAGCTGGAGTCGATGAAGACCAAGCTTGCGCCGATCTCGCCTGAGATGCTGAAGCAAGAGCAGGCCATGCGCGATGCCGTAAAAGACCTGAACATCTCGCTAGAGAATTTCGAGAATAAGGTCGGCCCGCGCTTCCTCGGCATGCTCACCGCAATCGTCGAGAAAGCGGCTCAGTTCTTCAATCCAGACGGCAAGGCCGCGAAAGATCAGCATGACGGTGGCGCGGCCGACGAACGCAAGAACGCGCCCGATATGGACGACGAGCGGATCAAGCGCGCGCTCCGCACGCCTCAGCCGTACGGCGCCCTTGATCACGACGCGTTCAAGAAGCCTTCGCTTGGCGACCGGCTCAAAGAGGAATTCGGTGGCGTCGGCGGCTTCCACAAGTCCTCCTATGAGGGCTCGGGTGGGCTCCTGCACATGGCTTCGTATGGTGGCTCTGGGGAAGGTGTCAGTACATCTCTCGCAGCGACGATCGCGGCCGGTACCAAGATGGGCTTCCTAGCCGCCTTCCGTGAATTGATGGCGATCCAGGATGCAGACGGCAAAGGCGGCGGGCAGAACATCTCGTTTGGACCGCAAGGCGGCGGTGGCCTCGGCCTTGGTGGAGGGGATGGCGGCCATGGTGGTGGAGGCGGCGGCCGTGGCAGGCGTGCCAGCCGCGAAGACGGCGACAGCCCACGGCGTCCTATGGACATGGATATCGGGGAGCCCGGTGATCTGACCAAGCTCATCACCCAGGAATCGAAGCGAGTGAATATCGATCCTCGCATCATGGAAGGTATGCGAGCTGGTGAATCCGCGCACAAGGGCTACTACGATTACGGCGACAAGAACGACGGCGGCGCGTGGGGACCCCTTCAGTTCAACATGGCGAAGGGACGTTTTGGCTGGCAGTTCAAGCACGACACCGGCATCGATCCTACCAACAACCCGAAAGCGATCCCTGCCATGATCCGCTATGCGGCCGAGTTTATTGCCCGCAAGCTGAAGAAGAACCCGCACTACGCTGACGGCGGAAACGGGTCTGAGCTTCACCGCGTCTGGCACGGCTTTCATGGGCTTCGTGAAGCGGACCCTCGCTGGGGAAACTCAGGCTACGTCGCGCATGCGAAACCGGACCGTCTCCAGCCACCACCAGTCGCGGGACGCCAGCCTGGGAAGCAGGACGGCACGGTGCGCGCCGACATCCACGTGCACGGTCCTGCACACAAGACCTCGGTGCAGGCATCGGGCATGATCGAGGCGAAGCTGCACCGCTGGTCCACCATGACCACGCCGTCAGACCTGGGCTAATACGGCTTCGGATCACCTCCGCCGCAACCGTGGCGCAGCATGTATGCGAGGCTGTCACCGAGGCGCCTCGCTTGCACCGTCGAGAAGATGACCACACCGGCCGAGCAATATTGCTCTTTGGTCGCCAGCGTTTGGAAGCATGACGCCTCACTCTCGCCCGTCATATCCATCCTCGAACCGTGCGTGGACCACTGCCCATCGAGCTTGTTGAAGTCGATTACGGCGTAGGTGGGCTGCCTTCCGCGCTTTTCGGCACGGCCCGCATAGACGCACTCGTTGACCTTTTCGAATGTCACCGAGTCTTCGTCACTGACGATCCGGTCCATGTGCGCGCGACCATCGTCATCAACTACAATATTCCCAGACACTTGCATTTCCGGCCCAAGTATTAGGGACGCAGCGAGCATCTTGTTGCGATCTACACTTTTTTCGTCCGCACAAGCACCATGGATCGTCAAAGCGAGGATCACGCACACACTAAATATCTTCATGACCACGTCCACCCCAAACTTACAGGCCACCATAACAGCGAACAACAGTGTATATGGTGCATGGCAATCCGTAATGGTTCGCCGCGATTATGGCAACGCCATTTCGGTTTTTGAGTTCAGCCCGGTCGAAGGCGCGTATGGCGCGTCCTATGTTTCACTACAACTTGCTCCCGGAGATGCAGTAACAATAACGCTCGCTGGGCAACTAGCGCTAACCGGCAGAGTCACGACGCGTTCTGTTGCGTATGATAAATCGAGCCATCAAGTCGTCATCGCGGGACGATCCGTAACGTCCGATGCGGTAGACTCTAGCATCGCCGTGAAGCCGGGCAACTACAACGGCTACACCTTTCAGCAAGCCGCGAACGCCGTCCTGGCTGAGCACAACATCAATTTGATCATGGCCGACGCAGGCGACGCGGCGACCAAGACTTTTGCAAACCTAGTGGTCCACTATGGCGAGACAGCCGCTGAGTTCATCTCTCGAATGGCCCTCCAACGCGGGCTTTATCTGACGGACAATGCCCAGGGCAACCTTGTGGCCTCGCGTCTTGGTCAGAACACCAGTTCAGGCGCCACCTTCACGGAAGGCCAGAACATCCTTCGCGCAACCGCCAAAATGGACAACCAGGGCGTCGTCGGCTCCTACAGTGGCGTAGCGCAATCGCCGGGTAATGACCAGAACTGGCCACCGCGCGCCTTCTCATCGACAGCGACCGCTACGGGCGGGCTGCCGAACCTTCGCAAGCTCTTCATCGTCGAGCATCCGACGAACAGCGCGGCCGACCTCGCCGACCGCGTGCAACACGAAGCCGACATTAGCACGCTCCCGGAATTCACCGTGAACATCACCGTCAACGGCTGGACCAATCCCAGTGGGCAGCTCTGGGATACGCAGCAAGTCGTATCCGTCTACTCGCCCATGCTGTTCTACGGCGGCACCACGACACAGCAGCTCGGCATCCAATCGATTACATTCCAGCAAGACGATCAAAACGGCTCGACGACGACCCTGGAGCTGAAGCCAACGCGTCTACTCAGCGAGACTGCCAACAGCGGAGCCGCCGCTGCACCGGCTGGAGGCACCTCACCGTTCAACACGAACGTCAACACGCCTACCCCGGATAAGCCGGACTACACCATCTCAACCTAAGGACAAATGCGCGGTAATTCCCTCGACGCGTCGCGGCGCGTCTATCTTTCCATTGCGCGCGGCACGATCAATGCCGCCGACGACAGCCACATGATGCAGACCAACGATGTCCGCGTACTCCAGAATGAGCTGCTGACCGGCGTCGAGCGTTTCCAGCCATACGGCGTCTCCAGCGTGCCGATGGCACCCGCGAACGATTCATCGGGCAAAGCCGCTGAAGCCATCATCGGCTTCGTCAACGGTTCGCGCTCACATCCAATCGTACTTGCCGTCGATGATCGCAGGTATCGGCCGAAGAACCTGAAGGCCGGTGACTCCGCCATGTACCATCACAGCAATGCCATCATGAAGTTTACCGACGATGGCTTCGTGCACGATCAAGGCAGTGCGAAGAAACCCTACACGCTGACTGTCGGCAACGCGACGCTCACTGTAGCCGATGGCAAGATCACCGCCGACGTTAACGGAACAAACGTTGTAGTCAGTGATGGCAAGGTCGAGACGACGGTCAAGGGAACGCTACTAGTCGTTACCGATGGCAAGATCAGCTTCGGCAGCGAAAGCGCATCGATACCCGTGATGCTGCAAACGGGCGCCTCTACGCTGCTGTTCTCCACTAAATAATCGATGCCGAGTATTCAGCTTCTACCGATCAACGCCAGCACAGACCCGAATGCGACGCTCGATGTCGGTATCGGATTGTTCTTCAATCCCACTGTCGGACCCGACGAGGATATCGCGCTGGCCCGTGCTGTTATGGTGGCGCTCAACACGGATCGGCTTGCACTGCCCGATGACGTGCTTCCGAACAATCGCGACGACGATCGCAGAGGCTGGTGGGGCGATTATCAGGCGCCTGATATCTGGGGAGGCTGGAATATCGGCTGTCGTCTCTGGCTGCTGAGCCGCAGCAAACTGACTGACTCAGGTGCAAAGCAAGGTTCGACGCTGGCAATCGCCAACCGGTACATTGCTGAAGCTCTTGATCCATTCGTGACCGCGAAGATTTGCTCGACGTATACGGTCAATATCGTGCAAAGCGGCAACGACAAGATCACCGGCACGATCACGATATACCGTGGTCCGAAGGCTGCGATCTCGCTGGCCTACCAAGATTTCTGGAACTTCGCGACGTAGCCACCCCGAATAAATAAGGGATGACTTCGAACAACTGGACCACGCCTGATCTGGCGACAGTCCGCGCCAACAATCGCGACTACATCACATCCCAGATAGGCGCTCCACTTATCCCGAACGACTATCCGCGTGTTCTGGCAGACGCGAATGCTGGCAATGCCAGTCTCGCCTACCAGTTCATTCAGTACCTCTCCCTCCAGATTTTACCCGACACCGCCACGGGGGTCTTCCTCGATAAACACGCTACCCTCTATCTGGTAAACGCAGACGGCTCGAAAGGCCGAAAGGTCGCCACCTATGCCAGCGGCACCGCGACGATGACCGCGACCGTAGCCGCGACGATCCTGCCAGCCGGTTCCCAGTTCACAGCACTCAGTGGCTCAACCCAGATCGTCTACGAGACGACTGCTGAAGCGTCGATCGGCCTTTCCCCCACAACGTTCTCCATCCGATCGTTGACGGCCGGTGTCATTAGTAATCTGGCAGCCGGGTCCGGTCTGACGATCACGTCCGCCGTCGCTGGCCTCAATGCAGGCTCCGGCACCGTGGTCTCACTGACGGGCGGCGCCGACGAGGAAACCGATGACGAGCTGCGCACGCGCGTCCTGGCCCGATTGTCTCAGCCTCCTATGGGTGGCGACGCCTCGGATTACGTGGCCTGGGCACTAGCGGTTCCCGGTGTGACCCGAGCGTGGTGCGCTCCCAATGAGATGGGACCCGGCACGGTCACGATCCGCATCATGTGCGACGATCTTCGCGCAACCTCTGACCCGATGACCAGCGGCCTGCCGACTGCGGCAGACCTTGTAGCAGTCAAAGCCTACCTTGACACCGTACGCCCGGTGACCGTCGCCGATCTGTTTGTGTGCGCGCCGATCCCTCAGCCGGTGTCTTTCACGATCTCGAACCTCACCAAGGATACGACGGCGACCCGCACGGCCATTGCAGCCAGCGTCGCAAAGATGATCTTCAACCGCGCTCGACCGGCTACCTCGTCGAACGGAACGCTCGTTGCCGCAAAGACCATCTCGGTGGCCTGGGTCAGCGATGCGATCCTTGGCGCATCCGGTGTCACAGATTTCGACCTCGCGATGAACGATTTCGTGCCGTCGTCGAACGGCAACATCGGGGTATTGGGGACAATCCTCTATGGCTGATACGTACGTCGCGCACACGGCGGCCGACTACGCGCAAGCCATCGAGTCTGAGCTACCGCAAGGCGCCGCATGGTCGCGAGAGCCAGACGGCCCGTTGATGCAGTGGGTCACCGGCTGCGCTCAGATTTGGGGCGATGTTTCAGCGGCGGCCGACACTCTGATGTTCGTCGAGGCCGATCCGCGTTTCACCTTTGAAATGCTGCCGGATTGGGAAGCCAATTATGGTCTCCCCGATCCGTGCCTGACCACCGTTCTCTCGCTCAATGAGCGCCGCAACGCTCTGTTGCAGAAGATCACGATCCAAGGCGCTGCAAGCCGCGCGTTCTTTATCGATTTCGCTGCGAGCCTTGGTTACGCGATCACGATCACCGAGTACGTGCCGTTCCAGTTTGGCCTTTCGCAATTCGGTGGGTCGCATGGCGCCTTTCAAGGTCCGACCGCACGCTTTTACTGGACCGTCAAAGTCGAGTCCCCGCGTATCGCTCGCTTCAGCTTCGGCGGCTCCAGCTTCGGCCGCGACCCCTTCTTGGAAATTACTCGCGCCGAAGATTTGGAGTGCGTGATCAATAGGTGGAAGCCCACGCATACGATCGTTCTCTTCAGCTACGTGACACACGATTCTTCATTCGAGTTCTTCTTCCCCTACTAAATATACGAAATAGATTGGTGCCCATCATTTAATGCAAAGACACTACCCGCTTAATCCTTCAACGGGTGTTGAAGACACGACAGCAGTTTGGACGAACGGTACGCCAGCAACTGGTACTCAGGGCTCTTTTCCGCCCTACCAGCTGTGCACGAACCCTCAAGACGAAATCCTTAATGTCATTGCGGCAGCCGGTATCACGCCGAGCGACGCTGATCTCTCGCAGCTCTACGAGGCAATCGACCACCTGATCGCTGTAGCTATCGCAACGGTGCAGATTCCGACCTTCTCCGCTGGTGAGGGCGTCAAGGATGTGTCGAACGTCTTCAGCCTGAATTACCCAGGGCTGGCAGAAGAAGACACGATCAATGCCAACGATCTGATCTCGTTTTACGCGCAGGAATCTGAAGGCGGCGCGGCTGCCGACCATCACTACCGCACCACTATGTCGAACATCGCCACGTGGATCGCAAACTACATCTCGACGATCCCCACGACGCCCGTGTTCGCGCCTTTGGCGACCCCAGATAGCTGGGGGAATTGGACGCTGGCGGCCGAGCAGAACATCAACGATTACGTCAACACGATTTGCCCGGTGTCTGGACCACCCACTTCATGGGGTTCGGTGAGCGCTGGCATCATTACAGTCAGCAAATCTGGCCTGTATCAGGTCAACTCGTATGTCTCGCTTTTTGTTTCTTCCAATAGCAATGAAGCCTCCTATTTCAGCTCCAGTATCTGGGTCAATGGCAATGCCGTTAATGCTCAATCCTCATACGGTAATGAGGATTTCTATCTTGGAACGAGCATTTCCACATCGACCGTTGCCTACGTCGAAGCCGGTGGCACGATTTACATGACCGGCCTTTCTCACGCCGGTAGTTACGATGAAACATCAAACGGATTTAGCGTCCCATGCACACTTTCGATCGGTAAAATCAACTAATGCAGCTTACTCAATATTTGATTCAATTAACTTCACTATCTGGCGACACATTATTCGGAACCAATGGTAACAGCGCAAACGCACTTTGCAAACTCAGTGCAGACGCCGCTGGCACTGTCACGATTTCCTATTGGAATGTTCCGAACATCACGAAGCCCACGGACGCAGACCTTGCAGCGGCTTTGAAGGCGCCCGCTCCGGCAATCTCGACGGCCAACCTCGCGCTCTACGCGGCCAAGGTGCAAACCGCCGTCCTTGCCAAAGGTCAGACCTTCAACGTGGCTACGTCAGGCGCCACCGCGATCAATGTCCTTTGCGATGCCACGAACGACACCCGATCTGACCTCGCTCTGTTGGCGCTTTTCGGACAGCAGAATCCTACAGGCAGCAAGTCGTGGTTGGACAACAACGGGAATGTGACGGCGCTTACCGGCGCCGAGTGTGTGCAGCTCGCGACCCTGGCAGGGACGTACATCGATAGCGTCTACGCGGCGATGGGCACCCTGCTCTCGCAGATCACCGCTGGCACCGTGACGACCACTGCTCAAATCGACGCCTATGTCTGGCCTACGGTGGCCGCACAATGACGCTGACCCTTTCCTCGCAGCTGACCGGCAATTTCGGGGGCGCCTCGTTTCAGTATGGCTTTGCCTACGACGCGACGAGCGGCAACTATTATGTCGTCCACACGAGCGTGAATTCGTCGGGTGTGATCGTCAACCCGGCGACCGATGACACGCTGGCCTCCGCCGTAACAATCCTTCAGTCGATCGAAGCCACAGCCGTATCGACGCAGGCGAGCGCCCTGAGCCAGCTTGAGGCAATTGTTGCAGCTCTCGCCACAACCTCGACCGCAAGCGCTCAGGCAGCCGCGCAGACCGTCCTACAGGCTATTGCGGCGTCTGTTGCCACATCTTCGACCGCAGCCGGTCAGGCAAGCGCGCTAGCGCAGCTGGAGTCTATCGCAGCCTATCTGGCAACCGGAGCCACGTCGGCCGCTCAGGCGAATGCGCTGACGGTCTTGCAAGGTATTGCTTCCCAGCTCTCGATGGCCCTGACGTATACCGACAAGAGCGGTACGTGTTCGGCCACCTCCGGCACCTTCACTCAGGCTGTCGAGGCAAACTCGTTGCGCGGCTTCCTGCGGATATCGAACCCGAACGCCAGCGGCACCCTCTACGTCTTCGACAAGGCCAGCGGCACGCCGACGATACTCAACACAAGCGCGATCGGCCCCGGCGCCAGCCAAACCTGGGATCAGCACGTTCCCAGCGGCGCAATCCAGATTGCCGGTTCCGTCGCCAGTCTCCCCTTTGAAGCTGCTGAAGGCGAATAACCTCGTAATTCATTTTAGGAACGATTGACCACCAATATTGCGAACCTACCCCAACTATCGGGCTCATTCGTCGTCGCTACAAATGGCGACTGGCGTGACTGCATTCAGTTTCAGTGGCCGTCCGGTTCGACCAATGCTGGCCAGCCGATCGACGTTACTGGGATCGTCTTTGAAGCCCAGCTGAGGCCATCGCCCACTGACAGTGAAGTCTTGCTCAACATGAGCACGGCGAACGGCTTGCTCGTCAACGGCGGCGACATGGGCACGCTGACCTTCGCTGTGCCGCGTGACGCGCCGACGACCGGCCTCAGCGATCACATGTCGAACCTCCCGGCTGGCACCACGTGCGCGATGGATATTGTCGCGACCGGTGACGGGCAGATCATCAACCTCTGCCAAGTCGGCGGCCCCCTGTCGGTAACCGTCAATCGGGGCATTACGCGCCCGTGATCGTCAGCCTATCGACCGTCAGCCAGGCGCTTGGCACAATAGCTCAGCCGGGCATCGAGGCGGTTGCTGGGAATAATCCGACAGGCGTCGCCGGGATCAGCTCTACCGTCGAGGTTGTGGCGGCGCTCAGCCTTGTCAGCATCGACACACGATCTGGCGCTGCGACGATCGCGAGCGTCACGCCAGCTGCCGACAGCATACTCCAGGCTGAGATCGCGCAGATCGAGGCAAAGATCGCGGCTCTCCAGGCAGAGGTTGGAAGCAATCTCAGCGCCGTCAACGGCAGCGTTGCTTCTCTCCAGGATCAGATCAGCAACTCGGTCACTACTGTCGCAGCCGAGATCGAAGCAGCGTCTCAGGCGGCTGTATCGCAGGCTCAGGCCGCATCGGATGCGGCAATCGCTGCTGCCGATCAAGCGATTCAGGCTGCCCAGACAACCGATCTCGCCGCGATCAATACGGCGATCTCGCAGAACCAAACCGCGATTGCTGCCGCGCAGGCCGACGCCTCAAACGCGCTGACCCAGCTTGCGACCGACGCCGCCACCATTCTCTCGATCCAAAGCGATGTCACCGGAAACACCTCGCAGCTGACGGTACAGGCCGCTGCTCTGACGACGGCTCAGCAATCTCTCTCCGGTCAGATCACCACCGTCCAGACGACGTTCGATGCCAGCCTTGCGACTGTCACTCAGTCGATCGCGACCCTGACGACCGCGCAGAACTCGACGGCGACAAGCGTCACCAATCTTCAGGCTACTGTCGGAACGAACACAGCCGACATAACGGCCAATGCCACAACGGCCGCCAACGCAACTTCGACGGTGGCCGCCAATCTTGCGACCCTGACATCGAATTTCAACGCGAACGTCTCATCGGTCAGCACATCGATCGACACGCTGACGACTGCGCAGAACGCTACAGCGGCGTCGCTCACCAGCCTGACATCGACCGTCAATGGCAACACAGCCAGCATCACGTCTAACGCGACGACGGCGGCTTCAGCGACCCAGACAGTAGCGGGCAACCTCGCAAGCTTTCAGACGACCTACAACAATCAGGTCGCCAGCTACAACTCGCAGATTTCGACGCTCACCTCAGAGCAAAGCAGCACGGCGGCGTCGCTCTCCACGCTGACCTCAACGGTAAACGGACAATCTTCGACGATAGCCGCCAACGCCGTGACGGCGGCGAATGCTACGCAGACGGTCGCAACGAACCTTTCGACGCTGACGACCAACTTCAACAATCAGACTTCGTCATTCTCTCAGCAGATTGCGACGCTGACGACGAACACAACAGCTACATCGACAGCGGTCACCAACCTGACAGCTACTGTAAACGGCAACACTTCAGATATCAGCACGAACGCCACTGCCGCCTCGAATGCCACGGCTTCTGTGGCGGCGAACCTTGCTTCATTGACCTCCACCTACAATGGTCAGGTCTCCAGCTACAATTCGCAGATCGCGACCCTCTCATCTCAGCAGAGCACGACAGCGACGAGCGTCAGCAATCTGACTACGACTGTTGGCGGCAACACAGCCTCGATCGGCGTCTTGCAAGGTTCGATCAACGGATTGTCGGCGCAATACGCGGTCGCACTATCGCTCGACAACACGACAGGCGGCTACACCATCACAGGCGTTCAACGTGCCGATGGTACAGGCGCCGTCTATACGATGGAAATCGATGCGAACGTCATCATCGAAGGCAGCTTGCTCGTCAACGGTAGCGTTTCAAACACGAAGCTTTCCGCTTCGAGCGGTCGCTATTATCTATCGGCCACGCAAGGCGTCGGCGACAACACGACCACCACAGCGGCACTCGACACGGTAGGTGTCGCGTCTCAATTCGGGGCGCTAAGCGGTGGCGGCGGAGTAACTGTCAACACGGCGGGCGTCTACGCTCTGACTGCGCAGATCAACCACGAACTCGGGTCGAACTCAAACGAGGCCGCATACTTCGGGATCAATATTTGTACGAATGGCAATCCAGCGGTTTCGGCTTCTGGTGGCGCAAACATGTATTACTCTATCGGCTACACCATGAGCTGCGCTGATACCCTGATTCTGAATGCTGGGGATGTCATCACGATCCAGGGATATAACCACGCTGGTGGTTATGACGAGACCTATAATCAGTTCGATGCTGCGGTTCTTACGGTGACTCGGATCGGCAATTAGTCTCCGACGTGATAAATACGTCATGTCGGAAAATTTCATCAGCCTCTACCAAGGCGATACTTGGATCATCCCCGTAAGGCTCACGAACCCCGATGGGACAGCGTTTGATCTGACCGGATATACGCTGGCTGGCTACCTCCTCGTCGGCAAGACCTCGACGCAGGCTACGACCTCAGCTCAGACCGCGACCTGCCTTTACTCGGATGGGCAAGCTCAGTTTGTCATTTCTACGACGGTAACGGCCACCATTCTTGGTGACGGTCCAGGCGCTTCTTTTTTCCTGACCCGCTTCCGCATCGTCACGATCGATCCGGCTGGCAATGATGTGACGCGCGGCGTTGTGAACATCCGCGTGCTGGTGCCCTGATGAGCTGCGTTGTCAGCGAAGCCGGTGACGTTTTGATTACCGTCAATTCCCAGGTCGCGACGCTAACGGTTGCCGACTACGGCTTCGCGCTCGCTGTTTCGCAGGACGTGACGCAGATCGTCTCAGTAGCCCAGCAAGGCCCGATGGGACCAGCTGGTGGCGCAACGACGACTATAATAAATATCGTCGAAGCAAGCACGACCTGGACGCTCGCCCACTACCTGAACCGATATCCGACAGTAACCGTCGTCGATACGGCGGGTGACATGATCTGGGCTTCGCAGGTCTATCAAGATCGCAACACGATCATCATCAATTTCACGGCGCCGACATCTGGCGTTGCCTATTTGAATTAAGGACACCCCCGCTACGAATGTCGCAGAAATTTGGCTACCCGGTAGATTTTACCTCAAACCAGCTTCTAAACCCCGTCATCCACAACCTTGCGGGAGCACCGTCGTCACCAAAGGCCGGACAGCTCTATTACAGCACGGCATCGAGCATCATGTTCGTCTACACCGGCTCGGCATGGCGTCCGGCCGATGCGGCTGGTCTCACCGATGGATCGATCGCGATTGCAGCGCTGGCAGTCAATCCCCTACTCCGCGTCAACCACATAGGGACGCAGCCTTCCTCGACCATCAGTGACCTGAGGAGCACGGTCACCTCATACACGCTCGACAGCTTCGCTGCGGCCGTTGCGGCGATCAATTGCGGATCGCAGCGGGTCACCAACATCGCGCAGGGCACGAACGCCACCGATGCCACGCGCCTTGATCAGGTGCAGGCGCTCATCACGGCCGCGAACCAAGGGCGCATCGACCTGAAGGACCCAGTGCGGGTCTACGCGGCTGCTAGCGGCCTGACCCTCTCCGGTTTGCAGACGATTGACGGCGTGGCGCTTGCTGCCGGTGACCGTGTCGCGGTTGGCGGCATGACCACTCAGAACGCGATCTACGTGGCTGCGGCGGGCGCCTGGACACTGGCGCCGGACTCGATGAGCGGATCGCAGTGGGCCGAGGGTACGGAATTCCTCGTCAACGAGGGCACGGTCTACGCAGGCGCGATCTTCCGGCAGACCACCGCTGGCACCTTGGTGCTCGGGACGACGCCCCTGGTCTTCACACAGTCGTTCAAGCTGAACGTCTACAGCGGCGACGGCACAACGACCACGGTCACCGGCAGCGTCATATCGGTCAACGTCGGCGCGGGCCTCTCGACCGCCAGCGGTGCCCTCGGCATCGACACAACGAGTGTAGTGCGGAAGTTCAACAGTACGATCACCTGCGATGGTGTCTCGACCTCCTACAACGTCGTTCACGGCCTGGGCACGACATGGGTGACCGTCACCGTGCGCGACGCGATGATGAACCTGGAAATGCTCGACAACAATCCGATCAACTCGACGAGCACGACGGTCAGCTTCGGCTACGCTCCCGCGCAAGGCACCACCTACGACGTTCTGATCACGGGCTGAGCCGATGGCCTCGATCTGGACGCCAGCGGCGGCGGGCAATCTCGCGTCGATCCTTAACCTGACGGCGCTCGCGTCTCAGAACCCTGCTGCCGTGGCGATCACGGGCGGCACGCTTTCGAACGTCTCGATATCGGCCACTAGCATCACAGCCAGCGGCAATCAGACGATTGGCGGCACGCTTTCCGTCACCGGAAACACGACGCTCAACGGATACGCCACCCTGACAGGCGAGTATATTTCGACGGGCAGCAATGCGGCATACAATGTCGTTGACCGTTCTGGAGCTGCCTCGGGAAACGGTACCTTTTACCGCTCGGGCGGCATCAACTATCTCTGGGATAATACCGGCGGCAACGTTGCCGGGTGGGACAGCACCACGTTCCACGCCTACGGAAACGCTTCGGTATTAGGCACGCTTGGGGTGTCCGGCACTGCAACGTTTACCGGGCCTGTCATTGCAAATAGCTCTTTGCAGATCGCGGGCGCAGGAACGAACCTGCTAGAAGCAGGAACGGGCGACGGCTCGTCCTTCAGTACCTACAATGTCAACTTGCAGCTTTGGCAGAGCTTGGCGATCTCTACGTACGATGGATCGGTCCACGGCCGCTACGACGCTCGCAGTGGCTTTTGGGATTGTCTCGGCGGCTTCTACGTCAATGGCACGGCTGCGATCGATGGTGGCCGCAACGCCAACTTGGCGACTGTTAATGCATCAGGCAACATTAATACGAGCGGCGGCCTCAACGTCCAGAACACGCTGGATGTGACGGGCAACCAAGTCTACACGACGAATAACGCCACCCTCTACCTCAATTATAATTCATCGGGTGGCATCCAGCTTGGCAGCGGTACGCTAAGCACGAATGGCAATATTAGCTCAGCGAACGCTATCACCGCCTCAGGCGGCACGGGTTTCGTATCTTACACGTCTTCAGGCGTCGCTTTACAAATGGGTTCAAACTCCGCCATTCGCGACGTAACGAACGGCGGAAGCACAATGTACTTCGACGTTTCGGTCGGTGGCGGCACGTATGGGGCGTTCAACTGGCGCAGCACGAACGGCTATACGTCGTTGATGACACTGACATCGAGTGGACTAACGACCCCGCAGAGTATCGGCGCAAGCGGAAACGTGACCGCAGGCAATATCATTCAGGTTGCTGGCAATGCCAGCATGAACTCAAATCAGGTTTATACAAACTCTGGGCCGTTATATCTCAACTATGGTGGCGCCGTTCAGCTTTGTAATACGGGCGGCCAAGCCTACTTCGGCGGAACCATCAATTGTAATGGCGAAATCCAGACCACTTCAGCCAATTCCTATCGATCTGTTTATGGAAACTACGCAAGCTTCTGGCGGCAGGACGGTGGCAACCTCTATCTCATGCTGACAAATTCTGGCGATCAATACGGTAGCTGGAATGGTCTGCGCCCGTTCATGGTCGGTGTCTCGAACGGATATGTTCAGATGCTTAACGGCGTCGAGATCAGCGATACGTTGACGGTAGACAACGTGAATGTCAGCGGTGCGATCGGCCTGACAGGGCGGCTCAACCAAACAAACACTGGCGTTGATGGGGGCCTGTACCTCTCAAACACATCGTACGGCTCGACGCTCAGCATCTACAACGACGGCAATCCCCACATTGAGTCGCTTGGCGCGCAAACGCTTTGGATAAATCAGCGCGTCGCAGCGCCGGTCAACATGAATGGTGGAGGCGGAAGCCTCGCGGTTGGTGGACCTACCACGATCAACAACAATCTGACGGTCACCGGTACCGGCTACATCGCCAACATCGACACGTCAGGTTGGATGTACGGTTTTGCGCAGAGCAGCTACGGCACGCTCGGCCTTCTCGGTTCTCGCAACGGCTGGAACGGCATCACTTTCAACGACAACGCAGGCACCGAAGCTGGCACGTTCATGGTCAGCACAGGATCAAACACTCCGACCACCGGCTTCTACAATGCGCCGACCGGCGTGTGGCAGTGGGGTTTCACTGGCGGGACTATGAGTTGGGGAAACATTCCTGAACGCTTCCTCTCACAGCCAAACCAGTCCCTCAGCACTACCGGCTATCGCGTGCTGCCGGGTGGCATGATCATGCAGTGGACGCAGATGACTGCTCTCAATACGTGGACGTTTCCTATCCCTTTCCCCAATGCCTGCCTTTCAGTCTCAGTGACACCACTCAATGTTGATGGAAGTGCAGCCTATTCAGGCGGAGTGAACAACCTCACGACCACGTCGTGTTATGTCAACGGGGTCTACTCCAATCCGGGCAACTACGGCTCGGCCGGGATTACTACTTGCGTTATCGCGATCGGATATTGATCCGATTTCAATCGATAAATACCCACCAAGACTGATTTACGCAGAGCGCGTCGGCCTTGCGCTCCGCACCCACCCATAAAACCGATCCCTCTTTCAAGGAAAGTATGCAGCTCACCTACACCGTTCTCTCGACCACCAACTTCACCACATCTTCCGGCAGCACCCTGACTGTCAGCATTGGCAACAAAGCGGACGCAACGGTCACCGGACCCGGCATGCCGGTCTTCTCGTTTCCGATCGAGAATCCTCAGGCCTCGGACATTTCCACGTACGCGGTGGGTGCATCGGTCACTCTGACGATCGCAGCGGCCACCGCCACCAGCTAAACACTGCTGGCGTTGCATTTTCGCGTCCCGCATCCTTGATAGGGTGAAGCGGGGCCTTCGGCTTGCATGCATGTATACTTTAGCCTGGAGGCTGCAATGATGACAAAGGTCGAGCCCGAGCTTTGATGATTTCATTGATTAAGCGAGATTTAAAGTAACCATCGGTGACGCTCATGCTTTCATAATTAAAACGGCCATTCTTGTGACGCGAAGATATATCAATTGTGGATTTTTTTTCATTAAAGCATTCGGGATACGAAGCCTGAGCTATTGTTTCCGCAGGCTCCGTCGAGATTTTGGAAAGCTCCTGCGCGTGTTGAACGAGGCAGTGATAGTAGGCAGCAAGAGCCGCGTCCTCCTCCTCCTTTTCCGATTTTAATCTCGGTGCATCTATTTCAGCCTGTCGGCGTTCCGCTGCCATTTCTTTGCGGATTTTCTCGTAGCTGAAAGCCTTTTGCTGCGTTTCGACTATGGTATTGATATACTTGTAGCTGGGGTTTGGTGTGTAAGCGCTATCCTGCAAGCTTTCAGGGGGCAGGCTCGGATCGCATCTGGAAATGACTTCGTTTTCAGCATCGACGGGATACCCATATACGGCCAACTCTCCCTTGCTTTCAACGCTATGCCGGAAGGCGTTTTTAGCTTCTCGATTCACACAACTCTGAAAATTCGGATTGAGGGGCGTGGCTTCGGCGATTGCAGAGGGAGCAAGCTGACAGATCGCAAATCCTATCGCCAGGAAACGCGCTAACCACGTTTTCAAAAGTGGGCGCAATGCCTGTTCCTTCCACTCAATGGATGGCGCTCACTATAATCCAGCCCCAGCGCCAAGCAAACCGCTTGCGAGTGATGGTGGCTGTGACTGGTATGCTTTCTGGCGGGCTGCGCCGACGCTGGCTCTTCCAACGCTACTCTCGGCGCCGCAATCCTTGCGGCGTATACTCAAGCTCTGGATAGGGCGGTCGCTCTAAGGGCGGCAAAGCGAACTGCCTTGTCAACGCGAAATGTGGAAGCTCGATAATTTTTAAGATGGAATGGATGTCAACTTTAAGAGTCCAGAATCCGCTCTCTACCTTCTTGATTGAACGAGAGGTGAACAACACAATAGGTGTGTTTCTGTCGTAGTGTTTTACGCCTTTAAAGTGCGGCGGAACAAGACACCAACCGGAGTCGATTGCACCAAGCAATGTAATATTTGGGTCTTTAACAATATCGAACAACCGGACAACGCCGTGAGCAATATCGTTGCGTCGCGCCGACATACGTTTAATTCTATACAATAGCTCATGAAGGCGACCCTCCAACCCCTGATTACTATATTTTATAAAATAAGTTTCCGCCTTATCATTAAGCTTTTCGAGCCTACCGTTGAAGTTTGAAGGCAGTCCGTAGTCAAGATTTGAACCATCGTCATATGGCGATTTCTCGCAAAGAGCGGAGTAAAGGTGTGCGAGAGAAACCTCGATTTCTTCCCAAGCGATAAGTGCGCGACCTATCGCTGCAAAAAGAGCATCGCCATATTCGTCCCCGCGTGTCGGGATGGGTGGCACATCCCAAGGGTCGTACATCGAGGTATTCTCCGGCGCAGCGTGAAATGCATGGATGCTTTAAGTGCGATGCAGACGCACTTACGAGACCACTATAGCGCTGTCCGCCGATTCCCGCTTTTGGGAAAGCCAACAGTTCACCGACCGCAAATATTTCAGATCAAGCAGCTTTGCGAGGGCGACCACGGCCCTTTGTGGCAGCTACCTTTGCTGCGGCTGGCTTGCGCTGTCTGAGGTTGGCAACACCAAGACCGGATTGTTTAGCCAGCGCCGACCGAGCTGCCGCGTACGCAGGCGCCACCATCGGATAATCGCGCGGCAGGTTCCACTTCGCACGGTACTCATCAGGCGTCATGTGGTAGGCGGTCGCGAGATGGCGCTTCAGCGACTTGAACTTCTTGCCGTCTTCCAAGCAGATGAGGAATTCGGGCGTGATCGATTTCTTCACCGATACAGCTGGTTCCTTTACCTCTTCCTTCACTGGCGTAGCGTTAGTCATCGAAAAAGCTTCATAAACGCTCTTTATCAGCGCTTCGAGGTCGCCGGGCCGTACCGAATTGTTCGACACATAGCTCGCCACCACGTCCGCAGTCATAGACAGGTAGTTGGTCTGCTCAGCATTTTCAGTTGCTTCAGTCATCGGACGCCTCGGCTCGAAAGGATGTGCGAGCGTTCAATCTTGTTTCGGGCATAAAATCAACCGCCATTTAGTTGTTGATGCGCGCGAATAAATAGCTGTGTGATCGATCGCCCATTCTTTTTCTCTGCAATCCGGCCAAAGCTCTTTTCTTCCCTGACGCAAGATCAGGTGGATGGCTTTGACCAGCTAATCGACGTATGGGAACAGTCCTACTCGACGAGCCCGATTGCATATTTGGCCTACTGCCTCGCGACGGCCACGTGGGAAACCGGCCGCACGATCCAGCCTATCGAGGAAGTCGGCAAAGGTCGCGGCACCGCCTATGGGCCTACAGGATTTTGGGGACGCGGATACGTTCAGCTGACCTGGGAAGCCAACTACAAAAAGGCTGGCACCGAGCTTGGCGTCGATCTCGTCGATAATCCCACGCTGGCGCTCGACCCAATCATCGCGGCGAAGATCATGTATCGCGGCATGCTCGACGGTTGGTTCACATCGAAGAAGCTCAGCGACTACATCCCGCACGATCCCGTCGAAGCTCGCCGGATCATCAACGGCACCGATCACGCGCAAACGATCGCCGGATACTATGACGTGTACTTGTCAGCACTGAAGGTCGTCACCGCGCAATCGCCGACAACATCTTCAGCACCCGTGACGACATCTTGGTTGTCGCGCATCACCTCGGTTTTTAGGAAGACATAAATTATGGGCGGCAGATTCTGGCTCCGTATATCGGGCAGCGAAACTTATCTCTTTGCAACTTTTATTACAGTGTTGGCGCTGATTGGCATGTTCACGGGCAAGCTAGACTACAACGCCGGGCTCGGGATCATAGCCACGATGGGACTGGGATCGTGCATCCACCGTTCGGTGAGCGGCGCCATCAATGGTCCTGACGATCACTGCGACCACGACGGGGGTGGGAACTGATGTTCGTGTTCCTTATACCGATCGCTGAGTGGTT
>NZ_LMUU01000276.1:29010-31303 GCF_009765775.1 Beijerinckia sp. L45
GATGCGTCCGTGTCGAAGATGACCGATGCTCAGGTTGACGCCGAACTCAAACGCTGGACACCCAAAAACTGAATGTCGAAACTCGTACTCATTTTCATTTTCGCGCTTTTCTGCGCGGGCATGGCCGGATGCACCCCTCAGGACACGGACACCTTTTGCAAGACCCACACGGCATCTGAGTTCGTGCTGCGTCCGCAGGTGGTCCAGGTCATGAACGCGAAAGAGAAGCGGAACTACCTGACGATCCTGGTAGAGGGCAGCAAGCTCTGCGGATGGCGTCCGTAAGGTGACCGATCCAATGGACGGTCTGTTCGGACTGCCCAAGCCCGAACCTCAATCGATGTTGCTCGCACTCGTCGCGGATAGCGCCGCGATGCGCCAATCGGCCGCGAATACCGACCGCCGTCTAGAATCGATCTTCAGCGAGGTTCAGAAGCTCGTCGAGGCTGTCATGGTGGTCCAATCTCAGAGCGCGAGGAACGCAGCCGATATTCAGGAAATGAAGGCTCGATGCGAAACGATCGACAAGAGCGTCGATGAAATCGCCACCCTGAAGCTGCGCACAGAAGCGCTGGAGCGCGATCTGATCAAGAATGGCGAGCTTCGTATGTCGAACCTGGAGAGGCTGCGTACGGCTGTCGCTGGGGTCTTTTGCACCATCCTGGTCTCTGGCACCGGATATCTTATCGCGACGTTCGTGATGCCGCTGCTCAAACACTGAACGCAATTACGTTTACAAGAAAACGCGCAACCTTGATTGCGTGTTTCCTTGGCAAGACGCAGGCTTGGTTGCGTGCAGGCGTTCTTATTTGATCGCGTTCTTCCGTGCCAATTCTTCAAGCGCGCTCGTAACGTAGCGTTCAAGGGTGAGGTCGAGATGAAGAGCCTGCTGTTTTAGCGTCTTGTGCAGCGGCGGGTCGATCGGGACCACGAGGTTCTTTTTGCCTGCCCTACTGGGCAACTGCTTCTCTGGTTTCGCTGCCAACTTTGGTGCGTGGATATCCGCCGCGATCTCTTCAATCTTTGGCGTCGTGTCCTCTCGGACCCTTTTCATGTTCGATCTCAAATCCGGAGTGCTTGCCATAGCGTTGTTCCACGGTTGCGTTTAAGCGTTGTTGCATGCTTGCGTGCAAGCAAGGTTGCTTGATAGCTAGATTGCCAGCTTTTTCCGCAGCCACTTCAGCAACTGCCAGATTTCTTCAGCTGCCTTGCTGTCAGGTTGGTACTCCTGGGCTGTTTGGCCGATCGTCAAAGAGTGCACGTAGGCAGCACGCTGGTGGATTGTCACCGGGCACACGGCGATACCAACATCGGCAACCACGCTCGCTGCATCTGCGATAAGCCGAGGCGAACGCGCGGGTGCACAGGTCAGGACGGCATAGGCTGGCTTGTCGGCGATCTTGATTATGCGAGCCGTGCTGGCGATCGATCGCAAATCCAGGATTGTAGGGCGACAAGGCACAAGGATCAGATCGGAAGCCTCAGCAGCAATGATCGCGGCATCGGCGCTATGAGGTGCCGTGTCCACGATGACGAGATCGGCGCCGCCATCACGCGCTGTGTCGAGCGCCTTTGCGAGTCGGGATGGTTGAATCGAGATTACGACCGGCGCCTCGTTGGTTCGTGAGTCGCCCCAGCTTGTTGCGCTGGTCTGCGGATCAAGATCGATGATCACAGTGGCCAGACCAGCGTTCTCAGCCGCGACACCGAGGTGCAGGCTTATTGTCGTCTTTCCAGCACCGCCTTTTTGGCCGTGCACTACTAGAGTCTTCATCTGCTTTGTTCCGTTCTACCGTGCTTGCGTGCAACCTTGTTTGCGTGGCGCCAAGCAACCGTTGATTTGTGAAATCTTGGAAGCTTCATCCCGTGCAGATTTGCAGGCGAGCGGCGCGGGCGCTGGGCTCGACCACCACCGCATCTCGCGTGTCACCGGCCGACGATTAGGCGCCGTCACGTCGGGGGTCGGAGGAGACTCCCCCCCAGCGAGGTTGGCGCACCGCAATCAGAAGCAAGCCTCGAAAGGCGACTAGCTGACGTTACTCGGCGACGCGCGACCTTGCTTGGCACACGTGGCTGCCTACGATCTCGAAAGACGGCGCGTGGTAAGGGGAGTTCGCGGTGTACCCGATGAGGAGGCACGCGCTCGACGATGTGCTCTGCGACGAGCTGCTGAGGCTCGGGGTCGCTCAGAGCAGGCTGCTGAGGCTCTGGCAGGGATGCATCGAGCTGCTGAGGCTCTTCTAACTCTGCGGCGACCTGCTGACGCTTTGTGTGATCGTCGTCTGGCTGCTCG
>NZ_LMUU01000276.1:31316-44404 GCF_009765775.1 Beijerinckia sp. L45
CTGCTATCTCCTGGATTTCCGCCTCTCTGGCAGCCGCTTCTGCCCGAGCATGAAGGGCCTGCGCAGCTCTCGGCAACTCGAACCCAGGACCAGCCGAGTGCTTGCTGATGACCTCAGCGCTGAGCTTGATCTCCGGCACGACTGCTCTCAGCTCTTCGAGCTGCGCTTCGGCAACGATCTTGGCCCGGGCTCTCGTATCGACGAGGTTGTCTACGTACCGCTCTGGCCAAAGCTCGGCTCGGACGCGCAGCGTGAACGCTTCCCGCTCGGTCTGCGTGCCAGATTTGGGTTTTCGGGGCTCCAGCAACTCCGGCTCGTCGCACCGGATCGTCCCAACCCGAGCCCCAAAACCAACGCCGCCCCCAGTCCCAACCCAGGCATCAGCCCCAGAACCAACCCCAGCCCCAACCCGAGCCCCAACCCGAGCCCCTGGGGTGGGGGGGATACCCTTTAGGGGGTATCCCCCCACCCCTTGGGGCGCTCTTGGGTGGGTGGGTTCTGGGTGGGTTGGTTCTGGGTGAGTTCTGGGTGAGGCGGTGGGGAGACGAAAAGCTTCGTCCAAGACATAGAGATCATCATTCTTGTGAATGATCCCGGACTTGACCAAGTTTGCCGTGGCTGTGCGCGCGGCTTGAGCCGAAAAGTCGGGGTACTCGCGTTCGATCTCGCGGCGCGGTAGCGACATAGCCATGCCGGTGCCAGCGTCCTTCGCAATGATGATGCGCGCGAGTTTGCATGCAGCTTCGTATGCGCCGCGCTTCCGGCGGACCCAATTCAAGTGTGGCCGCACCCGGCCCATTCCGTCGTCGTCTTCCATCTCGATCCCTCTCGGGACCACGCTCAAAAAGGCAAAGCTCCGCCGACCACAAAAACTGTCGTTTCTGCGCAATTTCCTCTTGCAATGTCGGGAGCGGCGAGTACCTTGGGAGCTGTCAAGACTACCTAGGTTATTCGCCGCTTCGGCCCTGGTTCGCTCCTCTCCAAGAGCAAACCGGGGCCGTTGTGCTTTGTGCTGTCTGCTGTGTGGCCTTGCTGCATCACCGGCCGCAGAATACAGCCGATTCACCGCTTCGCGGCACGCAAGGATGGAATCAGAATGCGGCGGCAGTCAACCAGCCGAGAGCGCCGCTCTGTTCCTAATCGGCGTGCCTCGTGTTACTAATCGGTAAAAAATGCCGTTGATTTGTCTCGTGAATTTTGCCTGCCGCTTCAATGGCATTGAAGAGGTCGTCGGTTCGATTCCGTCTGGCTCCACCACTTAAAACAACTTCCAAGCCCTACTCTTGATTGCTACGCCGCCGCGATATTGCGGCTGCTCTAGACCGGAGCGAAGGCAAAACTGCGGGACGGGCGATGCGGTCGGATGACGCCAGCTGGCACGCCATGGAACCTGCAGATCTTCCCGGCGTCGCGGCTCTTGCGGGTTCGATCCACACGCTGTCCGAGCGCACGGAAGTCCTCGAAGAAAAGTTCATGCTTTATCGTCGCGGATGCTTCGCGCTGAAACAAGACGGCAAGCTTCTCGGCTATGGCTTCTGCCATCCTTGGAAGCTCGACGTCATTCCAGGCCTGGATACATTCCTGGAGGCGCTGCCGTCCGCACCGGATTGCCTTTACATCGATGACATCGCAATTCTGTCTGCCGGAAGCTCGAAGCCGCGGCTATGCGACGAGCTTGGTCGGCGCGATCACAGAATTGGCCCGCAAAGAGTCGGTGTCGACATTGGCGCTTGTATCGGTCTACGGGACCCTGACGCTGTGGACGCGTCTCGGCTTTTCTGTCGTTGCCGGATCGGCGCCTGACAAGACGCTTCGACCCTATGGGCCGGCGGCAAACTATATGACCAAAGCCGTCGCATAACGTCAGCGGTCCCGCCGGTCTGCTCCGGTCTGGTCGCCCCTCGATGAAGCGAATTGATCCAAATCAAAGCCGAAACGCTGGAGCTCCTTAAGAAAGGTCCGATGTTGCTATCGGACGGAGCCAGCATGAGCCGGGGTCAAATGCGCCGGGGACGCCGAAGCAGGTCAGTTCTCGTCCAGCGGTCGTAGGAGATCGAACGATGGTTTGTGTCCTCAGGCTTTTCCTTGTCTTATCGGCTCTGAGCCCGGCAGCGAGCTTTGCCCAGACGTCGCCGGGTCCACCAGACACGATTGCGGCGCGTGTCCAGGCCTGTGCGCCCTGCCATGGCGCGCAAGGCCAGGGTACCGACGACGTCTATTTTCCCCGTCTGGCCGGTAAGCCCGCGGGTTATCTCTATAACCAACTGACCGCGTTCAAGAGCGGTCGGCGCCACTATCCGCCGATGAACTATCTCCTCGAGTTTCTGCCCGAGGATTATCTCAAGACCATTGCCGACTATTTCGCCGCGCAACGTCCGCCGCTGCCGCCGCCGGCCATTCCTGTCGTCAGCAACGACATTCTCGCTCATGGCGAGAGCCTGGTGACCAAAGGCGATTTCCCGCGCGGCATTCCGGCGTGTCTCAGCTGTCACGGCCCGGCCTTTACCGGGATGGAACCGGGCATTCCAGGCCTGCTCGGTTTGCGCGCCACCTATATCAGCGCGCAGCTCGGCGCCTGGCGCTACGGCAACCGAACCGCCGTCGCCCCGGACTGCATGCAGGTCGTCGCCGGGCATCTGACGGAGGACGACGTGAAGGCCGTCGCCGCCTGGCTGTCGTCGCGCCCGGCGCCCGCCGATCCCGTGCCGGCGGCGAAAGGGAGTTATCCGCTGCCCTTCGCCTGCGGCAGCGAACCGAATTGAGGGGATGACCGTGGCACGCTTCCTCGTCGAAGGCTTTAAGGCTCTGATCACCATCGCTGTGCTGGTGATCGCAGGCGATGGCGGCGCGATGGCGCAGACCGCTCAGCCGGCGCCCGGCCTCACGGACATGTCGCTCGTCGCCCGCGGCGAATATCTCGCGCGCGCCGGCGATTGCATCGCCTGCCACACCGCCCCCGAGCGCGCGCTGTTCGCCGGCGGTCGGCCGATGCCAACCCCCTTCGGCACGATCTACACCTCCAACATCACGCCCGATCCCGAAACGGGCATCGGCACGTGGACGCCGGATCAGTTTTACGGCTCGCTGCACGACGGCCGGTTTCCCGACGGCGGCCTGCTTTATCCGGCGATGCCGTTCGGCTCCTATACCAAGGTCACGCGGCAGGACAGCGACGCGATCTTCGCCTATCTGAAGACGGTCGTACCGGTGCATCAGGCCGATCGCCCGCACGATCTGCGCTTTCCCTTCAACAACCGCTCCCTGATCCTCGGCTGGCGCACGCTGTTCTTCAGCGAAGGCGTGTACAAGCCGGACCCGACAAAATCCGAGGAATACAACCGCGGCGCCTATCTCGTCGGTGGCCTCGGTCATTGCGGGATGTGCCACACCGCCATCAACGCGCTCGGCGGCAGCTCGGAGTCGGAGGCGTTTCAGGGTGGCCTCATCCCGCTGCAGAACTGGTACGCGCCGTCGCTGACCTCGAACAGGGAAGCCGGTCTCGGCGACTGGAGCATCAAGGATATTTCCGACCTGCTTCGCACCGGCGTCTCGGCGCGCGGCGCGGTGTACGGGCCGATGGCGGAGGTGGTCTACAACAGCCTGCAATATATGACCGACGACGATACGCATGCCATGGCGGTCTATCTCAAAGGCCTGGCGCAGGGTGGGCCGCCGCAGGCGCCGGCGTCGACCGTGCCGACCGCCGAAGGCAGTCTGCTGATGAGCCTCGGCAAGACCGTCTACGACGGCAAATGCGCCATCTGTCACGAGGCGAATGGTCAGGGGCGACCACCCAATTATCCGCCGCTCGCCGGCAACCAGTCGATCCAGATGACATCGGCCGTCAACGCAATCCGCATGGTGCTGAACGGCGGCTATCCCCCGGGCACGTCAGGCAATCCCCAGCCCTTTGGCATGCCGCCCTTTGCCGTGTCGCTGAACGACAACGAAGTTGCCGCCGTCGTCACCTACATCCGCGCCTCATGGGGCAACCGCGGCACCGCCGTGACCGCGGCTCAGGCCAACGAGCTTCGTTCGGCTCCCCTCGATTGAGAGCGCCATGATCAACTCCGTGCCTCCGCCCACGCCAGACGCCGCTTCGGATGATGCCGCGGTCGATGCGATCGTTCGCTCCGGCCCAAGCGGCGCCATTGTCGTCGCCGGCATCGCGACGGCGATCGTCGTTGCGCTTTGGTTTGCCTTCTATCTTTTCGTGTTCCTGCCGCGCGGCGCGGTGCAATGACAAAGGGTCTTGTCCGATGACGCTGCAGGACAACCATGCCGCCGGTGCGGTGGTCGCCGCCCGCGTCGAGCGCAAGTGGGCCATGGTGTCGGTGGCCGTCATCGTGCTGCTCGCTGGCATGGCGGCGTTCGCCGGAATCCATCAGGCGACGATGCCGCAGGCCCGCGTCGAGACCGCCGATCCCACGACTCTGCACATTGCCGGCGAGTTCGTCGAAAGCAATCTCGGCAGCGCGCTCGAACCGGACGGCTCGGTCACGGTGCGCGCCGTCGCCCAGCAATATTCCTTCACCCCGCAATGCCTGCTGGTCCCGGCCGAAACCCCGATCACCTTCCGCGCGTCGAGCGCGGACGTCGTTCACGGCTTTCTCATTCAGGGCACCAACATCAACACGATGCTGGTGCCGGGCTACGTCTCCGCGATCCCCATCCGCTTCGACAAGCCGGGCGATCATCTGATGCCGTGCCACGAATTCTGCGGCATCGGCCACGAGGGGATGTGGGCCAATGTCAAAGTGATCGACAAGGCCGCCTTCCTCGCCATGACATCAGCGCACCGGAGGCTGACCTGTGTTGAGTAGCAAGCGTCTCGTTCTCGCTCACTTCTGGCTAGCTTTCACCGTGTTCGGCCTCGCTTTGCTGCTCGGCGCCTGGCAGATGCTCGTGCGCAGCCCGCTGCTCGCCTGGATCAGCAATCCGGAATGGTATTATCGGTCCGTCACGGCGCATGGCACGGTGATGGGCTACGTGTTTCCGACGTTGATCGCGATGGGGTTCGGCTATGCCATCAGCGAACTCGCGCTCGAGCGCCCGCTGATCGGCCAAAGGTGGGCCTGGACCGGGTTCGGTCTGGTGGTGGTCGGGGCGGTTATGGCGATGGTTCCGGTGTCGATGGGCCTCGCCTCGGTGCTCTACACCTTCTACCCGCCGCTGATCGGCAGTCCGTTCTATTACCTCGGCATCGTCCTGGTGGTCGTCGGATCGTGGATCTGGGTCGCTTTGATGTCGCTCAATCTCTACGTCTGGAAGCGCGACAATCCCGGCAAGCCGGTGCCGCTGGCGATGTTCGCCAATGTCGCGGGTTCGCTGCTCTGGGGCTGGACGGCGGTCGGCGCCGCGCTCGAACTGCTGTTGCAGATCCTGCCGGTCGCGCTCGGCTTCCGCACGACGATCGATGCCGGCCTTGCCCGGGTGTTCTTCTCCTGGACGCTGCACGCCATCGTCTATTTCTGGCTGATGCCCGCCTACATCGCCTATTACACGATCATCCCACGCGCGATCGGTGGAAAACTCTACAGCGACTCGATGGCGCGGATTTCGTTCATCCTGTTCCTCGTCGTCGCCATGCCGATCGGCATCCACCATCTCTTCACCGATCCACAAGTGGGTGCCGGGTTCAAGTTCATGCATTCGGCGTTGACGGCCTTGGTGGCGCTGCCGACGCTGCTTACCGTCTTCACCATCTGCGCCTCGGCGGAGATTGCCGGGCGCCTGCGCGGCGGCAAAGGACCGTTCGGCTGGGTCGCGGCGCTGCCGTGGCGCAATCCGATGATGCTGGCGGTGACCTTCTCTTTCGTCATGCTGGGCTTCGGCGGAGCCGGCGGCCTCATCAACATGAGCTTCCAGCTGGATGCGAGCATCCACAACACGCAGTGGGTCACCGGGCATTTCCATCTGATCTTCGGCGGCGCCATCGTCATCATGTATTTCGCCATCGCCTATGACCTGTGGCCGCATCTGACGGGACGCGCGCTGACGAGTCTCGGGCTGATGCGGGCGCAGCTCTGGCTTTGGTTCGTCGGCATGATCGTCACGACGTTTCCTTGGCATTACGTCGGCATTCTGGGCATGCCGCGGCGGATGGCGTTTTATGATTTCACCAACACGGCGCTGGCCCCGGAAGCCCTCCCGGTCACCATCTCCGTGTTCGGCGGATTTCTGCTGGTCATCTCCGGAGCGCTGTTCTTTGTCGTGCTGATCAAGGGGCAGCTGGCGCCCAAGGCAGAGGCCGGCGTCTATCGCTTCAGCATCGCCATCCATCCGCCGACCTCGGTGCCGGTCGCGTTGAACGGCTATTCGCTATGGCTCGTGCTGATGATTGGCCTCACAGTGGTCAACTACGGCTTTCCGATCGCGCAGCTTCTGGCGCTCAAGAACACGTCCGTGCCCGCGGTTTACGTCGGAGCCCAGCCATGAGCAGCGAACGCCTGTTCACTCTGAGCAATCGCTGGTTCACGACGGCGCTCGGCCTGACCGCCGGCTTTGCCGCCGCCGCGGCGCTCGGTGGTCTCGTTCTGCTGCCCTATGCCCAGCCCAATCTCAAATTCAGCGGCATCTGGGACGCCATCTGCAGCGCCGCCGGCGTTTCGCGCGAAGCGGCAACTGTGGCGCCTTCCGCCGTCGAAGCCAAAACATCCGCCGTCGTCATGACCTCGCGAATGTTGAACCACCCGAGCGCGGCGTCCATCGGTCACGGCGGCACGCTCGCCCTGCAATGCGCCATCTGTCACAGCGGCGACAACGTTACGCGCTCCGAGTTTCCGTACCTCGCGGGGCAATATGCCGCCGTGATCTACAAGGAGCTGCACGATTTCAAGGCCGGCGTGCGGGTCAACGCGATCATGGGACCCTTCGCCGCCGCGTTGACGGAACAGGACATGATCGACCTCGCGGCCTATTATTCCTATCTGCCGCGCGTCCCCGCCTACCATCCCGGACCGGGCGCGGGCGAACCGGCGATCGTGCTGAGCGGCGCCCCCCTGCGCAACATTCCGCCCTGCGCATCGTGCCACGGCGCGGCCGACAACAAGGCCGGCAGCCCCCGGCTCGAAGGCCAGTCGCCTGTCTACCTCAAGACACAATTGCAGGCCTTCGCGAGCGCGGCCCGCCGCAACGACATCAGCGAGCAGATGCGCAACATCGCGCGCCGCATGACGCCGGCCGAGATCGATCAGGCGGCGTCGTTTTATGCCGAGAGGCCGTAGGGGATCGAGGATATGCGCCGACGAATAGCGCCACTCTGATCGCGATTGTTTGTGGACCAACAACCATGTCAGCCGGCTCTTTGGTTTAGTTTGGCAACGGAAGGTCTTCGATTCGAGACAACGTACCTGGGCGTAAGCGAGGCAGCGTCGTCGGTAGAGCAAGATGCGGTGTCGAATAGCGGCGATCGTAAAACGGGCTGTAGGCGTCATCGCTATAGGTTGCCGTCCCGTGCCGCGCCTGGAGGCGGGCGGTTTCGAGCTGGAAGCGCTCGTTGTTTGCACCGGTTTCGCGGCTTCGCCGAGGCCGACGATGACCCCGTTATGCTGGGTAAGACCGTTGGGATAGAGCATTTTGGCGCCGACGATACCGACGGAATCGAAGGCCAGGCAAGCCACCATTTCCTTGAGCCAGAGCGGCTCATGTACTTCGATGTCGTTGTTGAGGAACAGCAGAGCGTCACCCCTCGCCAGTCGCGCGCCGCGATTGCACATGCCGGCGAAGTTAAAATCCTCGGAGAGGATATCGATGGTGACGCCATCCGTGCCTCTGAACGTGCCTTAGAAGGCGAGAACGTCCGCGTCGGTCGTCCCGTTGTCGACGATGACGATTTCCAGGTCGGGATAATCGGTTCGAGTCTGCAGATCAGCGATGATTCTGGAAATGAGATCCAGGCTGTTCTTGTTGGGGATGATCACCGACACCTTGGGCGATGCGGGCTCAATGAAGGCGATCGACCCGAGAGACTGTATTGTCAGACGCCCTCGGCGAGCAGCGCCTCGAAATAGGCGATCGTGCGCACCAGCCCGGCCTTGAGCGCGATGGTCGGCTCCCAGCCGAGTTTTTCGCGCGCCAGGGTGATGTCCGGCTGGCGCTGACGGGGATCGTCCATCGGCAGCGGCTCGTGGACGATGGACGAGGTCGAGCCGGTAAGGTCCAGGATCGTCTCGGCGAGCTGGCGCATGGTGAACTCGCCGGGATTACCGAGATTGATCGGTCCGGTGATCTCGGGGCCGGAATCCATCAGCCGGCGGAAGCCTTCGATCAGATCGTCGCAATAGCAGAAGGAGCGGGTCTGCGTACCGTCGCCATATAGGGTTATCGGCTTGTTGCTTAGCGCCTGGACGATAAAATTCGACACCACGCGCCCGTCCTGCGGGTTCATGTTAGGCCCGTAGGTGTTGAAGATGCGCGCCACCTTGATGCGCACCTGATGCTGGCGGTGATAGTCGAAAAACAGCGTCTCCGCGCAGCGCTTGCCCTCGTCGTAGCAGGCGCGCGGCCCAAGCGTGTTGACATGGCCCCAATAGGACTCAGGCTGCGGATGCACCGAGGGATCACCGTAAACCTCGGACGTCGAGGCCTGGAAAATCTTGGCGCGGACGCGCTTGGCGAGCCCGAGCATGTTGATCGCCCCGATGACACTCGTTTTCGTCGTCTGCACCGGATCGAACTGATAATGAATGGGCGAGGCCGGGCACGCGAGGTTGTAGATCTCGTCGACCTCGACGTAGAGTGGGAACGTTACGTCATGGCGGAGGAACTCGAAGTTGCGATGGTCAAGCAGGCCCGCGATGTTGCGCCGCCGCCCGGTGAAAAAATTGTCGACGCAGAGAACCTCCTGGCCCTCCGCCAGCAACCGGGCGCAAAGATGCGAGCCGAGAAACCCGGCTCCGCCCGTCACGAGAATACGCTTCATCGGAATTCGCTAGCCCCTGCTTCGACCAAGCTCGGAGTAGGAGTTGTTCAGGCCAACATCAAGGACAAGGGTGGGCCGCATCAAAATATGGTGGGCGAAAAGAGGCGGAGCGCAAAGCCATCCTGCAAACGGCGACGCCCAAGCTGGGTCATGGGGCGCAAAAGAATTTCATCGTAGTCACGAGCCGCTCTCTGATCGTTCAGCTGAATTTCAAGGTCGCCTGTCCAAGCTGTTGCTGAAGTTCGGCGATCTCAAGAAGCGCTTCTGCTTGGTCGGCCTCAAGCGCCGGACGCGATCGGCCGACCGCTGAACCACGGCAGCGCATTCGCGCGCCTCGACAAGTTCAGCGTCAAGACCCGACACACGCTCCGATTGCACAGCCGCTAGCGCCTGACGCGCACCTTCAAGTTTCGCTTCGACGCTCGCCGCGCGGTCAGCGACAGCCTGAACCTCGGCGAGTGTGAAGCGCAAAGCCTCAAGTTCCGCGTCAAGACTTGCAGCGTCTTCCAGTGAAGGCCGTACGGCTTTCGCTCATTCGGCTATATTGAATGAAAGACCCGATCAGATCTAACTTTTGCATGGCCTGGAAAGCAACGATCACGCAATCGGATCGCACCTTCAGCACCGGAATGCGAGATAGAGCATATTCTTTGCTTGGAGCTTTAAACACATCTCGCGACGTGAGCGATTGATACTTTCGGCTAACGGCTTTAATACCACGAGCAGTGGGTGATCGATGACCGTCATCAGCCGCTTCGCTCATCTCTTTCCTGAGGTTTTGAACGAATGAAAGCGGTAATCCTCGCGGGTGGTTTGGGGACACGCCTGTCCGAAGAGACGTCGCTACGGCCGAAGCCGATGGTTGAGATCGGGGGGCGGCCAATTCTGTGGCACATCATGCAGATGTTTTCAGCCTACGGCGTGACGGATTTCGTGATCTGCCTCGGCTACAAAGGCTACGTCATCAAGGAATTTTTCCTCAACTACCGACTGCATCTCAGCGACGTCACGATGCACCTCGGGTCCGGAGACATCGATTTCCACCGTAGCGCCGGGCAGAACTGGAACGTCTCGCTGATCGAGACCGGCGAAGCGACGATGACCGGCGGCCGCCTCAAGCGGGTGCGCGACTACATCGGCAACGAGGATTTCTTCATGACCTATGGCGACGGGGTCAGCGATGTCGATCTCGGCAAGCTCGTCACCTTCCACAAGGCGCAAAAGCGCCTTGCGACGCTCACCGCGGTCGTGCCGCCCGGCCGTTTCGGCGCGCTCAATCTTGTCGGCGACCAGGTCCGCAGCTTTCGCGAAAAGCCGGCCGGTGACGGCGCGATGATCAACGGCGGCTTCTTCGTGCTCTCGCCGAAGGTCCTGGACCTGATCGAGGGCGATGCCACCACCTGGGAGAACGAACCGATGGAGCAACTCGCCCGCCAAGACCAGCTCAATGCCTTCGTGCATAACGGCTTTTGGCAGGCGATGGACACGTTGCGCGACAAGAATCATCTCGAGGCGCTATGGGCCGAAGGTCGCGCGCCCTGGAAGTCGTGGTAAGACGTCGCGCGTTCTGACCCCTTCGGAGACACCGCAGCTTGTCCATTAATGGCGAAACGCGTGGCCTGAGCCCCGATCCGGCCTTTTGGGCCGGGAAGCGGGTTTTGGTGACCGGACATACCGGGTTCAAGGGATCCTGGCTGACGCTCTGGCTGACGCGCCTCGGGGCCGCCGTCACAGGCTTGGCGCTCGCGCCTAACACCCAGCCGAGCCTGTTCAGCCTGGCCTTAGCCGACGGCGCCGCGTCGCATATTGCCGATATCCGCGATCTCGCCGCCGTGCAAACATGTTTCGAGACCGCGCGGCCGGAGATCGTGCTGCATCTTGCGGCGCAGGCCCTTGTGCGCCCTTCGTATGCCGATCCTGTCGGCACCTATGCCACCAACGTCATGGGTACCGTCCATGTGCTGGAAGCCGCCCGCGCGTGCTTCTCTGTGCGCACCGTCGTCGTCGTGACCAGCGACAAGGCCTACGAGAACCGCGAATGGCCCTGGGCTTATCGCGAGACCGAGGCATTGGGCGGTTTCGACCCCTACAGTAACTCTAAGGGCTGCGCCGAATTGGTGGTCAGCGCCTACCGCAACTCCTTCTTCGCAGAAAGCGGCGTGCGCGTCGCGAGCGCCCGCGCCGGCAACGTCATCGGTGGCGGTGATTGGTCAGTGGATCGGCTTATCCCCGACATCGTTCGCGCCTTCGAACGCAGCCAGTCGGTCGAGATTCGATCGCCCGGTGCCATCCGGCCGTGGCAGCACGTGCTCGAGCCACTGGCCGGCTATCTGGCTTTGGCCGAGCGCCTCAGCAGCGCCGACGCCGCCGGTTTTAGCGAAGCCTGGAACTTCGGCCCGACCGACGAGGATTGTCGTGCCGTCTCCTATATTATCGACCAGATGGTGAAAAACTGGGGCGGCGCCGCCGGCTGGCATCTGTCCGAGAAGACCCACGCTCACGAGGCCCACTTCCTCAAGGTCGACTCGTCGAAAGCCCGGGCGCGCCTCGGCTGGGATCGCCGTCTGCGCCTTGACGACGCTTTGGCGTGGACCACGCAATGGTACCGCGACCACGATAAGGGTGCATCTGCCCGCGACCTGACGCTCGCGCAGATCGAAGCCTACGAACGGCTTGCATGAACTCCTTGGAGCCTGATGCCGTGACGACCGGAACCTGCCGCGCCTGCGGCGCCACACTGAAGCATACGTTCGCCGACCTGGGGCTGTCCCCGCTCGCCAACGCCTACGTGCCACTGGCCAAGGCCCGCGAAGGAGAAATGGTGTTCCCGCTCCATGCCCACGTCTGCGAGACGTGCTTCCTGGTTCAGCTTGAAGAGTTCGAGACGCCCGAGAATATTTTTTCCGACTACGCCTATTTCTCCGGCTTTTCGACCAGCTGGCTGCACCACGCTGAAGACTACGTCGCCACGATGACCCAGCGCTTCGGCCTGGGCCCGGACAAGAAAGTCGTCGAGGTTGCCAGTAACGACGGCTACCTCCTGCAGTATTTCGTCAAGCGCGGCATTCCGGTGCTCGGCGTCGAGCCTGCGGCCAATGTCGCCAAGGTCGCGGTCGAGCGTGGCGTGCCAACCGAGGTCGCCTTCTTCGGCGAAGCCACCGCCCTTCGGCTGGTAGCCGAGGGCCATGCCGCCGATCTCACCGCTGCCAACAACGTGCTCGCTCATGTACCGGACATCCTCGACTTTACCGCCGGCTTCAAGGTGCTGCTCAAGCCTGATGGTGTCGGGACCTTCGAGTTTCCGCACCTGTTGCGGATGGTCGAACAAAAACAGTTCGACACGATCTATCACGAGCATTTTTCCTACCTGTCGTTGAAGGTCGTCGCCGAGATTTTGGGCAAGACCGACCTGCGCGTCTTCGACGTCGAGGAATGGCCGACGCACGGCGGCTCTCTGCGGGTGTTCTTCTGCCACGACGCGGCCGCGCATCAGGCGACCTCTTCGGTCGAGCGGATTCTCGCCGAGGAGCGTGCTGGTGGGCTGTCCGAGCTTGCGGGCTACACCCGTTTCGCCGAGGAGGTCGTCGCGATCAAATGTGCGACACTGAAGGCGCTGATCGCGCTCCGCGAAGAGGGCAAAGTCGTGGTCGCGTACGGCGCCGCAGCCAAAGGCAATACTTTCCTCAATTATTGCGGCATCGGGCCTGAGCTGGTGCGCGCCGTCGCCGACCGCTCGCCGCACAAGCAGGGCACGCTCCTGCCGGGCGTTCGAATTCCCGTCGTGTCTCCAGAGGAGATGCTGGCGATGAAACCGGATTACCTCCTGATCCTGCCGTGGAACTTGAAGGATGAAGTCGCCGGGCAGATGGTCGAGATCCGAGCCTGGGGCGGCAAGTTCATTACAGCAATCCCCAAACTCAGCGTGTTCTAGGGGAACGTCGATGTTGTTTGAGGCGCTCGAATTCGCCGGCACCTTTCTTATGGTGCCGGAACGTCGGGGCGACGAGCGCGGTTGCTTTGCCCGTACCTTCTGCGTCGAAGAATTGCAGACGCATCACCTCGTCAGCCAATTCACGCAGTCAAGCATCTCCGTAAATACGCGCCGGGGCACGGTGCGGGGCATGCACTTTTCCGTCGCCCCGCATGCCGAAACCAAGATCGTGCG
>NZ_LMUU01000276.1:44467-80616 GCF_009765775.1 Beijerinckia sp. L45
ACATTCCGGCAGGGATAGCGCACGGGTTTCAGACCCTTCAGGACGACACGGAAATTCTTTACATGATCGACGTGCCCTACGTGGCGACAAGCGCAAGAGGCCTGCGATGGAATGACCCTGCAATTGATGTCCGCTGGCCGGAGCCCATCACCATCATTTCGGAGCGGGATCTGACATACGCCGACTGGACGATGCCGGCAGACGCGCCAAGATGAAACGGGTGCTCGTAACCGGATCGACCGGCTTTGTCGGCCGTGCCGTCCTGCCGCTGCTCCTAGAGCGTGGTTTTGACGTCCATGCGGTCGGACGGACGGCACCCGTCGGTCACAGGCTTACGTTCCATGTCGCCGACCTTCTATCACCGGCCCAAACGAGCGCAGTCCTTGCAACGATTCGGCCGAGCCATCTGCTCCACCTCGCTTGGTATGCTGAACCAGGGGTGTACTGGACATCAGCTAAGAATCTGGAGTGGGTATCGGCGAGCCTTAATCTTGTAAGAAGCTTTGCCGAGGCAGGCGGCCGACGTGCCGTCATCGCCGGCACATGTGCCGAGTATGCGTGGGGCAGTGCCCGCTTTCATGAAACGCAAAGCCCGTGCGTCCCAGCGACTCTCTACGGGGCGGCGAAAGACGGCCTGCGCCGCATCCTTGAAGCCTATGCCGCGACCTGCGGTCTTTCGCTCGCTTGGGGACGCATCTTTTATCTTTATGGGCCGGACGAGAGACCGGGTCGACTTGTCAGCGACGCCATCCGCAAGCTGCTCGCGGGAGAAAGGTTCCCGACGAGCGAAGGCCTGCAAAAGCGTGATTTCCTCCACATTGCCGATGCCGCTGCGGCCTTCGCGGCACTGCTGGACAGTCCAGCAGAAGGACCGGTCAATATTGGCTCCGGGCAGGCCCAATCGGTTCGCAGGCTGCTCGAACACATTGCATTTGAAACTGGTCGGCCGGATCTCATCGGTTTCGGCGAGCGCCCGCTGTCTGCAAGCGAACCCCACGCAATTGAAGCGGATGTGCAGCGGCTTGGAGACGAAGTTGGCTTTACCCCACGCTACGATCTCAACCACGGCTTGGCGGAGACCGTGAACTGGTGGCGCACCCAGCGAAGACCCGAGGAGTAAGGGATATGGGGCGCACAAGCGTTGCAACTGTATAGCGACGCCCCCAGCCGGACCGAACAATGCGGCCTCCAACACATTGGAAGGCGCGCTCGTAAGCCCTTCATTGCATGCGGGACTACTTTGCGCCGCGCCAGCCGCTATCCGGTCGTGAAAGACATGTCTTCATCACTCGCCCTGGATGATCAGGCAGGGACACCGACACGACATGGATCGTGGCGCCATAGAGTGCGGTGAGGCTTTCGCTGGTCAAAACCTCGTCCGGCGGCCCTTGCGCAAGGATGGCGCCGTCGCGCAGGAGCACCGCGCGATCGGCGTAGCCGAAGGCCTGTGCGGGCTGGTGTGTCGTCATGAGAACGGACCGGCCTTCGTCCGCGAGCGCACTGACGATCTGCAGCAGGCGAACCTCGTTGCCGTAGTCCAAAGCGGCCGTCGGCTCGTCGAGGACAAGGATACGGGCGTCCTGGACGAGGGCGCGTGCGAGCAAAACCATCTGCCGCTGACCGCCGGACAAGGTCGAAAAGATCCGGTCGGCGAGAGCCGCAATGCCGAGACGATCGAGGCGTCCAAGCGCGATGCGCCGATCCGCGGCCGACGGCACGGCGCCGCTACGAAGGTGGGGCGTTCGCCCCATCACCGCCATCTCCAGAGCCGTGAACGGAAACGGCGTCGTCGCGCTCTGCGGGACGTAGGCGACCAGACGGGCCAGGTCGCGGGCCGCCAGGCTTTTGATATCCTGTCCTTGGATGCGGATCGTGCCCCGCTCGGGCTTGAGCAGGCCGAGCAGACAGCGAAGCAGCGTCGTCTTGCCCGCGCCGTTCGGACCGAGCAGACAGCAGATTTCCGCTTCTCTCAAGGTGAGAGACACGTCTTGGAGACGGTGCCCCTTGGCGGGATAGCCGAACGTCAGATCGGCGATCGCGAGGCTGACCGGCTGGTCCGGACATGCCCTAGGGTCGCTCATGACCACCGTCGCCCCAGTTTCATCAGCAGCAGAATGAAGAAGGGTGCGCCCACCAGCGCGGTGAGAATACCCAAGGGCAGGTCGAGCGGGCTGGCGCTGCGCGCGACATCGTCGACGGCAAGAAGGTAGATGGCGCCGATCAGGATGGAGGCCGGCAGCAGGCGGGTGAAGGATGGCCCGACGATAAATCGGGCGAGATGCGGAACGACCAGCCCCACCCAACCGATGATGCCGGCGAGGCTGACGACGGTTGCGGTCATCAGCGTCGAGGCGGCGATAACCACGCTCCAGGTCAATCCAAGATTGATGCCCATCGTGCGCGCCTCGTCGTCGCCGGCGGCAAGCACCGTCAGCGGCCAGCGCACGGCATAGAGCGCGGCGAGGCAGAGCGCCACGATGAGCGCCGGCACTTGAAGGCTCGCGAACGTGGCGCGCCCCAGGCTGCCGAACAGCCAGAACGTGATTTCCGGCAAGGTCGTCTCGGGATTGGCAAAATATTGCGTCGCCGCGATCAACGCCCCAAACATCGCGCCGATGACGATCCCGCCGAGCACGAGGATGCTCAGCGAACCGTTGCCGACGAGGCGCCCGATGGCCAGCGCGAGAAGCGCCGCCAGCAGGCCGCAGCCAAACGACAGGATTTCGAGAAGACCGACGCCCACTCCGAGCAGAATGCCGATGGAGGCGCCGAACCCGGCTCCGGCGGCGACGCCGAGGATTTCCGGTGACACCAGCGGATTGCGGAACATCGTCTGGTAGGCAGCGCCCGACGCCGACAATGCTGCCCCGACGACGATGGCCGCAAAAATCCGTGGCGGCCGGATGTTCAGGACGATCGCCTGTTCCGTTGGGGATCCAACCGAGGGCAGATCCATCAGGTGCTGTATCAGCACGTGGAACACGGTTCGCGGATCGATCATGTAGCGACCGATCCCGAGGGACAGCAAACCAAGCAGCAGCAGAATGGCGGACAGGACGAGGACGGGCGCATGCTCGCCGAAGACACGCCGTGTCAACGGGTCGACCGCACGGGCTCGGCGAGCCTCATGCTCCGTCCGGAAACGCTCATTCCTGGAACATCTGACGCAGATCGGCATCGCTGAGCGCGTAGCCGAAGAAGGTTTGATAGAACCGTTTGGCTTCGGCTCGGATGTCGAGATCCGCGAATTTATCCGGATGCAGGGTCTTGGCGGCCCACTGGATCTGCAGCGCTTCCTCGGGCCCATAGCGGTCCCACGGATACAGGCCTTGCGGGTTCATGAAGACGCGCTTGGTGCGAACCGCCCGCAGCTGTTGCCAGCCGGCAGTCTCGGACAGCGCCTTGAGCACGGATTGACCGGAGCCAGCCGCGAGCCCCTGGTCGCCGCCCGGCGTTTCGACGATCAACACGTCGGGATCCCACGTGAGCAGTTGCTCCATCGTAATGCCGACGTGCACGCCAGAGACGTCGTGCGCGGCATCGCGACCACCGGCCTGTTTGATCCAGTTGTCGATCAGCGAGGTCCCGCCGTCGATCACCAGCGGCGGAAAGCTCGAGATGTGGACGACACTCGGACGTTGCGCGTCCGGCAGATCTGCCAGTCGCGCCTGGATCGCCGCGAGCTTGCCATTGAAATAGGCGACGAAGGCAGCGGCCTTCACCTTGGCGTCGCCGCCATAGACGTCACCGGCCAGGGTTATGGATTTGGGGAGCTGTTCCAGCGAGGCGAAGGTCATCACGACCGCCGGGATGCCCGCCGTCTTGAACGGCGTGTCGGACACCGTGCCGCCGAGCATCGACACCACATCGGGGCGGCGTGACAGCAGGTCCTCGATGTTTACCGTCCCACCATTGCGAAACGTCTCGGGAACGGCGGTGATGCCGGGATACACCTTTTGCAGCAGCGGAATGGTTTTGACGTTGCGCGGTATGGCGACGAGCTTGTCGCCCATCCCGAGCATGATGTCCGTAATCGTATGGGCAGGAAACTGTTCGGCAAGCCGCTCGATCGTCTCGGGAACGGTCACGGCGTTGCCGCGCATGTCGGTCACGACATGGGTTGCCGGTGCGGCTGATGCCGCCTGCGCCCAGAGGAGCAGCGCTGCCCCGCAAGCGCATCGGACCGTTTTGCCTGCGCCATGTTCCGGAAGGGTCAAACCAAGTGTCTCCAGCGCTCCGATGTCGGATCGGGCCGCTCCCAGTCCCATAGAACAAGACACCGGGCAAGCACACGGCGTGTGGCGATCAGCGCAGCGCCGCATAGCTGAGAAAGGCGACGACGTCGCCTGGTGCCACGGTGACGACATCCTCGCCGAGTTCGACCAAGCCGTCGCTTTCGGTGAGCGAGGTGAGAACGCCCGCGCCCTCGACGGGATAGTTTTGTGCGACCAGTCGTCCCGTGGCGTCGCGCGCAAGGGTCACGCGGACATACTCGCGGCGGCCTTTCTTCTTGCGGTAGGCGAAGCCGGATGCGACCGGCAGCGGGATGGGCGGCGTCCAGGTCTCGCCAGCCAAGGCGGCCAGAAGCGGCCGGACGATCGCGGCGAAGGTCACGAAGACTGCCACGGGATTGCCGGGGAGGCCCACGAACGGCGTACCCTGGATCACGCCGAGTGCGACCGGCCGGCCGGGCTTGATCGCGACGCGCCAGAACACCAGAGATCCCGCACCGGCGACCGCAGCCTTCACATGGTCCTCTTCGCCCGTCGAGACGCCGCCCGACGTCAGCAGCAGGTCGTGGGCGGGCGCCGCCGCGTCGAGCGCCCGCCGGATCGCGTCTTCCGTATCCGGTAGGATGCCGAGGTCGGTCACCGCCACGCCGAGGCGCTTCAGCAGGGCGAGCAGGAAGAACCGGTTGGCGTCGTAGATCGCGGCAGGGCGAAGGGTTTCGCCGGGGGACATGATCTCGTCCCCGGTCGAAAAGATCGCAACGCGAAGCGCACGTCGCACCGTGAGGGTCGCTGCACCGAGCGCCGCTGCGAGCGCAATGCTCTCCGGCGCCAGGCGGCGGCCGGCGCCGAGCACCGTGGCGCCACAGGCGACATCCTCGCCTTTCGATCGCGCGTTGGCGCCTTTCACAAGGCCCCGCGGCAGGACGACGGTACCCGCGTCGTCCTGACGGCAATCCTCCTGCATGAAAACCGTGTCGAAGCCCGGCGGCAAGGGCGCACCGGTAAAAATGCGGATCGCGACGCCGGGTCCGGGACTCTCGTGTGGCGCATGGCCGGCGGCGATGCGTCCGACGACCGGCAGCACCGTTTCGCCATCGGACAGATCGGCGAAGCGGACGGCGTAGCCGTCGACAGCGGAATTGTCGAAGCCGGGAAGATTCAGCGTGGCGACCAGCGGCGCGGCGAGAATGCGCCCGTCGGCGTCGGCGAGCGACACGACTTCGGTGTCGGCGAGGGCGGGGATCCGCTCGAAGAGCAACCGCACCGCCTCGTCGAGGGGCAGCAGCGCCTGTCCGCCCGCAAAGGTGTCACCGGTCAACTGGGCCAAGAAGGAGGACGCCTTTGTTCGGAGTAGCGGGACAGTCGATGCCCGCCCTGCCGAAGGACTACTCCTTGTCGTCCAGGCCCGTCCAGTTCGGCCCGACCATGTGCGTCGTCGTAGACAGGCCAACGCGCGTGCCGCTTGTCGCGAAGGCGACGTCGGCTGGCTTCTGAATCGTTCCGAGAACGAAGGCCGCTAGGCCGCCGATGGCGAAAGCCAGCACGATGGATGAGATGATGACCTTCATATGCTTACTCCGCTGCCATCTCCGCCAATGGCGCAGGATGGACGTTTTGTCGTGAACCTATTGGCCGGACCCAAGCTTGAGTCGAGAGAAGCCCGTTCCGTGAATAGGATAAACGCTCTTGAAAACCATCGCCGTCGTTGCCGCTCTCACCGCCATCATCACGATCTCCAGCGCCCAGGCCGAAACGTCAAGCCAGGGCACATCGGCGGAAAGCAATTCCCAGAACGATGTCACCAAGATCCCGTCGCGCGCCGTACTCCCCGCCGCCGGCGGCGGATCGGGCAACGGCGCGCCCGGCATGCAGGCCGATTGTCAGAAGAACCCGGCCTCCTGCTCCGATCCCGTCAAGAGCGGCGCGGCGTCGTCGCCGGGCCTTCCTGCACAATCGAAATAGGCCAATTTACTCGGCCGGTGCCGGCGCGGGCGAAACCCGGCCTTCCGCCACTTCGCGTTCGGCCCACAGGTCGTGGTGGCTCTTGGCCCAAGCCAGATCCACTTCGCCCGTGCCCATCGCCTCATAGGCGCCCTTCATCCCGATCGTGCCTATGTAGATGTGGGCGAGCAACGCCGCGATATAGACCACGCCGAACAGGCCATGGACGGTTTCCGCCAGTTGCTGACCGGTGACGTCGGTCACGTAGAACGGGAAGATGAGGAACAGGCCGGTCACCGACATGGTGAGACCGCCGAGCACCACCAGCCAAAACACGCCTTTTTGGCCCGCATTGAAGCGTTCGGCATGGGCGTGGCCGTCCTTGGACAAAATGCCGCCGCCGGCCTTGATCCAGGCGATGTCGATGCGATTCGGGATATTGTCCTTGACCCACAACAGGAACAGCGTGGTCACGCCGAGCATGAACGGCCACGACAGAAAGTTATGCGCGTACTTCAGGTACTGCGACATCGTGCCGAAGGCGTCGTTGCCGATCAGCGGCTGGATGATCCGCTTGCCGAAGACGTAGTTTACGCCGGACAGCGACAGGATGATGAAGCAACTCGCCGTCATCCAATGCGCGCCGCGCTCCAGCACGTTGAACCGAATGAGCTTCTGGCCGGAGAAATTCTCGTCGGCGCCGATGGTGCCCTTCCAGAGGTAGAACAGGGTCAGCCCGAGCGCCATGCCGAGGATGGCGATGCCGCCGATCCACGGCAGCCAGCTCTCGTGGTAGCGCCGCCAGGTCCGGCCCATCGGCTGCTCGAGGTTGGCCGACTTGACGTCGGGGATCGAAACGAAACCGTGGATCTTCGATTCCGTCTTGAACAGGTCTTCCTCGTGCACCGACTCTGCCGTCGGGTTGCGGCCGGTGTCATGCGCGCCGCCGTCGGGGGTCTGCATCGAGCCGGTCCCCTGGGCCATGGCCGTATGAGACGAAACGATCAGGGCGGGGCCGGCCGACATCATCGCGACGGCGACGACGAGGCGGAGCTTGGCGAACAGCGTGGTCATGGCGGTCATTCCGTTCTTCAGGTCGAAATCGCGATGGCTTCGCCGTAGGCCGTCTTCCAGCCCCAGGCGCCGGAGCCGTAGCCCCGTGTCATCACCCGTTCCTTGTAGATGCCTGCGATGACGTCGCCGTCCCCGGCAAGCAGCGACTTCGTCGAGCACATTTCCGCACAAAGCGGGAGCTTGCCCTCGGCGAGACGGTTGGCGCCGTACATCTCGTATTCCTTGACGGTGAGGTCCGCTTCCGGGCCGCCCGAGCAATAGGTGCACTTGTCCATCTTGCCGCGCGAGCCGAAGTTGCCGGTGCGCGGGTACTGCGGCGCGCCGAAGGGGCAGGCGTAGAAGCAGTAGCCGCAGCCGATGCACAGCTCCTTCGAGTGCAGCACCACGGCATCGGCCGTGGTGTAGAAGCAGTTCACCGGGCACACCGAAGCGCAGGGCGCGTCGGTGCAATGCATGCAGGCCATCGACACCGAGCGCTCGCCCGGCTTGCCGTCGTTGATCGTGACGACACGCCGGCGGTTGATGCCCCACGGCACTTCGTTCTCGTTCTTGCAGGCGGTGACGCAGGCGTTGCACTTGATGCAACGGTCGGCGTCACAGAGGAATTTCATTCGGGCCATAATACAATCCTCGTCAGGCTGCCTTGATCTGGCAGATCGTGACCTTGGTTTCCTGCATGTTCGTGACGGGGTCGAAGCCGTAGGTGGTCAGCGTGTTGACGCTTTCCCCGAGCACGATCGGATCCGATCCCTTGGGATAGTTGCCGCGCTGGTCGACGCCCTGGAAATAGCCGGCGAAGTGGAACGGCATGAAGGCGACGCCGCGGCCGACGCGATCGGTGACGAGCGCCTTGACCTTGGCCTTCGACGAGCTTTCCGCGCCATAGACCCAGACCCAGCTGCCGTGCTTGATGCCGCGATCCGAGGCGTCCAGCGTGTTGACCTCGACGAACATGTCCTGCTGCAGCTCGGCCAGCCAGATATTCGAGCGCGTCTCCTCGCCGCCGCCTTCGTATTCCACCAATCGGCCCGACGTGAGGGTGATCGGGAAATCCTTCGACATCGCCTTGTCGACAGCCGCCTTCTGCACGGAGAAACCGATGTTGGGCATGCGGAACTGCCGCTCGTCCGGCCGCGTCGGGTATTTGGCGACGAGGTCGGGGCGCACGGTATAGATCGGCTCGCGATGCACGGGAACCGGATCGGGGATGTTCCACGCCACGGCGCGCGCCTTGGCGTTGCCGTAGGGCGAGCAGCCATGGTCTAGGCAGACGCGCTGGATGCCGCCGGAGAGGTCGGTCGCCCAACTCACGGTGTCCGGCTTGTCGCCCCCGACCTTGTTGATGGACGCCATCTCGTCGGCGGTGAGTTCCTTGTCCCAGCCGAGTTTCTTGAACACGGCGAGGGTGAACTCGGGGTAGCCGTCGGTGAGGTCCGACCCCTTGGAATAGGAGCCTTCCGCCAGCAGGTTGACGCCGTCGCGCGCCACACCGAAGCGGGCGCGGAAGGTGCCGCCGCCGTCCTTCACGTGCAATGCCGTGTTGTAGAGGATCATGCTGCCGGGATGTTTCAGCTCCGGCTTGCCCCAGCACGGCCACGGCAGGCCGTAATAGTCGCCACCGACTTCCGGGTCATCCTTCGGCGCGCGCAGCGTCACCAGGTCGAACTTCGCCTGGTTGCGCATGTGCGCCTGCAGGCGCTCGGGGCTCTGGCCGCAGTAGCCGGTCGACCAGCCGCCGCGGTTGATCTCGCGCAGGATGTCTTCGGACGACGGCTTGTTGTTCTCGACCTTGATGTTCTTGAACATCTGGTCGGCGAAGCCGAGCTTCTTGGCGAGCAAATACATCGCCTCGTAGTCGTCCTTCGACTCGAAGATCGGCTCGACGACCTTTTCGCCCCACTGCAGCGAGCGGTTCGACGCGGTGCGCGACCCCGTCGTCTCGAACGAGGTGCAGATCGGCAGCAGGTAGGTATTGTTCTTGCGGTCGCTCAGCGAGGAGAAGGTCGTCGGATGCGGATCGGCGACGACAAGCAGGTCGAGCGCCTCCATGCCCTTCTTCGCGTCGGGCATGCGGGTCACGGTGTTGCCGCCGTGGCCCATGACGAACATCGCCTTGACCTTGGACTGCTGATCGACCTGATCCTCGGGAAGGAGGACCGCGTCGAACCAGCGCGTCGAGGTGAGACCGGGGGTCTCCATGTTCTGCTTCGGCGTGCGCGCCGGGCGGCCGCCCTTGGCCGGGACGGCGTCGAAGCGCGAGACGAAATAGTCGTACTCGACCTCCCAGACGCGCGCCCAATGCTTCCAGCCGCCTTCGACGAGGCCGTAGTACAGAGGCAGCGACGAAATATCGAGGCCGAGATCGGTCGCGCCCTGGACGTTGGTATGGCCGCGGAAGATGTTGGCGCCGGTACCGGGTGATCCGACGTTACCGGTGGCGAGCAGCGCGATGCAGGAGGCGCGGACGTTGGCGGTGCCTACGGTCTTCTGCGTCTGGCCCATGCACCAGATCAGCGTCGCCGGCTTCTGTTTGGCGAACATTTCGGCGACGCGACGCAGCTGCGCTGGCGGCACGCCGGTGACGTTCTCGCATTCCTTCGGGTTCCACTTCGCGACTTCCTTGCGGATGTCGTCCATGCCGTAGGCGCGCTGCTTGATGAATTCCTTGTCTTCCCAGCCGTTCTCGAAGATGTGCCAGAGCATGCCCCAGAGCAGCGGGATATCCGTGCCGGGCCGCAGGCGCACATATTCGGTGGCGTGCGCCGCGGTGCGGGTGAACCGCGGATCGATGACGATCATGTTGGCGCGGTTCAGCTCCTTGCCGGCCAGCAGATGCTGGACCGAGATCGGATGCGCTTCAGCCGGATTGCCGCCCATGATGATCATGGTCTTGGCGTTGCGGATGTCGTTGTAGGAGTTGGTCTGGGCGCCGTAGCCCCAGGTGTTGGCGACGCCGGCGACGGTCGTCGAATGGCAGATGCGGGCCTGGTGATCGACGTTGTTCGAGCCCCAGAAGGCCCCGAACTTGCGGTAGAGGTAGGCCGCCTCGTTGGTGAACTTCGCCGAGCCGATCCAGTACACGCTGTCGGCGCCGGTCTTCTTGCGCGTCTCGAGCAGCTTGTCGCCGATCTCGTCGATTGCCTGCGCCCAGGAGACGCGCTCCCAGTTGCCGTCGACCAGCTTCATCGGGAATTTGAGGCGGCGGTCGCCGTGGACGAGCTCGCGCACCGAGGCGCCCTTGGCGCAATGCGCGCCGCGGTTGATCGGGCTGTTCCAACTCGGCTCCTGGCCGACCCAGACGCCGTTCTGCACTTCCGCGGTGACCGTGCAGCCGACCGAACAATGGGTGCAGATATTGTGCTTGATGGTGGTGTTCTGGCTCGGATGCAGCGCCTCGGCGGCGGTCGCCTTGCGGACCGAGCCAAGCTGTATCGACCCGACCGCCGCGAGGCCGCCGGCAGCGAGGCCGGAGCGGGTCAGGAACGAGCGGCGATCGAGGACCGCTGGTCCGCGGCCGCCATCGCGCTGGGAGAGGGTATTGCGGCGGGCTTCGCCGGTTCGACGCTTGATCAGCATGTCGATCTCACTTCTTCTTCGTCTCGTAGCCGTTGGTGCGGTAGAATGCTTTGACGTCGTCCGTGACGCGGTAGCGCGCGCGGGCTTCTTCGGATCCAGGATCGTAAGCCTCGGCCTCGGTCGCCACGAAGGGCGACGCCACAGCCGCTGCGGCGATCACGGACACGCCGCCAACCGAGCGGAAAAAGCTTCGGCGATCAGCGTCGATCTGGCCCGGCTTGATGTCGTCAGACATGCTGTCCTCGTGCTGCTGGGATGAATTGAGCCTCGACGCGCGATAAAGGCTCGGCCTCCGCGCGATCGAATTTGAAAGCCTGGGTCTCGATCTCGATGAACACCCGGCCGAGCGCGCCGACGGCGCGATAGAACGTCGCGGACGGGCTGACCTCGAGATCGACGAAGAAGCGGTCGGCCCAGGGCGCGAGATGGCGGTCGAAAAAGCCGAGCCCCCGGTCGGGGGCCTCAAACAGGCCAGAGGCGATGCCGGACATGACTTCGCACAACGTCGCCAGATGATCTTCCGGCTCGATGTCGCCATCGTTGCGGTGGAGGCCGAGATCGGCAAGGTCGCCCCGCACCCGCGCCAGCGGCCGGCCATGGAGAAAACCCGTCATATAAAACGACGCGTAGGGCAAAAGCTCGCCACGGCCGAGACCGACGAAGATCTGGAAATGCTCGTCAGCCACCTGCGCCGCCGAGATCGAGCGCGCGGCCCGGGCGAGCGTGACGTGAGCCTGGCCTAGCAGCGTCTCGTCGCCCGTCAGGCTGCCGAGCCTGGCCAGCAGATCGGCGGAGGGCGCCGTGCGCAAAAGGTGCGAGAGCAAGGCGTATTCCTGCGCCCGCGCCGCTTCCAAACTGTCGATCGCGTCGACGGGCGCGGCGCGCGGAACTCCCGCGGCTAGGTCGCCGACGTCAGGGCTTACGATCGCAGGGCGCTCGCTCATTGGGTCCAAAGGGTACGCCACGCTGTTTGGAATGGTTCAATATCCGCTCGCCGTCAATGTCCGTCGAGGCCGCAGGGCAAGACGCCAGCACCGCTCAGACCGGCGTGGCCGACCCATGGCGGCGCGGCTTCGGTGCGTCGACGACCTCCGATTGCAGCTGCGGCTCGGGCTCGCCCGGCGCCGCGTCCGACAGCGGCAGCGCTGCAGAGGGCTCCGGTGCCGCGATTTCGGGCGGCGGTTCCGGAGCGGCATCGCGCGCGCGCCGCGCCGCGAGTTCGTCCGCCGCCGACGTCGGCACGGGTCTTTCCGCAGGGGAAACAAGCGCATCCGCGCTTTCGGCGTCCAGAACCGGATCGTTCATCAGCGAGACGTCGCTGAACATCGTGTCGAGGATCGACGTCGCATTGTCGCCGGCCAGGATCGGGCCGAAGCCCGGCACGCCCTCGCCGCTGTTCCAGTCGTAGCCATAATCGCGGGCCTCGCCGACGAAATCGCAGATCGCCGGATCCATGGCCCAGGCGCGACGCAGGGCTGCGTTTTTGGCCCAGCCGGCGACGCCTTTTTTTAAGAAGACGGTGATGTCCGATTCGCCGGTCAGGGCGGCGATGGCGGCTTCGCTGGTCTGTTCCATAAGTTCGGGGTCGACCGCCTCAACCGGCTCCTCTGCCAGTCCTTGGGCCGGCGCTTCGAGCGGCGCTAGGGGCTCTGGCGCCGCTCGGGCTTGCGCCTTGCGCCGCGACCAGCGGCCGAGAATGCCTTCGTCGCTCATCAGTGCGCCGGCCCGCGCTGGCGGCGCCCGAACACGTCGAGTTCCGGCTTGTCGCGCTCGCGCTTCACAAACACCGTCTCGACATGGAAGCGGTCATAAAAATCCTGGACCTGGGCCGCCACTTCGAGCGGCATCGGCACGGCTTCGACGATGGTGTCGAGCCCCTCCATGTAGCCCTCGCCTTCGTAAGGGTCGACGGTGACGTCGAGGATCGCGACGCGGTCGCCATCGGGCTGCAGCACCACCCACAGCGAGGGCACGGTGCCGACCAGATTGTCGCCGTAATGCGGGGTCGAACCGCGTTCGAGCGCGACGAAGGCCGGGCCGGCGTAGAAGGTGGTCTCGCCCTCGGATTCCGCGAGAACGGTCCACGGCGGCGTCGCCGGCGCCGCGGCGAGCACGGCGCGGGCGCGCCATTCCTCCGCGGGCCAGGCGCCCCCGATGCTGCGGCGGGCGACGATGACGCCGACGGTAAACCCTGCGGGATCGCTCATGATGGCATCTCCTGCACCCGCAACGGCAGGCCGCTGACGAGGTTCTGCGGTTTCAGCCGGATGATATTGTCCGTGTCTGCGGCCAGAATGAGATAGACCGGTGCGCCCGCCATGTCCGGCGCAAAAGCGTCGGCATCGAGCGCGTCGAGGCGGAACAGCGAGGCGATGCGGCCGAGCGCCTCAGGCGCCAGGATCGCGTCGCGCCACAGCGCATTGCCAATCGCCGTCGCCTCGGCGTCGAGGCCGACGAACCAGCGCCAGTCCTGATCCTCGATGCGCGCCACCGGCGTGACCTTGACCGCAATGCCGAGCAGATGCGCGATCCAGCGTTCGATGACCGTCGCCAGCCCTTGCCGCCCCGGCATCGCGCCGATGTCGAGCGCCATGGTAAAGGCGTCCGAGCGGCTCCAGTAGGTCCAGGCGGTGTCATCCGTCAGAACGTCGAGGTCGGCCTCCGGCGCGCGGCCGAAGATGGCTTCAAGCGGGCCCGAATTGATGGCGGCGCGGGCCTCGACGATCTCCAGATCAGCCAGCAGCATCGAGCCATCGTGGACGGCGGCCTTCTGCGGTCGGAAGAACAGCTCGCCGGCGCGCAGCACGTGCGGGTCGTCGCAGCCATCGAGCGCATTGCGCAGGATGAGATGGGCCAAGTGCTGCAGGAAGAGATGCGGAATGCCCTGCGAGTGCGACTGCACCAGCGAGAGATAGGCCGTCTCGACGCTGTCGCAGGCGAGCAGATGGCCGCGGAAATCGAGGATGACCTGCCAGTTTTCGCGGGCATCCGGGTCTTCGATCGCCGCGACCTCGGCGGGTTCGACGATGCGGCGTGGCGCCTTGAGCATGGCCGCATAGAGCGCGATCTCCGCCGCGCAGGCCTCGGGGGGCGGCGTCAGCTCCGGTCGGGCGATGTAGGCAAGCAGCAGCGCGTCGGTCACCGCGAGACGCCCGTCCGCCCGACGCTGCGTCAGGTGGTGCCCCGACGACACCCAGAATTCGCGCCCGTCCTGCGTTTCTGTCCTCGTCATAGTCGCGGCGCTCCCTTGGCCGCATCGAACCAGTCGGCTTTCGCCAGGCCGGCCAGCAGCGCGTAGCGCTCTTCGCCTTTGCGCACCGGATTGCCGATCAGTAGGTCGCCGTTATCGCCCAAGCGGAGCGTGTCGCCGGCGCGGTCGCGCTTGAGGCTGGCAAGATAGGATTCCGCAATGGGCGCAAAACCGCGTGCGGCCCAGAGATCCAGGCCGAACATCAGGTGGCGGGCGAAACTGGCGAGGAACGGCGCGCCGCCGTCGAGCTCTTCTTCATCGAGGGCGGTGGTATCGGGCGTATACCCGGCTTCGTCGCCCTGCATTTTTGACGCGATCAGCATCGGCGCGAAGACGAGCCACGCCGGAACGTCATCCTCGGCGCAATCGGCCGGCCAGCCGAGCCGTGCCCCGCCGAGGCGGGCTTCGTCGAACCGGATGACATCGGGCCACACGAAGCTCACCGGCTTCTGCGGCGGCGCATGGGCGCCGATCGCATCGGCCAGCGCATTCATGCCGACGAAGAAGGCGCGCCGCGCCGTATGCAACGGTTCGTTCGGCTCCAAAACCACCGCGAATTCAAGCAGATCGAAGCGTCCGACGGTGAACAGGCTGCCGGCGCCGCATTCGTCCGCCCGCCGGCAGGCGACGGCAAAGGCGTCCTCACGTTCGCGCAGCCGGAACACGTCGAACGGCGGCGGCAGGTCGAACTCTTCATCCATGCGCAAACCGACTGCCACCTATGTTCTCCTACCCGCGGGACCGTGCCTTCGCGGGAATACCACTGTATGAGCTATCCCATGAGCCAGGCAAAGACGATCCCCATCCTCCCCGAGCCAGCGACGCGCCCGTCCGATCAGGGCCAAACCATCCTGTGTTCGTGCGAGCGCACGTTCGAGATGAGCCTCGGCATCGACCCGGCGATGGCCCGGGGAGCCGTCCGCACGGCCGATCACCTCTGCCGCAGCCAGCTTCATATGGTCACACAGGCGCTGGCGACCGGTGCGCCGCTGACCATCGGCTGCACCCAGGAAGCGCCGCTGTTTCGCGAAACCGCCGATGATCTCGGCTCGCTGGCGCCGCTGCATTTCGTCGACATCCGTGGCCTGGCGGGCTGGTCCGACGAGGGCGCGCAGGCCGGGCCGAAGATCGCGGCGCTGGTCGCTGCCGCCACCGAGCCCGTTCCACCGGTGCAGATGGTGTCGATGACCAGCACCGGCGTCGCGCTGGTCTATGGCACCGACGAGGTGGCGATCGAGGTTGGTCGCCGGCTTGCCGAGACGCTCGACGTGACCGTGCTGCTCAGCCGTCCCACGGATGTCGCGCCGCCGCGCACCGCACTCTTTCCGGTGTTGAAGGGCACGGTGGTCGCCGCCACCGGGCATCTCGGCGCCTTCGATCTGGTGATCGACGACTTTGCCGCCCCCCTCCCCTCGTCGCGGGCGAAACTCGTGTTCGAGCTGGGGCGCAGCGGCGCCAAGTCGACCTGCGACCTCATCGTCGACGTCAGCGGCCGAAGGCCCCTGTTCACCGCCGACGACCTCCGCGACGGCTATCTCCGCGCTGATCCGCGCAATCCCACGGCGGTGGAACGCGTGATCGCCGAGGCCGGCCAGCTCATCGGCGAGTTCGACCGGCCGCGCTATGTGACGCTCGAAGAGAAGAAATGCGCGCACCAGCGCTCGGGCCTCATCGGCTGCAGCCGCTGTCTGGACCTCTGCCCGACCGGCGCCATCACGCCCGCCGGCGACCACGTCGCCATCGACCCCTATGTTTGTGCCGGGTGCGGCTCCTGCGCCGCGGCCTGCCCGACCGGCGCGATCACCTACGCGATGCCGACGGAAGACGGCTTCGACCGCATGCTGCGCACGTTGGTGAAAACCTACCGCGAGGCCGGCGGCGAGAACCCCGTGGTTCTGCTCTACGACGACGAGCACGGCGCGCCCCTGCTCGACGCGCTCGCCCGCTTCGGCCGCGGCCTGCCGGCCCGCGTGCTGCCGCTGCGCGTCAACGAGATCAGCCAGGTCGGTTTGGACGCCATCACCTGCGCCTTCGCCTACGGCAGCGTCGGTCTGCATCTGCTGACCCGCGCCCGTCCCAAGCACGATCTCGCGGGCCTGGAGCGGACCTTGGCGATGGCCAATCCGATCCTCGCCGGCATGGGGTTCGGCGACGGGATCGTCACGCTGATCCAGACCGACGATCCCGACGCGCTGCGCGAGCAGCTCGACGCCCTGCCGATCGGCACGCCGGCGCCTGTGCCGGCGAGCTTCCTCCCGTGGAGCCCGAAGCGCGATTTTCTCCGCTTCGCCTTGCGCGAGCTGCAGCATGTGGCGCCGGAGACGGCGCCGGCCATCGCGCTGCCGCCGCTCGCCCCGATCGGCGCCATCGAGGTCGCCGATGGCTGTACTTTGTGCCTGTCCTGCGTCGGCGCCTGCCCGACGGACGCGCTGTCCGATCAGGCCGACCGGCCCGTGCTGCGCTTCGACGAGCAGCGCTGCGTGCAATGCGGCCTCTGCGCCACCACGTGTCCGGAGAACGTCATCACGCTGCGGCCGCAGCTCGACCTCGCCGCCTGGGCCGCACCGGCGCGCGTCATGCGCGAAGAGGATCCGTTCCCCTGCGTCGCCTGCGGCAAGCATTTCGGCGTGCGCAGCACGATCGAACGCGTCATCGCCAAGCTCACCGACAACAACTGGATGTTCTCTGGCGAGACCGGACGGGCCCGCACCCGGGTGCTGATGATGTGCGACGACTGCCGCGTCAGCGCCATGCTCGGCGAAGGTTTTGACCCCCACGCGCCGGGCATGCGGCCGGCGACGCGGACAGCAGACGACTACCGCGACAGCTGAAGCCCTCCGCGGCCCTGCAGGTGAAGGACCGCTTCCAAGGCACATTGACGGCGTTGAGCGGAAGGCTGCCGCCTTGCCAAAAAGCTGGAAACCCTAAGGCGGCGCCGAGATCGAACGTCGCATCGACGCGTTCTATGTCGCTACTTTATCGACATGGCAAGCTTGAACCAGGAGATGGCTGAGCCTTTGAGTCGTCGAGATGCCAACCGTGATGGATTCTAGGCTCAGGACCTATTGATGAACTTGCGGATGTGATGATCGCTTGATTCACTGTCGGCGCCAGGATCTGCCGTCATGGAGTGATCTGATTCGGATTCACCAGCGCAATTGCGTCGCATCGCGCCATGCTTTCCGCTCTCGCACGGGATCCCGCGGGTTGACGAGTGGCGGATCGCCAGCGGCATCATCTTCGTCATCCGCAACGGGTTGCGCTGGGGCGATGCATCGAAAGAGTATGGTCCGCACAAGACGATCTACAAGCGCTTCATCCGATGGAGCCGTCTTGGCGTATTCAACGCGATCTTCGCCGGGCTTTCGGCCAAAGGCGGAAAGCCCGATCAGGCGATGATTGATGCAACTCATTTCAAGGCTCACCGCACCGGCCGCATCCTGCCTAAAAGGGGCTTTTCTCCGACGTATCGGACGCGCCAAAGGCGGCTTGAACTTCAAGCTCCACGCAGTGTGACGGTCACGGGCGCCCGCTGATCCTGCTGCTCAGCGAAGGCAGTTGAGCGACTACAAGGGCGCTGCGCTGATGCTCGACGCTCTCCCGCCCGCCCAGGCGCAGCTCGGGACAAAGCCTACGAGGCGGACTGGCTTCGGGCCGCGTTGGCGTTGGCCACCAAATTCCAAACTGACGGGTCGCCAAGCTTTTGAGCTGTCATCCACAGAATTTGCGCCGTATTGGCTCCGGCGATCGCATTCAAATAGGCTGAGTAGCACCATGGCCTATCCGACGCTGCTCGCCGACGGTGTCTAATAACGGTCTTTGGCCTGATGCTTTATCTCGCGCTCGAACTCGGGTAGCACCGACAGCCCAACCGATTAGGGCGCACTCTGCGCGTGGCGGTGCGCCAGATAGTCAGCCGTCGCTGCGCACTCAAAAACTGCCTGGCTACTACGGACACGATCTGATCATGCGTTACCTCGCCCCGACCGAGACGGAACGTCTCGAACAAGCGTCTCCGGTCGTCTGGACGAGCACCGGGGACGATCCCGGGTTCATCTTTCACATCAGCCCAGGCCAGACCCGGTTCATCGGGTTCTTTTTGTCGACGGCACGCGGCGAGATCGCGCCGAAGATTGCCTTCGATCAGGGGTCCGGCTTCAACGATATGACAGCCTTGTCGCTGAAGGCTTTCCCCTTCGCTTTCTACCACATCGCACTCGACAAAATGCGCGAGGTCGAGCGCCTCCGTTTCCGGCCGGCGACGGGCGAGGCCACGTTCCGCTTCCTGCCGTTCCAAACGGACAATGCGATCCTCGTCGCGATCCTTCATTACCTGTTCAACCTGCGCTACCAAAAGATCGGGCTCGTGAGCCCTGACGCAAAAGGCCACGTCGGCTTCATACCCTGGATCACGAGCAACGTGGCCCGCACCATCAAATTCTTTCGGGATGTCTCCTCGGGCGGCGGTCTGCGCGTGCAGGAGGGCAGCAAGGAGCTGCTGCCCAACCTCAAGTATTTCCTATCGCTCGAAGCCAATGCGGTTCAGAGCAAGATGGACACGGCCTTGGTCGGGCACGCCGGGAAACCGCTCATTTCATTCGTATCGCCCACCTACAACACCAACGCGCTCTACCTTGCCGATCTGCTGAAATCTTTCGCAGCGGAAAAAGCGGCCTACGCCGAACTGATCCTGAGCGACGACGGATCGACAGACCGCGCGGCTCTGGATCGGCTCAAGACTGCGCAAAAGGATGAAGGTGTGCGCGTGCTGTTCAGCACCAAAAATGCCGGCATTGCTGCGGCCACCAACGCCGGGATCCAGGCGGCCCAAGGCGAATGGATCGCTTTCATCGATCACGACGACCAGTTCGTTTCGGGCGCTATCGCCATCATTGCGAAGGCCATCCTCGATCATCCGGACGCTGATTTCTTCTACACAGACGAGATTATCACCGACGTCGCGCTCCGCCCCGTCGGATCGTTCTGCAAGCCTGCATTCGACTCCGTTCTGTTATCCGGAATGAACTACATTAATCATTTCTCGGTATTCCGGCGTGCGCGTCTTAAGGCGCTGGGCGGACTACGGACAGATCGTGAAGGGTCGCAGGACTACGATTTGCTGCTGCGCTACCTCATTGGTGCAAAACGGGGTTCAGTCATTCACATTCCCTTTCTCGCTTACATGTGGCGGCGAGAGGAAAAAAGCTATTCCTCGGTCCACATTGAGCGCTCGGTCACCAATGCGCGCTTGGCCCTAAAAGACGCCTATAAAGCAGCTGGCGTGCGTGTCGATGTCGTGCCGGCGCTCGATGCCAACCTGCATCGGATTAAGTTCTCTGAGCCCGCATCGCCCAAGGTGTCGGTAATCATCCCCAACAAGAACAGCTTCGACCTCATCTCAAGGGTCATCGACGATTTGCGGAGACGGACCGATTATTCAGATTTGGACATCGTCATTGTCGACAACGGGACGACCGACGCTGACGTTCTCGCCTTTTACGGCGCTTTAAAAGACCAAGAAGGCATAACCATCGATATTGTTTCCGAAAGTTTCAACTTCGCTGGCATGTGCAATCGCGGGGCGCGATTGGCGAAGGGCGATGCTCTGTTGTTCCTCAACAACGACGTCGAAGTGAAAGAGCCGTTCTGGCTTATTGAAATGGTGTCGTGCCTAGCTTTCGATTCCGTCGGTATTGTCGGCGCAAAACTACTTTATCCTAATGGTCTTAACCAGCATAACGGCGTCATTGTCGGCCTCGGCGAAGCCGCCGGGCATTGGTACATCGGCGAACCAGCCGACGAAGCCGGCCCTATGGGAAGGTTCAACGTGCGCCAAAGCCTCACGGCGGTGACCGGGGCCTGCATGCTTGTCACGCGGCGTTGCTTCGAGACACTGGGCGGCTTCGATCAGGATGCCTTCCCGATCGCCTATAACGATGTCGACTTCTGCCTTCGCGCCAAGGCAGCGGGATTTCGCACAATCTGGACGCCCTTTGCGCAACTGATTCACCACGAGTCCGTGTCGCGCGGGAGCGATGAGATCGGTGCCAACAACGAGCGCTTTAAGGTCGAAACGGCACGCCTTCGGGCGCGGCATGGAACGGCAACCTATATCGATGACGCCTATAGCCCGTATTACGACCGGCGCTATTCAAAGCCGCATTTAGCGCTGCCGACGACGTTGCCCAGTTTGCGTCCGAACAGGTTCTCTTAGAGACCGTTTGGAAAATCGGTTTTTAGGATTGAACGAAGCCGCTATCGCGGCAGGGCCGTCGTGATCGCGTTTTGTCCGTCTGTCTGAGGAGCCTTCTGTCTGGGAGGATCATGGGTGTTGCAGCCTAACTATCAGACAGGAGGTTTCCAGATGGCCGAGATCAGCCCTCTGCGTCGTCCATGATCAAGGACATGACCGTCCGCAATCTCTCACCGGCGACCCAACGATCGTATATTCATGCGGTGACGAAGATCAGCCGGCATTTTGACTGCTCGCCGGTGCACCTCGATGTCGAGGATGTCCGCACGTTCCAGGTTTATCTGATCGCGAACGGGATCTCTTGGCCGTCGCTGAACCAGATCGTCTGCGCCCTGCGTTTCTTTTACGGCGTGACGCTCGGGCGCGACGCAGTGCCGGAACGGATCGCTCGTGCGCGGGAGCCCCAGAAGCTGCCGATCGTCCTCAGCGCCGACGAAGTTGTGCGGTTCCTTGAGGCGGTTGCCAGCCTAAAGAGCCGAGCGGCTTTGACCTGCGCCTATGCCGCCGGCATGCGGGTTTCAGAGGTCGTGAGGCTCAAGGTGGCCGATATCGACAGTGCGCGGATGGTGATCCGGGTCGAATGCGGCAAAGGAGGCAAAGACCGTTATGTCATGCTGTCGCCGCAACTGTTGGCGGTCCTGCGCACCTACTGGCGCTTGGCGCGGCCGGCGCCCTGGATGTTTCCGGGCCGGAGCGCCGACAAGCCGATCGAGCAGAACGTCCTGCATGCCGCCTGCCGCTCGGCGGTGCTGGCTGCCGGGCTCGACAAACGGGTCATCGTTCATGTGTTGCGCCACAGTTTCGCGACGCATCTTCTCGAAAACGGCACCGATATCCGCATCATTCAGGTTCTGCTCGGGCATGGTCACTTATCGACGACCGCTCGCTACACGCGGGTGTCGACCCATCTGATCGCGACGACGCAAAGCCCCCTTTGATAAGCTTTCTATCCAGGTTGTCCCGCCGAGTTGATCCGGCCGACATGCCTGCCATCGAGCTGGCGGACGTCCTCCGTCTTCACGGCGCCGCCTATCGCCATGACCATGCCGGCCATCTCGGACGCGGCGAACGACGTGTCATGAGTGCGATCGAGCTTTGCCGGACCGCCGCGTTGGGCGGACATGTCGAAGCTTGTGGCGACTGCGGCACGGTCCGCATTGCCTACAACTCCTGCCGCAACCGGCATTGCCCGAAGTGCCAAGCCGCCGCGCGTGACGACTGGCTCGCCGCACGCCAGGCCGCTCTCTTGCCGGTGCCGTATTTCCACGTTGTCTTCACCCTGCCGCCGGCGGCGGCCGAGATCGCCGTCCAGAACAAGGCGACCGTCTACGCCCTGCTGATGCGATGCGCGGCGGACGCCAATCATGACCCTCGCCGCCGATCGCCGTCACTTGGTGCTGAGACCGGCCTCCTCGCTGTGCTGCACACCTGGGAGCAGACGCTTACCCATCATCCCCATGTCCATTGCGTCGTGCCCGGTGGTGGGCTTGGGCGTGATGGACAGTGGGTTGGTTGCCGCCCCAACCTTCTTTCTACCCGTCAAGCCGTTAGCGCGGCTGTTTCGGCGTCTCTTCCTCGATGGTCTCGTCGCGGCCCGCGATCGTCGAAGCCTTATCCGTCCCGTTGATGATGCGACGCGCGTTGATCCAATCCGCCTTGCCAACGTGGAAATAGTCGGCAAGCTTTTTGCCCGTGAACAGCCCGCGTTCCATGCCCTCAAACATGATGGTCACAGCCATCGGCAACTGAAGCGCCAGGTCCGGCTTGTTGACGAGATCGGAAAGGCAGATGGCGGCGAACTTCTCGTAATTCGCTTTCCATGTGAGCTGCACTAGCCCCCGGCCATAGTACGTTTGATGCGTGTGCGGGTCAGGTACGCCGTATTCCTTGCCCGGCCCTTCCCTACCTCGATGACTGGTTGCATGGCCTGCCCGGTCTCCCAAAAGGCCGTGGCGAGCATGTAAGCCAGTTGGCTCATGTCCGTCATCAAGCGGTGCTCGGCTTCGGCCAGGATTGCTTCGCAACCCGCCACCTGATTGGTTGTCATGTGGTGGAAGATCGCCGAGCGCACGGCGTCGAAAAAGGGCGCGCGGTTGATCATGCTCAGTCCCTCAGTTCAGGCGTTCGAAATGGATGGTGGCGACGCCGCGGCGCTCGAGGCCGATAAGTCGGGCCGCGCCACGCGACAGATCAAGCATGCGGCCCATGCGCTTTGCCGGCCCGCGATCGGTGATGACGATGTCCACGCATCCAACGAGGCAGACTCGGACGCGCGAGCCGAATTTCCAAGAGCGATGCGCCGCGGTCAGCCCCATTGGGCGGAAGACCGAGCCGTTGGCCGCGCGCCGGCCTGATTCCGCGCCATAGAAACTGGCCCGCCCCGTCTCCGCTTGCGCGGCCCCGGAAAGCAGCCACAGAGCAGCGCACGCGCCGATGATGAGACGCATGCGGGCTCCATAGAAAAAGGCCACTCGGGTGAGGATCAGCCTTGGAAAGATTATGGTCGTTCGCTAGAAGGCGGTCAGCCGAGCGGTCATTCGCGTGCCAAGCTCGGTCAGAGCCGCTGGTGAGGACTAATCCACCCTCGCTGGCGGTTCGCCGTCCAGTGATATGCTGGTCCATAGAAAAAGCCCGCACAAGGCGGGCTATGGTTGACTGCGATAGGTAGCTGAAAGAAACTCTTTTAAGCTGAAGCTAGTCTGTACTGAACAAACGGAAGTTCACATGCCCCGCATCTCGCCGAATGTCTTCAAGACGATTTCGCTGTTAAAGCCTTACGACATTGACCTAGCAAAGGTGTATATCGGCAAGCTTCGTGATGGCGGTTACGTCCTAGCTGATTCCCAGACCAGATCAGACGTCCTTAGCTTTGGCGTTGGGCCCGAGACTTCTTTCGAGAAAGCAATGGCAGAACAGGGACGGCAAGTCTTTCTTGCGGATCACACGGTCTGGGACACCCCCGAACACCATCCCTTATTCAGTTTCGAAAGAGTTGGAGTATCCGCTGAAGGCGTAAGATCCGCCGAACTAGCGCCCCTAACCTACCACCTTGAGAAAATAGCGGGCAAAACGTCGTGCGTTCTGAAAATGGATGTCGAAGGCGCGGAGTGGGATGTCTTCTCGAGCATAGACGCCAGCGTGCTGGATCGGTTTGAGCAAATTGTCTTCGAGGGTCATTGGCTGAGCAGGCTGTGCGAGCCCGCGTTTTGCGAGAAGGTTTTTTTATCGCTCAACAGACTGAACGATCGCTTCACGCTCTTTCACGTACACGCAAACAATTGCGCAGGACTGCATTTTGTTGAGGGCTTTCCCGTCGCCGACGTCCTAGAGCTTTCTTACGTCCGAACCGATCTCGTGAAACGTCAAAGCTCCCAGACGTATTATCCGTGCGTCAACCAGGCCAACCATCCTCATCACGCGGACCACCCGCTACTATTTTACCCGTTTTTGCCTGAATCGGACGTTCTGAGCGTTTCAAATGTGGTCAACCGTATCTGCGCAGAAGACGATAGCACACAGCGTAAGTTGCTTGCTGGAGAGGATGTTCCTTACTAGGCCCTGTTGACAAAGAGGATTCCCAGATCGCGTCGGGCGTGATTCAAGCGTGTTCCTTGAGGGGAGGCGCGATTGAGTCTGGGCGATTTGAGCAATGCGGAATGGGCGATCATCGGTCCTCTTCTGCCGCCTGAGCGGGGACGATCAGCGCGTCCAGCGAACGATAATCGGGTCGTTTTGAACGGCATGCTTTACGTGCTGCGGGTGGGATGTCCCTGGCGCGACATGCATGAACGCTACGGCAAGTGGAACTCAATCTATGTGCGGTTCCGGCGCTGAGCCGAACAAGGCGTCTGGGATGCGCTGCTGGAGACGCTGGTCGAGCTCGGACTGACCGATCACTGGCAATACATGATCGACTCGACGACGGTGCGAGGCCACTCGCAGGCAGCGGGCGCAAAAGGGGGACGCATAAGGAGGGCTTTGGTCGAAGCCGCGGCGGCTTTACGAGCAAAGTGCACGCCCGCGCTGACGGTCAAGGACGCCCTCTCGGCTTTGTCGTAACGGGCGGCGAAGCGTCGGATTACACAGCCGTCCCGCAGTTGTTGGCCCTACCGGTCGATCGTCCCAAGGCCATGCTCGCAGACAAAGGCTACGACGGAGATAACGTTCGCGCAGCACTTCTCATGAATAGCATTTTGCCGGTCATTCCGCTCAAAGCTAATCGGAAAGAACCGGCCGCTTGCGACTTCAGACGATACAAGGATCGCAATCATATCGAGCGGATGTTCAACAAGCTGAAGCAGTTCCGCCGCATCGCTACGCGTTACGACAAAACCCCGCTCATCGTTTTGCGCCTTCCTCTGTCTTGCAGCTGCTCGCATTTAAATGCCAACCTTTGTCAACAGGGCCTAGTGTCCTGTCCCGCATGTCTCTTTACTTATTAGTATGAGATTGCGATGATTCGCTTGGAGGGCGGATCATGGCGCGCATCGGTCGACCGCAAGAACAGGCTTTGACGCTCAGCAAGATCGAGCGCGATGAACTCGAGCGCCTTGGGCGGTCGCAGAGCGCCGCCCATAGTCTCGTACGTCGAGCGCACATTATCCTCGCGTCCGCGGCGGGCGAGGCCAACACGTCGATCGCAAGCCGTCTTGGCGTCTCAAACCCGACGATCTGTCACTGGCGCAAGGTATGGTTTGAGAAGGGACTGACTGGTCTCTACGGCGAAGCCAAGCCTGGGCGACCGAGGACGCATGATGAGGAGCGCATCGTAAGCCTTCTACGCATGGTGATCGGGAGCAAACCAGTCGGCGCGACCCACTGGACTGTGCGATCCGCCGCGACAACGACGGGGCTGTCCAAGAGCACGGTCGCGCGCATGCTCGCGCTCTTCAACGTGCAGCCCCACCGCTCGAAGACCTTTCGGCTTTTTAGCGATCCACTTTTCGTCGACAAGGTCCGCGATATCGTCGGGCTCTATCTGAATCCGCCCGACCATGCGCTTGTGCTTTGCGTCGACGAAAAGACACAGGTCCAGGCGCTGGAACGACGGCAGCCGATGCTGCCGCTCGGACTCGGTTACATCGAAGGCGTGACCCACGACTACGTCCGCCACGGAACGACGACGTTGTTTGCCACGCTCGAAATCGCCAACGGACAGGCCATGACGCAATGCCGAGCTCGCCATCGCCACCAGGAGTTCTTGGGCTTCCTGAAACACATCGAGGCCAACGTGCCGAGCGATCTCGATCTGCACCTCGTCGTCGACAACTACGCGGCCCACAAGCATCCGAAGGTTCGCGCGTGGCTGGCCGAGCGACCTCGCTTCACCCTTCATTTCACACCGACCTATGCATCCTGGATGGTATTCGTCCGGCGTGGGCCGTCTTGCGCGGGTGGCATTTACGGTAGCGCATAGTGAGTATGGCTAGTCATACTCACTATGCGCATGTTGGTAGGCTCGATGTCGTCGACACGGGCCGCCGCCGCCGATGGTCAACAGACGAGAAGCTTAGGATTGTCGCCGAGAGCTTTGCTGGGCCGAGGCTTGTCTCGACGATTGCTCGTCGGCACGGGATCTCGCCGTCATTGCTGATCATGTGGCGCCGGCTCTTTCATGGCGGCGAAGCCACCAAGTCCCAAGCAAAGTTCGTCCCAGCGCTGGTCGTGCCCGAGGCGGTGGAGCCGAGCGACCCAGCTCCGATGGTCGCCGGGCGCGTGGAGATCGTCGCGCGGAATGGACGTCGGCTCATCGTCGATGCGGGCCTCGATAACGCGACGATCGCACGTCTGCTCGATGTGGTGGAGCGGCGATGATTCCCGTCCCGTCGGGTGTCCGCGTCTGGCTAGCGGTGGGCGCTACCGACATGCGGCGCGGGATGAACGGCCTGGCGCTGCAGGTTCAGGAAGCGTTGCGGCGCGATCCCAATGGCGGCGACCTGTACGTCTTCCGAGGCCGTCGCGGCGATCTGATCAAGGTTCTCTGGACCGACGCACACGGTGTCTCGCTCTATGCGAAGCGATTGGAGCGCGGCCGGTTCATCTGGCCTTCGCCAGCCGACGGCGTCGTCGTGATCACGCCGGCGCAGCTTGCCTACCTGCTCGAGGGCATCGACTGGCGTCATCCGCGACACACGTGGCGGCCGACGACGGTCGGATGATGGTGACGGGGCGTGCCTTCGATCTCTCCTGTGGATGCGTGCTGCGCCAGGATTACGGATGATGCGATTCATGATTCAATGGCCTCATGACGCCATCGAACGCCAGCGAGCCCGATGATATCGAAAGCCTGAAGAGGCTTCTCGTCGCAGAGCGCGCGGCCCGTTTAGAGGCCGAAGCCAAAGCTACGCTCGCCATCGCCCAGGTGTCCGGCGCCGAGGCTTTGATCGCCCATCTGAAGCTTGCCATCGAGAAGATGCGGCGCGAGCTCTATGGCAGTCGATCGGAGCGTGGACATAAGCTGCTCGACCAGATGGAGTTCGAGCTGGAAGATCTCGAAGCGACGGCGGCGCAGGATGAGGCGACGGCAGAGATGGCGGCCATCCGCGCTGGTCTTTCGATCCCCGCGCATCAGCGGCGGCGATCGGGGCGAAGGCCGTTTCCCGATCATCTGCCGCGCGAACGTATCATCGTTCCTGGCCCGAGCGCGTGCCTATGCTGTGGGTCCTCGCGCCTTGCCAAGCTAGGCGAGGATATCACCGAGACGCTGGAGGTGGTGCCGCGCCAGTGGAAGGTGATCCAGCACGTTCGCGAGAAGTTCACCTGCCGCGCCTGCGAGAAGATCAGCCAGGCGCCAGCGCCCTTCCACGTCATCGCCCGCGGGCATGCCGGCCCGAGCCTGCTGGCGATGATCCTTCACGCCAAGTTCGCGCTGCACCAACCGCTCAACCGTCAAAGCGAGACCTACGCGCGCGAAGGTATAGACCTGCCTCTATCGACCCTTGCCGATCACGTTGGCGCCTGCGCCGCCGTCCTGGCGCCGCTCGCCGACCTCATTCGCGCTCATGTTCTGGCGGCGGAGCGTATCCACGGTGACGACACGCCGGTAGCGCTTTTGGCTAAGGGCAAGACGGTCCAGGCCAGGTTATGGACCTATGTTCGTGACGACCGCCCGTTTGGTGGCCCCGATCCGCCGGCGGCTTTCTACGCGTTCTCGCGGGATCGCAAGGGCGAACATCCCGAGCGTCATCTCGCGGGTTATGACGGGATCCTGCAAGCCGACGCCTATGCCGGGTTCAACGGGCTCTACAAGGCCGAGCGCAAACCCGGGCCGATTGCAGAGGCCGCTTGCTGGAGCCATGCCCGTCGCAAGTTCTTCGTCCTTGCCGACATCACGAGTAGAGCCCGTTCGCGCAAGCCGGTCATCGTCGCGCCGCTTGCTCTGGAAGCCGTCCGTCGGTTCGACGCGATCTTCGCGGCCGAGCGTGCTCTGAACAGTTTGCGATCAGACCTTCGACTGGAGGGACGCCGGCAAGATGTGATGCCGCTTGTGATAGGCCTGGAATGCTGGATGCGGGCAGAGCGCCCGAAGCTCTCGCGTCATTCCGACGTCGCCAAGGCCATGGACTACATGCTGACGCGCTGGCCCGCCTTCGTGCGCTTCCTTGATGATGGAAGGATCTGCCTATCGAACAATGCCGCCGAACGCGCCTTGCGCGGTATCGCACTCGGCCGCAAGGCTTGGCTCTTTGCAGGGTCCGAACGCGGTGGGGACCGCGCCGCCATAATCTATACGCTGCTGCAGACGGCAAAGCTGAACGCCGTCGATCCCCATGCTTGGCTGGCCGACGTCCTCGCTCGCATCGCCGATTACAAGATGGCCGATCTCGCAGATTTGCTGCCGTGGCGTTGGTCGCGGGATACGACGTGTTGTAAACTGGCGGCATGACCGCCGACACCATCGCTCTCCTCAAGATAACCCTCGACGACGTCAAACCGGTCGTGCTGCGCCGGATAGAAGTGCCGTTTTCGATCCGCCTCGATCGGCTACACCTCGTTTTGCAGGCAGCGATCGGTTGGACCAATAGCCACCTCTACGAGATCTGCATTGATGATACAGGCTGGAGCGTCCCCGACCCAAGTTGGCGTGACGGCCCACTCGACGCGAGCAAGGCGCGTCTCGACAAAGTTATCGAGGATCTCGGCAGAAAGACCTTCACCTATCTCTATGATTTTGGCGACGGCTGGAGCCACACGATCAAGATCGAGCGCTTGACCGACGCCATTCCAGGATTGGTCTATCCTAACCTGATCGAAGCGAGCGGGCGATGCCCGCCCGAGGATATCGGCGGACCGGCCGGCTACGCTGACTTCCTGGAGGCTATCGCCGATCCTCAACACGAAGGCCACGCTGATGCGCTCGAATGGGCTGAGCCTGACTTCGACCCGCATCCTGCCGACATCGCAACCCATCAGAGCGCGATCGCCGCCCTTACCAAGCGCTGGGCTCCTAAACCACGAGCAAAGCGCACCAAACCTATCTGACCCGCGGCCTTCGGCGGATGCTTACAAGACGCCGGCCCCTTGAACGATCTTTTCGCCCTTCCAGGCAACGTGGTCGGCGGCACCCTCGGCGCAGGCACGGACATCATCGGCGGCACGCTTGGCACAGGCAGCGATGTGCTCGGAGGCGGAGACCAGTTCCGCCTTACCGACCTGGTGAGTGGCGAGTTCTCGATCGAGACAAGCAAGCTCGCGCTGGTTCATGCCCATAGCGTGCATGTTCGCGACTTCGCCCAGCTCGAGATCAACGAACAGCAATCCGTTGCCGCAGCCCTCGGCGCGATGCCGGGCTCTGTCCCCCCGCGTCCCGATCAAGCCGCAATGGTCGGCGAATTAGCCCTGCTGCGTGGTCCAAGGTTCGACCACGCGTACATCATGGGTCAGATCAAGGGCCACGAGGAACTGCTCGCAAACAACAGCCAGGCGATCAATAGCGACGCCGATGCCGCCATCCGTCGCGTCGCAACGCTTTCGGTCCCAACCATCGAGACCCACCTCGCTATTCTGCATCGCCTCCGCGCGGGGCTCGCCTCGGTCTAGGACTGGGCAAGCGGCAGTCGCCTGTCCCAAAGATGGCAGGCGACTTCCAGTTAGATTGGATACTAACTCTCAGCACCAGCGGAGCGCGGCCCAACGACAAGATCTTTCCAAACGAACGCAGCTTCGGCCGTTACCGGCAGCAGCACGCCCGGTGGGCGGGCAGTCCAGGTGTGGGGCGCCGCTGCGTCTGTTTTCGAACGAGTGGCCCAAACAACCGGGCTTAGGCTGAATTCTCGGTTACCAGGGAATCGTTGTACTGTCCCACCGCGTGAAGGTGCCGGTCGGACCGTCCGGTCCGAGATTCGTCACGCGAACCACCTCACGCGAGCCATCTTTGACAGATTCGGTTCCTGCGAAATTGTTAAGGTTCGTACTAGTGAACCCTGGAGAAACGAGGTTCACCTTGATGCCCGACCCTTCGAGTTCGATCATCATGGCCAGCGTTATGCCGTTGAGAGCCGTCTTGGATGCGGGATAAACGGGACCGAACATAGAGCGGTAAGGAAAGTTAGGGTCCGCGTTGAGCGTCAGTGACCCCACACCGCTCGATACATTGACGATGCGCGCATCGGACGATTTTCGAAGGAGCGGTAGCATCGCCTGATACACGGCGAGAACACCGAAGACGTTTGTTTCCCAAACAGCGCGTATCTCTTCGAGCGGCACATTGCTGGGTCTTGTGGTCTTCGCGTGATCCTGAATCGACATTCCAGGCTGCCTGAGATGATGCGAGATGGCTGCGTTGTTGACCAAAAGATCGAGGCGTCCAAACTCTTCGCCGATGCGCGCCGCTGCAGCTCCGATTAAAGCCTGATCAGTTACATCGAGCTGTATCGCAATTGCGCCCGGCCCGATCAGTTTTGCTGCGGTTTCGCCGCGTGCATAGTCGCGTGACCCGATCAGCACGGTAACACCGTCAGCCACAAGTTCTTTTGCGACCTGTAGACCGACACCTTGATTTGCCCCTGTGACCAAAGCAATCCGTTTGTGTTCGTTGTTCATCTTCATAACCTTTCGCCCAGTTGCTCAAAGAGCACCCTCATATTATATGAGCGATCCTTCAGGTTTGACATTCGCATATGCCCGTCCCGCCATCCGCACTGCTAAAGCCTCGGAAAACGCCGCGTCAGGCGCGGTCGTCGGCGACGGTCGACGCGATTTTTGAAGCCACGATTCAGGTTTTGCTGGTCGATGGGCAAACGAAGCTGACGACGACGCGAGTTGCCGAACGCGCAGGCGTTTCGGTCGGGACGCTGTATCAATATTTTCCCGATAAGAAGTCACTTCTCTATGCGATGCTTCAGCAGAGACTCGATGGCGTGCCGCAAGCCATGGAAATTGCTGCCGACCAACTTGCTGGTAATACTCTGACCGTCATATCTGATGGATTGGTTTCGGCCTGGCTGGCCGCCAAGACCAGGGACATTGCGACCTCGCGTGCGCTTTATGCTGTTGCCGCTGACTTAGAGATTGCCAATCTCCTCAATAAGGGATCGACTCGCATCCGGGCGGCCATTGAGCGAGTCTTGATAAGTGCCCGTGATGCCACTTTCGAAAATGCTCCGTCTGTCGCCGACATCCTGGTTGCTATATTGGGAGGCACCGTGCGTTCAGTCATAGAGGGTGGCGCAGGACCTAATCTTCTGGCCACTTTGCGTGCCGAATTACCGCTCCTGTGTCGAGCGTATTTGTCAGTCAAAGCGCGGTCTGTTGCTTAAGACTTCCAGTCATCACATGGTGTGCTTCATGAGCGAGGATTCGCGCGAATGAAGAACGGCAAGGGACCGAGCGAATATCTCACGAGCTGGCAGATGCTGTCCGTCACGCGCGCGTGGCGGCCGTCGCGTAAGAGGTCTGCGCACGAAGATAGCCCATCACGACCTCGCAAATCGTGCATGGGCCTTCGTTGCTATCTGTGCGCGATTCAGACTTTTAACCGAGCGTCATCGAGCGGCGGACGCTAGCCTGGGGAACAGCTTGGCCGTGTTGGCGCCAATTCCAGCCCTCTGTTGATCGGTAAGCCCCTCGAACGCGGCCACGGCTTCGATATTTTGCGCGATCACACCTTCCGATGCGGGCGGATAATCCGTACCGAACACGATCTGATCTGGACCCGCGAGTTCGACCACTGGCCATAGCGACGAACCGGAGCCAGCAATCGCAGTATCGTAGAAGAGGCCACTTAAGTTCGCGAGCATCTCACCATGCGTGAGGCCAAGGGGATTGGAAACCCACGGCAACGAGCCCAACGACGAGATACGCGGGGCGAGGGTCGGCAGGACGCCCCCGGCGTGAGCGAGGAGGAACCGGATGTTTGGGTACCGGCGGAAAACGCCTGCGAACAGCATATCCACCACGGTTCGAGCGGTGTTCATCGGAAACTCGATTAGCGGCCCTGGTCGACCCAAAGCAGTACTTTCAAAATCAGGCGGCGTGTCGGGGTGAATAAAGACGACCGCTTGCCGTCGATCGAGCTCGGCGTAAATCGGATCGAATATGGCATTGCCGAGATAGGTGTTTCCATAGTTGCTGGAAAAAACGATCCCGTCGGCGTTTAGTTCGTCGAAGCTGTAACCGATCTCATGAACGGACCGCGCGATATCGGGTAAGGGCAGCGAGGCAAAAAAACCGAAACGGTCGGGATGTTCCGCGACAAGCGACGCGCTGTAGTCGTTCATCTTGTGGAAGTCTGCGTCGGGTGTGGACACAGGCAGTGACAGGATCTGGCTATGAATATGATGGCGATCCATGAAGCTGATCGCCTCGTCTACGCTCCACGACGGCATCGGGGACGACAACATGTGGTTCTGCCCAGGAACCGACGCCACTTTTACGGACGGGGGCAGATAATGTGCGTGCACGTCGATGCGGCAAAAGCCATAGGACCGATGTTCGGACTGCTTGATCATTTTTGAACCTCGATATCATCTCGAAGCTGCAAACATATGAACGATACGATATCGTTTCAATATGTAAACATGTTGGCTGATCACGATTGCTTGGAAAAAAACCATGGCAGGAAAACAAGAAAATGCGCGACGGCTGGGGAGACCTGTTGCACAGGCAAGCGAGATATTGGACCAGCACATATTGGCTACGGCGATGCGCCTGTTCACCGAGCAGGGCTACGCCGGAACCTCTATCGAGCAGATTGCGAAGGCCGCCGGCACCGGCAAAACCACCATCTATCGCCGCTATCCGTCCAAAGAACCGCTGTTTCAAGCCGTGGTAAACTTGCTGGCTGAGACGCTGCTGGATCGTGCAGTTTTAGCGGAAACGTCATCTCCTGATCCGATGATTGCTTTACGAAGCGCGTGTCGAGCGAGGCTGGATTTAGCCTCAACGCCAGGTGTGGTAGCCGTCTATCGCGTGATCATTGCGGAGGCCCATCGTTTTCCAACCATCATTGCCAATGTAAGGGCCGACGCGTTGGACCCCTACGACGATGTTATTCTGCGCCTGTTGAAGGCATCTCGGGATAAGGGACAAATTCGTGAAGACACCTCTTTCGAGGAAATACGCCGGGCATTGACAGGGCTGTGTACCGGATGGGCTGTTCAAGAAGCGCTGATGGGGCGTCAAGGCCTCGCGGATAAGGCTGAGCGGGACGCCTTCTTCGATTGCGCTTGGGATCTGTTTTTGCGAGGCATCCGCTAGAATCAAAGGGGCAGCCTGATCGACGGCCCCATCTTGTAGAACGTAGAAGGCTATTTAAGTTCTGCTCGATCTGCAAACCGTATCGCCTTCGATTGGCTCGGGTCGGTAGTGCGGCCGGTCCCGGAAATGCTGGTTCGAAGCCTGAAACTGAAAGGCTTCGACGCCGTGCTGATGGAGACGCGCCATGTTCGGGCAGCGCTCTCAGCTTGGGTCGCCGAGACGGATCGCAATGATGCTCGGGGCAGGCCGACCTTCCGCGCAGGGGCTGGTTCCTGCGTGTTCACGTCAAGTACATGGATGCACGTGATCACCGTGCCCTGCTGTCAGCGCGCTCAACTCTGGTACGCCGGCTCAAGGATATTGAAAACAGCGCACGGCGCGGCCTGCAACGAGCCAAGGTGGCGCTTGCCCGCAAAATCGCCGTCGTCTTTATCGATGTGGAGCGACTGCAGCGACTTCCGCTTCACCGCGACAGCCGTCGCCACAGCCAAACGGAAGGGAAGCACCGCCTGCCGCCACTACGGAATCGTCCCCGCAAGGGACGTACTCGTTAGGACGACGGCGGAGAGAGGCCGGCGGACGCCTGGGAGCGCGGCGACGCAACTCCGCTTCGGAGATCGGTCGTTCTTCGTCTCACGCCTATCGCATCATGTGACGATTACAGCATCGATCACGAACAGAAGCATGCCCCTGCGCAACTAAACAGACTTGACGCTAACGCGCAATGACAGAAAGCCTATAGATTTAGGATGCAGCCGCGCGCATTTCGCTGTCATACTATTGTTCGAGCAGCACAATCAATGAACATTCATATTGCCACTGAATTCCAGACACTGGTCTCCTCGGACACGACGAAATCGCAGGCGTGCAAATCGAGGAAGAAAGCCTCGTCGGGCCTAACTTGATCCAGGTATTCCGGATCTGAAAAGCATCGTCCCAGAGCTTCGATGTCGTCGAACCAGAGTTCGGTGACGCCATCGTAATTAGCGGGAGGCAAGCCTGGCATTTGAAATTCGACAGCATGCTGCTGCACGTAGCGACGCACGGTAGTCTTCACGATCGGAACCGACATAAACAAGCTCGCGTGGATATTTCGGTGGTGATCGACAAACTGCTGTCGGCTCAAGGCGCTGTTTCGCTTTAATAGTATCGTGAACTTGATCATAGGCATTTTCCGCATTGTTGCGTGAGGATGGCATCTGTCGAATGCGATAAGGAGGCTTCGTCGTATCCAGCAAGCTCGGAGGCGAGCAGGAAAAACCGGTTGCTGTTCCCATACGCGTATGTTTAAATATACGCGTACGAAAGGAAAAGCCAATGCATTTCTCACATGAGGTTTCGATCAGCATACCGGCCTCCTCGATCGATCTGGCCGAATGGCTGTTCGAGCTCACCGAAGAGGTTATGCCGCCTGCGCTCGCGCCCATCTGGCGATCGGCGTCGTTGGCGGGGAAAGGCGATTGGGAATGGTCAACGTCGAGTCGATTGGCGGCTCTTTGCTGATCCAGCATTACGCTACCCGACGTGCCGAGAAGAACGAGGTGACGATGGTGTCGGAAGCGAGTCGCGCCTACCTCATGCACGTCGTGCCGGTGAAGGTTGGTGTTCGCTGGCATATGGGGGTCGCGTCGGACGGCCCTGCCGCTTCGCGTTTCTGCTTCGAGATCGACGTCGAGATGCCACGGGTGGTCGAGATCCTCGGTCGCACGATTGGCACTCCTTGGTTCGTCAAGCGCCACCTCGTGGAGGAAACGATCGGATTCGCACGCGACATCGCGCGAAAGGCACAGCATAATGTCGCCCAGCCTTTGATGGTCGGCTAGGGCTCAGGTTCAGACATGGCTGCAGGATGGTAGACGGTCGCGGGTCCACTCCGCCTATGAGCCTTCGGGTTCGGCGGAGGGAGCATCGCGAAATGCTGCGCGATCGAGTGCTCGATGCGGCGGCGATAATCGTTGAGAGAGACGGCGCTGGGGCGCTGAGCATGCGTAAGCTTGCTCTGGACCTCGATTGCGCCCCCATGACCCTCTACGCCTACTTCGACGACAAGCACGCGCTTCTGCTGGCTCTGGCGCAGCGGAGTTTCGACGCCCTGGCCGAGCGTTTGGCCGGCCATACATCCCATGATCCGCTCGAAGCCCTCAGGAACTTGTATATAGACTATGCCCTCTTCGGGCTCCGAAATCCGGACGACTACCGCACGATGTTTATGACGCCGGAGGCTCAATCGCCACGCGAACGGAAGGGACCGGAGCAGATGTTAGCCGATAATGCCGCATTTGCCGTTGGCGCCCAACGGGCGTTGGATTGCGTTGAATCCGGCGTATTAACCGGAAACACGCACGCTATGACAACCTTATTGTGGACGGCGGTGCACGGGGCTATTGCTGCGATCCTGACCTTTCCTGCGTTCCCGTTCGGCGATCCGGAAGCTTACGTCAATCGCGTTGTAGATCTCACGATTGGCGCGTTAAGGACACAACACATCGAAGCTATCGCATAAGCGGGCGAAGACTTGTCAGGCGCGTTCCCGGGCGTGCCCGGCACGCCGGCATAGGTGACTTAAATCTTGATCGCGGGCTGGCTTATTCCCAAGGTCGTGCTAGACGCCAAAGCCGTTTTCATCGGCAACAATGTCAGCGGCAGCGGCTAAGAAATCGGCGAGACTAGCGACCTCGGCCTCAAGGCGGTATTCGTTGCGACGAGGGGCCCCTGTTTTGCAAGGCCAATATGTGGGCAACCACCTGCGTTCAAGCGTTTCGTCTCCGTCGGGACCCATGACAATCGCACGGTCCGCATCCTGAACGTGATCGACGAGGCACCCAGAATGTCTCGCGAGAACGGCACCTGTGAAAGCTTCAACGCAAGCGCAGGATCATGATCGAGAGCTGGCGGCTGCACTACAATGCGATCCGAACTGGAGGCGCCAGCGACCACGTGCCTTGAACGGCGCGACGGCAAGGCCCTTGCCTGTCTTGGTGACGCTCACCGACATCAACGAGCAGTCGCTCGGCAAATTGGGGGGCCGATTAACCGCCGTTCACGCGGACACGTCGCTTCCTTGCCCAGCTGGTCTGCCCCCTCTGAAGTGGTCCTCCTAGAAGTATGGCATTTTGCCACGAGGAGG